>JBFIHA010000090.1:0-2010 GCA_041602035.1 Gemmatimonadales bacterium | reverse complement strand
TCCTCGCCGCGCTGCGCACCGAAGTGGAGCGCCGGCGTGAGGAATTGGCCTACAGCCACGGCGTCGAGCCATCCTGGGGCGAGAAGACGGCGTTCCGCGTGGCGATGGCAGCGGGAGGTGGCCTGGTGGCGAGTTTCGCGGGCCTGTTTGGATTGCTCCCCAATGTCGATGCGTGGATGTGGGTGTCTGCAGGCTCCGTCGTGGCCGGGTCCATCTCACTGGCTGTTGGCACCCACCTGAGGGCGGGGCGCATCGACGCCAAGGCCGAGCGTCGGTTCAGGTTCTGGAAGGGGAGATTCGCCCAATGGCTCTTCAAGGTGGCCGGCATCAGGCTCAAGAAGCAGGCGCTCCCCATGCGGCCGACGCACCGTCCCACCGAGCTGCAAATCGGTTTTGCCGTGGACGCATTGTACGAACAACTGCCCAAAGCGCTGCGCTCCGGCCTGGGGGACGTGCCATCGGTGGTCCGGCATCTGGAGGCCGACGCACAGCACCTTCGGCAGACACTCGAGATGTTGAACGACGCGCACGCGGCGGCACGAGCCGCCGGGGACGAGATTCCTGCCGATCTGCAGGATGCGCGGGACACTACCGAGAAGCACTTGAGGGAGGCAGTCGCCTCGTTGGAGACCATTCGTCTCGGGTTGTTACGCCTCACGACCGGGACGGGGACCGTCGAGGGTCTGACCACCGATCTCGCCGCGGCTGCGGACGTGGGGGACGAAATCGACCGCCTGATGGCGGGAATGGCGGACGTGGAATTGCTGTTGCGGCCGACGTGAGCACGGTGGGAGGACTGCGCTGTTGGGAGGACGGGAGGACGGTAAGACGGTAAGACGGTAAGACGGTAGGACGGTAGGCGGTCGAGGTCGCGGGCGACTCGCAGCAGGTACGTCACCTCGCCGAGCGATCCCAGGGCGGCGTCCCCTCCTACGGTCTGCCGGGTCGCCCCCTGAAGCTCACCACCGCATGACTTGTGCCGATCGTGACAGTGTGACGGCCAAGACGTTCCAAACGCGGGCGCGAAGACGGCCCGCGATGCGGGCTTCCGGTACTCGGTGGGCCGAGCGTAGCTTGGATGATGGCGGCGTCACGTTTCCGGGAGCGCCGCCGTGCCCGTTACGGCCAGGCTGTCAAAGGCCTTCTACGATCGCCTCGGTGAGGAGATCGCTCACGAGCTCGTGGAGTGGTTCAATCAAGTGGATGCGACGTACCGCAGTGACCTGCGCGAGCTGAACGAGTTGAACTTTCAGCGTTTCGACGCACGCATGGAGCAGCGTATTGCCGCGTCGGAGCGCAGCCTCGAGCAACGAATGACCGCGCTGGAGGCCACGCTCGAGCGTGACATGCATGCGCTGGAAACCAGGCTCGATCGGCGCATGTCCGCCTTGGAGGCCAATCTCGGGCAGCGGATGGTCGGTCTCGAAGCCACGCTCGAGCGTCGCTTTGGTGAGCAGACGCGCTGGCTGCTGGGGGTGTTGGTGGCTCTGCTGATTCCCATCATTGGCTTGTGGTTTCGGGGGTAGTTAGGACGGTAGGACGGCAAGACGGTAAGACGGTAGGACAGTGGCTACCGTCGGAGTGCCTGGTACAGACGCCACACGCGTTTTCCGACCTGATCTCGCAGGGTTTCCAGTTCACGCCACGCATCGTCGGTCAGAAGGTCGAGGTCGCGGGCGACTCGCAGCAGGTACGTCACCTCGCCGAGCGATCCCAGGGCGATGTCGAGGAATCGGCGGAACTCGCGCGGCCCCCGCTTGGCGGCTCCTTCGGCGATGTTGGCGCCAATTGAGACCGCCGCCCGACGGAGCTGACTGGTTAGCCCGTACCGCTCGGTGGTTGGGAAGTGGTTTGTGGCGGTGTAGACGGCGAGGACCAGTGCGTGGGCCGCCCGCCAGGCGTCGAGACGTTCATAAGGAGCCGGCATCGGGTGGATCGTGCGGCATCGCCTCGGCTGGGTCGAACCCGAAGTGCGCACGGAGTGGCCGACGACCGCCACCTGTGCAGCGT
>JBFIHA010000089.1:0-2490 GCA_041602035.1 Gemmatimonadales bacterium | reverse complement strand
GTCCTCGAGGCGGTGGAAGTCGGAATCGAGATGGCGGGTGGCCCCGGAACCGTTTCCGCGCGGTTCGCCCTTGAAGTCATGGAGAGCGTCTTCCAGAAGTAGGGCCGTCGGTTAACCGGCTGCCTAACAAGCGGTTGCAGCTGACGCCCAACAGTTCGTTCCAATCGATCCGTGGTACCGTTCTGGCGGCGGGCGCCGTTCCCCAGCGTTGGCGGTCAGCGCTGTTGGGCGCAGCTGAACCGCGGATCCGTTGGGCGGCATGAAGTTACCGCCGCGGTACGGCGTGCGTCCGGACCCAGTCCAAGAAGTCGTCGCGGGAGAGTTCGCCACCGGCGAGTTCGAGCATCACGCTCTCCTGTTCGTCCACAGGTGAGTTCAACTCGTAGCCGTTTAAGACTAGGAACGTTTCCATCGCGGCATGGCCGGTGCGCTTGTTCCCATCCACGAACGGATGTCCCATGACAAGCGAGAATCCGAGGGCTGCGGCCTTCTCGATCACGCCTGGGTAGAGGTCTTCTCCGGAGAAGCTGGCCCGTGGTTGTGCCAGCGCGGATTCAAGTCCCCCAAGGTCCCGAATCCCCGGTGCTCCCCCCGTCGTCGCGATCAGCCTTCGGTGGAGCGCAACGACCTCTCCAAGGGTCAGGTACCGCATCAGGCGAGGCGCCGATACAGCTCCTCGTTCTTCCGCAGCACGTGCTCTGCCGCTTTCCGGAACTCCTCGTCCTCGTTTCGGAGCAGGTCCGCCAAGGCAGCCTTAGCCAGGTCCTGGGGCTCCACTCCCAAACGGGCCGCCTCATTTCGGAGCTTGGTTCCCTCGGCCTCGTTCAGCTCGATCGAGAGCTTCATTTCTGGCTCGCCTCCGCGGGGCATGCCGCCCAACAAGGCGCTGCAGCTGACGGCCAACAGCGCGTTCCAATTGTGGTTTGGTAGCCTTCTGGCGTCAACCTCGGCGCTCAGGCGGCCCCGGAGGCGCTGTTGGCCGCAGCTGAGCGCCGGTCCGTTGGGCGGCCAGAGCATGTCGGAAAGCCACGATCCCCCCGCAGTGGCGGATACCGAACGGCGGACTTGGGACCGGTTCGGGAGCAAATACCTCGACACCTTTGCGGCAATCACCTCCCGTGGCGCTGCTCTCCTCATCGAGGCCGCCGAGTTGCGCCCGGGAGACGCCGTCCTCGAGATAGGTTGTGGTCCGGGCAACGTCGCAGCGCGCCTCGCCGAGACGGGCGCTCGGGTCGTCGGCATCGACTTCGCTCCCCACATGGTTCAGGCGGCGCGCAGCACCTACCGCGATATCGACTTCCACGAGGCTGACGCTGAGGACCTTCCCTTTGAGCCAGGCACCTTTCAGGCGGTGGCAGCGTGCTACACCCTGCACCACCTCGCTCGACCCGAGAAAGTCTTCAGCGAGATCCACCGCGTTCTCGCACCGGGCGGTCGCTTCGTCTTCGTCCATCCACAGGAACAGGAGAGCATGAACATCTTCTTCGACGCGGTGGCCGCCCATCATACTCCAGAGGCCGTCCCTCACGGTCCGCTCTTCGGCTGCACAGATCAGTCGCTGTTCGAGTCAATGGTCAGCAAGGCGGGTTTCGGCGATTGCCGCCTCGAGATCCGCGAGCTTCCGCTTCAGCTCCGCAGCCTCGAGCCCCTCCTCGAGGGCTGTCGGGAGTTCATCCAGATGGACGCCCTGCCCGAGGCACTGCAGGAGAAGATCGAGGCGGCGACGCTGCAGAACGCCAAGGAGCACCAGCGGGGTTCCGGCTTCGCATTCACGGATACAGTGCTACTCGGCCGGGCGGTCAAGCCACTCGAGGCTGGCCACCCAAGAAGGCGCTGCAGCTGACACCGCACCGCGCGGCCCAATCGGTCCGTGGTAGCATTCTGGCGGCGGGCCCCTTGCCTCCGCGCTACCGGTCAGCGCGGTGCGGCGCAGCTGAGCGCCATGTCCGTTGGGCGGCAGGCGCAACCCGAAGCCTCTGCGAATCTAGTGGCATAGTAGAGCGTAACGGTCCATACACTCGGAGCAGGAGGCATCAAGCATGGCCAAGATCTTGATCACGGGAACGAGCAAGGGAATCGGCTACGACGCCACATTGCTCTTGGCACGGGCGGGCCACGAAGTGATCGCGACCATGCGGAACCCGAGCGCGTCCGACCTCGAAAAGGTCGTCACGGAGGCGCAGCTGCCGGTAACGGTCCTGTCCATGGACGTAGACGACGACGCGTCGGTCACAGACGTCTTCGCCGAGTTTGGAGATTCGATCGATGTTCTCGTCAACAACGCAGGCATCTACAGCATCAACGCGGTCGAAGACGAGAGTCTCGACCAGTTCCGGCGAGTGATGGAGACGAATTATTTCGGTGCCGTACGGTGCGTCAAACACGTACTCCCGGCCATGCGGAAGCGGGGCTCGGGCTGCATCGTCAACATTACGTCCATTGCGGGGCGCATCGCCTTCGGGGCGACGAGTGCCTACAACGCATCGAAGT
>JBFIHA010000088.1:0-2567 GCA_041602035.1 Gemmatimonadales bacterium | reverse complement strand
TACGACTGCCACTCGTTCGAGTCCCGGTGGCCGTGGTACGCGTACGTGGCGCCAGCGTCGTGGTACGTGACCCGACACGTGAACCATGCCCGCGAGCACATGAACTTCTCCACGTGGAACCGGTACGATGCGGAGGAACGGGCGGACCACATCGAAGAGATCGGGGAAGAAGTCGGGGAGGGGAAGATGCCGCTCAAGAGTTATCTGCTGCTCCACCGCGGCGCGCGCCTCTCCGAGCAGGAGCGGGCAACCATTCAGCGCTGGGTCGAGGGCTCGCCGCCCGACAGGACCTCGGCATTCGAGGTCCCATCCCCATAGCCGTGCGGCCACGAGGTCACCCGCGCGTGTGGGTCCTCGGGACGCTCGTGTTTGGCGTGGTGGCTGCTTGCAGCCTCGACGCCAACACCCCCGAGGAGGGGGACGGGGTCTTGGGTCAGTGGGTGTGGTCCGGCGGATTCCAGCGCACCTACGTGCACCGCCTCCCCGGCGGCTATGATGGCGTCCAGCCGGCGCCGCTGCTACTCGCGTTCCACGGGTTCCCGGATACCGGCCCCAACTTCGGGGCGCGAAGCGGCCTCACCGCCGCCGCGGATGCGGCGGGCGCGATCGTCGTATTCCCCAACGGCATCCAGGGGAGCTGGGCCGCCGGCTGTCGCTGCACCACCGCCGATGGGCTCGGCGTGGACGATCCGCGTTTCGTCCGCACGCTGATCGCCCACCTGGCGCAACACCTCGCCATCGATCGGACACGCGTCTACGTGACCGGGTTCTCCGAGGGCGGCATGCTCGTGCACCGGCTCTCGTGCGACTTGGCAGACGTCATCGCCGGGGCAGGGAGCGTGGGGGCGACCATGTCGCTCGACCTGATCGACGTCTGTCGCCCCGCGCGGCGCAATCCAATGCTGTTCGTCAACGGCACGGCCGACCCGGTGTTCCCGTGGGACGGCGCAGCCGAGCTAGGCGTGGTGGGCGTCGATTCGAGTGTCGCCTGGTGGCGGGGGTCCAACGGGTGCTCCGGTGCCCCAGTGGTGACGACGCCGCCCGATACCGCGGACGACGGCACCTCGGTAGTCACCGCCTCGTGGACCGATTGCACCGATGGCGCACGCGTCGGATTGATCACTGTCGAGGGGGGAGGTCACACCTGGCCCGGCGGACCGGGCCCGTTCGGCGGTCGGCTTGGCGTCGTGAGCCGCGAGATCGATGCGGGCGCGGCGGTGTTGGGGTTCCTCGGTCTGCCCGCAGCGGGCGCATCGACGCGGTAGCCTCCCTAGTCCCACCCGCCGCCGGTGAGCGGCACCTCACCCCTCCGTTCCACACCCACCCAACGCTCGTCCACGGGCGTGCCCACCTTGAACCGGCCGCGCATCACGTAGTCGACACTTCCTTTTTCGAACGCCGCGCGCGCCGCGGCCCCCACGCCTTCCCACGTGAAACGCAGGTCGAGATCGACGGTGGTCGTCGTGTCCGCGGCGATGGCCAACGGCTCCGCGCGGAACAGCTCGCCGAACGGCGTGCCTTCCAGGTCCACGGTGGCGCGGAACTCGGTGCCGCGGAGCTCGTACGGATTGGGGTTCTCCACGTCGAGCCACAACCGGAGCGATCCCCCGGTGAGCCCGAGTCCCGTGACCTGCACCGTTCGGAGGCTCACGGTGGGCTCGACGAACCGGAACCGGCGCAGGGTGGCGCACGACACCAGCGCCAGGAGGATCCCGAAAAGAAAGAGGGGTTCTACCCTTCGGATTGCGGCGCCTCTGGCTCTCGACATCGCGGTGCTCCAGACGTAGAATGGTATGGTAAGCTGGCGGTACAGTGGGGTGGAGGAAAGCCGTCTGTCTCCCGTGCAGCAGGATGAGGCGCGAGCCGCACTTGGCGGCGTCCCGGCACGGTGAGGGGGGCGGCCTAAGGCGCTGCGTTTTCACCCCTTGACGCACCATCGTGCAGCGTCTACAATTCTGTGCTCGCCGCGAACCGTTTGGTCGGCGAGTTCGCTCTTTGATAACTGACGGTTCGGGGATCTTGAGGAGTGCGGCCCCAATATCAGCGGCAGGTGGTCGGACGCCTGACCGCGAGGGGAGTAAAACTCCGAATTTTGTGATTCCGACGACAACTGTCGTTCGGACGAGCACATGTCGAACTTTTCTTTTGGAGAGTTTGATCCTGGCTCAGGACGAACGCTGGCGGCGTGCCTAACACATGCAAGTCGCACGAATGGTGGAGAGCTTGCTCTTCACCGTTAGTGGCGAACGGGTGCGTAACACGTGAGCAACCTACCCTACGGCGGGGGATAGCCGGCCTAACGGCCGGGTAATACCGCGTACGACCTCGGGCTCGCATGGGCTTGGGGTGAAAGCGGCCGCAAGGTCGCGCCGAAGGAGGGGCTCGCGGCCTATCAGCTTGTTGGTGAGGTAACGGCTCACCAAGGCGACGACGGGTAGCTGGTCTGAGAGGATGGTCAGCCACATTGGGACTGAGATACGGCCCAGACTCCTACGGGAGGCAGCAGTGGGGAATATTGCGCAATGGCCGCAAGGCTGACGCAGCGACGCCGCGTGTGGGATGAAGGC
>JBFIHA010000087.1:0-2799 GCA_041602035.1 Gemmatimonadales bacterium | reverse complement strand
GGGCGAGGGTACTTCGTCAAACCCGCCAGCGCCACCGGCCGGCTTCCAGGCATCCTGGTCATTCACGAGAACCGGGGCCTCAACCCGCACATCGAGGACATCGCCCGGCGGATGGCCCTCGACAACTTCGTGGCATTCGCGCCCGATGCGCTCTTTCCCCTGGGTGGCTACCCGGGTACGGAAGACAACGCCCGGCAGCTGTTCCGGCAGCTCGACCAGGCGAAGACGCGGGAGGACTTCGTCGCGGCCGCCACCTTCCTTTGGGGGCGGCCGGAGTGCACCGGCCGGATTGGCGCGGTGGGGTTCTGCTACGGCGGTGGCATGGTGAACTATCTCGCGACCCGGCTGGGTGCGGACCTGTGGGCCGGCGTGCCGTTCTACGGGTCAGCACCCAACCTCGAGGACGTGCCGAAGATCCGCTGCCCCCTTCTGGTGCAGTCCGCCGAGACCGACCCGCGGATCAACGCGAGCTGGCCCGACTACGAGCAGGCATTGCAGGCGGCCGGGGTCGACTATCAGCGCCACCTGTATCCGGGCACCCAGCACGGGTTCAACAACAACACCACGCCGCGGTACGATGCGGCGGCGGCCAAGCTGGCCTGGGAGCGGACGATCGCGTTCTTCAACCAGCACGTCCGTTCGTAACCCGGCCCGACCGCACCGCCGGAATTCGACCATCCCGGCCATGTCGACCGCGTTCGAGAGCGCTCGCGGGCCGCGCGAGAGCGATACGGCAGTGCCGGAATGCGACTGTCTCCACTACCCCGTATGGCACCAGCCCGTAGGGTCCCCTTTTTCTCTTTTCTCTATGCTCTTATAACCACGCGCGGTGGGGATGATGGTGAGCGGCGGCCAAGAAATTCTCCCCGACGTCCACAGCGATGTGGAACGACGATTCGACGATTAGGAGCGCCTTGCGGCCTAACAAGTCCATCCAGACTGCCGGGCGTGTACGTTATACGTGTACGTTATAAAGGAATACTGATTGTGATTGTGCGGGCCGACGGCGCGTTGCTACGACAAAGATACGTGGGCGACTCTCGGCGAGTCGTTCGCAGCTGATGGACGACCGTTAGGTGGCGCGCCGCCTAGACAGGCTAATGAATTCTCTCAAGCAGGTCTTGCGAAAGCTCCTTTCCAGATTCCTAAAGCCCGGCGTTCGCCTGCCAACGGATCCGATACCACGGGAATGGCCTGACCTCACCAAACGGCACGTGCCATTGGCGGGACGACTTGCTGTCGCCGATCAGCAGCGCCTTTATCGGCTCATGCAGCTGTTCCTCAAGCATGTGGGCATCGAAGGTTGCGGCGGGCTCGAGGTAACGGAAGAGATCCGCGTGACGATCGCGGCACAGGCCTGTCTCTTATTGCTGAAGCTGGACTATCCCAAGTACACCCGCGTTGGCCGTGTCCTTGTGTACCCGTCGAGTTTTGTGCCAAAGACTGTGGCCTTGCATCCATCCGGCCAAGTGGTACGCGCTGACGTACCCCTTCAGGGCCAGGCCTGGCAGTCCGGCATTGTCGTGCTGGGTTGGGACGCCGTGCAGCGAGATACGCGTCTAGGATCTGACGGCGACAACGTCGTGCTCCATGAGTTCGCCCACATGCTCGATGCTGAAGACGGGAAGATGGATGGTCTTCCGATCCTCGAATCCGCGTCGGCCATTCGCGTCTGGGCTGCGCTACTGTCTGATCAGTTCGCAAAGCACGTTACTCGGACCGAGGCCGGCGATCTTACGACGCTCAGGCCCTACGGAGCGGAGAATCATGCCGAGTTCTTCGCCGTCGCGACTGAAGTGTTCTTTGAGAAGCCAGTCGAGCTCCGGGACCATGAACCCCGGCTTTACGAGTTATTGAAGACCTTCTATAAGTTGGACCCGGCGTCGGTCATATCCGAACCCGGCTTTGGCCGCGCCACCTAACAGGCGCATGCAGCGGGCGGGCGCGCACGTTCGGGGCATTGAGAGGCTGATAACATCAATGGAAACGTCCATTGACCAGACGTTGCGGCTGGCGGGCTTGGCCCGGCGCTGATGCGCAGAGTCGTTAGGAAGCATCAGACGTCGGTCGCTTAGGGCTCCTGCCCATCGAATTGGGTTTGTAGGAACGAGAGCATCGCCTGCCAACCTTGCTCGCGAGCATACGCGTTTCCACCTACCGTGCCTCCGAGTCGCTGCGAGACCGAGGTGAGGGGCTCTCCCCCGGGTGCGGCGATGCCATGCCCAGCTCGCGGAAACGCGAGGTGGCGAACCTCGTGGCCGAACTCCCGGGTCTTAAGCCGCGCCACAATCTGCTCCCCCATGAACGTTGAGGGCCAGATCTGATCGTCAGCCCCGGAGATGAGAAGGATGTCGCCGTTCACGCGCTCGACCGGAATCGCGGCCGCCTCAACCAGTTGGTTCTGCGCCAGTGTGCGGTACCACAGATACATGCCGTCATAGGTCTCGAAGAAGTGCTCATCGTATGCGTTGGGCACAAACGGTAGACCACGCCCCCCTGCCGACCAGGACGAGAGCACGGGATAGTCTGGCGCGCGGAAACCTTGGAACACGGCCGAGCCCGGTGGGTTACGCTGTCTCTTGCCAGGACGCCGCCCTCCAAGTGATTAATATCTAGCATGCGTATATCTACCGTGGATAGATCGCAAGACGTCGGCGTGCACCCCTGTGGGCCGGGCCGAGCCCGCGGGGCTGTGCACCTAACTCTTCTCAGATTCTCGCTTGGGTGGGCTGGTTGGAACTGCTGGTCTGGCGGGAGGGTGCTTCCTAACAAGCGGTTGCTGCTGTCGGGTTCGGATCT
>JBFIHA010000086.1:0-2986 GCA_041602035.1 Gemmatimonadales bacterium | reverse complement strand
CGTTGGCGCCACGTCACCGGGTATCGGTCCCGCGATCGCGGATCACGAATCCCGCCCCAGCCAACAACCCGGCGAGCGCGGCGCTCACACCAAGCGCGGCGGGGCCACCCGACACTGCGTACACGACACCCAAGAGCAAGCTACCAGGGAGCGCGGCCACACCCACACTGGCGTGGTACATGCCAAACTGCGTCCCGCGCCGCGCAGAAAGCGACGCCACAAACGCCCGCTCGGGGGATTCGGTGAGCGCGGTGACGACACCGAGAGCGAGAAACCACAGGCTTCCGGCAACCGCGCCACCGCTCCCAGCGAGCCCGAGACACATGAGACAGTAGAGGGCCCAACCACCAACCATAGTCGCACGCGGACCCAGCCGATCCGAGAGACCACCACCGGGGTAGCTCGCTGCGGTTCGCACGACGTGTAACAGCGACCAGAGCAACGGGATGACGGCTACCGGGACTCTGAGGTCTTGCAGCCGAAGCAAGAAGAGCGTTTCGGGAAGCCGGGCGAAGGCAAACAGGACGATGAGGAGAAACAGTCGGGACGATGGCTTTGAAACGTCTTCAGGCGGCGCACAGCTTGGCGTCGCCGCCGCCGGTTGGCTTGGCCCCGGCCGCGCCGGCTCGACCCGAGTCATGGCCCAGGCAACCACCACCACGGCCAGCAGCCCCGGAAGCACGCTGGCGAGGATCACGTCTCTGGGGGTCATGCCCTGCCATGCAATCAGGCCCCAGGCGACCAGCGGCCCGATCATTGCCCCGGCATGGTCCATTGCTCGGTGAAACCCAAACGCGCGTCCACGAATGGACCGGTGCGCCGCGTCTGCGATGACGGCGTCGCGCGGCGGATTCCGAATTCCCTTTCCGATGCGGTCCGTCGCGCGGAGCGCAATGACCTGCCATCCCGATGTGGCCAAACCGATCAGGGGCCGTGCCAGCGTGGCGATACCGTACCCGCCGATGACGAGTGGCCGTCGCCACCAGCGGCGATCGGCAAGCCACCCGGAAACCAACTTGACCCCCGCCGCAACGGCGTCCGCGACGCCGTCCAGCGCGCCAAGCGTGATCGCGCCGCCGCCGAGCTGAGTTGTGACAAAGGCCGGGAGCAGCGGATAGACCATCTCGCTCGCGAGGTCATTGAAGAACGAGACAACCCCAAGGCGCCTGACAACGGCCGGCAGCCGTTGGCGCGACGCGCCGTTCTCAGTCACCCAAGCCCATGCCCCACCGTATGAGGCTCACCGGCAGCAATCCATAGCTGAGAAATTCCTGGTGGAAGCCGTATTGCGAGTACTCAGCCCCAGCGGCGTCTCGGTAGGCGGCGTGCAGGGCCGCGATTTCTCTGCGCCCGACAGCATATCCGATTTGGTACGCCGGGGTGGCACAGTACCGTCGGACTTCCGCTTCCGCGTTCTGGCGATCAAAGTGGAGCGTGTCGACCAGGAGATCGACGCCCTCCGAGAAGGACATACCGCGCGCGTGAAGACCCACGTCAAGCACGATGCGCACGGCGCGCCACAACAAGGCCACCTTCTGAAACAGCCGTTCCTGGACGTTCAGGTAAAACCCGGCCTCTCCCATCATCTCCTCGCAATACAGGGCCCAACCCTCGATCGTCACCGGCGTGCCAATGAGACTCCGCACGATGCGGGATTGACCCTGCGCGTGGAGAAAGTGGAGATGATGACCGGGATATCCCTCATGGAGCGCCGTGCATGGTAGGTCGTACGAGCAGTGGTCTCGCAACATTTTTTCGGCGGCGTCCGGACCCATGTCGTCTCCGGGCGGCGTGACGTAGAACAGTCCCGTCTTGTCCTCGGAAAACGCGCCGGGGGGCTGATACGCCGCAAACGGTATCAGGGAGCGCAGGAACGGTGGCGTTTCCACCACGCGCAGCGGACCGGTTGGCACCGGGGCCAACCGATGCTCTTCCACAAACTGGTGCGCGCGTTCCATTGCCGTCCTGTATGTGGTCACGAGAGTGTCGGCGCTCGGGTGCTCCGTACGCAGCCGATCGACCACGTCGTGCCAGTTGGCGCCAGGCTCGATCTCTTCGGCGAGCGCCCGAATTTGGCACTCCACTTCCTCCACCAGACTTTCCCCATACCGCCACAGTTCGGATGACGTGGTCTTCAGGACGTGCTCGTACTGGAGCTTGAAGTCGAACGACGCAGCACCACAGGCAAAGTCTTCGGTTGCCGTCTCCCGCAACTGCGCCTCGACATGATCGACGAACGACTGCATCGCGAGCTTGGCTCGATCGCAGACATCGTCGAATCCCTCGTCGTCAGCTGGACGGAGCGTTCGAGCGACATCGTCAATGAGCGCGACGCCCGCCCGACCGACATCGAGTCCGGTCTCGACGAACACGCCAGGGCATGCCGAGAGCGTAGCGATCGCATCGTCGATGAACGCGGGAATCCGCGACATACGTTGCCTCGCCGCGGTGGCCCGGTGCTCAGCCGAACGATCCTCCCGCGCCAGCAACAGGTAGAGACCTTCGAGCGGATGAGCGGCCCAGAACCCGGGATTTCGCGTGTGATGCCGGTCGGTTTCGATTGTGTGGATGGCGACGCGGGCGTCGTACAGCAGCGCGGTTCGGTCAATTTCATCCTGCATGGAATCAACCTCGCACTCCTCGAACGCCGAAGCGATCGACCGGAGCGCCGCGAGATGCTCCTTCAGGTGTTCATCGCGAAACTGTCCCAGCAAGTGATCGAATTGGGCCAGACCGACACCCGAGGCCTCGACCGGATCCATGTGCCACTTGAGGTCGAGGTAGGCGTCGGTGACGGCTGCGAGTTTCGGCACTCCGCTCTAGGGCTTCTGACCGTCAGCGGTTTCGGCAATGAGTCTGCGGCACTCTGACTCCGTCAGCACGCGATCGCTCTGTTTGGCCGCGGTGAACAGACGCTGGCAGAGAGCATCGTCACTGGAATCGTATCCGTGCTCGTCCAGCCAAAACTTTACGTTCGACAGTCCGG
>JBFIHA010000085.1:0-3210 GCA_041602035.1 Gemmatimonadales bacterium | reverse complement strand
CCGGGGCCCAACCACGACGATGCTGGTACAATCCTTCTGCCCCTGGAACCAGACAACCTTCCCGACGCGGTGAGCGCTCACGCGTGTGCGCTCGACGATGTGCACGGTCGTGTTCCCGACCACGACCCGCCGAGGCGTTTCAAACGTCTTCACCATCATCGTCTCGCCGCGGCCCACGCCGCCCGCACCGTGACCGGCGAGATCAGGAATGCGACTACAGTCCAGGCGAGCCGCGCAGGCACCACGCGAACGTTCGCCGTGCCGTGTGCAACGAAGGTAGGGTTCGCGAACTCCGGTTCGATGCGGATGTTGGCGAACGGGAGTGCCGCAATGCCGGTGCTCAACGGACCGAGCACCCCCCAGAGGAGTCCCGTATCTGCTGGATCGTCCAGCCCGATCCGTGCGGATCCACTCAGGGAACGGAAGCGGATCACGCTTACCACGCGCGGCGCGAACTGCAGTCCTCGCCGGGCAAAACCGGGAGAAGTGAGCGCGGCACGCATTCCGCGCCAGGGAATCCGACTCCCCTTTCGTTTGCTTCGGCGTCGCTTACGCGTTTGCGCGCGCGCGAGACGTTCAGCGTTCTTGGTCTCCGGCGGCGCGCTTCCCGAAAGGCGTACCACGCCCAGCAGCCAACGCACGCTTGCCTGCCCGCTCCAGGTCTCTCGACAGTCGACCGATAGCCGAACGTCCACCGGGATGGCGAGCAGGGCCAGCACGCCAGCGACGACGGCGAAGACCGTCAGAGCGACGGTCACGCCTCAGGACTCGGCCTTCTTTTCCGCCTTCTCCGAGCGCTTCTCGATCACTTGGCCGACCGTGTCCACCACCTTCTCGGCGAGCGATGCTGTGGCGCCCTTCAGGGATTCGATGCGCACGCCCTCCTTGTTGGCGATCAGGACAGCGACTGGCTTGACACCACCCCCCCCGCCGGCTCCGCCGCCTGCGCCCTCCCTCTTTTGGCCAGGCGCCTTACCGGTTCCACTTCCAGCGCCAAAACCAAAACCCACGTTCACCAGCGGTATGACCGTGGTGCCGTTCAGCGTGATGGGATCGCCGATCACGGTTTTCGTGTTCAAAATGCGCTCGATCTCACCCAGCGTTGTGGTGAGAAGGGTTCCCGTGTCTTCCATGGTCCCTCCATAGAGCGTTAGTGCGGTCGTCCAGCTTCACCTCACAACCATGTTATGCAGCAGCCGTGAAGAACGACTGAACGGAGTATGTAGAGTCGCAAACGGGGAGCTGCGGCGCGGAACAGAATCCGGATCACCCGGGCGGCGATCGGCGACCTGAGATCGGCGAGCTGCGATTTGCGCTCTGCGGGCTCCGCTGGGTGGCGGGGCGAAGGTTACCGGTGCATTCTCTGGTGCCCCCCATCCGGCCGTCTCAAAGGAGGCACCATGCGCCGCATCCTCAGCATCATCACCGTCGTCGCGGTTCTCGGCACCGTCACCATCGCCTGGCGGTCCTATACGGCGGATACCTCGTCCATGCTGCAGGGTGCATGGGTCGTGACGAGCTGGGACACGGAGGGTCGAATGATTTCCGATCCGCAGCCCGGCTTGCTCGTGTTTTCCGGAACCCACTACAGCATGATGTATGTGAACCAGGCGGCACCGCGAGCCCAGTATGCGGGGGACGATCTCACCGACAGTGAGAAGCTCGCGGCGTATGACACGTTCGTCGCCAACTCCGGGCGCTACGAGGTGAGCGGCGACCAACTCACCACCCGGGCCTACGTGGCAAAGGACCCGAACTACATGGGCGACTGGCCGGAGAACGCGCTGACATTCACGTTCCGGATGGAGGGCGAGACCCTTCATCTCCAGTGGCCGAGCGACTGGCCCGACAAGCGATCGGGCACGTTCCGGAAGGTCGAAGGCGAACCGGTGCCCTGGGGGAACTGAACGGGCGCCACCCAGGCACACCCCGCCCGGTCGCGGGCGGGGTGTGTCCCCGACGTTAGACGCGTGCAGCGAGCCTGGGCCCCCGGCGCCAATCGCGTAGCCGCCGTCCCGATCCCGACCTATTTTTTGCGCCATGAGCGAGATACCAATACACCTCGTAACCGCTCTCGCTGATCGCTACCAGATCGAGCGCCCGCTTGGCACCGGTGGCATGGCCACCGTCTACCTCGCCCATGACATCAAGCACGATCGCAAGGTCGCCATCAAGGTCTTGAAGCCCGAGCTGGCTGCAGTGCTCGGCGCCGAGCGGTTCGTGCAGGAGATCAAGACCACCGCCAACCTGCAGCACCCGCACATCCTGCCACTGTTCGATTCCGGAGACGCCAGCGGATTCCTTTATTACGTCATGCCCTATGTCGAAGGCGAGACGTTGCGCGACAAGCTCGATCACGAGAGACAGCTCGGCATCGACGAGGCGGTCAGGATTACGACAGACGTGGCGGACGCGCTCGACTACGCGCATCGACACAACGTCATCCATCGCGACATCAAGCCCGAAAACATCCTGCTGCACGATGGCCGCCCCCTGGTGGCGGACTTTGGCATTGCGCTCGCAGTGAGCGCCGCCGCGGGTGGCCGCATGACCGAGACGGGATTGAGCCTCGGGACCCCGCACTACATGAGTCCCGAACAGGCGACCGCTGAGAAGGATCTCACGAGTCGGTCCGACATCTACTCGTTGGGCGCAGTGCTGTACGAGATGCTGACGGGGAGCCCGCCGCATGTGGGCTCCTCGGCGCAGCAGATCATCATGAAGATCGTCACCCACGAGGCTCAACCGGTTGTAAATGTGCGCAAGTCGGTGCCGCCGAATGTCGCCGGCGCGGTTGCAAAGGCCCTCGAGAAGTTGCCGGCAGATCGATTCGAGAGTGCAAGGGCGTTTGCCAGTGCATTGACGAACGCGGCGTTTACGTTTTCGACGACACGGGCCGCAGCGGGGGGTCGTGCCGTACCGACGGCCGTGTGGAACTCCTTGTCGCTTTGGACGATGGCGGTTGCTGCGCTGCTCGGCGTAATCGCGGCGTGGGGCTGGCTGCGGACGCCACCGCGAGCCAACGGATATGGCGATCTGCGGGTGTTGGTCGATTTCGCCGAGGACCGAGCGCCCATCTTCCAACCGGGTGGCGCACTCGCCCTGTCGCCGGATGGAACGCGGCTGGCCTATACCGGTGGCGGCGGGCGAGTCAGCGGCGCCAACGTGGGGCGGCTGTGGATCCGACCACTCAGCCGCCTCTCGGCGGAT
>JBFIHA010000084.1:0-3210 GCA_041602035.1 Gemmatimonadales bacterium | reverse complement strand
AGCGGCCTCGATGGCTCCGTTCCGGTTGGAGAGGCGCTCCAGGTTCTTCACCAGGTAAGGCCCATCGGGCGTCGGCTTGATGCTGGGTCTGTCGTCCGAACTCATACAGATCCTCCGTTCTAGGATTGGGCCGCTCGCGGGGGAGCGGCCTGACGACTCTGCGCATAAGCTGCCGGCGACCGACCCGCTCGGCAACCCGGAGCAGCTGCGAACCGGGGACGGTGCCAGGCGGCTAAGTGAATGACTTCCTCTAGAGCGAACGCGCCCGGCAGCTTCATGCGCGGGTTAGGCAGCCAATTCGCCCCCGCCGCTGGATGCTCAATCGCCGCCTAATCCTGCAGCAGGGAGCCGTCCGGGTTCGCGCTGCTTGGCCAGGAGGCGCTCCGTGAAGTCGACCCGTTCTTCCAGTTCGCTCATCCGCTCCTGTAACTGCTCGAGCTGGTCAAGCCGAAGCCTGAGTTCTTCAAGCACCTCGCGGTCCGGTTGATCGGGTGCGCGGGACCCCGGGCGGGGTAGGAGTCTGAGCAGGGCTACTCCACCGAACGCCAGCAGCGTGATTGCCCCGATGGCGACGGTGGGCCACAGCACTTCGGCCGGCATTCCGAACCTCCGTTGGCACCACACCTTCGCCGGTTGGGGGGATTCCGGGACCTTCACTCACCGGTTGATACGAACTCGTCGGGCAGAGAGTTTCGATTGGCTGCCTAACGACTCTGCGCGTAAGCTGCCGGCGACCCGCCCGCTCGGCAAGCCGGGTGAGCTCCGTAGCAGGGAGCCGTCCAGGCGGCGGAATAGATGATTTCCTTTAAGACGAACGCGCCCGGCCGCTTCATGCGCGTGTTAGGCCGCTCCGTTCTCGACGTCACCGCGCGGTGCGGCAGTGCTGGCCACCGGCGCCGAGCACTCACTTGTGGATCCGCGGCCCTCCGCTGCCGATCACGCCGCCAAATAGCACGAGCTCGGTGTACCATTTAGGAATCACCCCAATGACCGCGGCATACACTTGGCGGCCGCCGGCCGCGATGAGGACGAGCCCTATCAGCGTACCGACGCGGAAGGCATCGGCGGAACCGAAGGCGAGGGTGAGGACGCCGGCGCCGAAGAGGATAAGAACGAGTCCCAGCGTCGCGAGGCCGAGTCGGTGGAGGAGTCCTGAAAACGTGGATGGAGGCGTCACCTCAAGGTCCTTGGCGTGGAGCGGCCTAACGGTCAGCGCATGACGTGCGAGCGATCATGCTCGCCAGGCGGGCGTCCCGGTGAACGTACTCGTATCAACGCCAGGGGCATCAATAGTCCGTCCTTTGAAAGCGTACGCGCTCGACAGGTCCATGCGCTTGTTAGACGGCAGCCGGCAACGATTGAACGAGGTAGTAGTAATCCTGGCCGGCCTCTTGGAAGGCTCGGAACAATCGGAAACCAGCCTTCTCATAGGCCCGGCGCGCACGCGGATTGGCTGCCGCAGCAGCCATGCCCGCGGACGTCCGCCCTGCGGCGCGGAGCTGGTCGAGCAGCAGCGTGAGCGCTTGTGGGCCGATTCCGCGACCAATAGAGTCTGGCTCGCCAATGAGTATGTCCACATCAATCAGGTCGGCCGGCAGATCGCTGAGCCCGGCTGCCGCGAGTTCCTCGGGAAGCGGGCGCTGCCAACAGAGGTAGCCGACCGGGCGAGCGTCGACGGCGATCAGAGCATGGTCCGTGGGACAATGTTGGCGGATGGCAGCCATTGCCTCGTCCCGGTCGCCCCACCAGCGGGTCACATGTGGGCGCTCGAGCCAGACCCGAAGCCGCGGGAGGTCGCGCGCTACGTCCAAGGGGATCAGCTCTACGGTTGAGAGGGAGGCGATCATGGTCGTGCCGGCTGCCGTCTAACGGTCCGCGGTTGAGCTGCGGGCGCACAGCCAACAGGCGCCCGGGACACTCGCTCGTTCAACTGAACTCATCTGGCGCACAAACGTGATTCTACCTTCCTTGGCCGCGCGCCAGCTCCAAGCGCTTGTGAAGCGGCTCCCTCAGGTACTGGGCGGTGCGGCCGTTCCAGGCGCGCCACGACCGCGGCAAAAACGGCGTAGGCAGCGAGCGCGGTCCACGCCAGTGCCCTGTCGGAAACCGGAGGCGGCCCAAAGAACACATACGCTTGAATCGCCAGCATGACGAGACCGAACACCGCGACGGGCACTCGTCGGACAGGGGCGGTAGTCAGGTAGAGCCACATCCCACCGAACAGCAGGACGGCTTCGAGGGCGAAAGCAATGACGGGGAGATTCCACAGGCCGAGGCCGACTTTGGCAGTATTGCCATACAGAGGTAGGTCGGGGCGATGCACAAGAAAGTCAAACAACCAATGGGAAAAGACCGCCAGCGCGATCAACATGGCTGCTTTCCGACTAGGGCGCCAGCGGCCGAGCGCTCTGTACACGACAAGAGCCCCTGCCGACCACAGGAGTGCCGCCACGAGGCTGTGCGTGTAAGGCATGTAGTACAGATCAAGCGGATTGGAAGCCGTCATTCCAGGCACGATCCGCACCTTCTCGATACCGAGCAAGATAAAAGGCGCCCAAAAGACATCCACGAGTTGGACAGCAATGAAGAGTACCCAGAGGGGAATCGATGGGTCGGCTCTTTTGACGGCGAAGGACACGCCGTAGTGTCCGACGAACATGGCTGTGGTCTCCAACTTGGCGGGTGAGGCTATGCAATAACCTGGGAGCCGCCTAATGGATTTGCGTTTCAGCTGCGGGCGACCTCTCGCCCACCGCACAAGTAAATGTCTTCCTTAGATGACGCGCCCGCCAGCGGCAAACGCTCGTTAGACGGCGCCGCGCTAGATCGGTGGACGGATGACACTGATGGTGAGGCTTCCGCTTACTCCGGCGGCGCTGAGATTTCCAAATGTCGGTGGATGACACTTAGCGCTCAATGCGATGCTCGCTTCGCACGCTGCTAAACGTCATGGCCAACATCTTCCACCCATCCGCTTGCCTCCGGTAGACCTCGGTAACCGTAAACGGGTTCGTTACCTCATTGCCTCGCACCACAGCCACAAGAGTAATGCGGTTCCACAGGATGGCAGTGTCGTCAATAACTTCTACGACAACTTCGTGGACATCGGCGTGCTTGTAGTGGATGCTCCCGCTTCTGATTATCTCGATCTCCGCGGCCGTCCCCCAGGTGCCGCTCATGTGGACAAATCGCGCCTTTTCGTGGAACAGT
>JBFIHA010000083.1:0-3217 GCA_041602035.1 Gemmatimonadales bacterium | reverse complement strand
GTTCATCCTGACCGGCACCGCGATGATCGCATCCGACACGCGGCGACTCGAGGGCACGGTGATCGTCTACGATCCCGCTCGCGGGGAGTGACGCTCGCCAGTCACCCGACGTCGTCCGGTGCATCGGGAAGCGCGGCGAAACTGCCGGCCCGAGCCCGGCGTAGGGTCGACAACGTCAACTGCATCGGTGACCCGGGAGGATACGATGATGGGTAGCGCGCGGAACGGCCTTCACGCCGGACTCCTCATGACGCTCGCCCTGGTCGCGGGTCTTCAGCCTGCCCACGCCCAACGGCACCAAATCATGGACGCCATCGATCACCGGCTCCAGGAGGTGCACGATGACCTCATCGCCGTGCGGCGCGACCTGCACCGACACCCCGAACTGTCGGGCCAGGAGGAACGCACCGCGGGCATCGTCGCGGCCCGGCTGCGCGCCTTGGGCCTGGAGGTCCGGACGGGGGTCGGCGGTCACGGCGTCGTCGGTGTGCTGCGCGGCGACCGGACGGGTCCGGTGGTAGCCTACCGCGCGGACATGGACGCGGTCCGCAGCGCCGCGCCCGATCCCGTGCCGTTCGCGTCCGAGACGCCGGGCGTCCGCCACATTTGCGGCCACGATGTGCACACGACCGTGGCCCTGGGGGTCGCCGAGGCGCTCACGGAGGTCCGGGCAGACCTGCCCGGGACGGTCGTGTTCATCTTCCAGCCCGCCGAGGAGAACACGCAGGGTGCGTTGGCCATGATTCGGGACGGCGTGCTCGAAGATCCGGCACCCGGCGCGATCTTCGCCTTCCATACGGCACCGCTCGAGGTGGGCCAGATCGGGAGCGTGGAAGGCATGTCGTTGCCCGGCTACGACGGGGTGACCGTCACGCTGCGCGGCGCGGGCGATCTGGAGCAGGCGGCGGTTCGCTACGCCCAAGCGATCAGGGACGTCAGCAGCGGCAACGCGGTCGCCCCGGAGGACTTCGTGCTCGCCATGGTCAGGCGGTTCCGCTCCGACGATGGAGCCTGGGTGGTGAGCGGCTTCGTACGGGCCGGCAGCGTCGCCACCCGCGCCCGAGCCAAGCAGACGATCGAGGACAACGTGGCTGGGGTCGAGCGGGAGGGCGTCTCCTACGAGTTCAGCTACGAGGATCTGATCCTCCCCGACATGGTGAACGACT
The DNA here is from genome assembly GCA_041602035.1 of Gemmatimonadales bacterium. Taxonomy (GTDB): domain Bacteria; phylum Gemmatimonadota; class Gemmatimonadetes; order Gemmatimonadales; family GWC2-71-9; genus JAOTVV01. The sequence continues at coordinate 2,051 of JBFIHA010000083.1, read as the reverse complement.
CCGCGCTCGTTCGCTCGACGCTCGCCACGATCCGTTCGGCGCTGGGCCCCGAGGCGCTCATCGAGGTCAACCAGGTGACGCCCTTCTTCAGCGAGGACTTCGCGCACTTCCAGCAGCACATTCCAGGCGCGATGTACTGGCTGGGCGTGTCGAACAGCGCGGCGGGTACCGTCGGCATGCCGCACAGCCCGGACTACGTGGCCGACGAGGGGTCGATTGTCGTGGGAGCGAAAGCGATGGCCGCCATCCTGCTCGGCTATCTCGCGACGCATTGACCGAGGGTCGAACGAGGCTCTGCCGGGTCTGCCCGAGCCTACATGATTGTGAACATGATGCGCTGCTCAACCAACACGCGAACCGCGATGCCGCCCATGCGGCCCGGGCGAAAGCGTGCTTGGCGAACCGCTTTCACCGCGGCCTGTTCGAACTGGGCGTGGGACGACTCCACGACAACAACGCTCGCGGGATCTACCGTTCCGTCGGTGTGCACGATGTAGCGCACGTCCACGTATCCTTCAATGCCGGCCCGACGCAAGAGGCTCGGGTATTTCGGCAGGGGTGCATAGATCTGCTGCGGCAGCTCTTCCACCGCTGCTGCAAGAAAGACGTCGGGCCGATCGACGGGTCCTTCCCGGCCCTCGACGCCGGCGAACACGCCACCTTCCACACCGCGACCGGAGTAGTCCCGAGGATCGAACCGCTGGTCGAGGTCGATCGGCGCAATCCCGGTCGGGATGTCGAGCGGCGCCTCGAGCACCTGAAATCCCATGGGCGGTGGCGCAAGCGTCGTGACGAGTGGCAACGCGTCGCGCTCTTCCGGCTCCGGCGCGGCATCGGGGGCCGCTTCGGTAAGGGTGAGCATGATCGTGTCCAGAGCGGGCGCACTCCGCACGGCCACCCCCATGGTGCCCAACGCCGCGGCGACCACGACAGCCGTCTGAAACGCCGCGGAGACGAACAGGCCACCACACGCTCCCCGCACGTCGCGATGTCCTCGCCGCTTCGACTCGACGAGGCAGTCAAACCGCGTCCTCTGAACCGGCGGATACCGTGACGCTCGCAGCACCTCGTTGTGCTCGCACCGCAGGCACGTCACCATCCATGCCAGCCGCCGCCCTGCTGCGAGCTTGACCGGCCCACGAACGGCGAGCTTGCCCCGACACACGGGACACGTGAGCGGGGTGGATGGTGATGCGATCTCGTGGCGCAGCCGTTCGACGCCTTCAAGGCCGGAGTCGGATAGGGGACTCGAAGTGCCGGGTACACGCGGGAGTGTTCCACGGTGGGGGGTGCGGCGCGCGGAGTTGCGCCGGAACTTGGGAAACAGCCTATGGAAAGTCATTCTGCCCTGCCGTCGAGGACTGCGTTCAGTCCCTATACTCACTACGCCAGATAGAGAGTAATGTTTCTAGAGCGTAACGGTCGGAGTTCGAACGGGGATGGATGGGTTTTCAGTTGTCAGTCATCGGTGACGCGACAAGGAACATGTCGGCCGCTCAGGAGGGCGTCCGTGGGTGTCGGTACCGTGTCGGCGACCATCCCTGGGGCGATCACGGCCTGCGGAGCTGGTAGCGAGCTGATGGTCTGGTCTCGTTGTTCGGTGCGTGCCGGGTCGCGTGGACGGCGCCGTGCAGTACACGACGCGCCCCGACGTGATCGCCGCGACGACCGCCAACGACGTCCAGTTGGTGATGGCGCTCGGGGACCATCGCAGGTCGTGAGAGTCGCGAATCGCCTTCCACACGGTGTCGACTGGCGCATCGATGACGGTGGATTGCTGGGTCTGTCCCATGGCGCCTTCCTGGAGGATGCGTGCACACTCTGACGCCGGCGTCCGCCTCCTCTGTACCAGCATGATGACGAGGAACGCGACTGGAGAGTCGGATGCATCGGGCGGGAGGGCCGCAAGACCTGCACCGCCACCCGGCACTTGTGCGTGACATCCTGGGTCAGGAACACGATCGCCATGCCAAGGCTCCGCGGTTGCAGAACGCCGCGCGCCGTCGACGTGCAGCGTCCCCCTACCTTTGTACCGATGCCCCATGCACATT
>JBFIHA010000082.1:0-3306 GCA_041602035.1 Gemmatimonadales bacterium | reverse complement strand
GCGCGACGGTCCACACCAAGAGTCGTCTTGTCTTCGTTCGTCGCTTCACTCAGATGCTCCGTGCCGCGGGTCGAGAGTGGCCAGCGCGCGGCGGACGATCTGGCGCCGCTCGCGGCGGTCCCGGCCGGCCAGCGCGGCTATGTTGAGAGCCTGGAAGGTCGTAGTGAGGAAGCGGGCCGCCTCGCGAAGCTTGACGCCGGGCGCCAGGCTGCCCTCGTCGCGCGCCCGCCGCAGTAACGCATGGAAGGCGTCGTCCAGCTCCTGGATCGCCTGGCGCGTGCGCTGGCGGATCGCGGGCGGCTGGTCGGGTCCGGCGAGGCACGCGCGAACCACCATGCAGCAGCGTAATTGTTCGCCCTCCGGGGTCCCGCGATCGGCGGCGCGCCGGAAGAAGTCCCGCAGCACCTCCATCGCCGGACCCTCGGCTCGCAACTGGTCGATCACGCGCACCCTGAGCCCTTCGATGTAGCGGTCCATCGCCTCGGCGTAGAGCCCGTCCTTGCTGCCGAAGGCGGCGTAGAGACTCGACCTGGCGATGCCCAGGCGGTCAACGAGGACCGCCGTCGAGGCGCCCTCGTAGCCCAGGTCCCAGAACGTTTCCATGGCCTGCCGTAGTGCTTCGTTGCGGTCGAATTCCGCGGGTCTGGCCAATTTTTCCTCGATATCGACGATGTTTGCGATTCTGGACTGAACGGTACATAATGACCGGGCGGAAGGCAAGGCGATGGGGAGGATCAACGGTAACCCAGGCCTTCACGATCGGTGCTCGCGCGACCACGCCGCAACCACCTCACGCGGTGGCCATGCTGCCGGCGCCGAGCTCGCGCTCGATGCGGTAGCGATCACTGAGAACGGCCTTCAGGCGCGCGAGTCGGTCGGGTTGGTGCGGCACGGCTCGGGAGCTCCTGGTGGGAGTGCCTCTAGGATGGGACGAGTGAACAGGGAGGGCCAGAAGGTGGACACAAGAGGGTCGTTTGGTGGCAGCCGCGCCGGTCCATGCATATCATGCGTACCGGCTCAATCTGGTTTGTGACTAGTCTTGATACACGCGGTTCTGAGGGACGAAGCAGTCGTGAGATCCTGCGCGAGAAAATTTTTCAACGGCAGCCACATACAACGAATGGGCCCGGGAGGATTCGTCGCGCAGCGGATGCGAGCGGGGTGTCGGGGTGGAGTGGGCGTACACATACGACCGACGGATGATGAAACGGCGTTTTTCGCGCGTGGGGGTCCGTGGGTGTCATGACATCGAACGTTGCAATCGCAAAGGCCCAGGGAATCTGTCAGTTCCCCACCTTCGCGTTCAACTCACTGAACCAATCCACGACGATTCGTAGGGACGACACGCGCAACTGTGCCGATTCGCTCACCGCCAGAACGCGGCCCTCGTCGGCCGCGATGTCCCACCCTGCATCGGTCAAGATCATTGGCGGAAAGACGAATCTCGGCTCCGGTGCTGAGAGCGTGAGCGGCCCACCGGATGCAGGTGTAACGCTGACCCGAAAGATCTGGTCGCCTCGCCGGAAGTAAAGTGCGTTCCCCGAACGGTTCCACAGCGGTTCCACTCCACCCCCGGTCGACACCGGCTGCGCGATGTCCGTGCCTTCTGCAGCGCGAACGTAAACCTCGTTCCGGCCGGATTGATCTGAGACGTATGCGACCCACCTCCCGTCGGGCGAGGGATGCGCCTGCCATTCATCGTCCGTTGTCGCGAGCCATGTGCTCAGGCTCCCCGTAGCCACATCGAGCACTTTGATGTCGTAACCGTTCGTCGACCGCCCGGCTCCCAGAGAGTCCGCATCGTAGTACAGCGCGCTCCCGTCGCCAACCCAGCCTCGAGGAGCCGACAGCCATCCGGAATCACCGACCACTTCGAGGTCGCCCGTGCGAAGATCGACGAGCCCTACTTGTGGTGGACCGCCCGAACGGACCTCGGTGGCCAACGCGACCCGCGCACCCTCGGGCGCCCAGCGCGGCCACAGGTCTTCACCGGCATCGTGGGTGAGCGGAAGCCACGTGCCGCGGGCGACGTCGCCCAGCCACACGTCGAAGTTGCTCCCATCGTACAGCGTCGCGACCACGCGGCGATCGTCCGGGGCGAGGTCGGGGTGTGCGTAGTTTCGAATGGGGAACGGGAGTGGCTCGACCGCGCCTGACGGCGATATCCACACCAGACGACGTTCCGACCGCCAACCGCCCCCGGACGCGTAGACCAGCGTGCCATCATCGGCAATCGCATAGTGCGCGATCCCGGACGGCTCGGTGAGCACACCCGTCAGAACCTGCACCTCTGATCCACGCAGTTCGAGCCGATTCCGATCGAACGGCGCCGCCCACAACGCGCCACTGCGGACGAACACGAGGTGCCCAGACGCCGCGTACTGTGGATGACTTCCCCCTTGGATCAGCACCCGATCGTAGGTCCCGTCAAGCGTCCGCACGCCAATCTGCCACTTATCGGGTCCGCCGCCGCGATCGCTGACGTACAAAAGCGCTTCTCGTTTAGGCACAGCCACCGGCCATACGACACTTCGTTCTCCTTCCGCGCGCCGGATGGGTACGAACGTCGCTGCCCGTCCGAGGCTGTCACGGTCCAGCGGTGCGTTCAGCGTAACGCGCGCGAGGCCGTCGTTGGGCGACGTATTCACCGCAACCACCGAGTCATTCAACCACGTCGCGCCTCGCGTCACTGGCGTCACGTTGTTGAACTCAACTGACGCGCCGGTCATCAACGACGCTTCAATCAGCTCATCCCAGACGAAGAACCCCACGGCGTTGCCCAACGGTTTGACGAACGGTCCGGTGGCACCGACGCTGCCGGGCACCAGTCCTACCGAGTCGTTGGAGAGACCGTGCTGCAGCACGACAGTCTCACCACGAATGCGGGACACGTAGACGATGCGCGTGCCATCCGGGGTGAGCGTCAGGGCCGGGCGCCCGGTGCCGACTGCCATTGGTGCGGAATCCAAGAGCAGGACCGAGAAGCGCCGGGCGGTCTCCGTACCCTCTACGTGGGATGCCTCTCGCCCTCTCACCATGCCCCACAGCACGGCTGCCACGGCGAGCGCCGTTGTAACCAGTGCTATGGTCTTCCACCGGGCCGTGTCGGTCTTGTGTTCACGCGCGGCCCCGCGTTCGGTCGTAAACGCCGGGTTCGTCAGCGCCTCGGCAAACTCGCTCGCACTCGCGAACCGATCCGCCGGCAGCTTCTCCAGCACCACCGCCACGGCCGCCGCCACGTTCGCCGGCACGGCCTTCCGTACCTTGGTGACCGGCTGCGCCTCCTCGGTCACGATCTTCATGATG
>JBFIHA010000081.1:0-3469 GCA_041602035.1 Gemmatimonadales bacterium | reverse complement strand
TGTCGTTCTGGCGCAATCTTCTGGCATCGCGGTTGCCTCATACGCGAGCGGCGGTCGCCGGGAGGGACCGGCGATCGGACAAACGGGTCATGAACGCTTCAAATGGAGGATTGCATCATGTTGTACCCGACAATTTGGCGCCGTCAGGCCCCCAGCCTCTGGGACGACATCTTCAACATCCGAAACGAGTTCGACCGGCTCCTCGGCCAGACCGAGACCCAGGTCGGCAGCACCTGGGTCCCCGTGGTCGATGTTCGGGAGACCAAGGACGAGCTCATCCTGCAGGCGGAGCTCCCGGGCCTCACGAGCAACGATGTGGATGTGAGCGTCGAGAACGGGGTGCTCGCCATCACCGGTGAGAAGCGGCAGGAGGTTCAGGAAGGCAAGGAAGGCTCCGAGTATCACCTGATCGAGCGCCGCTACGGACGGTTCGAGCGCCGGTTCACGCTGCCGCGCTCGGTGGATGCCGAGAAGGTCCGCGCGGAGTTCACGCACGGCATCCTGCAGGTCACCCTGCCCAAGGTGGAGGCGGCCAAGCCGCGCAAGATCGAGGTCAAGGTGAGCGAGAACGCTCGGCTGTCGAGCAAGTAGGCGAACGAAAGCTGATATGGATTAGGGAGCCCGGCCTTGCCGGGCTCCTTTGCTTTTCTTGGAAGCCGCGGCGCCGCGAGCCGCGCGGGCTACGGCCGCACGGTGCGGAGCCGCTCCCGCGCTTCCCGGTACCCTTCGGCGATGGCCTCCTCCGCTCGATGGAACTCGAGCGACCGGATGTGGCCGACCTTGGGCTGGATGAGCAGATCCGGCGGGTCCGCTTCCAGCCGAGACTTCGTGATGAACGCCTCCATGATGTTGAGCGACGTGATCATGACGTCGAAGATGCTCGGCAGGCGCTCGCGGCTGCGCCATCGCGTGATCTGGTCCAGCGCCGGCAGTCCCACCCGTGCCATGCGGGTGCGCAGCGCCCGGGCGATCCTGTTTCTGGCCTCGGTCACGCGGCTCGCGCGCGCCGCCGGCTTGGGTGGAGCGGTACGGTCGCGGGCCATCTTCCGGCCGACCACGCCGTGGCTCAGGTCCACCGCGATCACGAACTCGGCACCCATGTCCCGCAGCACGTTTACCGGCACTGGGTTCACCAGACCCCCGTCCACCAGCGTTCTGCCGTTCCATCGCACCGGTGTGAGTATGCCGGGAATGGAGAAGCTGGCTCGGACGGCCTCAATGATGTCGCCCTCCCGAATGGCGACTTCCTCGCCCGTCTCCAGGTCGGTGGCGATCGCGCAGAACGGGAGTGGGAGCTCTTCGATCCGCGTCTCCTTCACATGGTGGCGGATGAAGGCCGACAGCTTCTTGCCGTCGATCAATCCGGACTTTGGCAGCACGGCATCGAAGAACGATGCGACCTGCCTCCAGTCGAGCTCGAGCGCCACGTCTTCCAGCGCGTCGAGGTCGCCGGACGCGTACACGGCGCCTACGGCGGCTCCGATGCTCGCACCGGCCACATAGTCTGCCTCAAGGCCGGCCTCGGTCAGCGCGCGGATGACACCGATGTGTGCCCACCCGCGTGCGGAGCCGCTGCCGAGCGCGAGCCCGATCGAGCCCGTCGGTGAATGGCGTGTTTGTGTAGCTGCCATGGTTCGCTATCTCGGGGACGACTCGAAGCTAATCCACGGCCTCGCTGGGACCCAGCCACCTGGGTCGACCAGTAGGGGCCCGACACGGGGGATGGCCGGGTACTACTTCATGGGGCAACCAAGGACACTCGGTTGGCAGGCACGCGCGGGTCACAGAGCCCGCATGGGGTGGTGGGGAACTCCCCAAATGTAACAGTATTAGATCCGGCCGGGGATGGGCCGAGCCCGAGGTCTGGTTCCGGATCGTACACGTGGCCCTAGACGGCCCTGATGGCGCGCCCGTGGCCGCCTACCGCGAACAGACGGTCGAGATCGTGGGGCCCAAGGGGGCGTTCGATAACGGCAACGTGGGCACCCTGACGCGCCGGGTGGCCGCCGACCGGGTCGTATCCGCTGTCATGCCGCGCCGGGGGAAGCCCAAACCGCCCAGGGAGCCCAAGCCGCCCCGGGTGGTGGAACTGCTCGGCAAGGCCATTGAGTGGCAGGGCCTCATCGAGTCCGGCGACGTCGCCAACCAGGTCGCGATCGCCCGGCGAGAGGGCATCACCCGGGCCCGCGTCACCCAGGTCATGGGCCTTCTACGCCTCGCGCCCGAGATCCAGCAACACATCCTGTCCATGCCCAACGTGGTCCGCCGGCCGGCGATTACCGAGCGGGCGTTGCGGCCGATTGCCCAGATCCAGAACACGGGGGAGCAGATGGACGAGTATCGGAAGCTGCTGTCCCTGTCTACCTCTTGGAGCTTGCCCTCGTGGCCGTGTGTACGGACTTTGCGCCGGTGTTGAGGTTCGCCACCGAACGGCCGTACCGATCACGGGTGACGGCGTCGATGATAACCTCTTCACCTTGAATCAGCTTTCCCAGCGCCTCGGTGGCGTCGGCCCCCCGGCTGTCCTATCTCTGCCGCGCCCGCGTGTGCCGACCGCACCGGGGCTTCCTGGCCGCCGTCTGAAACCGTAGCGCCATCGATGACCGTTGTTAGCTTTTTTTCGTGCCATGTCCTCACCCCGACTCCCACTCCCGTGCGGGTTCTCTTCAGGCGTCCACCCAATATTTGCCTTGTCGAGTGACTCTTCCGCAGCGTTTCCGAACCGCGAGCCGTGGGAGTCAACATGGAGGAGGTAGGAGCTTCTTTCTGAGGCAGAGGATATGAGTGAAGATCTGCAGAATCATGTAGCGCTCGAGCGGTTGCCCGCCGGACTTATGGATCGGTTGACCAAGCCGTTTACCCATTTCTTGCGCATCGAAGCCGCCGCCGGCTCGGTGCTCCTGCTATCCACGATTGCTGCGTTGGTCCTAACCAACTCTCCGTGGAGCCAACAATTCCTGGACGCATGGGAGACCCAACTGGGGGTTCGGGTCGGTTCGTTCGAGTTCGACCGCTCCTTGAGAGAGTGGGTCAACGACGCTTTGATGACGTTGTTCTTTTTCGTCGTCGCCCTGGAACTCAAACGTGAACTAGTGCTTGGCGAATTACGAAACCCACGTATGGCCACACTGTCCATAGCGGCTGCGCTGGGCGGCATGCTCGTGCCCGCAGGCTGCTACCTGGCATTGCAGTTTGGCCAACCGGGCGAGGGTGGTTGGGGCACGGTAATGGCGACCGATACCGCGTTCGTCATAGGCAGTCTCGCGCTCCTGGGATCGCGCATTCCCACGAGCCTGCGTGTGTTCATGCTTTCGCTCGCTATTGTTGACGACCTTGGCGCGATTCTGGTCGTGGCCATCGGCTATGGCAGTCACATTGATTGGGGCGCGCTCGCGTTGGGTGCGTTTGGCGTCGCATTGGTACGCGGCATCGCCTTGCTCGGCACTCGAAGCATTGCGATCTACTTGTT
>JBFIHA010000080.1:0-3688 GCA_041602035.1 Gemmatimonadales bacterium | reverse complement strand
GGCTCGCCCACCAGACCGACGTCGGCGATGAGCTTGAGCACGAGCTCGATGCTGCGGTCCTCGCCCTCCTCACCAGGCTCCCACTCGCGCGGCGCCTGATGCGTGGGCGTCGCAAACTGTGCGTTTCCGCGCCCGCCGCGCCCGCCCTTGGCTACCAGCAACGTGTCCCCGGGGTTCACGAGCTCGGCCAGTACGGTCTCCGTCCCGGCATCGCGCACCACCGTCCCGGGCGGCACGGGTAGAAACACGTCTTCCCCGGACTTCCCGGTCTTATTCCCGCCGAGTCCGTGCTGGCCACGGTCCGCCTTGCGGTGGGTGCGGTAGCGGTAGTCGAGCAGCGTGGTGAGGTGCGGATCCGCCTTCAAGAAGATGCTCCCACCGCGTCCCCCGTCTCCCCCGTCTGGCCCTCCTTTGGGCACGTACGCCTCGCGGCGAAACGACGCCGCTCCAGATCCGCCGGTGCCGGCCGTGACGCGAATGACGGCGCGATCGATGAATTTCACGTTAGGCGGTAAGACGGTAGGGCGGTAAGGCGGTAAGGCGGTCGGATAGATCGCCGACAGGAAAGCCGCCTCCGCCAAGTCGCGTCAGGTTTAGGGTCGGTTTCTCTGGTTCCAAAACCAAGGCTAGCGGCTCGTACGGGCTCGCGCACATCAATTCCGCCCTTGCAGGATCATGTCGTTGCGAGGGTGCCGGTGGCGCGCATGACGCCTACCTGGTCGCGCCGGGTGTTGAGCACGGGATGCTCGGCGAAACGCCGCAGCGCGGGCGCGGACGCGACCTCGAGACCCAGCTGCTCGAGCACAGCAACCAGGGCCGTGTTGCACGCCCACGCGTTGCCGTCTTCGACCTTGAGCGCGATCCCGAGCCCCTCGTCCAAGAGGGCCGCGCCGTACACGCCCTCGGCACCCACCTTGGCGATCACGCGACCGGGAAAGGCCGTCATCAGGGCCGTGCACAGGCGACCGGCACCGGCGACCAGGTCGGGATGGGACACCATGGCTTCTACGATCCGTGCCGCCGCCGGCTCTTGCTGGGCGCCGAGCCGCGCGAAGCCCAGTGCCATGGCCGACAGTGGCAGCGCGAAGGTGACCGCAGCACAGCCGTCCACGGCCTGCCCAATACCGTCGGCAGGCGTACCGCTGAGCCGCGCCATCTCCGCGAGCAGCCGGTCCTGCACCGGGTGCCCACGCCGGTTGTACCCGGACGTTTCCCACCCGTGATGCCGCGCCAGGGTGAGCATACCCGTGTGCTTCCCCGAGCAGTTGCTCGCGACCGGCGTTTGCGGTGCCGGATCGAGCGCGCGCTGCTGTTCGGTATCGAGGATCGCGAGATCGCGCGACAGAGGTCGGTGCGGCCCGCAAGCGAGATCGGCCTCCGTGCAGTCGATGCGCGCGAGCCAGGCGGCGACCAGCGCCACCTGACGCCGCTCGGAATTATGCGACGCACAGGCGAGGGCAAGCTCTTCGTTCGAAACGTCGAATCGCTCCGCCGCGCCGTCCTGCACCAGTGGCAGTGCCTGAAACGGCTTCGCAGCCGATCGCATGATGGTCACGCGAGAAGGTTCACCCGACTTGGCGCGCACTCGGCCGGCAGTGTCGACCACCGCCACCGATGCCGCGTGGGTGGACTCGACCAGCCCCCCGCGAAGGCTCTGAACGGAGAGCATGGGCTGATTGACGGTTGGGCAGCTAGGCGGTTGAGCGGTTAGGTAATTCGTTCCTTACCCTCTTACCGTCCCACCGTCCTACCGTCCTCCAGCTACTCCTGCGCCGGCGAGCACCTCGGCGGTCTGCACCAGGGCCCATTCCAGATCGCTGCGCTCCACCACCAGGGGCGGGGCGAACCGCACCACCTGCTCGTGGGTCTCCTTAGCCAGGATGCCCCGCTCCATGAGGCCCTCGCAGAACGGGCGTGCCGGGCCGCTCTCGCGCTTGATCTCCACGCCAATCATGAGGCCACGCCCGCGCACTTCCTTCACGTGGGGCGAGTCAATGGCGCGAAGCTCCTTCATGAACCAGGAACCCAGCTCCTGTGCACGCTGCGGGAGCCGCTCGTCCACGATCACCTTGAGCGCGGCCCGGGCGACCGCGGCGCCCAACGGGTTACCGCCGAAGGTCGAGCCGTGGTCGCCGGGATGAAACACGCCCATGACGTCTTCGTTGGCGAGCATGGCAGAGACGGGGTAGAACCCCCCGCTCAGTGCCTTCCCAACGATCAACACGTCCGGGTTCACGCCTTCCCAATCGCAGCAGAACATCTTCCCGGTGCGGCCCAGCCCGGTCTGGATCTCGTCGGCCGCGAACAGCACGTTGTGTTGCTTGCAGATCTCCGCCGCGCATCCCAGGAACCCGTCCGGAGGCACGATCACACCACCCTCGCCCTGGAGCGGCTCCACCATGAACGCCACCGTGTTCTTGGTGATCGCCTTCTCGAGCGCCGCCGAATCGCCGTAAGGGATGATCTTGAAGCCGGGAGTGAGCGGTCCGAAATCGGACTTGTACGACTCCTCGGTCGAGAACGACACGATGGTCGTCGTCCGCCCATGGAAATTGTTCGCGCACACGATGATTTCGGCGCGATCCGCCGGCACGCCTTTGACGCGATACCCCCAACGGCGCACGGCCTTGATCGCCGTCTCGACAGCCTCCGCGCCGGAGTTCATCGGCAGCGCCTTCTCATAGCCGGTCAACTCACACAGGTCACGAAGGAACGGCCCCATCTGATCGTTGTGGAACGCGCGTGAGGTCAGCGTCAGCCGGTCGAGCTGCTCTTTGGCAGCCTGCACGATCTTCGGATGGCGATGACCTTGGTTCACCGCCGAATACGCGGCGAGGCAGTCGAGGTATTTGTTGCCCTCGATGTCCCACACCCACGCCCCCTCCCCGCGCGACAGCACGATGGGGAGCGGATGGTAGTTGTGCGCGCTGTACTTATCGACTTCGGCCAGATACTGAGCGGTGGTCTTCATGGTTTCTACATCTCGGGTATTAGGTGCTTGCTGGGCGCTGTGAGCTGTGCGCTGTGCGCTGAACGACAAACAGTCTCACTTCCCGGTTCCCCTTTCCCCCTTCCCCTTTTCACTTTGCTTCCCGCTTCCCGAGCACTACCCCCCTTCCCCCAACCTTTTCCCCGCCCGCTGCTGTTGTAGCACGCGCTCGGTGAAGTCCACTCGTTCCTCGACTTCCAGCATCCGCTCGTGCGATTCCGCCGCGAGGCTCAGCAGCCGTTCTTCCATCTGGGCGACTCGCTCCTCAGCTTCGGCGAGGCGGCGGGCCACCTCGGGATCGGCGCCCTGCCCTTCAATTCGGCGCGCCCACGCCGGGCCCACTTTCGATGCCAAGGTGATCAGGGCGATCCCCAGGAGGATCTCGAACATGGTGCTCCCGTCGTCCAGGTGAGCGGAGGGCCCCGGGGCCTCGGATCCGGCGAAATGTAGTCGGTCAGGCCCCGCGTACCACCCGGGGGCGCTGCGGACCGGCCGGCTTGACCGGATGCTATACGCCGTACTTCTCGATCACGGCCCGTTCGTGGAGCCCCAGGATGCCGTATCGCTCTCCCACGTTCTTGAACGCCTCGAGCGCACGCTCCAGCAGCGGGATGTCGTGGTCGGCGGAGAGCTGGGTGCGAATTCTGGCCTGACCCTTGGGGACGACCGGATAGAAGAAGCCGATGACGTACACGCCCT
>JBFIHA010000079.1:0-3816 GCA_041602035.1 Gemmatimonadales bacterium | reverse complement strand
TGGGCTGCCAAGGAGCTGACGGAAGCCGGTCTCGAGACCCTCGTGCTCGAAGCGGGCCGGCCCATCGATCCGGCGACCGACTACGTCGAGCACATTCCGGCGTGGGGGTTCCGGTACCGCGGCCTGGGCGATCGCAAGTCGTTGGCTCGGAGGCAGCCGGTGCAACGGACGTGTTACGCGTGCGATGAGCCCGCGAGCAAGTTCTTCGTCGACGATATCGACAACCCGTATTCCGTCCCGGACGACAAGCCGTTCCTGTGGATTCGCGGGCGGCAGGTTGGCGGCAAGTCCATCATGTGGGCTCGCCAGTCCTATCGACTGAGCGACCTCGACTTCGAAGCCAACGCGCGTGACGGCCATGGCATCGACTGGCCGATCCGGTACGCCGATATCGAACCGTGGTACGATCACGTCGAGCGGTTTGCCGGCATCAGCGGCGAGAAGCTCGGCCTGGCGCAGCTTCCGGACAGCCAGTTCCTCCCACCAATGTCGCTGAACTGTGCCGAACAGTTCGTCAAAGAGGGCATCCACCGCGCGTTCGGCGGGGAGCGCGTCATGACCATTGGCCGCGCGGCGGTCTTGACCGTGGATCACAACGGGCGCGCGGCGTGCCACTACTGCGGACCGTGTCATCGCGGCTGCATCACGCGCTCCTACTTCAGCTCGCTCACCGCCACGCTGCCGGCGGCCGCGGCGACAGGGCGAATGACGCTGCGCCCGAACAGCGTAGCTGCCGAGATCCTCTACGACGCGGACGGGAACCGAGCCCGGGGCGTGCGGGTGATCGACGCCGTCACCTATGACGAGATGGAGTTCCGCGGCCGAGTGGTGTTTGTGTGCGCGTCCGCCCTCGAATCGACGCGACTCCTGTTGAACTCTACCTCGATGCGATTCCCAGCCGGACTTGGAAATTCGAGTGGCGAGTTGGGGCGCAACCTGATGGACCATACGATGGGGGCGGGCGCGGGCGGTACGGTCCCCGGGTTCCTGGACCGCGACGCCTTCGGGCGGCGGCCCAACGGGATCTACATCCCTCGCTTCCGCAACGTGACGACCCAGCACCCAGATTTCCTGCGCGGCTACGGATTCCAGGGCGGTGCGGGACGCAGCGGCTGGGGACGAGGCATGTCCATGCGCGGATTCGGCGCCGACTTCAAGCACGCGCTGCGCGAGCCGGGGCCGTGGCGCATGCGGCTCGGCGGATTCGGGGAATGCCTGCCGCGACCCTCCAACTACGTCGAACTCGATCCGGACAAGAAGGACAAATGGGGTGTCCCCGCGCTCCGCATCCACTGTGAGTGGAGCGACAACGAGCGGACCATGCTCCAAGACATGGCAGTCACGGCGGCGGAGATGCTCGAAGCCGCCGGTGTCCAAGACGTGGAGTCATCCGTCCAGGACAGTCCGCCCGGCCTCACGATTCACGAGATGGGCACCGCGCGGATGGGCCGTGATCCCCAGACGTCTGTTTTGAACGGGTATTGCCAGTCCCACGACGTGCCGAACCTGTTCGTGACCGACGGCGCCGCGATGGCGTCGTCAGCCTGCCAGAACCCCTCGCTCACGTACATGGCGCTCACCGCGCGCGCCTGTGCCTACGCCGTTGACCAGATGAACCGTCGAGAGCTGTGAGATGACGAGTCGCAGAGAGTTCCTACAGACCATCGGTGCTGCCGGCCTGGCTGGGGCAGGCCTGGCCATCACCGGTTGCCGCGCCGCATCGAGTACCCGGCGGCTGGAACGGATCGGAGTCCAGCTCTATACGGTCCGATCCAGCATGCAGGACGATCTGGAAGGCACGCTCGAACGCGTGGCGCAGATCGGGTACAACGAAGTGGAGTTCGCCGGGTACTTCGGCCGATCTGCACAACAGATTCGCCAGCTACTGGCCGACACGGGACTCAGCGCGCCGGCGGCCCACACGGCGCTGGAGCCGCTCGAGACTCAGTGGGAAGCGACGGTGGACTTCGCCGCGGAGGCAGGGCATCAGTATTTGGTCGTGCCCTGGATCGCTCCGGCGAATCGCACCAGCCTCGATGACTATCGGCGCATGGCCGACCGCTTCAACCAGGTGGGAGAGCGGGCCCAGGGGGCGGGACTGACCTTCGGCTATCACAATCACGATTTCGAGTTCGAGCCGCTGGAAGGCCGAGTGCCCTGGGACGTGCTCCTGGAAGAGACGGATCCGGCGCTGGTCAAGATCGAGTTGGATCTGTTCTGGATCACGAAGGCCGGCGGCGATCCGTTCGCGTACCTCCGGGGCCAGCCAGGGCGGGTGCCTATGGTCCATGTAAAGGACTTGGCCGCGGACGGATCCATGGCGGATGTCGGGGCGGGAACCATCGATTTCGCAGGGCTCTTCGCGCTCAGCGATCAGGCGGGAATCCGGCACTACTTCGTCGAGCACGACAACCCCACCGAGCCGTTCGCGAGCATCACCGCGAGCTACCGGCACCTCCGCGCACTCGAGTTCTGATGCGGGGACGCGATGCGAGCCGGCGGGAGTGGCTGCTCGGTACCGCGGCCGCGGTCGGCGCCGCGGCGGTCCCGGGCGTCCTAAGAGCCGAGGCGCGGGTGCCGAGCGGCCGCCTCAAGCAATCGGTCTCCCGCTGGCCGTTCACCAGCGTACCGCTGGATCGCTTCTGTCGAGACGCGGCGGCCATGGGCATTCAGGCGATCGACCTGCTCCGCCCCAAGGACTGGGAGCGGCTGCCGGACTACGGACTCGTGTGCTCGATGGGTGAGCCGACCGATCGGCGCGACTTCATCGCCACCGGGTTCAACGACCGCGCGCACCATGCGATGCTGCTCGCCGAGCTGGAACAAACGATCCCCCTCGCCGCGCAGCACGGCGTGCCGAACGTGATCGCGATGTTCGGGAACCGAGGCGGTCGCAGTGACGCCGACGCGATTGCCGCCTGCGTCGCAGGGCTGCGTACGATCAGACCGCTGGCCGAAGAGCACGGCGTCACGGTGTGTGTCGAGCTGCTCAACAGTAAAGTCGACCACGCGGACTACCAGGGTGACCGCACGTGGTTCGGGGTCGAGGTGATCGAAGGCGTCGGCTCACCGCGGGTGAAGCTGCTGTACGACATTTACCACATGCAGATCATGGAAGGCGACGTGATCCGCACGATCCGCGACACCATCCGGCACATCGCCCACTTCCACACTGGCGGCGTGCCGGGCCGCCACGAGTTGGACGACACCCAGGAGCTCAACTATCGCACGGTGGCGTCGGCCATCGCCGATCTGGGGTTCCAGGGCTACGTGGCGCACGAGTTCGTGCCTACCGGTGACCCCATGGCCTCGCTGCGCCAGGCGGTCGAGATCTGCGACGTGTAGCGTCACCACTCGGGCACCGGTCCCCGACCTGAACCAGGAGGCTCCCACGCACTACGTACCATCCGACATCCGCTACGACGCCATGCGCTACAACCGCTGCGGGCGGAGCGGGCTCAAGCTCCCCGCGGTGTCGCTTGGCCTGTGGCACAACTTCGGTGGCGTGGACGTGTTCGAGAACGCTCGGGCGATGATCTTTCGGGCGTTCGACCTCGGCATCACCCACTTCGATCTCGCCAACAACTACGGCCCACCGTTCGGGTCAGCGGAGGAGACGTTCGGCCGGATCCTCGCAGACGATCTTCGGGGATACCGCGACGAGCTGGTCATCTCCACCAAGGCCGGTTGGGACATGTGGCCTGGCCCGTACGGGAACTTCGGCTCGCGCAAATACCTGCTCGCCAGCCTCGATCAGAGCCTCGGCCGCATGGGCCTGGAGTACGTCGACATCTTCTATCACCACCGCCCCGATCC
>JBFIHA010000078.1:0-4092 GCA_041602035.1 Gemmatimonadales bacterium | reverse complement strand
CGCTTGGCAGCGGTGGGTTCGATTTGGCATTGGTGACGGTGAACGGGAATGTGACGTTGTCGCGGGGGGCGTGAACGCCGTGAACGGGTTGGGCGATCATCAAACCACCCCGTTCCTCACCAGCCGCGCGCGTCGCGTCTCTCACAGAGAAAAGGCAACCGAGGCACTACCCCAACTGCCCGTTCCTAGGTGGAGACTGTCTTTTTGACCTTGCCAACGGGCAAGTGAAGGTTTGGCAGCAAAGCACTGGCTCAATCCGAGGCCAGAGCAAGCCCCGAGCGTCACTCGGCGTTCGGGGCTGAGAGCGTGTTATCCTGGTGAAGATTGGCCAAGATCGTCAGAAGGCCGGGAGTGGTGACGTGTGCCACGTGACCTCGTGCAGATGGTGAACGAGAGACTCCGAAGGATCCTGCCGTTCGCTGGCCCCGCCACCGCCCTTGGAGCGGTGGCAGCGGCATGGGTGGTGTCGAGTCCTTATACAATACGTCGAGCGTTTCTCGCAGACGTCGCATTCGTTGCCATTGGTGCCGGTGTGATCCTCGTGATCCTGCTGCGCACGGTCCGGCGGAAGCAGGCGATCACACTGGTGTGGCTCACGTGCGGGGGGTTGCTCGTCGCCTCGCTGGTGGGTCCTTTGCCGCTCGCCCCCTGGGTTGCGCTCGCGGCGTTGGGGGTGTCGTTCGCGGCAACACGATTGGGATCGTCGTGCCAACCCCGCCTCCTCGGGCGGCTCGGACTTCTCGCTGCCGGTGCGGCGCTCAACGGCGTACTGCTCTGGGTGCTGCTGTTCGGGGGTTACCGGCCGCTTCGTGCGACGGAGTTCGAGGCGCATCCGCTGCGCGCACACGCGTTCCTGGCGGACGTGCCGCTGCATGACGTGTGGCGAGTGCGGCTGCGTGGTGGCGGCAGCGGTGACCGAACGATCGAAGACGTCCTCGCGCGGTTGAATGACGGATTCGCGGAGCCACCGAACGCCGCGGTCGCGGGATTGGTGGCGGTTCGGTCGCTGATCGGCCTGGTGTTTTCCCTCGATGACCAGGAGTGCGCGGATCCCGCGGCGTCATTCGCGCATCGGCTCTCCGCAGCAGATCGGGCGCGATCGCATCGCGAGCCGGGCGAGAACGGGGTCCTCTATGTATTCGAACGGGAAGCGCTGCTGGAGTTGGTGAACTGCACCGTACACGCGTTCATCGTCGCGTTCGTGGAACCGGCCGAGGACGGATACCGACTCACCGTGGGCGTGTACGTCAAGCAAAACCGCGCAATCACGCCCTACTACATGGCACTCATCGATCCGTTTCGGCGGCTGATCGTGTATCCGGTCGTTATCGAGCACATGGAACGCTATTGGGCGCGCGTCATGAACGCGGCCCCTGCATCGTCGCCTACGACCTCGCTCACCTACTGACCGCGATCCTGCGCCCGACGCCCGCGCCGCTGCCGAGCGGCGAAACCACCGCGCAGCGACAGTGCAGGGGACCGACAGAGCCTGAGGGATGCTCTGTCAATCCCAACCGCCTGAGCGCCTGACCCCCTCACCGCCTAAGGTCAACCGCCCAACTGCCCAACCGCCTATTCCGGACCCCGCTGTGCCTCAATTCGGGGATTAGTGCTCCTGGAACACTTCCCTGGCGACCGAGATCGCGGTCACCGCATTCGGCCAACCTGCGTAGAACGCCAGGTGGGTAATCGTCTCGGTCAACTCCTCCTGTGTCACACCATTTGCGCGCGCTCTGGCGAGGTGCGATCGAAGCTGGTCGGGACGGTTCATCGCGATCAGCGCACTCACGGTCACCAGGCTCCGGTCACGTTGGGAGAGTTCAGGGCTCGCCCATACCTGCCCGTAGAGGACGTCGTCGGTGAGGTCGGCCAGCCTGGGGGCGATATCGCCCATCAACTGCTGGGCCCGTGAGGGCCGATCGGCTTCGCCGGCGGAGTCGGCAGGAGCGGGCGCCGGCCGCCCGGCGTACTGGTCGCCCGTGACCTCCTCCATCCACTCGGTGGACGGCCCGTCCTCAGGGCGTTCCACGAGGGCAACGTGGGTCATGGGAGCGTCCGGTGACGCGCCGTGCCAGTGCTTCGCGCCGGGCGGGATCAGGACCACGTCACCCGGGCGGATCTCCTGCACCGGGCCGCCCCAGTGCTGCACCCGTCCGGTGCCGGCGGTGACAACCAGGGTCTGGCCGAGGGGGTGGACGTGCCAATAGGTCCGGGCCCCGGGCTCGAAGGCGACGGTGGCGCCGTAGATGCGGGCAGGGGCCTCCGCTCGGAACGGGTTGCCCACCCGGACGGTGCCGGTGAGGTGCTCAGCCGGCGCTCGATCGGTGGGCGGCGTCCCCCGGACCACCATCAGGCTGTCCTGGGCACGGGCAATCGCCGGGGCTGCAAGCACGAGTACCAGGGCTGTCGCGATGATTCGTGTCATGGCGTCTCGGAGGTAGAAGTGAGCATGTCGGTTCCCGGCGAGCGGCCCCACCCGTGGTGGCCAGGCGCGCCCTCGCCTATATAGATAGACAGGGCGCTACCGTCGTCCAAGACGCAATCGGGAGGTGGGGTGTGCGACCAATCACGACCGCAACGATTATGATGCTCGCCGTCTCGGCCTGCTCGCGCACCGGGACCCTCGAGGGCGACGTCTACATCGTCAGCCAGGAGGGAGACGTGACCCGAGGCACGGGTGCACGGGTCTATCTCGTGCCGGAACACGTCGATCGAGGCCTCTGGACCACGGCTGACACGCTCTGCACCCAGGCTCGCAACTGGCAGGACTACTCCAACGAGCGGCGACGCGCATCGATCGAGGAATACCAGGGCTTTTTCAGGAGGCAGGTGGACAGTCTCACACAGGTGGCGGAAAATCTTCCGCTCGCTCAACGCGTCCCGACGTTGAGGCATGCGGAACGGTTGTGGGAGTCCACCTTCAACCGCGCGGAAGAAGCCAGGCTCGCGGTGATATCGGACCCCTTCTCAGGGGCCACCAGGTGGCTGGGCGAGAAACTGCGGCTCTTCTATGCGGGTGCCTCCGTCAACTCCGCGAGCACCGACGTCGATGGACACTACGTTCTGGACGACGTTCCCCGCGGCACCTATGCCCTCGTCGCCCTGACGGAGAGACGATTACCCGGTATCGACCTGCTCGGCTGGCACACCCGGGTGGAGGTGTCGAGCGGACTCCGCCGACAGCACCTCGACAACCACGCCAAGCTGTATCTCCACATGCTCTGTCCCCCTGACGAGGCAGAGGTGCCGGCGGCCGACTCGATGTAGCAGCGGCCCGACCCGCCAACCGCCCAACCGCCTAACCGCCTAACCGCCTAACCGCCGCCTCAGAACCACCAGCAACGTGATCGAGCTATTGAAGAACTCCACAGGATCCGAATCGAGCGTCAGCTGATCTCCTCGCAAGCGGGCGGTGCCGGTCGTGGTATCGGCGTCAACAACGACGGTGAATCGGTTGCCGTGAAGCCGGATGGTCCCCACGGATGTCTCGGCCTCCTCCTGGGAGGCCCAATATGCCGAGGACGTGACGGTGCCCTCGGCGGTGATCCTCAACGTCGCCCGGATGCCGTCGGCGATGAGATCGCTCTGCTCCGAGGATTCGACATCCGTCATCACGATCTCGGTCGCCTCCCACGTCCCAACGATATCGGACAATTCCAGATCCGGTGTGCCACAAGCTGCGGTGGCGGAGATGAGGATCGCCACCCCAGCCCGCGGCCAAGAACGAAACGCGCGAGGGATCACCATGGTCAGATCAGATGCTCCTAGGACGGGAGGTCGGCAGGGTCACGGCCCATTCGAGCCGTTTACCGCCCATCCGATATCCCGTGGCTCATGTGTGGTGTGGGGGGCATTCCCCTGGGCTCGTCTCTCCCGTCGACGTGGAGTTCTGAACTGCCATTAGTTGAGCAACCTGGTGAACGAGAGCGAGCCTAACTTCCAGGCACCATCTTGCTGCACATAGACTTCCGTAACCACGAAGGGATTGGTGACCTCATTGCCGCCGACAACGGCGTCCAGACGAATCCTGTTCAACAGGATGGCAGTGGTGCCAATGATACTCACCGACACTTCCTGAATTTCCGCGTGCTT
>JBFIHA010000077.1:0-4143 GCA_041602035.1 Gemmatimonadales bacterium | reverse complement strand
GCGTCGAGGTGATGGGCGTGGACCCCGATCCCGACGCGATCGCGCGCGTGCGCGCCCTCGCGGCCAAGCTCGCGCCGTCGCTGCCGGCCGAGAACTTCCGCGCCGAACACGTGGAAGCGATGTCGTTCCCCGACGAATGCGCCGACTTCGTGATCGGGAACGCCGTGCTCCACTTCGCCCGCGACGACGCGCACTTCGATGCCATGCTGGACGGGATGTGGCGCGTGCTGCGGCCCGGGGGGTTCCTGTTCACGCGGCTCGCGTCCACCATCGGCATGGCGAAGGGGCTGCACCATCTGGAGGGCCGCCGCTTCCGCCAGCCGGACGGGAGCGAGCGCTACCTGGTGGACGAGCCGATCCTGGCCAAGACGCTGACCCGGCTGGGGGGCGAGCTGGCCGACCCGCTCAAGACGACGGTGGTCCACAAGCAACGCTCGATGACCACCTGGGTGGTGCGCAAGCTCGACTGAGCCGCCCCGGCGGCGGCGCTCGACATCCGCCCGCCACCGGGGCTGTTGCCGCTCACTCGGTGCTCAGCGACCCCCGTTCCCCGACGCCTGCGGGGCGGGCATGTAGCTCAGGTTCGCCCGGTAGTCGCTGTCGTAATGCGTGGCGCGGGTCATCAAGCTCGAGAAGCGGCCGAGCAGCGCCCCCCATTTGGCTTGCTGGTTCTTCTGCTGGATCAGCCGCTCGAGATCGTTCACGCCGTAAAAGTTCGCCCGGCTGTCGAAGAACGTGACGATGAAGTGCTGTCCCGTCCCGCCAAGCCGCGGGCGGTAGGCCGCCATCGGGTAGCGGTAGCCGATCTCACCCAGGAAGGCGACGACCTCCTTCATGAGGGCATCGAGCTGCGCCTCCATGCCACCCTTGAGCCAGAACTGGTCCACGTGCGCGTGCGGGAACATCGCCAGGTCGAGCGCGGCGTCGCGACTCCACGCGGGCACCTGCTCCACCACAATGTCCTCCACCGTGGTGGCGGCCACGGTGTTCAGCAGCTCGAAGGCCTTCATGAGCGTCGCCTGGCCGGGCGTCCCCTCGAACTTCCGCATCCACTGCATCGGGTCGTCGAAGTACGCCATGTTCTGCACCGGGAAGATCAGCCGGTAACGGAAGATGTCGTCCTGCCAGAAGAACCAGCCGTAGTTCTGGGCGAGCTTGGCCTGCTTCGCGGCGGCCACGATCTGCTCCACGCCTTGCACCCACTTGGCCGCATCGGCGGGGTTGATGTCCCACGCGATGCCCTGGATGAGCTCACCACCCTGTTCCTGCGCGGCCGCGCGGGCCGGCAGGAGGCCGACGCAGAGCAGGGTAATGGCGCTCAGCCGAGTCAGCTGTGTCATGGTGTCCTCCCTGGAACGAAGTACCGGACGCGACCCCGCGATGGCTGCGCGGTCGCGCGGAGCTGGAACGGTGAAAGGTGTGGGCCGGGTGAGGCCGCGTCGAGAGGGGGTCGCGGATCGAGCGACACTGCGGGCTGGAGCCCTTGCGCCCGCGTGGCCCGGGGCTCTCTTTGGCGGACACGCTGTTCGAAGGGAGCACGTGACCGGCGTCCCGACCGTGCACGAAGCCGCTTCGGAGCGACTCGCGAGCCCATGGAGCGGTTGGCAGGGGAGGCTGCTGTTCACCCTGGCCGCGGTCGCCGTCTACCGGATTGGGCTCGTCATACCGCTGCCGGGCGTAGATCGGCAATCGCTGGCCGACGCGCTCGCGGACTCGCCGCTGCTCGACGTCTACAACATGTTCGTCGGGGGTGGGCTCGGGAAGCCGGCGGTGTTCTCGCTCGGGCTTGCACCTTACCTGTCGGCGTCGGTCCTGGTGCTGCTCTTGAGCGGTCTGGTACCGGCACTCCGACGCCTGCGTGATGGGTCGGCCGACTCCCGCGTTCGGTTCGATCGCGTGATTTACGGAGCCACGGCCGTCGTCGCGTTCACGCAAGCGTGGGGGTTCGCGAGTTTCGTGGAAACGCTCGCACCGACGGCGATGACCTCGCCAGCGGGGCTCACCACCAGGATACTGATCGTCGGCGTCCTCACCACCGGTGCGCTGTTCGCGGCGTTCCTCGCGGATCAGATTTCGGCGCGAGGCATCGCGAACGGTATTGCGATCATTGTGGGTATCCAGCTGATCCTCGAGGTGGTGCAGGCGGTCGCCGCCGAGGGGGCCGTGTTCCGAGCGGGGGGACGTGACCCGGGTGACAGTGTTGTTCTCCTCCTCGTTGCCACGGCGATCGTCGTCGTCGCGGTGCGTATGGTGACGGCGAAACGTCACGTTCCGCTGACGTACGAGAGTGAAGCAACCATGGCGCACGGAGGCGGCTGGACTCCGAGCATCGGCCTCCGGGTGAACTCCGCCGGCATTATTCCGATCGTTGTGGCCGAGACGGCGAGGATACCTCTCGTGCTTGCCGGGGTACTCGGTCCGGGATCGGTGGTGTACTGGGTCGTGTTCGGTGGCTTCATCGTGCTCTTTGTCTACGTCTGGACGGCGATCACCTTCAGCGGAGCTGACGTCGTGCAGCGAGTGGCGCGGTACGGATTCCGGCCGGCCGATGCCACGCCGGTGAGGGGGTGGGCGGAGCATCTCGACGGGACGGTGGCGCGCCTGGTCGCGCCGTTCGCCCTGTTCGCCGTGGGCCTCGCCCTGGTTCCCGTGGCGCTCACGGAGTGGTTGGGGGTGAACGTGCTGCTCGCACAGGTGCTGGGACCCCCGCTCTTGGTCCTGGTGGCGATCGGTGCCGCCGTGACGGACCAGGTGCGGGCCATGCGAGAGCGCGGCCGGCACGGGAGAGGGGAGGGCACGGCCGAGTGGGTGCCGGTCTTCCAGGCCGAGACCGATCTCGAGGGTGACCTCGTGCGCGGCCTGCTCGGGCGTGCCGGGATACCGGCGGTCCGGTCGTCGAGCCGCGTCATCTGCGTCACCGGCACGCTCGCGTTCTGGGAGGTCTGTCGGCCGCCGCTCCCGAGCCTCACGATCCATCGACGGCTCGGCGCCGGCCATGTCTCGGTGGAAGTCCCGGTGGAGCGACTCGACGCGGCACGGGGGGTGGTGGCGTCGGTGTACCGGGGAGCGACGGGGGCCTAACGGGCGGCGGATCGCTCCTCGAGGAACGGCTCACGCTCCGGCCCCCCCGGTGGGAGCGCGTACAGAACGCCCGTCCCGCATCCCAGGCGGCGAATGGCAGGAGAGGAGACACGTATGCAGAAGCTCACACCGTGCTTGTGGTTCGATAACAACGCCGAGGAGGCGGTGAAGTTCTATACGTCCATTTTCAGCAACTCCATGATTGGAGAGGTGACCCGTTACGGAAAAGCAGGGGCCGAGGCTTCGGGAAGCCGACAGGGGACTGTCATGACCGTGACCTTTCAGCTCGAAGGACAGGACTTCATGGCGCTCAACGGTGGCCCGCATTTCGAGTTCTCGCCGGCGATTTCGTTCATGGTGAACTGTGAGACGCAGCGGGAGGTCGATACATTGTGGGAGAAGCTCTCCGAAGGGGGAGAAAAGCAACGATGCGGCTGGGTCAAGGACAAGTATGGGGTGTCCTGGCAGATCATTCCCACGGCGCTCGGCGACATCATGCGGGACGAGGACCCACACCGGTCTGAGAAAGTGATGGCGGCACTGCTTCAGATGGGGAAGATTGACATTGACACTCTCAAGCAGGCGTATGAGCAACGCTGAGCGCGGGCCGCCTGCTTGCAGCGGCGACATCGCCTGCGCCGGTCCGGACCAGGACAATGAAATGGGGGCGGCTCATGCACTCAGCCTCACCCGTGCCTCGGCATCTTCTCTGTGTCGCGGTCCTCGTGTCGGCGATTCACGTGAGTTCCGTCGAGGGTCAAGATCCCGGCCCGTTCGAGAGAGGACTCGCCCTGTATCGCGACAACAAGCTCGATGAGGCGCTACCGCTCTTCGAGGCGGCAGCCGAGGGCTCGCCGGACAACGCGGAGGTTCGTGCATACCTCTCCGAGACGCTGAGGCGGCTCGACCGGAACTCCGAGGCGGCAGAACACGCACGAGCGGCGCTCGCCCGAGACCCGTGCCACGCCTTCTCCCATGCCATTCTGGGCAGTACGTACGCACCCCAATCCTCCGGCTGGGGCGACGCGAATGCCGACTCCGCGTGGGCGCACCTGTTGGCGG
>JBFIHA010000076.1:0-4425 GCA_041602035.1 Gemmatimonadales bacterium | reverse complement strand
GATCGCGGCCGAGGCACTGGGGGTGCCGCACATCTCCGTCGCGGCGGCGCGCGCCGCGGGGGACAAATATGTGCAGCGGCAACGGCTCGCCGCGGCGGGCGTGCCGGTGCCGGCGTTCGCGCGGCACCGCGTTGCCGAGGATCCCCGCGCAGTCGCTCAGGACCTCACGTATCCGGTAGTGCTCAAGCCGCTCAGCCTGTCGGCCAGCCGAGGCGTGATGCGGGCGGATGCGCCCGCGGAGTTCGTGCAGCGGCATCGTCGGCTCCGCGCCATTCTCGACTTGGCGGACGTGCGCGAGCGCGGCGGCGACGAGCGTGAATGGTATCTCGTGGAGCAGTTCGTGCCCGGGCCCGAGTTCGCGCTCGACGGGATGATCGTGGAGGGACGCCTGCATGTGCTGGCCCTGTGGGACAAGCCCGATCCCCTGGACGGCCCGTTCTTCGCGGAGACGATCTACGTCGCCCCGTCACGCCATCCGCAGCACGTGCAGGAGACCGTGATCGATTGCGCCGCGCGCGCAGCGGCGGCACTCGGCATCGATCGCGGCCCGGTGCACGTCGAGCTGCGCCATAACGATCGCGGCCCGTGGCTCATCGAGTTGGCGGCACGGCCCATCGGGGGGAAGTGCGGCCAGGCGCTCCGGTTCGGGCCGGACGGCGCGGTGTCCCTGGAAGAAGTCGTATTGGCTCACGCGCTGGGGCTGCTTCGTGACCTGCCAGAGCGGGTTGCGGACGCATCGGGGGTGCTGATGGTGCCCGTGCCGCACGCGGGCCGACTGGAGCGCATTGATGGCGTCGAAGAGGCCAAGCAGGTCACCGGCGTCACTGACGTCGTCGTGACGGCGCATCGCGGCCAGCGGGTGGCACCGCTGCCAGAGCAGGCACGGTATCCCGCGTTCATCTTCGCGCGGGGCGATGCACCGGGGGAGGTGGAAGCGGCCCTGCGTCAGGCGCATCGCTGCCTGCACGCGGTCTACGCGGACTGAAGATGAAGCGGCGGGGGAGCGGTCCCGAGCCCGGCTTGACCCCCTTTTCGGGCCCCGCTATGTTCCCACTCCGCCGGGAGTTAGCCTCTCCCGACGCGCCCTGGTGGTGGAATCTGGTAGACACGCTGTCTTGAGGGGGCAGTGGCGAGAGCCGTCCCGGTTCGAATCCGGGCCAGGGCATCCGCAGCGACGTTCTCAGCCACCGTAGCTCAGAGGTAGAGCTCTCGATTCGTAATCGAGTGGTCGTCGGTTCGATTCCGACCGGTGGCTCTTTCGGTTCCCCCAGCCCTCCATCGCGCTCCCGCGTCAGGCCACCGCCACCGGCACGCCAATCTCCCGCACGTCGAGCGGGATGCCCTTGCGCTCGTCCCGAACCAGGTGGATGGCCTCGGTGTCGCACTGGCCCTCGCACACCCCGCAGCCCATGCACTTCGCCCAGATCACCTCGGAACGCCCGTTCACATGCACGGCCTCGAACGGACATACCTCCTCGCACGTGCCGCACGCGATGCACGCACCCTCGTCCACTTCGGCGACGAATCCCGACGAGGCGACCATCGGCACGCCGTGTTTCACCATGGCCTCGAGCCCGCCGCAGCAACAGGTGCAGCAGTTGCAGATCGCGTAGAACTTGTCCCCGCATGCGTCTTTGAAGTACGCGGTATGCACGTGCCCACGTGCATGCTCGGCGTCGAGGAGCGCCAGCGCCTCGTCCTGCGAGATGCGGCGTGATCGCTGAGGATGATGCTCCAGCGTGAAGCGCCCGCCACCCACGATCATGCAGACGTCGGTAGGCGTACACGGATTCTCCCGCGCGTGACGGCAGGGACACTCGAGCACCGTCACACCCGGCGGGCCCTTGAGCACGATGTCGCGCGCCTTCGGATACGGCACCACCTGCTCGAGATCGGTGCGGCAGATGTCGTGGTCGAGCGTGATCACGGCGCGGGCCAGCTCGGTGGGCAGCACCTTGCCGTGGTAGCGGTCCGCCCACCAGCGCTTGAGGTCGTCGCCCATCCGCGGCAGGATGCGGAGCACGGCAACGCGGATGTACTGGTAGGGCCAGCGGCCGTAGACGTAGCCGTGGAGTGCGTTGAGCAGGGAACCCCGGCGTCCCGAGCCACGCCGCTCCGTGAATCCCGCGCGAGTGGACGGGAGCATCAGGTGGCCACGCTCACCGATCACCCACAAGACGAACAGCGCGCCCAGGGGAACGAGAAACACCACAACACCGACCACGACCCAGATCATGGTGACACCTCCCTTCGGCTTCCCGGTTCCGCTCTCTAAAGTGTGCCCTCACGTCCGATCGCGACAGGGCCGAGATGGCTCAGCGGGGTAGCGGCCGGCCCCGTCAGGCCCCATCCTGTAGGACATGCCCCACGATGCGCGGCGGGCTGTGCGTGACACCGACCCAGCCACACGAGGAACGTCGGCACCGGCCATTTCCGATGACGAGCGGCGCGTCCTGCTGCGCTTGGCGCGGACCACGCTGGAACGCTACCTCGCCGCGGGACCGGTGCCCGAGCGACCACCACTGACACCGACGCTGGAATCGGCCCGGGCCACCTTTGTGACGTTACGTGGCCGTCAGACCGGCGAGCTGCGCGGTTGCGTGGGAGAGACCCGGGCCCGCGGGCCGCTCGTCGAGTCGGTGATGCGAATGGCCATTGCCGCCGCCACCGAGGATCCGCGGTTTCCGGCGGTTGCGGCCGACGAGCTGCCCACCCTGCGCATCGAGATCAGCGCGCTCACGCCGATGGAACCCATCCGACCCGAAGACGTCGTGGTCGGACGACACGGGTTGATGATCACACGCGGACCCGTGAGCGGACTGTTGCTCCCGCAGGTGCCTACGACCTACGGGTGGAACAGAACGCAGTTTCTCGCCGCGCTGTGTCGCAAGGCGGGGCTCCCGGAGGACGCATGGCTCTCGAGCGATGCTGCGCTGCACGGATTCGAGTGCGAGGTCTGGGAGGAGGACGATGGGGATGTGTCGTCGGACGCTGAAACCTCCGACCGGTAGCGCACCGTAGTGACCTGAGAGGAGGGCGTATGTTCGAGATTCTTGGACTTGCTGCGACCGGTGTGGTGAGTGTGTGGGGATACATCCAGTCGCGCCGGTACGTGCGGCAGAAACTTCGCTTCGTCGATGCTGTGAAGACGCCAGCCGCGCCCGTGATCGCTGGGGCCGCTGCCGCGGTGGTCGCGGCTCCGGTCGTCTGGCTCCTACCGATTGTCGGGGCTGGTACCGCGCTGTTGTTCGGCGCCGGTGTTGGGGTGGGCGTCCACCACGGGGTCAAAGACACCAAGCGCTTGCCGGGACTCTGATCCGATCCTATCCTAGACTGTTGGATTCGTGCACGTTGACCCGCTGCGTCGTCGGGGTCCGCGCGGAGGTGCGGATCTTGCCGAAGCAGATCGCACGCCGCGCTGAGGAAAGTGGAGTGTGACACTTGGGATGAGTGCATCGCCGCAGCCGTACAAGGGTCCGGAGCGCCGCTCGGGGGTGGAGCGGCGGGTCGACGATCGCCGCACCGGCGGCGACCGGCGGGTGACCAATCGTCGAACACCCGGCCGGCGGCCCACGCATGACAGGCGTTCCGGAAACGAGCGCCGGGTGCGGGACAGACGCAGCGGTCTGCAACGGCGCGGGTATCCGTGGGATCTGGAGACGCCGCCCGGCTCGTAGTCTGCCAGGGAAGGTTCCTCGTGTGCTTGGCCGTCCGGATGATCGGGTGGCCGTTCTTGTTTGCTGGTCCCCGGCCTCAGGTCCCACCGAAGATGTCGTCCAGTGCACCCTCGAGCCGCGGGAACCGGAACTCGAAGCCGGCGGCCTCCGCGCGCCCCGGCACGACCCGCTGCAACTCGAGCAGCGCGTCGGCGGCCTCGCCCAGCGCGAGGCGCAGGGCGAACGCGGGTGCCCGCGCGATGGCGGGTCGACCGAGTGCCTTCCCGAGCGCCGCAGCGAACGCGTTGACCGTCACCGGGTTCGGGGCCGTGGCATTGAGCGGTCCGGTCACGGAACGGTCGATCGCAAACAGCATGAGGCGGACCTGATCAACGACGTGGATCCACGACCACCATTGCTCCCCGCTGCCCCACGGCCCGCCGAGCCCGAGCTTGAACAGCGGTACGAGCGACTGCAGCACGCCGCCGCCGGTTCCCAAGGCGAGGCCGCCACGCACCAACGTCACACGCGTCGTGCTCTCCGCCGCTCGCGCGGTCCGCTCCCAGTCCGCCGCGAGGCTAGCCAGGAAATCCGTCCCCGGGGGATCGTCCTCGGTCACGATGTCACTGCCCCGCGGGCCGTAGTAGCCGATCGCTGACACGCTCACGAGGTGGGGAGGTGAGGCGGCGCCGCGAATCGCGTCCACCACCTGTCTCGTCGTGTCCACACGGCTCGCGCGCAACAGGGCTTTGCGTGCGGCGGTCCAACG
>JBFIHA010000075.1:0-4507 GCA_041602035.1 Gemmatimonadales bacterium | reverse complement strand
CAAACACACCCATCGGCCCGTTCCACACCACGGTCTTGGCCTGGCCAATCCGCTGCGTATACTCCGCGGCGGCGTCCTCGTCGATGTCGTACACGGCCCACCCCGGCTCGATACGCTCGCGCGGAATGCTTCTGTACGGCACGCCCGGTTCGAGCGTGCGCGCCACGATCACGCCGCTCGGCAGCACCAGCTTGGGACCGGCGCGGTTCAGCAGGTCCTTGGCCATGGCCACCCTATCGGGCTCGGTCAGTGACGTCCCCACTTCCAGCCCCATGGCCACGAAGAACGTGTTGGCCATGGCGCCACCGACGAGAATCTCATCCACCTTGGGCAGCAGCGCTTCGATGACGTCGATCTTTCCCGAGATCTTCGCGCCCCCGAGCACGGCAACAAACGGGCGCGCCGGGTTGGCCAGCGCCTCCTGCAGATAGGCAAGCTCCTTCGCCATCAGGAACCCGGCCACCGCCGGCTTGAGACGGTGCGCCACCCCCTCCGTCGAGGCGTGCGCGCGGTGCGCCGATCCAAAGGCGTCGTTGACGTAGAGATCACCGAGCTTGGCGAAGGCATCGGCCAGGTCGGCGTCGTTGCGCTCCTCGCCCGGGTAGAAGCGCGTGTTCTCGAGTAGCAGCACCTCACCGCGCTTGAGCCGGCGCGTGGCCCGCGGCGCGTCGGGCGCCACGGGATCGTCGAGGAACCCCACGGGAATCCCCAGCTCGCGCTCGAGGACCGGCACGACCGGCCGCAACGAGAATTCAGCCGCGCGTTTCCCCTTGGGGCGCCCCAGGTGCGACGCCAGCACGACTCGGCACCCACGTTCCCTGAGCCACCGAATGGTCGGCAGTGACGCAACGATCCGGGTGGCGTCAGCGACCGCACCGTCACGCAGCGGGACGTTGAAGTCGACGCGAACGAACGCACGCTGGCCCTCGAGAGGTTGTCCCTCGAGGGCCACGAGGGACCGTTTCATTTCAGCCGCTGGCCGATGTACTGCAGCAGGTCCACACACCGCGCCGAATACCCCATCTCGTTGTCGTACCATGAGGACACGTGAACCAGCGTCCCGTCCACCACATTGGTGCTCAACGCATCGACGGTGCTGGACAGGTGATTCCCGATGTAGTCGCTGGACACGAGCGGCTCGTCACTCACGGCGAGGATGTTCTTGAGGGGCCCGGCCGCCGCGGTCTTGAACGCCTCGTTCACGGCCTCGCTGGTCGTCGACTCCTCGACCACGCACGTGAGATCGACGACCGAGACGTTGGCCGTGGGGACGCGCAGCGCCACGCCGTCGATCTTCCCCTTGAGAGCCGGGATCACCAAGCCTGTCGCCTTGGCGGCGCCGGTAGTGGTCGGGATGATGTTCACAGCGGCCGCCCGGGCCCGTCGCAGGTCTTTGTGCGGTAGATCCAGAATCCGCTGATCGTTGGTGTAGCTGTGCACGGTGGTCATGAACCCGCGCACGAACCCGAAGTTGTCCAGGATCACCTTTACCACCGGCACCAGGCAGTTCGTGGTGCATGACGCGTTCGAGATCACGTGGTGCGACGCCGGGTCGTACCGATCGTGATTCACCCCCATCACGATCGTGATGTCTTCGTTCTTTCCTGGAGCACTGATGACGACCTTCTTCGCACCGGCCGTGAGATGAGCGCCCGCGGTCTCCTTGCTGCGAAAAATGCCCGTGGACTCGAGCACCACGTCCACGCCAAGCTTCTTCCACGGCAGCTTGGCCGGGTCTTTTTCGGACAGCACCTGAACGGTGCGGCCACCGACGACGATGGCGCCCGCCTTCGCCTCCACCTTGCCGGCAAACCTGCCGTGCACCGAGTCGTATTTGAGCAAATGCGCCAGAGTTTCGGCATCTGTGAGATCGTTGACGGCGACGACGTCCAGGTCTGCCTTGCTTTGCTCTGCCGCCCGCAGGACGAGGCGGCCGATCCGTCCAAATCCGTTGATCCCCACCTTCATAGCCATCACCACCTCCGCTGTCTCATGAGTTCGCTGCTCACTGGTGCGCCGCCGCACTGGCGTTGCTGGCACCCTCTGAATGGTGGCTCACGCCGCCGCCGTCTTCTCTGCGTAGGGGAGCGCGCGCGCGAACGTTACCGCGCCAATATCGGACCACCCGCCCTCCGACAAGGCGTGGGCCGCAGCCGATAACGTGGCTCCAGTGGTGAGCACGTCGTCGACCAATATAACCGACGCTTCCCGCATCCCGCCTCGGCCCGTCGGCCACCGTACGGTTGGAGGACCAGCGGGTGCCGAGAACGCCCCAGCGACGTTGGCCTCCCTGGCAGCGGCATCGAGTGCGGTTTGCGGTCCGGTTTCGCGCGGGCGGCAGAGTGCAGCAGGAAGCACCGGCACGCGCCACGTTTCCCCGAGCGCATGGGCCAGGATCTCGGCCTGGTTGTACCCGCGCCGTTTGAGCCGCCGGCGTCCCAACGGGATTGGGATGAGGCACAGCGGCTGCCGAATCCTGACGTGTCGCGCGAGCACGGTGGCCATCTCTGGCCCAAGGGCCTCGTAGCCATCGTACTTGAGACGGTGCACCAGGGTACGCGCCTCGGGTCCCAGCCAGATGCCGCTCCTCACCCACGTGAGGGCCGCGGCCCACCCGGCACAAAAGCGGCATGGTCCGACGGGCGGTAACGGTTGGTGGCATCGCTCACACCCGCCGACCAACGGAGTCAGGCGGGCAAGGCATACCGTGCACACCAGGGCGTCCGGCCGGCCGCGCTCGACGGCCTGACCGCAGGCAACACAGGCATTGGGCAACAGCAGGCGCTCGAGCGTCGAGAGCAACGATGCTCGAGCGCTGCGAGGCTCACGTCCCGCCGTCCGCCTCATGGCGCTCTTGCCCGAGCCGATCGGCGGCCGCGGTGATCATCTCCTCGAGTTGCCCATAGGTCTCGCGATAGACCTCGATATCGCTACCGAAGGGATCGGCAACTTCGGCGCGCTCGCCGCTCAGGCCGACGTAGTCGCCCAGGAGCGTCGCCCGATTCCTGGCGCCGAGGTCTTCGGCCCGCAGGCGGTGGTGCCGCGCCATGGTGAGGATCAGGTCCGCTTCCTTGACCCGCTCCCGGGTCAAGAGGCGCGCCCGGTGCCGCGACAGGTCGAGCTCGTGTTCGAGCGCGACCAGGTACGCGCCTTCGGAGGCGGGTGTCCCCTCCCATGCCCCCGTTCCGGCGGACGACACCTCGATGTCGTCCATGCCTCGGCGCGACAGTTCCCGTTTCAACAGGGCTTCGGCCAGTGGGCTGCGGCAGATATTGCCGGTGCAGACGAACAGGACGTGCACTACGGCGCGTGACTCCCGGCGGCGCTCCGCAGCTCGCGGATCGGTATCGCCCCCTCGCGGATGACGTGCGGGGTCCGCCCCGTGCAGTCGAGCACCGTCGATGGGGGAAGATTCCCGAGGGTCCCTCCGTCCAGGACCAGAAGCGCGCCGGCGCGTACCTCGTCGGCAAATGCCTCCACGATGGCTCCGGGCCCCGGGGCCGTTGCCTCCCCAGGTCGGTTGGCCGAGGTCGAGGTGATCGCGTACCCCAGGTCCGCAATCAGTCGGGCGAGGTCGGCGTGCGACGTCCACCGCACGGCGATGCCACCCTCTGGCCCGCGCAACGCATCCGGCAGGTGCCGCTCACCGCCGGTTAGGACCAGCGTGAGAGGACCAGGCCAGAACAGGTCGGTCAGCACGCGGGCCGCCGTGGTGAATCGGAGCCCGTAGGCCTCCGCCATCGCCCGGCCGGAGACCAAGAGGAGAAATGCCTTCCCCACGCGTCGGCCTTTGAGACGCGACAACGCATGCACGTCGTCGCTCACCGGTCGAGAGCCCAGACCGTAGACCGTTTCGGTAGGATAGGCCAGGAGTCCACCTCGCTCGAGGTGTGCACGAACGACGGGGGTTGCGGCATCGACGTCGGCCGCCGTGCGAAACGGCACGAGACTCATGGGGTGACGAAGTACTCCGCGAGGAGGAAATCCTCCTCGGTCGTAACCTTGAGGTTGCCGACCCGATCGGGGACGATCTCCACCCAACCTCCGGTCGCCTCGATCAGGGCGGCTTCGTCGGTGTACGAGGCGCGGGCTGCCGGCTTGACGGACGCAAAGGCCGCCTCCAACACGGCGCGTGGGAATCCCTGTGGTGTCTGCGCCCGCCACAGGTCCGACCGATCGACGGTCTCCAGCACCCGCGCGGTCCCCGGCTGCACCCGTTTCAGGGTATCGCCGACCCGGACCGCCGGTACCACCGCCACGCCCGCCGCAGCGCGCTCGATGACACCGTCAATCGTCTCGACCGTGACGAAGGGCCGAGCGGCGTCGTGGACCAGCACGATGGAGCACACGGCGTCCAGAGCGGACAGCGCGGCGAACACCGAATCGGCCCTGGTTGGCCCGCCGGAGACGATCGTGAGCCGTTCGCCTGCCACCTCGTTGAGCCACGGCGGCGGTGCCTGGGCGTCGTCCTCCGGAAGCGCCACGATGATCTTGCGCACCCGTGGGT
>JBFIHA010000074.1:0-5439 GCA_041602035.1 Gemmatimonadales bacterium | reverse complement strand
TGCCACAACAGCGCCCGGCTAAAGCCGGGCGCTCGTGCTATAGCCCGGCCCCCTCGGCCTCTGCCCGAATCGCCGCACATCGAGCCCAACAGTCCGTGCCTATCGGCAACCGTGTGACGCGGTACCTTAGCCCCATGCCCGATCGCGATCCCGCGGTGTTCGATCGGATTTCGTCGAGCGGGGCGGTGCAGCACGCATGGTGTGGGCTGACACCGGATCTGCTCGAGCGCGCGCGCGCCAGAGTCAAAGCCTTCGCCTGGCTCCTCCTCATCGTCAACACCCTCGGCATCCTGTTCGACAGCGTGTACTTCTTCGTTTCGGCCGGCACCTTCGACGCGGTCTGGGTCGGGGGCACGCTGGCCGGGGCGACGTTCAGCGTGGCCCTGGTGGTGATCGCGACCAACCGTCGCCTGTCACACGCCACGGTGCTGTACGCCGCGCTCGTGTTCGAGGTGCTCATCTGCCTCGACATCGCGATCCTGATGCCGTGGCTCACGTGGGTCGACAGGGGTCACCTGCCGATCGTGACCTGGGTCGAGCCGCTCATCGTGCTGTTCCCTCTGATCGTGCCCGGCCCGCCCAGGCTGACCGCGGTCACGCTGGCCCTCGCTGCCGCGACGCGTCCGGTCGCGCTGCTGTTCCTTCAGTACGTCGTGGGCGTCGCGGCGGCGCCTGGCGACTACTTTGTCGCGATCGCGGCCCCCGCCTTTGCGGCGGCCATGGCATACGCCGGCGCGCGCATCGTGTACGGGATGACGGTGGAAGTCGCGGAGGCGCGCCGCATGGGGAGCTACCGGCTCACCTCACAACTCGGGAGCGGCGGGATGGGAGAGGTGTGGCGCGCGGAACATCGGCTCCTGGCGCGCCCGGCCGCGGTCAAACTGGTGCGGGCCGAACGGCTCGCGAGCAGCGCGGAACAGCAGCGCGTCGCCCTGGCACGGTTCGAGCGCGAAGCGCAGACGACGGCCATGCTGCGCTCGCCGCACACCATCGAGTTGTACGACTTCGGCATCAAGGACGACGGCACGTTCTACTACGTGATGGAGCTGCTCGACGGGCTCGACCTGGATACGCTGGTCACCCGGTTCGGCCCGATACCTCCGGAACGGGCCGTGCACCTCGCGCTGCAGGCCTGTGACTCACTCGGTGAAGCCCACGCGCAGGGCTTGATCCACCGCGACATCAAGCCGGCCAACATCTACGTGTGCCGCTTCGGACGACGCGTGGATTTCGTCAAGGTGCTGGACTTCGGCCTTGTGAAACTCCGCGGGGACAGCGCCCTCGGCGAGGACCTGCAACTCACCGCCGAGAATACCGTGAGCGGCACACCGGCGTTCCTCGCGCCCGAACAGGTAGTCGGCGGTGAAGTCGACGCGCGAACCGATGTCTATGCGCTGGGATGCGTGCTGTACTGGCTGCTGACGGGGTCCTACGTGTTCGGGGGCCGCTCGGCGATGGAGGTGATGATGCGGCACGTGCAGGAGACCCCGCACCCGCCGTCCAGCCGCACCGAGCAGAACATCCCCGCGGTGCTGGACGAACTGGTGCTATCGTGCCTCGCAAAGGAACCGGACGGCCGCCCCAATGACATCGACTTGGTGGCCGAGCAGCTGGAATCGTTGGAGTGGCCGGATCCCTGGACCGACGACCACGCGCGCCAGTGGTGGAGCCGGCATCTGCCGGAGCTGTAGAGGGAACACCGAATCGCGCCTGCGCTTCCCCAGTCTCACCACTCCACACAGTTGCCGGGGGCCACGGTCCGCGCCATGTTGGCCGAACCATGCATACCGTTGTCCCCGCCCGACCATGACCGAGCCCGAACACCTACTCCTGTCCAAGGCGGGCGTGGGGCCGGTGCCGAGTCGCAGCCTCCCGCCGGTGCTGCTCCAGCTCGCGGTCTCGCGGGTGCGGATCCTGGCGCTGGTGCTACTCGCGATCGAGCTGGTGGGCTGGCTGCTCACCAACTGGATCGAGGGAGACCTCCCGTCGGAGTTCCACTACGTACAGCAGTGGGGACCGCCCACGTTCGTGATCGTCGCGTCCGTCGTCATGTTCAGCCTGACCCGCATGCCACGCGTCCAACCGGATCTCATCGTGAAAGCCGCGCTCGGCTACGAGGTGGCGGTGAGTTACGCCATCGTGCTGTCGTCGTACTGGTGGGCCTTCGCCGAAGTGTCGGCCGTCGCCGTCAACGCCGACGTGGTGGGCTTCTCGGGGGCGGCACTCTGGATGCTGTTCTTCACGGTGATGGTGCCGGTGCGTCCCACGCACGCCCTGGTGGCACTCCTGCTCTCTGCCACGGCGGTGCCGATCGTCTACCTGCTGGAGGTGAACGGCGGACGCGCGCCACCACTGGACGCCGGCGCGTTCTTCTTCGTGTTCGTCGGACCGTACCTGGCGGTGGCGGGGCTCGCCTACATCTCCGCGCGCAGCATCTATCGGTTGGGCCAAGACGTGACCCGCGCCCGGGAACTGGGGAGCTACCGGCTGGTGGAATGGCTGGGCCAGGGCGGCATGGGCGAGGTATGGCGGGCGGAACACCGGATGCTTGCCCGACCGGCGGCCGTGAAGCTGATCCATCGGCGTGTCCTCGGCGGGGACGCCGGCACCGCGCAGACCATGATCGCGCGCTTCGAACGCGAAGCCCAGGTCACCGCCACGCTCCAGTCACTCCATACGGTGGAGGTCTACGACTTCGGCACCACCGAAGACGGCACGTTCTACTACGTGATGGAACTGCTCGAGGGGATCGACCTCCAGCATCTCGTGCAGCAGTTCGGTCCCCAGCCGCCGGCCCGCGTGATCCACGTGCTGCGGCAGGTGTGCGCGTCACTCGCCGAGGCGCATCGCCGCGGGCTGATCCACCGTGACATCAAGCCCGCCAACGTGTACCTGTGCGAGCGCGCCTTCCGGCACGACGTCGTCAAGGTGCTGGATTTCGGCCTGGTGAAGTGGCGCGACACGCGCGCCGCAAAGCAGGACCTCCAGCTCTCGGCGACGGGGACGATCCACGGCACGCCGACCTACATGGCACCGGAGGTGGCCCTGGGCGAAGGGCCCGTGGACGGCCGCGCGGATCTCTACGCGCTGGGCTGCGTGGCCTACTGGCTGCTCACCGGTCGACTGGTGTTCGACGAGCAGACGCACGGCGCGATGCTCCTGGCCCACGTGCAGCAGGAGCCGATCCCGCCGTCGCGACGCGCCGAGCAGTCGATCCCCCCGTCGCTCGACGCGATCGTGCTCGAGTGTCTCGAGAAGTCGCCGGCCGATCGGATCCGGAGCGCGGAGGATCTCGCCGTTAGGCTCGACGCGATCGAACTCACGGAGGCGTGGACCGGCGACGACGCGCGACGCTGGTGGGAGGCGCACGGCGGAGACATCGGGGCCGTGCGCTCACCGGCGCCGGAGGACGCCCCGCGCGTCGTGCGCGCCTAGGGCTCAGCGACCGCCCTTCTCGATCCGCGCCCGCACAACGTAGGGAACCTCCAGCTCGTCTTCGGTGATGCCGTAGATCGTCGCATCGCGGATGATGGGTACCGGATACGTCGCGAGCGGAAACGGCGTGCGCAGGGTGCCCAGGAACCGGCCGTCGGGATCGAACACGTCGAACAGATGGCCGTCGTCTTCCTGCGTAGTGACCGGTGCCACCCACAGGTTGCCCTCGTCGTCGAAGAAGAACTCCTCGATGGCGGGCTTGGTGCTCGGGATCTTGGACCAGTCCACCTTACCGCCGTTGCGGATGAACGATTCGAGATTCTCCCTGGCGCGATCCATGTCGGCGTCGGTCACCGGCAAGGGGGTGAACTCGCGGGTGATGGTACGCAGCGTGTCGCCCGCGAGGCTGAGCTGGAACAGGCGGTACTCGCCGGTGAGCGTCCCCCACAGGGTCCCCGACGGCGCCAGCCGCCAATCGAACCCGCCGGTGAACGGAATGCTTCGGAGCCAGCGCATGTCCTCCCTGCGGATCTCGAACCGCTCCCGCTCCACCGGGTCACGCGGGATCGCGACGGTGTCGATCGGCGTGAAGCTCGGGTCGAGCCGCATGAGGCCCATGTTGAATCCCTCGTCGGAGGGAAGCGGCACGGGGCTGTAGTAGTTCCCGGCCGCGTCGAACCCGCCGGGCCACGGGATGATGATGAACCCGCCCGGCGTCTGCTTCCCCTCGAGATAGGTGCCCGCGCTGTCGAGCACCGAGATGCGGTTGTTCTGCGGATCGATCACCCACATGTTGCCGTCCGGCCCGCGGCGGATCTGGAGCGCGCGGGCGAACTCGCCTGGCCCGCCGCCCTGCCGTCCCACCGTGCGCACGTGCCGCCCGTCCGCCCCGAACACGCGGATCTCCTGCGCCTGTCCCTCAAGAATCCAGATGCGGCCCTCCGGATCCACCTCGAACGACGTGATGTCGCCGAACATGTCGGGCCCGTCTCCGTCCAGCGTCCCGACGCGGATCTCCTCGACGACACGCCACTCGTCGCCCTCGCGCCAAACGGGGGTCGCCGGATTGGACACCACGATCTGTCCGGAGGGGAGCGTGTCGATCGTGCCGGACCAGGCGCTCGACGCCCGGCCCTCGGTGAAGCCGCATCCGCCAGGCACGAGCAGGAGCGCAGGAAGCAGGAGAAGGATGGTGCGTCGTCGCATCGTGACCTCGATCTCGCAAGCGTCCAACGTGTCCGCGTCTAGTGACGGGTTGGCGTGAGTCCCATCTCCTCGAGAAACCGGCTGCCGCCACTGTCGGAGCCTCGTCGTCGATCTACCCGCGTGAGGACCAGGCGGTCCTCGGCGCGCGTCATGCCCACGTAGAGCAGACGGCGCCCCTCCTCGATCTCCTCCGTGCGGTTGTCCACCGTCTGGTAGTATCCCGGGATCTGATAATCCTCGACCCCAACGACGTACACGCACGGAAACTCCAGCCCCTTGGTGGAGTGCAGCGTCAGCAGATTGACGCGATGGCGATCCACGTCCACGCCCTCGGAGCTGGTGAGCGTGAGCCGCTCCAGAAACCGGTCGATGGTCTCCTCCAGCGTGTCGGCCCGTGAGCCGGCCACGATCGCGCGCAGCCGGGTGACCGCTTCGGGGTAGCGCTGATCCGCCGTGCGCTCAGTGCGGAGCCGCTCCATGAGGGACCGGCCCCCCAGCTTGGCGATCAACTGATCGACGGTCGGCACCGCCTCGTCCCCGAGCAGCGCGCGCTCGGTCTCGTACTGCTCCAGCACGCTGCTGTAACGACCGAGCGCGAAGATCCTGGTCTCCCGGCGCAGCAGATCGCGCTCGGTGCTGCCTTCGGTGTCGGCATCGTGCGG
Source organism: Gemmatimonadales bacterium (assembly GCA_041602035.1). GTDB lineage: Bacteria > Gemmatimonadota > Gemmatimonadetes > Gemmatimonadales > GWC2-71-9 > JAOTVV01. Next base: position 136 of record JBFIHA010000074.1, on the reverse strand, counting down.
CTCGAGCGCGAGCCCCGCGCCCAACCAGTCCAGCAGGTTCACGAGCGTCGTCTTGCGGGTGCGCACCGCCTTGAGGCGGGCCAGCTCGCCGAACACCGCCGCCAGCGTGCGCGCGTCGTCCAGGGCATGATGCGCG
>JBFIHA010000073.1:0-5591 GCA_041602035.1 Gemmatimonadales bacterium | reverse complement strand
GGGGCCGCTCGAGGGCGAGCGGCTTTCGCCCGTCACCGACGCGTGGACGCTGTTCTGGTTCTCCTGGTCGGTCTATTACCCCAGCACTCGCATCTTCTCGCCCTGACCCACTCGGTCGTACCGGCCAAATCCACTTATCCGTGTAACTTCTCGTCTGGGGTGAGGCCGCTCCTCATTCGTGGATCGTAGACTGGGTAAATGGCCCTTCGGCCTCCTAGCGAATGGACCCACAAGCGGCCGTATGGTCCCGCTTCAGCAGTCAGGTAACAATCCTCGAGGCCGGGATTCTCGGGCAACGCTCTTCACGATGGCCTGCTTCTCCCGTTCCGTGAGGCGGTGACGTGCCGACATCGTATCGAAGGAATGCTGCGCAATCTTGTGCAGCACCGCCTCGTACGTGCGGATGATGAGCTCGAGGATGAACGCACGGTCAACACTGAGCCGGTTCTCGAGAGCCCTCAGGCGAGAACGCCCGCGTCTCACCAGCACGCGCGCCCGATCCGACAGGTCTCGCGTGAGGGCCCGGAGTCGGGGCCCGGCTTTCTGGGCCGCGAGGTCGGCACGCAGACCCTCTTCCGCCACGCCGTGCGCGGCCATGTCATCGAGAGCTAGATACAGCAATCCCTGTTCTCCGGCGCCGAGATCATCCGCGAGATCGCGCAGGATGTGACCGAGGTACGCGAAGAGCCCGAGCTCCCGTCCGCAACGAATCAACCCGAAGTCGGGGGGCGATCGGTAAGCGCCGGATCCGTCGTCGCGCTCGGCCGCAATCAAGTACAGATAGATAGTCGCTGGTGAGACGGCGGCGCCCCCGGCGTAGTCGACGAACTCTCCATACGTCGCAAATCGCCGTTGCTCGAGATCGCGTCGCATGGCCGCGAAGAACCGGTCCCACAGGTGCGCGGGAGTGGGGAAGGTGCGCACGGCTGCGGCGAAGGTATCGAGCATTGGCGTTGCGTCCGGATGCTCGGTGCGGGTCACGTCGATAAGCCGGGGCTCGCGTTCCCTCAGGCAGTCTTTCACCGCACAACGCCAACCCTCCAACACCTCTGTTTCCCTGCGCCGCTCCGCTTCGGTCAGGTGTCGTCGAACGACGAGTTCATCAATACGATCGTCCACGACCCGCATGACGGCATAGAGGGCGCAGAATGACCGGTATCTCGCAGGATCCGCGAAATAGCAGCTGGCGCGATAAAGGTTGTTGTAACCCTTGGCCGCGATCGACTCCGCAACTGCATGGACGCCATCGAGCGAGCCCGGTGACCACATCTTCTTCAGGCCTTTCGGCGCGGACCGTGCGGTGGATATCCGAGGAATGCACACGGCATTCCCAATCTCACCCTCAGCCATACCACGGTTTCTCGTCGATCTCGACCTGCAGGCCGTCCAGCAGCTTGTTGAGGCCTGCAAAGAGGTCGACCACCGACATGAGCTCCACGATGGCTTCGTCGTCCAAACCCAACTTCCGCACCGCGGAAGTGTGGACTTGTATTCAGTAGGAACACCCACTCACCGCCGATACGGCCACGGCGATGATCTCCCTTGTGAGGCGGTCGAGCTTACCGGGCTCAGTCATCACCGACTTCACTTTGCGCCAGTTGGCCTCGAGGTAGTCGGGCTTCACCGCCATGACTCGGTACATGTTGGGGACGAAGTCGATGCCGAGTGTGTTCCGAACGTCTGCGTAGATCTCCTTGACCCGACCTGGCGCCTCCTCTTCACTGATCAGCTTCGTGAATGCCATGCGGTGAACCTCCTATTCTTCTTTTCGGTGTCGCGCGGATGCTCTCCCCAGCGTCTCGGCCGTGGTCAACGGTAGCGCGACCAACTGAGGGACCCTAGGCACCCGCCGTCACGGTTCTCCCACGAACCGAGCCAGATCCGCGCCGATCGCCTTTCGCTTGTCAGCCAAGTGGGGCTCTGGATCGGATCGGAGCGAGAGGTACAACTGGTAGGCGTCGACGGCTGCAGCGGTATCGCCCACCAGTGCGGCAACCCGCCCTTCCGTCTCGAGGAAGGCGGTGAGAAACGCGTTGCCACTGAAGGTGCCGTACCAGTACGGCCGGCGGCGAGCAGCCGCCAACGCGCGCGCGTATTCGCCGTGGCGCTCGAAGAGCCGTGCGATGATCAGATTGAGCGGAATCACCTCCCAGAACACTGGGCCCCGGCGAGCCAGCGAATCGAGCCGTTCGATGAGCGCCAGGGCTCGATCTTCGTTCCGATCCGATGCGAGTGAAGCGTCGAGCAGCACGGCGCACGTGCGTTTCGCTGCGGCCAGCGCCGTCGTGTCACCCGCCGGACTCTCGCGTTTCAAACGATCGAGATGCTCGACGGCCCGCGTGGTGTCGTCGTGTGCAAGCTGCCACAACCCGGCGAGGCAGATCGCCCGCCCGTGCAGGCTTCGCGTGGCTCGGTCGTCCGGCAGAGGCTCGCGGGCGAGTGCCTCGACCTCGTGCGCCACTCGTTGGGCTGCCGCGGTATCTCCGTCCCAGAACAGGGCAGCCATCATCCGGGTGCCCTTGGAGTCGACGGCATGCAGGAACACTTCGGCCTCGCTGGGGTGCCCCTTGTTGAGCGCTCGGAACGACGACTTGAGGTTGGTATACAATCGCTGATTGTCGGTGGCGGCGCGGCGCCGGCTGGCGGCAAGCGCCTCGTCGACGTCGTCGAGCCCCAGTCCGTGTGACTCTCCCAGGTCAGCGACCTGGATGCCGAGGTACGCGGTGCTGTCGAAGATCTCGCGCACGTGCCGACGCCGGACCGAGTCTCCCCGCACGACCGCCACCAGCCACTGCAAGAACAGGCTCAACTCGCTCGTCGAATCTTGCTGGAAGTACCGGGTCGCAAGCGTGGGGAGCTCCGTCGTGTCACCCGCGACAGCGAGCATTTGAATGACGTGCTGCAGTGGTCCGGCGCGACTAGAGTCGATCGCCAATGCTCGGCGAAACCCCGCGTCAGCCCGTTGCCACGCATCGGAGATGCCGAGGTACTCACCCCGGTGAAAGTAGAGGTCGGCGACGATCTCCCAGAGCTCGGGATCGCTCGGCATGACGCTCACCGCGCGTTCGGCGAGCGCGAGTCGCTCGGCCACCGTTCTTGGGACGCCCGGCAACAGCCCACGGACCTCGAGCAGCAAGCGGTCCCGTTCGCTCAACTGGTCCCGGTGCTGCCAGACTTGGTCTCGGATCTCCCACGCGTTCGGGACGACCACCCACCCCGCAATTAGTAAGATCTCGAGGGCCGCCAACGTGAAGGTCGAATCCTGCGTCAGTGCACTCTGAAAGTGCTCGACGGCCTGCTCGTAGTGACCCAGACGCCGCCGGGCCCGACCCGCAAGGTAGTCTTGCACCGCGCTCAACGGATGTGCGGCGAGTGCGAAGGCCCGACCCTCGCCGAAGCCCGCGCCGCGTGCTAAGAGCTGACCGGCCAGTCGGTCGACCATCGAGACCAGGCTGTCGGATGGTCCCTCGACGCTGGCCTGCGCGCGGGCTACCTGGTCCACGACCGGTGTCACAGTAGCCGAGATAACCAGGCGATCCGGCGTGCCGACGATCGCGCCCGACAAGACCTGACCCGCCCCCACCCGCTGACCGAGTAGGATCACGTGCGGCTCACTCAAGTCGCTGCTGGGGGAGGCGGCCAACCGATCGAAGGTTTGCAGCACGGCCGTCGGGTCCGCGGCCCGCGGTCCCCCCTCGCCTGTCAACCTCGCCCAGAGGAGGTCCACCATCCCTTCCCGCAGATACCACAGGCGCGGATCCGCACCGGAGACCCGAAACGGCAGTACGGCAACCACCTGGGGATCCGCGGTGCTGGTGATTGGTGCGGCACGCGATCGCCGCCAGCGCTCACCCAGCGTCACGAGGAGGAGGAGCACCAAAACGGCCGCGAGCTTCGGCCAATGCCGTGCCAGGAACACGATTGACCGACGAGTCGCCGGAAGCGTGGTGGCGTGCGCATCCGAGATGGAGAGCGGGTAGATGGTGTTCAACAGCTCGGCGGCCGTCTGCCAGCGGTCGTCCGGATCCTTGTTCAGGCACTTCATGATCGCCGTGGCCAACACCGGGGGCACGTCGGGGCGAACGTGCGACAGTGGCCGTGGCTCTTGGGTCAGATGCGCGGCCGCGATCCGGTGCGCGGAGACGTCCTGAAACGGCACGTGGCCGGTCAACAACTCGTATGCGACGACGCCGACCGAGTAGATGTCGCTGCGGTGGTCCACATGCGGATCGCCGGCCGCCTGCTCCGGCGACATGTAGGTCGGCGTCCCCAGCGCGATGCCCGTCCCGGTCAGGCCATCTCCTCCGGACACGCCGCTGGATGCCTTCGCCACGCCGAAGTCCATGACCAGTGCATGCCCGTCGGAGAGCATCACGTTTCCGGGTTTGATGTCGCGGTGCACGACGCCCGCGGCGTGCGCCTTCGACAGGGCCTCGAGGATTTCGCACAGGATTCGTACGGCTTCACGAACCGCGAAGGGGCGCCGCCGTTCCAGACGTTCGCGCAGCGATTCCCCCTCTACGTAGGGCATGACGTAGTACAGCAAGTCGGCCGCTTGCCCCGAGTCGAAGACGGGGAGGATGTGCGGGTGACTGAGTCCCGCAGCGATCTCGATCTCACGGAGGAACCGATCGGGTCCGAGAGCTGATGCGACTGCAGGGTGCAGGACTTTGATGGCCACGCGCCGGCGGTGCTTCAGGTCTCGAGCGAGATAGACACACGCCATGCCGCCGCGGCCGATCTCCCGCTCGATGGCGTAGCGTGCGGCAAGGACCGCCTTGAGCGTGTCGAGGTGGTCGGCCATGGAGACGCCCTCCCAGACCTGAACCCTAACGGTCGGGAGGCAGAGGAACGTGAAGAATGTGTGAAAGGCTTGAGCCCGCCTTGAAGCGGGTACCTGGTGCTCGCAGGAAGCTGCTGACACCCGTCAGGCTGGTCCGGCCGGGCCTGTTCCATTGATCGAGGTCTTCGTGGCACTTCCGGGCTGCCCTGAGCGGCCGGCTCGCAGCGGCTCGGGGTCGGATGGGGCAAGAGTAGCGAAGCAGGTCGTCACCCTACCCTGATCACCCAACGACTCCGCAGGTTGCATACGGGCTCGGCAAACGCGCCTGCTCGTCCATGGGTGTCAGCTCCCGCCCGGCGCGGCTGCGGCACATGTTCCACGGGTGATGCACGTGCTTCCTGGCCTTCACCCGCGCTCGCCGATCGTTCCAACTGCAACCCGTGGAGACTGAGATGCGAGAGATCTCGACGGAGGCGGAGATCCATGCTCGGGCTTCAGCGCTGGTGCAGATCATCCACGAGCTCGTCGGGAGTCCCTCTCCATCTCGCGGCGGTTCCAGTCGCGGGGTCGCTTCACGGCGAACGGCTGGCGCCGGTGACTGACGCCTCGACGATCCTCTGGTTCTCCTGGTCCGCCTACTATCCGGGGACACGCATCTTCTCGCCCTGCCCCGCCTAGGAGACGTGCCGTTGCGTGGCTCGCGCAGCCCGCGCAACTTTGTCCGCGTGCTGAACGCGCTCAATTTGATGAAGACCTTCGATTCTGGGGACTGAGATGATTCGCACTTTGTCCGCGCTCACCCTCGGTG
>JBFIHA010000072.1:0-5787 GCA_041602035.1 Gemmatimonadales bacterium | reverse complement strand
GCCCACCGGCCCGATCTCGCCGGTCACGATCGCCTTGATCCCCTCCCGCTCGGCGATCTCCCGAGCCAACGCCAAATCGATGGGTGCGCCGTCGTCCCGCTCCATCCGACGGAGGGTTTCCCCGAGCTGCGACGCGTCCACCAGCTTGATCACCCGCGATTGCCCGAGATCCACGCGAAACGCCTCGGTGACGGACGGTCCCAACGTGGAATCCGCCGTTCGGTTCTCGAAGTCCGCCAGGAGAATGCGGTCGCGGGCATCCAGCACACCCGACGCCACAAGCGTGCCGACGGGGCCGATGCCGAGGAGCCGCATCGCCATGTACCCGGCCGTGACGATGCCGAGGCCAGCGAAGGCGAGGCCTCCGCCCAGGATCGCCTTGCGCCACGTGAAGTGGCGTCGCAACCCGCCCGCCGGTGTGAGTGCCTCGTCTTCGAGCTTGGCGCGCGCGCGCTGCCGCTCGTGGTGCCCGGTGAGCAGCATGATGGGGAGTCCGATGGCCAGGAGCATCACGGCACCCACCATCACCCAATTGGGCAGCCCCAGCTGCTGCACTAGCGCGTACACGATGGCCAGGGCACCCACCGACGCCAGACCGAACAGGGCCGCCACCCGAACCGGATGTCCTCGCCGGATCGCCGCCCGGGTCCCGGACGAGACCGGTTCCGTCTCCACCGGGGTCATGCCGCCCGTGGGGGTGAGCAGCGCGTCCAGATGGGGGATCAGCTCGTCCGCCCGCTGCCAGCGGTCGGCCGCCTTCTTCGCCAGACAGCGCATGACGATATCGCTCAACGCCGGTGGGACGGCGGCGCGATGGGTCCGCACGGACTGCGGCGCTTCGGTGATCTGGGCGGACAGCACGGCCTGGGGGCTCGGTCCGGTGAACGGGGGGCGTCCGGTGAGCATCTCGTACGCCATGGCGCCCACGGCGTAGACATCGGCGCGGTGATCGACGTGCGGATCCGCCGCCGCTTGCTCCGGCGCCATGTAGGCCGGCGTCCCGAGTGCCACACCGAGCGACGTGATCGCTGAGTCGCCGGTGGACGCGCTCACCGCTTTCGCCACGCCGAAGTCCGTCACCACCGCGTGGTTCTCGCTCAGCAGCACGTTGTCCGGCTTGATGTCGCGATGCACCACCCCATGCCGATGCGCATAGGCGAGGGCATCGAGGACTTCTCTCAGGATGCGCACCGTCTCGGTCACCGGTAGCTCGCCCTCGCGCGCCAGTTTGGCCCGCAACGACTCTCCCGCAATGAAGGGCATCATGTAATAGAGGAGGTCGCCCTCGGAGCCGGCACTCAACAGGGGCACGATGTGGGGGTGCTGCAGTTTCGCGGCGAGCTGGATCTCGCGGCGGAACCGATCCACGTTGACGCCAGCACCCATCTCCGGGGGCAGCACCTTGACGACGACGCGGCGGCCGAGGGCTTGGTCTTCGGCGAGAAACACGCGGCTCATGCCGCCACCGCCCAGTTCCTGCTCGATTCGGTAGGCGTCGCCCAGGGCGCCCTGGAGGCGGGTGCGGAGATCAGACACGAAGAGAGGCCATGTAGTGTTCTCACCAAGGTAGACGGGGCGCGATGGCCTGGCAAACAGGGGCGATTCGTTCCTTCCTGCGGTCTTTCGACTACAGCCTCGCCGAGCGTATCATGAGAGTGGTGCCGGCGCCAAGCGAGGAATACGGATGCCGGTCACCGCCAAATTCTCCGAGGAGTTCTACAACAGGCTCGGCCACCAGGTGGCTGGCGAGATCGTGGACTGATTCAATAAGGTGGACGCCGCGTACCGCTCGGATTTCCTGGACCTGCTGGATGCACGACTAGCGCAGTTCGAGGCAAAACAGCGTGTGGCGGTCCGGGTAGGTGGGCAGTCGGTAGGCGAAATCGAGCTGGCCCGGATCTTCGACTGGCCGGGCTAGACGCGTTGCGTCAGAAACAGTCGCACCGCGCACGCGTTCGATGATTGGAGCGTTGGTAAGCCATGCCTTATACGAGATGGACACCCCAAGTCCGGCAGCGCACCTAAATGGGGTTGAGGGATCGGCGGGCGACCCTCGAGCTTCTGTGGTAGATTACGTTCCTCGGGACGTAGCGCAGTCCGGTAGCGCACCTGAATGGGGTTGAGCACGCACGGCTCAGACCGCTCGCGCGGCGAGCCGCCTCGCGCTGGTGCCCGTCCTCGCCGTCGCTTCGCTCCGGCATCGGATCAGGGGGATCGCTCCGCGACCCTCGAGCTTCTGTGGTAGATTACGTTCCTCGGGACGTAGCGCAGTCCGGTAGCGCACCTGAATGGGGTTCAGGGGGTCGCGGGTTCAAATCCCGCCGTCCCGACTCACCAAAGACCGACCTGGTAAGGAGTTACCGCGGTCTGTCCTTCCTTCGGCCAACGACTGCGGGCGCCGGCGGTTGCCCCACCCGTCCCTTCTCGGAAACGGGGCCGGCTTTCACCGGCCCCTTGTTGTCCGACCCCACGCTTGGTCGGCCCGTCACTCGAGTGGACGCTTCCACTACCGTGCGTCCCGACACTTGTTTGCTCCACACCTCTCGAACCGTGCGCGAATCTCCGAAGCATCCAGCGCGCGGTCGAAAATCTCGATCTCGTCGAGCAAACCGTGTAGTGTCTCGCTCTCGGAGCTGAATTCGACGCCGCCTCCGAAATCGACTTGCCCGGCAATTGTCAGACTGCCAACCTCCACGCCATCCAGGTATAAGCGCATATCTGAGCCGTCGTAGGTTCCGGCCACATGATGGAAGACGCCGACTCGCAAGGCGTCATTGACGCGGATGTGGTAAAGGGCACCGCCAAAACTCATGTAGAAATGGAGCTGCGCGGGGCCGGCTTCTCCGTCATGACGGAGGACTGCTTTCTCGCCAATGAGCGTGACATAGCGCTCGATCTTGCCAGGTGGCAGTGAATGGTGCTTCACCCACGCATCGATGGTCAGCTGCTGTAACCCGTCGATGCGCGCTCCGGGTGCGAATACGACGTCGCCCACCCCATCAAAGCTGAATCCCTTGCGGACCTTGGCAGGCGCAAACGTCGCGTCGAAGAAGAGCTGTCCATGATTCCCGCCGACGATGTCACGGGCACTCCCATCGCCCGACCACCAGCTGACCAAACCAGACGTGGTCGGAGCGCAGATCGTACGCGCAAGGGGCCGGGCACTCCACGCGGGCACCGCGTCAAAGATGCCCTCGTTGAACGTCAACTGGGTCACCCCACTCCCGTCTGCATTCATCACGAAGATCTCTTCGTCGCCGTCGCGGGTGCTGTGGAACGCGATCTGCGCGCCGTTCGGTGACCAGACGGGGTCGTCATCCTCGATGTCGTCGTTGAACGTGAGCTGCCTGACGCCACGGCCGTCCGCATTCATCACGAACAGATCGAGGTCACCTCCGTCGCGCCTGCTGCTGAACACGATCTGCTTGCCGTTGGGCGACCAGCCCGCGCGGTCGCCCTCGTCGCTGGCGGGGTCGTCGGTGAGCCGGGTGACACCGGTCCCGTCCACGTTCATGACGTAGAGCTCGGTGTTGCCGTCGCGGTCGCTCTGGAACAGGATCTGCTTGCCGTCGGGCGACCACGCGCTCGGGAAATCGCGAACCTCGTTGTGCGTGAGCTGGATGACTCCAGTGCCGTCCAGGCTCATGATGAATATCTCGTCGCCGAGACCGAGGTTGCTGGCGAATGCGATTCGCTTCCCGTCGGGCGACCAGGCGCTCGGGAAGCCATTGTCGATGAGCTCGGTCAATGCGCTCCCGTCCGCATTCATGACCATGACCTTGACGCCGCCAAACCATGAGGCATCAAACCTGCCGAACGCGAGCTGCTTGCCGTTGGGTGACCAAATGGGACCTATATCATGGTCGGGTGTGTTGGTCAATTGGGTCACGCCGCTCCCATCCGCGTTCATGACGAAGATGTCGAAGCTGCCGGCGCGGGAGCTGTGAAACGCGATGGTGCCCTTGAGCCCATGGCCCGGTGAATGGCTGAATTGCGGTTCGTCGAGCGCAGGGGCGAGAGGGATCTCGGCATCCTGACACGCGGCCACTGCTATTGCAGCCGCGAGCAAGAGGCGCCGCCCGGCGTCGCCGGACGCACGAGAGGGGAAGGGGGAAGGGCTTCGCATAGGACACCTCCGAGTGAGACGATGACGTACCGCTTTCGACCGGTGGCTCGGAGGTCTCGTCGTCGGGCGGGCGTCCTGTGGGGCGTCAGTCGGGCGGCGGGCCGGCAAAGTCACCGGCGCTGCAGCTTCGGCAAAGGCTATCGTGCCTTCATCAAGACAGCGTCAAGCACTTTCAATACGGTCACACTCGCCGCGGTACGAACGGGGGATCGCCGCCGCCTGTCGAGCGCCAATCACCAATTCCCGGACGCACTCCATATCTGCCAGCAAAACAGCTCGCGTGGAGCGCAGGGCGCGATCGTCATGTCGTGAAGATGGACTACGTGGGGAAGTACTCGCCCCATATCTAGCTCGCCAGCCGACCCCTCGCAAGGAGTGTCAGCAGCGACCGGCTGGCAGCAGGTACGGGCAGTGGATAGGGCGCGCGAGCGGCGCTTCCTTCTGATCGAGGTGTTCCTGGGTCCGCCGGCCTCGGGTCGCCGCCCTCACCACTGACTCGCGGCCCTACGCGAACCAAATCCGGCCGGACTGACTTCGTAAGCTGAAACAGATCACACATGGCGCAGCGCGAACAGCAAAGCTCTGGAGCTCGCCGGCATCACCCGCGACACGCCAGATCCTCCTGGAGGCCACATCAAGTAGGAAGACCCGTGGACTACCTGACCATCCCTGCCGATGGACATCTGGAAGATCGAACCGATCATGACAGTCATTGGAGGCGAAGTGGGGTACATCCGGCCATTCGGCTCCGCGGAGAGGACAGCATCGCGAGCAAGCGACGGAGTCTGTCGCGGCCTCCAAGGTATCTTCCACTCTCGAAAGAACTGACTCAGACAACATCTTGACAGCATCCAGTATTGGGCGCAGTATAACGCCGTACCATGGTGACCCCTGACGATCCAGCCGTCCTTCTTCGCCAACACGGTCTCCAGGTCACGGCCCAGCGTCTGGCCGTCCTGCGGGCGGTGTCCGATCGACCGCACGGCACCGCCGACGACGTCGCCGAGACCGTGCGAGCCCAGATCGGTACCATCTCCCGCCAAGCGGTATACGACGCCCTCGGGATCCTGGCAGACAAGGGCCTCGTTCGACGCATCCAGCCCGCTGGATCGCCGGCCCGCTATGAGGACCGCGTGGGCGACAACCACCACCATCTCATCTGCCGCAGCTGCGGCCGGATGGTCGACGTCGACTGCGCGGTCGGTGCCGTGCCGTGCCTGACCGCGGCTGACGATTCGGGCTACGAGATCGACGAAGCCGAAGTGATCTTCTGGGGCCGCTGCCCCGAGTGTCTGGCGGAACCTCCGCCTCCGGCCGGGAGCTGAAGCGACACCAACAGAACACCACCTCGAGAAGAAACACCGCAGCGAACCATGAGCATCAAACATCAGGAGGACCGAGTGTCAGATGGCACGAGCCAGTGCCCGTTCTCGGGCGCGAACACGACGATTGGGACCTCGGCTACCGAACAGTGGTGGCCGAATCAGCTGAACCTCAAGATTCTCCACCAGCACCCTCCCCAAGCCGATCCCATGGGCGAGGACTTCAACTATGCCGAGGAATTCAAGACACTCGACCTGGATGCCGTGAAGCGGGACATCGTCGAGGTGTTGACCACGTCGCAGGACTGGTGGCCGGCCGACTACGGCCACTACGGTCCG
>JBFIHA010000071.1:0-6299 GCA_041602035.1 Gemmatimonadales bacterium | reverse complement strand
TGCAGCTGACCGGCTGCGCCGGCAGTTGAACGGCAGGACCTCATACGGCGCTGGCGACGGCGAGGTTAGGACCCCGCGTTGTGACGCCGCTTCTGAGCGTAATAGCCATGAATCAGATCCTTCGGTTCTCCAGTTCGGTCAAGCGGGATCCAGCCGTCGATGCCTGGATGAAGGAGCGTTCGGGTGAGCTGGGGGCTATCGCGCGGCATTGGTTTGACGTCATGCGCGAGCGTGGAGACGATGTTCGAGAACTATTGCATGACGGTCATCCGACCGCATGCGTAGCGGACGCGGCATTCGCCTACGTCAACGCGTTCACAGCCCACGTCAACGTGGGGTTTTTCCGTGGTGCCGAGCTTGCAGATCCGGCGCAGCTGCTGGAAGGCACCGGCAAGTACATGCGCCATGTGAAGCTCAGGCCCGAAAGCGACGTCGACGCTACGGCGCTAATCAAGCTAGTCGACGCTGCATACACTGACATGAAGGGGCGCCGCGAGGCAGGGTAGGCCGTGCCGGCTATCGACAGATTCGGTCTCTTCGAGGTAATCGAGGCGCCGTATGACAAGCGCTCGCAGCGGACGGTCCGCTGCGCGGCCCGTCGCTGAACCGCACGGGCGTTAGGCCGCAACTCCGGGACAACAGGCGCACGTTCAGGGTGCAGAACGCCCCAAGCATGCCATTCGATTCCCAGCCCTTTCTGAAAGGGGAGCTTCTCGAACTCAGGCCGCTTCGACCCGAGGACTTCGATGATCTCTTCGCCCTGGCTGCGGATCCACTCATTTGGGAGCAACATCCGGCCAAGGATCGCTACCAGGAGGAGCACTTCCAGACCTTCTTCCGCGACGCGTTGGAGTCTGGTGGCACGTTGATCGCCATCGACACAAGGGATGGCCGGATGATTGGTTCCTCGCGGTTCCACGCTTACAACAGGGAGAGGAGCGAGGTCGAAGTCGGCTGGACGTTCTTGGCGCGGTCCCACTGGGGCGGGGACTACAACGGCGAGATGAAGCGACTCATGCTCCAGCATGCGTTTAGGTTCGTCGAACGCGTGGTCTTTCTCGTTGACCAACACAATCGTCGTTCCCAACGTGCGGTTGAGAAGATTGGGGGCGTTCGTGTCGGGTCGAGGCCGGATGCAAGCGGCCGAGATAGCATCCTCTACGAGATCACTGCAACAATGTTCGGCTAACGGCTCCGTGGACATGTTGCCGGCTACAGCGCATGAAGCTGGCCGGCGCGTTCGTGTTAGGGGAAGGCATTCAGTCAGCCGCCTGGCAGGTTCCTAGCTACCCAGCTGCCCCGGCTTGCCGAGCGGGCGAGTCGCCGGCAGCTTATGCGCGAACCCGTTGGACGGCTGCGTGAGCTCTTGCTGACGAGTTAACGATGGGACGGGGACACCGCGTAGCGATCGCCGCGCTCGCCGGGCTCGTGGCGGGCACTCTCGTGTTGGGGGTCGGCGGTCGCCTGGCCATGCGCGCAGTCGCGTACACCGAGCCGGCGCCACCGCGGTTCACGTGGCTCGGTACGCTCCAGGTGCTCGGCGCGGGGGCCGCCTGGGGGACCGTCACCGGACCTGTGCTCCTTGTGTTCGACGGTCTGCGCGCCCGCCGGCACTGGGCCGCTGGCCCCGTATTTGGCGCCGTCGTTCTGGGCTTGGCTGCCCTGGTCGTCGGGGCGGTGCTGGGATTTGGCGGGCGGATTGTCGCACCCCCAGCGTTCATCATCCTGAGCGCCGTCGTCTTCCTGGCCCTGTTTCTGGCACACGGAGTGATGGTCGACTTGCTGGTCAGTAGGTGGCAGAGGTCGCAGCGGCCCAGCTCGGAGGCAGCCGTCGAACACGCCAATGCACCTGACGGGCGCGTTCGTTAGGTAACGAAACCAATGCGTTGTGCGCCAGCCAGCGATGGTGCACGTTCAGGTCGATCATAGCAGCCTGCGGCCGCTGCCCGCCTCGTGGCGTGTCGCCCGCAACTGAAGCGTAGAGACGTTGGGCCAACATGCATCCACAGCCTCTCGCAACCACCAAGAAACCGTCCTTCAAACAGAGGGAGGTAGTCTATGCGGTTACATCCATGGATATCCGCCCGGGTTAGCAAGGGGATCGCTTTAGCTCTTCTGTTGGCTGTTTCAGGCGTATTGATTGCTCTCGTCGAAGCGGGCAGCAGTTCTTGGGTCGCGGCCCAGACACACACCAAGATCGAAGCCACTATTTTCACGTACGATGGCCAAGATTTCGTTCGGATCAAAACCACATTACTCACAGAAGCGGGAAAGCCCGCCGTCAATACAAAGCTCGATCATGACACTCCAGCGTTTAAGGCCCTAATCCAACAACGCTCCTACACTGGCGATGCCACCATATTTGGCCGACAATACGACGCCAACTATGCCCCGCTCACCAGTGAAGATGGCCGATTGACAGGCGCCCTGTTTGTTGCCGTGGCAAAGTAGGTAGATGCCGTCGTAGCTCCCTCGCTCGCCAGGCTCCCACTCGGTCCGGTGGGGGCCGAGGGGCACCGCGGAACATAGACTTCCGCGGGCGCCAGTTTGAGGGCGTGCAGCTCAAGCGCAGACCGTTGGGCGGGCAGGGCGAGATCAGCTCGGATTCGTTGAAGTCTCCTACCGGCCCATGCCAGTCACTCGGACCTTATCGGCGCGCCGGGGCCCCCCTGGTCGGGTCGCCCTGCCCTCCTCCTCCTTCAGTTGACATGAAACTGGCGACCGTGGCACGGATCGAAACCCACACCAACCTGCTGCGCTCCCACGAAAGGCATGGTTCGAACGTCGGAGCCCGGCCTTCTAGCATGCGCAGGCCGACAAGATGATATTGGTGGCTGATTGGTCTGCTCATGGCAAGCGGTCATCCTGCGAGGACTACGCGCGTGCCGCCTCACCCGAGATTGCCGCCACCAGACCCACAAGTTCGTCAGACGGCCGAGTTCACCGCATGCACCGTGATGCCTGTTGACCAAGTCGCGATCACGCTTGCTCATGCCATCGTCGGCTGGGCGCTCTGCGGAGCCACCATGGGCATCGGGCTCGCAAAGACGTCCCTCGAGCGCGCCCTCGTCATTCACGCCGTCGCGGCGCCTGTCATCTTCGGTCTTCTTGCAGCTCTCTACTTCACCTTCTTCGGCTACGTGGACCCGCTCGCGGCCGCGGCGGGATCTGTGGTGGTCGTCATTATTCTGGATTTCTTCGTCGTCGCGTTGCTGATTCAGCGCGACCTCGCCATGTTCCGCAGCGTCCCCGGCACGTGGCTTCCGTTCGCCTTGATCTTCCTGGCGACATATCTCATCGGCCGTCTAACAAGCGCCTGAAGCTGCCGGACGCGGCCGTACGAGAGCAAGTCACTGAGTTGGCCGCCTGGCTCCCTCGCCGCCACGCACGCGCTCCGGTTTGCCGAGCACACCGCTCGCTGGCAACTCGTGCGCGGATCCATGAGGCGGCGGTTCCTTCTTCACGGCGGTCCAACCTGCTGGAACGGAGTGTACTTGAAGCATGACCCTTCGTTGGCTCGTCGCCTCAGTTCATCTCGTGGCCCTCGCGGTCGGCGCCGCCGCGGTTCTGGCACGGGCGCGCGCGCTCAGGGCCGCTCGAGAACCCAAGGATTTGCCCGCCGTCTTCTTTGCCGACAACCTCTGGGCCGTGGCGGCCCTCTTGTGGGTGGGCACAGGGGTCTGGCGCGCGTTCGGTGGCCTGGAGAAAGGTACGGCCTACTACCTCGGCCAGCCGTTGTTCCATGCCAAGCTTGGACTGTTCGTCCTCATCGTGCTGTTGGAGATCTGGCCAATGGTTGGCCTCATCAAGTGGCGCCGATCTCGCCGGCAGGGGACCCCGGTGGATACAGGGCGGGCGCAGATGTTTGCGCGACTCAGCTATCTGCAGCTTGCCCTTGTCCTGGCGATCGTCTTTCTGGCCACCGCGCTGGCGCGGGGGACACAGATGTGACGGAGATCCGCGGCCTCACACGCGCATGAAGCTGCCCGGCGCGTGCGCTCTAACGGAACTCGTTCATATGGTCACTCGGCGGCTTCCGGTCCACGGACGGGCTCCGGCTTGCTCCGCGCGTCGACGGCAGCTCATGCGCGAACTTGTTGGACGCCAGCGGACTGCGGGGTGTTGATGCTCGCTCGCCGATCATGCGTACAGCTTCTTCCGTTCGACGCGTCTCGCCATCTGCCGCAGCTTCGCGTTTGGCTCCATCGGCCCCACGTGGCTCGCTGGTGGGGCGACCCGGACCACGCCCTGGCAGCCGTCCGCCAGCACTCGCAGACAACCCATGCTCTGATCGCCGTCGACGCCCGACTTGTCGGCTACCTCTGTTGGCAACACCCACTGCCCGAGGAGCTCGCCGCCGCCGGACTGAGCGATTTGCCGGCCGATCTGATCGACGTGGATATCCTCATCGGCGAGCCCGATGTCGTTGGCCACGGCATCGGACCACAAGCCCTTTCTCTGCTGCTCGATCGGCTCCGAGCCGAAGGGGTGTTGCTGGTCGGCATAGCCACGGCCGCGGACAATCAGCGTGCCCTCAGGGCGTATGAAAAGGCTGGTTTTCACCTTTTCCGGGGGTTTCGAGATGCCGGCCAGGATATGTGCTACCTTCTCAGGACTTTGGAATGAACGGCCCGGGACAATCGTTGACGAGGTCTGGGACGTGACGCACCGGGGTGCGAGGCTCCGCTTGGCCTTCGACCCAGTCTCCAACGCCTTCACGGGCAGGGTCGAGAACAGGGCCGCATTGACGCTGTGCGCGGTCCGGGTCGAAGTTCACTTGTCCACGGGCATCGAGTTAGGCCCAACGGGGCGGACGGACCTCCCGGCTGGCCGGGCGATGGAGGTGCGGCTGCCGGCTAAGGGAGAGGCCTTCGAGGCCTGGACAGCTCATCCAGAGACTTCCCGCTGTGCCACCAAGTGACACCGGTACGCCTCGGCGGCCGGCAATCGGGCCGGTTGAACAGTTCAGATGATAGGACGTGCTGGCGGCCTCGGACGGCGCACTTCTTTACCTGGTCAGTCTCCGGAATAGCGCGACCTACTTCGAGGCCAATTACGAGCGCTACGCCACGAGCCTTTTGACGCTTCAACTGGCCGTAGCGAACATGGCGCGCTAAGGCGCCACGAGGCGGGACCCGACGACGGAGCAACCGAGAAAGACGGCGCATGATCCTACAAGCGCTCGCCACCATCGCGGCCGGCATCTTCGGCGGCGCCGCGCTCTACATCAACCTCGCCGAGCACCCGGCCCGGATGGAGTGCGGACCGCGCCTGGCGGCGACCGTCTTCGGCCCCAGCTATCGCCGCGCGGCCGCGATGCAGGCGCCGCTGGCAATCATCGGGCTGATCGCGGGCGTTGGAGCCTGGCTCGCCGGTGGCGAGACCTGGTGGCTCGCCGGTGGTTTGGCGCTTGGAGCCGTGGTCCCGTTCACGTTGCTCGCGATCATGCCCACGAACCGGAGACTGTTGGCGTCGGACGTGAACCGGGACTCCGCGGAGGCGGCGGCCTTGTTGCAGAAATGGGCTCGCCTCCACGCCGTCCGGACGGTTCTTGGCCTTGGTGCCTTTGGTATGTTCGTGTGGTGCCTCACGGCCCGTTGACGACCCACGCGTAGGAGACTTCCCACCGTGTCGAACGACGCCGCCTATGCCGGCGGGCTTCTGAACCGAGCGTTAAACCCGGCGACGCAGCCCCCGCCGATTCGCGAGTTTCTTCGCGAGGAGCGTGAGCGACTTCGGCGTAACGTCCGGAGCGGTCAGCGGGTGGTGGATTTCGGTTGCGGAACGGGGCGCCACTTGGTGGAGCTGGCATCGCGGCTGGCGTTGGGGGTGGGGCTCGACTACCAACGGGCATACATCGCGAGCGCGGTGGCCGCGAAGATACCCGGTGCCGTCTATTTCATCGTTGCCGACGCGACTCAGGTGCCGTGCGCGCCGTCGTTCGACGTTGCCATCTGCATGACGAACACGTGGGGCACCATGTCGGACAAAGCAGCCGTCCTTCGAGAGATGCGACGTCTGGCTCCGGCCTCAGGGCGGCGCCTCCTGTCCGTTTACTCCGCGACGTCGATCGGGGCGCGCCGGGAGTGGTACGCGCGCCTCGGACACGCAGTGACGCGAGAAACCGACGAGTATCTGGAAACGGCCGAGGGTTTTCGGTCGGAACACTTTACGGTCGAGCGGCTTCGGAGTCTCATCGGCCAATGCGAGATTGAGCCAATCGGCGAGGTTGGGTACTTGGTTCTTGCCTAGGTTCACGAGGCGCTACCTCGCCCGCGCTTGCCGCCAAGGGACTGGTC
>JBFIHA010000070.1:0-6344 GCA_041602035.1 Gemmatimonadales bacterium | reverse complement strand
CCCTTCTCCACGACCGCGAACTTGTCCGCCCCGATCCCCTTCTTCCCCCGCGTCGTCATCACTTCCACATCGTAGAGATCCACCAGCGCATCAAGGTCAATCGTGACATTCGAGACGAGCTCGCTCTCGTTCACAAACGTGACTGCATTCGTCCGCACCTGCGCTTGCGGCACGCCGTCGATCGTGTACTCCACCGTGGAGCCGTCATCGAAGTTCGACCCCAGCACCCGCACGTCCAGCGTGGTGTCTTGCGGCGCGCTCGGTGGATCCGCCTGGTCGACCTTCGGCGGCTTCCCGCCCCCGCCTGGCGCCAGAAGGATGCCGTCGACCTGGGGCTCGGAAGGGCGATCAGCGCAACCGCCCAGCACCGCTAGCACTGTCAGAATGGCCATGCCAAAGATGGCAGTCGCGTATCGACGTGGGGTAGGCATGCTCGGCTCCTTTTCGGAGAGCACTGAACACTTCTGTGCTGTGCTGAACGGGCGCGGAGTTGCCTCCAGCCCGAGACGAACTCATGACACCACTATCTAACGGACGAGACCGTTAGTTTTGCGTTTCAGGCATCAGGCCGTCACCGGCGAGTTGATACGCAGCCCAATAGTACGGCGCGCTGTATCGCTCATCCGCGAGACTCGCCCGCTGTGCTGCAGCGAGCGCCTCTACGGGATCCGATGCCGCCAGTGTTTCGTAGAACTGGCCTGCGAAGTCGGCCGCACCCTGATCTTCAACAGCCCAGAGCGTCGCGATCACATTCCTCGCACCTGCATAAAGGAATGCCTGTGCGAGGGTCGCGTAGTCCTCGCCCCACACAAACTCGGTCGACCCCGCCACCCCCAAGCCGGTGTCGCAGCCAGACAGGAACACGAGCGGACTCGCGACCGACAGAACCAGCAGTTCGTGTACTTCGAACCTGCCGTCGTTAGGGCCGCTCTCGCCGCGTCCCGGTGCCAGCTCGATTCGCGAGAACATGGGGTTCCGAGCATTCATGACACCGTGCGACGCGACATGCACCAGGCGAGGCTGGGCCAACGCCTCGCGGAATCTCCGCTCCGTCGCGTTCCCCCCCTCGACGAGGCGTGCTCGTGGCACGGTCCGTCCGAACGCCCGGCCTTCGTCCCGCGTTGCAGGGAGGCTGCGGTGGAACGGCACAAACGCTACTCCACCGGCGACGCCGGAACGTGGATAGTCGCCAGGAACCGAGCGGGCGCGCAGAACCGATAGCACCCCGGCCGATGGGACCAGCTGCAGTGCGTAGTCCTCGACCACGTAACGTCCTGTGGTTTCGTCAAGCAGCGCTGCAAATGGCAGGTAGTTGAGCACGCCGTGCGGAACGACGATCACCCGATTGGCAGCAGCGAGATCCTCCGATGCCGGAGCGACCAGGACCTTGTGCAGGTCTTTCAGCACGGCCCGTAGCGACTGAGGAGCGGCCTCACGATCGGCTATGAGGCTGCGGGCGATCCGTACTCGGCGGGCCAGGTTCTCGCCGGAGATCGGGTGCTCGAAGCTGCTGAAATGATCTCTGGACACGACGAAGCTCACGAGCCCATCGGGCGTGACGAAATACTCCAGCAGGACTTCGCCGGGCCGAAGTGCGTCCTGTATCTCCCGCGCCGTGGCGAGCCCTCCTCCTAGCAGAGCCACTCCGACCCGGTCCTGCTCGATGGCACGCACTCGCAGCGCCTCGTAGTCCGTCCGCGCCTGCGCGAGACGTACGCGTAGGTCTGCCAGGACCGAGCTATCACGCTCCTCGACAGACCACTCGTCGAATTCCTGCATTCGAGCGCTGAGCTCAGTGATTCTCCGGAGGATCTCCTCGCCCTCCCCGAGGGTGAGCGCCGCGGCACGGGCCCCGTCATCGGCGAGACCGGCCGCCGTGAGGTGATCGAGGAGGGCGCGCCCGCGCGCCGCATCGCTGGCTTCCAACCCTCCACCGACGTCTCCGTCGAGGAGAAGCGCCCGAACGAGAACGGAATAGGCGTCAAGGCGGCTGGACGCATAGGCTGTCCGAAGAACCCCGGAGGCGAATCCGGCGCGCACGCGCTCGACCGCTTCCACCGCACGCCGACCCGCCGCCACCGCCGAGTCGGATACGCCAAGGCCGAGCCAAGCTCTGGCTCGCAGATGTTCTGCCTCCCACTCCGTGTCGTACGCTCCCTGCGACAAATCCTCCCGTGCCGCCGTCAGCGTACGCAGCACACGGGGGTGGTCGTTCTCACGATCGGCAATACGCGCAGCGGTGAGAACGACATCGACCCGCGCCGTTCGCGCGTCGAACTCCCGGGCCAGCGATCGTGCAGTTTCGAGGTACTCTGCCGAGGCGTCGTGATCGCCCAGCTGGTGCGCCACGTCCGCCAGCAACACGAGGTCGGCCAGTTCCTCCCACCGCGCATCGATCGAGCGGTGCGTCTCAACTGCCTGCAATGCGTAGCGGCGAGCGCCCTCGAACTCTCCGAGTTCCGCGTAGATTTCAGCGCGACTGCGCTGATCGCTACCGGCCTCGTCGACCAGACCAACGTCTTCGTTGATCCGTTCCGCCTCCCCGTAGAGGTGGAGCGCTCGCTGGAAATCGCCAGCGATGCGGTAGGCTTCCGCCAATGCCTCGAGATTACTTGCCTCTTCTTGGCGCATTCCCCGCTGCCGCGAGAGCTGCAGCGCGCTGTCGAGGATGGCAATGGCGCTGCCGATCTCGCCCAATGCCGTGTACGCGGTGCCGAGCTGTCCCAGTGCATTCAGCTCACCGGGCACGAAGTCCACCGACCGGTAGAGCGGCATGGCCTTGTCGAGATACGACACCGCCTCGACTGGGTTGCCGACCCAGATGCTCAGCATGCCCAGATTGTTGAGGGCGATTCCGTGGAGCCTGGTTTCACCACTGGCGGCGCTCACGGCGCGGGAACGCTCAAATGCTGTGTGGGCGGCGGCAAAGTTGCCGAGATCGGTGTGGATCAGTCCTTGGTTGTTCAGGATCGCCGCGAGCGACCCAGGATCCTCTTCGGTGGGTGCATGTTCCACGGCCTTGCCGTACAGCGCGAGCGCATCCGATAGCCGCGCCTCGTTCCAGGCGATGAGCCCCAACGCGTTATACGACTTCCAGAATTCGTCGGTGAGATCGATTGCACGCTTGAGGGCGAGGGCCTGCTCCTGCCGTGCACGGGCCTGGCCGTAGTCTCCTTGCCGATACGCCGTGAGCCCCAGAGCCGTCAACACGCGTGCTTCGGTCGCCGAGTCGCTGGACCTGCGTGCCTCCCCCAGGGCGGACTCGAGGATCGTGCGAGCACTGTCGTACTCGCCGCGCTGATACACGTCCCTGCCGTTCTGAATCCTCGCCTCGAGCGTTGCGGACGGGAGGGCGCTATCCAACTTTGGCTTCCCGCTGTGCTCACCGCGCGTCGCCGTCGGTGAATCCTGGTCCGGAGGGCAGCCCGTCCCGAATAAGAGACTCGTCAGCACCAATCCGATGGTGATCGCGGCCTTGCGCATCACGGCACGACCTTCAGTCTCCGCACGCCGCTTGTGGCGGATTCGCCATTGGGTAGCAGCGCATCGACGTACCAGAAGTAGACCCGACCAGCCTGAAGAACCACGTCGCGCGGTGGGACGATGGTCGTATCAGACGTCGTCTCACTCCACAACAGGTCTCCGATCTCATTAGTGACGGTGATGCGGTAGCTCGCTTCCGCGCTCGGGCTGCGCCACCGGAACGCGATGGAACCGCTCGAGACAGTCTCGGTGTCCGCAGGCGTGATGGCGGTGATCCGCGGGACCGCCTCGGTTACGGTGTCTTCCCCCGCGCGGGTCACGGGATCCTGGAGTTCCGGCACGCGGTTTGGCTGCGCGATCAGCAGTAGCACGGCCGCAGCGGCGACCAATGTCCCCATCACCCCCCACCGTTTCCAGGGCGGGCGACCTCTCAGCATCCGGGTAACCTCCACTACTTCCCGGCGGCAGGACTCGCATTCGGCCAGATGTGCCTCCACCTCACCGAGGCGGGCCGGATCCAGCGTCCCGTCAACGTAGGCAGCCACTATACGAGCTTCGAGATGACCCTCAGCTCTTCCAGCAGCAGCGGACATCTTTCCTCTCATCGAAAACCGTCGAATCCACGCTCCCTGAGCTCCCAATATGGATACAACGGACCGGGTCCGAATTCTTGACGACCTGCCAGCAGGCGGACACCTCGTCGCTTGTGACCGCCATCGACTCTACGGCGTAGGACCATCGACTCCGCTCCGCTCCAGGGCGTTCCGAAGGGTCTCGAGCACTCTGTTCATTCGGCGGTAGACGTGAAATGGCGTCGGGAAGTGCATGATTTCGGCAACCTCACGAGCGGACAGGTCGTCGTCGAACCGGAGCCTCAGGAGCAGCCGATCACGTGGGCCGAGGCCGGCGACGGCACACTCCAGCACCTCAGCCAGCTGACGGCACCGAAGTTCCCGCTCCGGGGTGCCGTCGGCGGGGTCAGCTAGCTGCTCAGGGTGGAGTTGTTCACTAACCAGGTCGGCAAGGTTCTTTCGTGCCGTGCGGATTTCTTCTTCGCCGGCACCTATCGCTGTCTTGCCTCGAATCCGTCCGTACCGCGCGCGGCGGTGGTCCAGTGTGAGCCGCCGCACCACAACGGTCAGCCACGTCGTGAGCTTGCCGCGTCCATCCGCGACGTATGACCGCAGCCGGCGGAAGTCGTCCTGCCTGAGTCGCTCGAGCGCATACGCGTAGCAGTCCATGACGGCATCGTAGTCACGGTGGAATGCGCGAACCGTATGGAGGATGAGCTTGCTGTGCTTTTCGATGAACTCCGACCACGCGCGTTCACGCGAGGCCGCGTCCGGGGCGCCGAGGAGGGCGGAGAGCTCCGGGGGCGGCGTGCCGGCGGTGTCATTCGAACCGCGCGAGTGCACTGCCCCGTCCTTCCAGGACTGCGAATAGAGATTGCCAAGTCGAAGGTAGGGTGAGGGGGAGAGATCAGCAACGACCGTTGGGGGAGAAGAGTATGAAGGTCTCTTCACTCCCGTGCCCACTTAGTAACAACGCGCCACGTGTCCGTTCAATGTCCAATGAAGCCGTGATAGCGGAGACTATCGCAAAGCTTCTAGGAAACTCTCTTTACCTCGGTGGCCAGGTTGGCCACGCCGCCGTCCAGGCGCCCACCGCCCGAGACGCCCGCCCGACGACGAGACCCCGAACCGCCGACCGGACTCTCGCCGTCGAGTTGGAGGCCACCATGAGACGCGTCGCCCTGTTTCCCTTGGCTGCCCTTGTTCTGACCGCGTGTCAGGACGGCACGGAGCCCGTCCCGTTAGGTGCACCTCACGCTCCCACGTTAGGCGTGGTGAATGACCAAGACTGCGTCCCTCCACCCCCGGGCTTGGTGAACTGGTGGCCCGGAGATGGCAGCGCTGTTGACCTAATCGAAGGTGGCAGCGGAACTCTTTTCAATGGGGCGACCTTCTCGACGGGCTTGGTTGGTGGCGCCTTCAGCTTCGACGGCGTCGACGATTATGCGGACGCATCCGGAACCCAGCTGGCCGATCTCCAGCAACTGTCCATCGACGCGTGGGTGAAGATCTTCTCACTGCCGCCAAGAGTCGAGCGCTTCGTTTCACTGGTTGATGAGAAGGCGGTCATACGGTATGACGGACAGCGAGGTCCGGGCCAGCTTCACTTCTACCTACGCCTTGACGGAGTGCTACGCCATCTCCGGGTCAACAATGTCTTGAAGATCGGGGTCTTTCAGCACGTTGCCGGCACATTCGACGGCAGTGTTATTCGAACGTACATGGATGGCGTGAAGGTCGGAGAGCTCGCAGTGGACGGGAGGCTTGATTCTGGAACCGGCACCATCGCTTTGAGTTCTTCCGCTGAACCTCTGGACGGCCTCCTCGACGAAGTCGAAGTTTATAGTAGAGCCCTCCTCGCATCAGAAATCAGGGCGATCTTCGACGCGGGCGCTGCCGGAAAGTGCAAGCCAGTCTCGACCATCGAAGTGCAGATCGACATCAAGCCGGGCAGTGACCCGAACTGCTTCAACAACGATGGTCACGGCGTGATCCCAGTGGCTATCCTCGGAAGCGCCGACTTCGACGTGCTGGATGTTGATCCAGCGACAGTCCAACTGGAGGGACTTGCGGTTCAGGCCAGGGGTAAGAGCAACGAGCTGCAAGCGCACATCGAAGACGTTAACCACGACGGATTGGATGACCTCGTCGTGCAGATCGAGGACGTCGACGGCTCGTTCACGAGTGGAAGCGGGACGGCTACACTCACTGGCAACCTGTTCGACGGAACGAAGATCGAAGGAAGCGACGAGATCTGTGTCGTGCCGTAGCCAAGCGAAGGCGCTTTGG
>JBFIHA010000069.1:0-7412 GCA_041602035.1 Gemmatimonadales bacterium | reverse complement strand
TCGGCCGTTTGCAAGCTCACAAGCGCCGTTTTGAAGCTTCAAAACGGCGCTTACAGGCTTCGATTTGTCGTTTTCAAGCTTCAAGACGCCTTATTCGAGCTTCGAAACGGCTGTTCGAGCCTTCAAAATGCCGTTTGCAAGATCAAAAATGCCATTTTGAAGCTTCAAAATGCCGTCTTCAAGCTTGCAGACGCTCGTTCGAAGGCTTCGCAAACGCCGTACGGGAAGCTGGCAAACGCGGTGCACCAGGCGGCGACCAGCCGTTCGGTCTCACTCGGCGTTTCTGGTAGGCACACCACCCTCACGCGCGCCGCTCACTCGTCGCTTCCCGCCGTGGTTCCAAACCGGCATCTTGTGGGGACTTCGAGGGCCGGAGCCTTGCTGTGCCCGATCACGCTGAGCAACTGGAACGCCTGAAGGCCGCCCTGGCCGATCGCTACCGCATCGAGCGCGAGGTGGGGCGTGGCGGGATGGCCACCGTCTTTCTCGCCGAGGACGTCAAGCACCACCGCAACGTCGCCCTCAAGGTGCTGCGGCCCGAGCTGGCGGAGGCGCTCGGCGCCGAGCGGTTCCTGCGGGAGATCGAGACGACGGCCGCTCTGCGACACCCGCACATCCTGCCGTTGTACGACTCGGGGGAGGCCGGCGGCTCCCTGTTCTACGTCATGCCCTACGTCGAGGGGGAGTCACTGCGCGATCGGCTGTATCGCGAGAAGCAGCTCGCCATTGCCGATGCGCTGAGCATAGCGCGCGAAGTGGCCGACGCCCTGGGCTACGCCCATGCCCGCGGGGTCGTCCATCGAGACATCAAGCCCGAGAACATCCTGCTCGAGGCCGGTCATGCGGTCGTGGCCGACTTCGGCATCGCCCGCGCGGTGAGCGCCGCGGGAGGGGAGCGACTCACGCAGACCGGCGTGTCGATCGGGACGCCGATGTACATGAGCCCCGAGCAGGCGGCGGGCGATCCCAACGTCGATGGGCGCAGCGACCTCTACAGTCTGGGGTGCGTGCTCTACGAGATGCTGGGTGGACAGCCGCCCTTCACCGGCCCGACGGCGGAGGCGGTCACCCGCCAGCACCTGATCACGGAGGCAGCCCCGGTCACCAACCTCCGCCCCACCGTATCGGCCGAACTGGCGGGCACGCTGGCGCGCACCCTCGCCAAGAATCCGGCCGACCGATTCAATCCGGCGGCGCAGTTTGTCCAGGCTCTCTCGACTCACGCCGCGGCGGCGACCCCGCTCCCGCCGCCCGCACCCGTCCGGCGATCACCCGCTCGGTGGGCACTGGGAGCCGGCGGCGTGCTGGTCATGGTCGCCGCGGCCTGGTTCGGAGGCCGCGCGCTGGGCGGCACCAGCCGGGCCACGACGATCGAGCGGATCGCCGTTCTGCCGATGGACAACCAGACCGGGGATTCGGCGCAATCGTTCTTCGCCGCCGGGATGACGCGCGAGCTGATCGGTGTGCTGACCGACGCCGGCGTGCGCGTGCTCGGTTACCGTGCCGTCACCGCGTACCGCAACACGGATCTCCCCGCCAATCGAATTGCCCGGGAACTCGACGTCGATGCGATCGTGACCGGTGCCGTGCTCCAGGCGGGCGACGTGGTCCAGGTGGCCGCCGAGCTGACGGATCCGGGGACGGGCGAGAACCTGTGGGCCAGGACCTTTTCCCGGCCGGCACCAGACGTGGTGACGCTGCAACGCGAGGTCGCCCTCGAGATCGCCCGTGGTATTCGCGCCCGCCTCACACCGGACCAGGAGCGCGCCCTCGGTGCAGCGCGACCGGTCAATCCGCGCGCCTACGCGGAGTACCTGTTGGGCCAAGCGCAGGCGACGCTGCGGACCCCGGACGGTTTCTATCGCAGCGTGGAGCACCTGAAGCGGTCGATCGCGCTGGACTCGACCTTCGCTCCCGCCTGGGCGGCGCTCGCGATGACCAACGCCTACGGCCTTCTCTACCAGCTCACGCCCATGGACTCGGGGCGCGCGGCGATCGAGCGCGCAAGCGTCCGTGCCGCCGCGCTCGACGAGCGCCTCGCAGACCCCTGGTTTGCCCGGGGCGTGGCCCTGCTGCATGCGGACTGGAACTTCGCCGCGGCCGAGGACGCGTTCCAGCGTGGCCTGGAGCGCACGGGGTCGACGGAGGCTCGGGGGCTGCGCGGGTGGACCCTGTGGGAAACCGGACGGTTTGCGGAGGCCATCGCGGCCACGCAGGAGCTCATCGCGCTCGAGCCGACGACGGCCCAGTGGCGCAGCGACATCGCATGGTCCTACTGGTCGAGCGGGGACAGTGCCGCTGCACGCGCGTCGCTGCTCCACGCGATCGGCGTTGACTCCACCTTCTACGAGGCGTACGACCTCCTCGGCATGGTCGAGAGTGATGCCGGCGACTTCACCGCCGCGGCGCGCTATCACGAGCGCGCCATCGAGGTGGCGGGCGGCGACTACTGGGTACGCCAGTTCTCGGAAGCCGTGCTGTACGCGGCGCAGGGAGACCGCGCCGGGGTGCGCCGGGTGCTGCGGGAGCTGGAGGGCGACCCGCGCTATGCGCAGCGGGCAGTGATGTCCTACCTGGCCGGCGAGACGGACGCCACCTACGCCCTGCTCGAGCGCGCGATCGAGACACGCGACGGTGACGTGCTCTGGATCCTCAGGTCCATCCCATACCTGTATCCGTTGCACCCCGAGGAGCGATATCAGGACTTGATGCGACGCGTCGGGCTACCCGTGGACTGATGAATTGGCCGGATGGCGCGCCGGCGGGAGGTCGGTGTGCGTCGGGGTTCGCGCAGGTGTCTCGAGGTGTGTCGATCGGTGTGGCGATTCAAACCGGCAGATGACGACATCCGCGATGGTGGACCCCGGCAGATCACGCGGTCTGTCAACGAGCTGACGTCACGGTGTCGGGATCGACTGCGGCCCCCAACTGCTCTCCAGACGTGTGCACTTGGCGAAGAGGTGGAGTGAACCCTTAAACAGTACTGTACTCCTTGCGCCAAACCCTATCGCGGACTCCCGCGTAGATTCCAGTACTCCACCTAAAAGTAGTTATTGCTCTACTTGTAATACCAGGCTTGACCTTAAAGGCGGCATAGAAATAGTTGTCTGCATACGTTGTCTCAAATGTATCCGCAAAAAAAGAGGTACGGTATTTAGCTCCTGACACTTGTGTTGAAAAACTGGGACCTGTGTAGAATACAATCTTGGTCTTGTGATAATAGGCTCCTTGATATGGAAAACCCATCGCTACAATTCTTATGTCCACGTTGTCTTTTCGGTACCTTTCATCATCCCACACAATCCTTCCACCCGTGTTACCAAAACCAACGACCAGTCGATACTTCATTCCTGGTAAAAAGAAACTTTCAGTAGGCTTGATCCATGAACCTCCAAAGAACTTCTCGACTTTAATCGATTTAACTTTCAAATCTCTCACTGTTCTGTTGAGTGACATAGCTCACCTCCGGGTTCTGCGAATACCCGATATCAAAAAGGCCTCCGTGGAATTGAACGTTTGTGCGACTCAGCCAAGGGCGCTCACTGCATTTGAGATGCTGCTCTGGATTGCATCCGCCACGTTCAGTCTCCGTCGGCGTCTCAGCTTGCCGTCTGGCATCGGGAACCCTCGTTTCCCTAAAGCCAAGGTTGGCCACCGCAGTGAACACAAAGTGAAGTTTTCATTAGCCTCCGTCCGCACTGGTAGGGATGGACGCAGTGACGTGGACACGCTCGGCTGCGCCGTTTTCGAGATGCTAGTGGGGGAACCGCCGTTCAGGGAGTATACCGCCCGTTCGGAGATCGCTAAGCGACTTTCCGAATCGCTCAACGCTTAGCGATACCGTGCCCGATGCGCTGAGCCCAGTTGTGGCGAAGGCGCTTGCCCCAGTCGTCTTGCCGGTGGACGCCCGAACGCAGACACTCGGTCCCAGAAATGGAGAAGCCAATGGTCACGCCCCCGCAACCCGCGCAAACAAGGGGCAGTGCTCCGAACCCTGCGCACGGTTGCAGGTCGCACTCACGGCCGGTACGTTAGTCGGCCTGTGGGCGTGTATCGTTTTGGCCCGCTGCACGGCCCCCCTCGATGTAGCTCATTCCCCTAGGAGGACACATGCGTTTCCCACCATCGCTTGTCGCGGGTGCGTTCGTCGGCATCCTGGTGGCGCTGCCCGCGGCGCTCCCAGCCCAGGAGGCCGAGCCGGAGATCCATTATCTCGCCGTCACGACCTTCCACGTTCCCTTCAACGCGCAAGATCAGGAGAAGGTGAACTGGTGGATCGACTCGGTGATGGTCCCCACCGCGAACATGAACCCTCACGTGCTGTCGGCCCGCATCGGGAACCACATCTACGGGAGCAGTGGCGGCGATATCATTTTCATTACCGAGTTCGCCGACTGGAATGCGATCAACGCCGACTGCGAGCCCTGCAACACGTGGTTCGAAAGTCGCCAGCCCGCAGAGGGCACGCCGGAGCGGGAAGCGTGGGACGAGGCCCAGGCGACGTTCTTGAAGTACTTCACTGGGCACCACGACGAGATCTATACCACGAACATGAGTCGCGCCAAATAAGCCTCTGCGCTTCCCTCACTGTGCAAATGTCGCCCGCGCCTGGCAGATGAGGCGCGGGTGGCAACGATGGAGCGCCGTGGTGGCGAGGCCCTGTAGTGCAGAGATCGGGTAAGGATGCAAGTGACGGCACGTAAGATCTTCGAGCAAACCAGACGGCTGCTGTTCCGCACCCGCCCCGGACGCGCGCTGTTCCGACTCACGAACCGCCGCAAGCAGCGGTTCACGTGTCCCATCTGCGGCTATCACGGTCCCTTCGCCGACATGCACCCGGAGACCGGACTCAGATCGCATGCCGAATGCCCTCAATGCGGCGCGCGCGAGCGGCACCGGCTGCAGTATCTCGTCCTCGAACGGCTGGCCGAGACTCTCGACTTCTCCGCCATGTCGATGATCCACTTTGCGCCGGAACCGTTCTTCGAGACCTACTTCCGCAAACGATTCGGCACATATGAGTCGGCGGACCTCACGATGCGGGCCGTGGACCATCGGGTGGATCTGACCCGGCTGCCGTTCCCGGATGGCACCTACGATTTCGTTTTCGCCTCCCACGTGCTGGAGCACATTCGTGACGATGCGCAGGTACTCTCCGAGATCAGCCGTGTGCTCAAACCCGGCGGTGTCGCCGTGCTCCCGGTGCCGATTGTGGGCGAGGAAACCGTCGAGTACCCCGAGCCCAATCCGCACGAGTCACATCACGTGAGGGCGCCGGGAGAGGATTATTATGACCGGTACGCGCCGTACTTCGAGCGGGTGGAGCGGTTCGACTCCCACGGGTTCCCGGCCGAGTGTCAGGTCTTCGTGTACGAGGATCGGAGTCGTTGGCCCAAGACGGTGCCCCTGCGGCTGACCTCGGCCGGCGAACGCCATGTGGACATCGTGCCGGTGTGTTTCAAGTAGCCCAGCCGCAGTGACCCGACTCGTCTCGGCATGCGCGCTGCGTCGCTAGCTCGAGAGTTACTTTCGGCGAGTCGACCCCGCGTACCGACCAGGGAACGCGGCCTACTCCCCCGCCAGTCCCGAGAACACGAAGCGATAGGCCCGCGATTCGGCGTCATAGACCGCCTCGAAGTGGGTAGGCCACTGGACGCCCGGCCCCACGCTGGGCGCGGCGGGAACCTCCATGGTGAAGCTCTGTGCCTCGAGGAGCTTGGCCTGGGCGATCATGGGCTCGAGAAAGATCAGATTCTCCTGATAGTATCCCACGACCATCGAGGCGCCAAAGGGATCGGTCTCCTCCAGTTCGTGTGCCGGCAACGCGTGCATCCCCATGGTGGGCACACAGAGTCCTACCAGCTCTCCTATTCCCGGAATGTCCAGGTCCGGGAGCGCGTACCGGGCGGGGATCCGCGCCGGCTTGCTCAAATTGGCGCAATCGATCGCCTGCCGTTGTTCGGCATCGATGGTGTAGAAGTGGAAATCGAAATGCGGCGTCAAGAACAAAGCAGGCGGGTGACCCATGTGTTCCCAATTGACCGCGAGGTGATCGAATCCGATCGCGCTGGCCACCTCGTCAGGGAGCGCGACGACCGCGGCGAACGGGGGAGGGAAGACGAATTCGCCTCCGGTGGGCGCATTTTCCAGGCTCGCCAGAGGAACCGTGGCGCCGAACTCGACCACTCGGTCGCCGGCCATCGTGCCCCACGTGCAGACATCGGTTCCGAACATGTCCTGACAGTCGCCCTGCACGACCTGCTCACCACCGCAGGCGGCGAGACCTATGGTGAGAATGCCGACTGTCAACTGAGCGAGCCGAAGCCTCTTTGCAGACATCAAGCCTCCTAATTGGTGAATGGAGCCGTGGCGGGCTTCGGGATTCGCGTTCGGCAAATCCCCGTGCGACGGCGAACACCACTCCAGCCGACTTGGGCTGGGGTGATGCCGAGGCTACGATACGCGGAATCTGCCTGCGTGGCTAGGGTATTGACCAATCATGGAACAGAAATCGCATCGTGCCCCGCGAGGACCCGGATGAGCGGTGGGCTTCAGGGCCATCCAGGGGCATGATGTACCGATGGCGTGTCGTTTTGGAGCCGGCAGCGGGAGACATCTCCGTCCGCAACTCGGGTGAGCCGCGCGGCCGTTCACGCAGATCGCGTCGCGCTCTCGTCTGGCTCGGACGCCCGGCCCAAATCTATCGCTCGCAGTACTGGAAGCCCCGCAAGCGACGGTGTCGTGTCCCTCAGGCGTTCAGCGGACCGAGACAGCTCCCGACCAGTCGTGTCACTGACACGGGCGCAAATCGAATTTGCACAGGCGGTTGTGCGTTGCACCGCTCAATTCGGGGCGTGTGTATTCGGCCCTTATTCGGTTTCGACGCTCGCTCGAAAATCGCTCCAGATTGACCCAGGAGCGACGTTCGGTGCGCGAGCAGGGTTCTGGGTAAGGCTCAGATAATAGGAAAAGGATCTCACCAACCGGAATCCGGGCTGTGGTCGTGGCGCTCCCGGACTACGGTGACTCACGTACCAGGAGGTTTCGGCTCGGGAGTTCGCGTTTGAATCGCTGCGAGACTACCCGCCGTTCCAGGAGTTGATGCGGCCCAAGGGGCGAGCGCCGAGGGGCGTGACCCTGGTCATCGCCGTAGCCGTGGACCCGGTGTACCAGGTAGAATGCGAAATTCGTCAGCGTTCCCCAACGTGCTCCACCGTTCCGAACCACGGATCTCATGAGCGACAGATACAGCGGACAAAGCGGCACGGGTCTCCTCGTCCTCACCGCAGCCGTGGCCACAACGATCCACGGCGGCCCCGCGGCTTTGCCGGACCCCAGGAGCGCATGACCGACGCCGACGCAGCCCAACGACGCACAGACGTCACCTTGCTGCTGCGGAAGGCGAGTTCCGG
>JBFIHA010000068.1:0-7606 GCA_041602035.1 Gemmatimonadales bacterium | reverse complement strand
GGGCGCCGCCCTCACCGCGCTGCTCGGATTGGCGGCGGCGGCGAGACTCGCGCTCGGCGGCCACGACTACGGCGGCGGCATGGCTCTGGCGACGTGCGGCGTGCCACGGTGGCCGTAGGAATCCTCACGGCGCATACTTGACGGCGGCCTTGGCGCAGACTCACGACACGCGCGGGTCGCGGATGGTCAGCATCAACGCCGTGAGGTGGGAGGGTGCCGCGCCGCGAGCGTCCAGCACCCAGGAGCCATCACCGCGTACCGTGGCATTCGAGGAGTTGCAATGACCGACCCCTACGCATCCGTCAAAGCGCACTTCGAGAAGGTGGCCGGCGTCACCGTCAACGCCGGGCGCGGCGCCCAGGGCCTGAAGGTGGGCAAAAAGATGTTCGCGATGTTCTCCAAGGGCGACCTCCTCCTCAAACTGCCGCCGCAGCGCGTCGAGGCACTGATCGCCGCCGAGCGCGGTCTGCCCTACGATCCCGGAACCGGTAAGGTGATGAAGAACTATGTCGTGATCCCGGCGGCCAAGAAGCGCTCCTGGATCAAGCTGTGCGAAGAAGCGGCGAAAGCGGCCAGTTGAACTGATCCGTCGTTGACCAGAGAAGGCTTGTCATGACGCAATCGGAAAAGTGGATCGACGTCGGCGCCGCCGACAAGCTGAAGGAACGTGAGCTCCAGGCCGTCCGCGCGGGGAGAGCAACCGTCGCGCTGTCCTGCGTCGCCGGCGAGTTCGGCGCCATCTCGCACGCCTGCAATCACGTCGGCGGCCCGCTCGGCCACGGCCGGCTGGACGGCGAGTACGTGACCTGTCCGTGGCACCAGTGGAAGTTCCACCGCGTCACCGGAGTGGGGGAACCCGGGTACGAGGAGGACCGTGTGCCGTCCTACCCGGTGAAGATCGAGGACGGACGGGTGCTGGTGAACGTGGCCGCCGCCACCAAACGGCACAAAGTGCCGCACGAGCCGCACCCGTTGGCGCGCAAGGTCGTGCGCGCCCCCGGCGGCATTCGCGTGGCCGGCATCTCCACCACCGCGATGGACGAGCGGCACCCGCGCTATTCCGGTTCCGACCACTTGCTGGCCTCGGCGCTCGACACGGCGGAAGCGAGCGGCTGCGAGACGAACCTGATCCGGCTCAACACGCTCAGGTTCCACGCCTGCCGCGGCTACTACTCGATGAGCGCGCGTGCCTGCACGTGGCCCTGCTCGATCACGCAGCTGGAGAAGGACGACGAGCTGGACGTGGTGTACGAGGCGCTGGTGCACTGGGCGGACGTGGTGCTGGTGGCGACCCCGATCCGCTGGGGCGCGGCGTCGTCCCTGTACTTCAAGATGGCCGAACGCCTCAACTGCGTGCAGAACCAGGTGACGATCCACAACAAGGTGTTGATCAAGAACAAGGTCGCGGGGTTCATCATTGTCGGCGGCCAGGACAACGTGCAGGGCGTCGCCGGGCAGCTGCTCAACTTCTTCGGCGAGCTGGGATTTCACTTCCCCCAGTTTCCGTTCATCGGGCATTCGCGCGGGTGGACCGCGGAGGACATGGAGCAGAACGTCACGACCGTCAAAACGTCGCGCGAGCTGCACGAGGGTGCGGGCGAGCTGGCACAGCGGTGCATCCAGTTGGCGACGCGGTTGATCGAGACCGCACCGGTCGAGAAAGTGCAGCGCGGCGGTCGCAAGGCGCACGCGCTGCGGGATGTCGTGCTGCCGGACGCGTGACCAGCCCTGCTTCAACACCGCTGTTCACGTCCGATCGCGAGCGACGCCTCTGGTGGTGGGTGGCGGTGGTGCTGATCGCGATCTACTCCAGCTTGGGGGTGTCGCAGGGCGTGGCCGAGTGGCTGCGCGAGCGCAACCTGCTACGGATCTCGCTGGGCGCCGTCCTGTTGCTCGGGGCCGCGATCATCGCCTGGCGGTGGGCGAAGACGCGTCCCGGATGGCGGGAGATCGGGGTGGGGTTCGGCATCACCTTCGCCTATCTGTGGGCGTTGGCCCGGGTGGGCGTGCCGCCGGAAGAGCGCACCCATCTCATCGAGTACGCCGTCGTGGCCGCGTTCATGTACCGGGCGCTCGTCGAGCGTCGCCGCAACGGCCGCACGGTTCCGGCCCCGGACGCGCTCGCGGTGCTGGGGACGACCCTCCTGGGGTTGCTGGACGAAGGGATCCAGTGGCTGCTCCCCAACCGGGTCTTCGATGTCCGCGACGTGTTCTTCAACTTCCTGGCCGGCGTCATGTTCATGTTCGTGGTCCTGTTCATCGCGCTCGTGCGGCCCCGGAAGGCCGTGGCGGACGCACCTGCCGCACGCTGGCCGGCCATGCTGCGCAGACGCGTGCTCCTGGCTCGACTCGCCGTCCTCGCCATCCCCCTTGGCGTTGCCGCGTACATCGGTTTCGGGCGGTAGCGCGTCGGGTAGCGGCGGCCACGATGCGGCTGCACTGTTCCTGATACCGTCACACCACACGCAAGCATCCGATGGAGGAAGACGCATGGCCGTTCCGGAACACACGATTCATTACCTCGAAATCGTCACGCCGGACGTGGAGGCGGCGCGCCGCTTGTACGCCACGGCGTATGGCTGGCGCTTTCAGGCGATGGGACCCGAGCTGGGCAACGCGTTCGTCGCCGAGCTGCCTGGGGGATCGCGCTGCGGCATTCGCGCCCCGATGCACGCCGAGGAGCGGCCGATCGTGCGCACCTACCTCCGCGTGACCGACGTTGCCAAGGCCGTCCAGACGGCAGCGCAATTGGGAGGCACGATCGCCCTGGAGCCCATGGAGATTCCCGGGCATGGGACGATCGCGATCTATCTGCACGGCGGCATCGAGCAGGGGCTCTGGCAGGTCCCATGAGCGCGGCGGCGGCGGAGTCTGCGCCGAGGCGGTTCCGCCCGCATTGAGGCCGCGGGTGGTGTCAAAAACAGGGAGCGGTGCCATGGACCGATCACTCGCAGCGACCATCCACGCCGCCAACTCGGCGCTCATCGCCGACGGCAACCTGGAGGCGGTGGGTGAGTTCTTCGCGCCGGATTACGTCGCGCACCTCACGGACCAGGACATGACCGGGGGTCACGGCGCGATCCGACGATTCCTCAAGGACCTGCGGCACGCCTTCCCGGATCTCCAGGTCGAGGTGCAGATTCTGGTCGAGGCCACAGACCGGGTCGCCTGGCAGCGGACGCTCCGGGGCACGCACCAGGGCGCCTACCACGGCTTCCCAGCCACCGGTCGTGCGATGGTGTGGCGCGACATGGCGACCAGTCGGTTCCACGACGGTCTCATCGCGGAGGATTGGGTGATCAGCGATCTCGCGGAGCAGCTCCTGCTGGCGCGGAAGCGGTGATTCCCACGCCCTTCCCCGTGAGGCAGAGCCCCAGGGCGCCGTGCTGATGCGTCGGCCCACCGTGGTGCGAAGGTGACGACATGGCAGCGAGCGCGTTTGGCGACAAGGCCAGCCCACCGCGGGCCGATCAGCTGCACGCGACGCTCGGCCGTGCGGCTCGGCACTGGGAAGCCCTCGTGGGAACACTGGGCTCGGCGTACCCGCCGCTCACCGAGACGTGGAAGTACGGTGGCCAAAAGTGGGGTTGGGCGCTCCGGCTGCAGCAGCCGAAGCGGACGGTCGTGTGGCTCACGCCGTGCCGTGGGTATTTCGTCGCCGGGCTCGCCCTGGGGGAAAAGGCGGTGCGGGCCGCCCACAAGAGTGGGCTTCCCGCGGCCGTGCTCACGCTGATCGACGGCGCCAAGAAATACGCCGAGGGCCGCGCGGTGCGTCTCGAGGTGCGGACGCAGAAGGACGTGCGGATCGTGGAGCAGGTGGCGGCGGCCAAGATGACGACGTAGATCGTCAGGAGCGAACTCGACGGAGGCCAGGTGACAATGCGGACACTGCGCGCATGCGGCGTTCTTCTGATCGTCGCGCCACTCGCCTGCGGCGAGGCCGGCCAAGAGGTCGCCCTGATGAGCCGTCAGACCGACGCCGCGGTCGTGGCGTCGAAAGCCCCCGCACCCACCGCGCTCCCCACGGCGGACGCCGCCGCCCAATCGATGTGGGCGGAGCAGAAGCTGATCCGCACCGCGAATCTCGAGGTCGAGGTCGACAGCGCGCGGGCGGCGATGGAGGAAGCCGGAAGGATCGCGACCGCCAATGACGGCCTCGTGGCGGACAGCCGGATCACAAAGGATGCCAGGGGGAAGGAGCACGGCACGGTCTCGCTCCGCGTCCCGACGCCACGCTTCGAGGAAACGCTCGGACAGTTGCGGCGGCTCGGCAGCGTGGAGCGCGAGGCCGTGCACACGGAAGACGTCACCAAGGCGTACGCCGATCTGGAGACGCGCCTGGCGGTCAAGGAGGAGACGGCCGCACGGCTCCGGCGCCTGTTGTCGTCGCAGACCGGGGATCTCTCGGAAGTATTGGAGGTCGAGCGCGAGCTGGGGCGGGTGACCGCGGAGATCGAGCTGCTCAAGGGGGAGCGTCGGTACTACGACCAGCGCGTCGCCTACTCGACCATCAACGTCGTCCTCGTGGAGCCCGGCGCACTCGCGTCCTCCGGGTTCGGCACGCCCATCGCCGAAGCCTTTCGTCAGGCGGCCCAGGTGCTCTCCACCTCCGTGGCGTGGTTTATCTACCTGGTCGTGTTCCTCGCCCCGTGGCTCGCGGTGGCCGGCCTCGGCTGGTGGGGCGTACGGCGTGTGAGGAGGGCGCGCCGTGCGGATTGATGCGAGGGTGGTGCTGGGCTGACACCATTTGGCCTCGGACCGTCAGCCCCCTCCCCTCCTCTTCACCACTCGTAGCCGCATCACGTACTCCACGTCCACATCGTCCCGCCACACGCCGTACAGCTCGTCGCCCACGAACCGCATGGCCGAAAACCGCTGCGGCATCACCACCACGCCCAGGAACCTGCCTTCGGCATCGAACACGTCCCACTCGGGTGCGCCCAACCTGAGCCGCGGGTCGGCGAGGAACACCTCCGGGTCTTCCGGCCCGAAGCGCGCCGCCTCCCGCTCGAACTCCGGGAGCGCGCCGGGCCGCACGACGTGCTGCACCCACAGCGTTCCCTCCGGACCCGGCAGGAATCGGAAGTACGCCGGGTGCACGGCGGCGAAGTGGAGCCCGCCCATCACGTTGTTGATGAGTGCCGCGGGGAAGACCTGTCGCACGGCCTCGCCGATGAGTTGGCGATCGAGATCGGTCACCGGCGCCGCCTCAAATGGCTTGGTGATGATGCGGGTGGGCGTGCCGGTCGCGTCGTACAGGGTGATGCGGTACTCGCCACTCGAGCCGTACCACACGTCGCCCTCAGGTGTGAGGGTCCAGGTTGGCATGGGGGCGAGCAGGGTGTACCGGGCACCGACCTCGAGACGCGTGACGGCGTCGCCGGGCGGGAACCGCACGATGGTATCGCCCGGTGACCCGTCGGGGCTCAACCAGACGATCGCATCGGGTGTCCCGGGCGGCGCCGGCCCCAGGATGCCGAACCGGAGCTGCGTGGCGATGCGGCCGGACGCGGTGATGCCCCAGCCGATCGGAATGCCGCTCCCGATGTCGAACCGCCAACCGGCGAGACTCGCGCCGTCGGGCGCGAAGCGACTCAGGCGGAACTGCTGCATGTCGGGAACCGCAAGCATGTCGCCCGGCCCCATGAGGCAGGGGCCCAGGCTCATGCCCAACCCGGCCGGCCCCGCGCCCCGCTCACCGAACGCGGTGACGAACTCACCGTCCGGCGCATACACCCGGATGGACGACGCGCCCTGATCGACGACGTACATCGTCCCGTCGGACGCGACGCAGATCCCCGTGATGTGGCCGAACAGGTAGGCGGGATCCCCCTCGGTCTCACCGATGAAGAGATCCTGGTCCAGCGCCCACGCCTCGGCGTCCGTCCACACCCCGGCGGCGGGGTTGGCCACCACGGTGACGCCGGCGCTGTCGCGCATGGTGCCCGGCCACTCCGAGCGCGCGTCGCTGCCCGCGCACGCGGCACACGCGAGTCCAGTGATGAGAAGAACCGAGCACCACGGAACCGCACGGCGGGTGATCATGGGATTCCTGGTCGGTATGGGAAGCCGCGTTCGGTCCGTCCAAGTATGCCGTTGCGAGTCCGACCGGTCCAGCCGCCGGACGGCTTCAGCACCGCCCAGCCCGCCTGCACTTCCGACCTTGTGCTTCCCTTTCCTCCTTGCATATTGCCTGCTTTGCACTCGTAACCGTCGCTCACCACGACAATCAGGAGGTCCTCCCATGCGAGTTCTCTCCGCAGCGTTTGTCCTCGCTGTCACCGCGGTGGCAGTGAATGCCACCACCGGTGTCGCGCTCTTCGATGGCTCAGACAACGTGATTGAAGAGAATCGACCAGGAGACCAGCGACTTCTGGGCCTTCACCACGTGGCGCTCAAGGACGGGGTCAATCCCGACGACTTCGAGCGCTTCATAATCGAAGAGTGGAATCCCGTCATGAACGGCCGCATTCCCGGAGTCGACCTCATGATCGTGAAGGGTGAACGGAACGCCAAAGATGGTGAATACATGATCGTGTACGACGTGCAGTCCAAGAACGTGCGCGATTGGTATTGGCCCAGCAGCGACCAGTCGACACCCGCCAACGACTTGGTGTGGGAGCGGTGTGGAGAGGTCTGTAGCGAAGTCGGCGCGAAGTTCGACAGTATGGCTGAAGTCACGAACTGGTCAGACTACGTCGAGGTCGCACGCGACTGAATCCGCATCCGCTGCGAACTACGAGCGCCCGGGACATCCTCCGATGTTCGGGGCGCTCGCGTTCGTCGTGACCGGCCTTCTCGTCGAGCGGCTCGCGCGTGAGCAGCCAGATCTGTTCGGCAGAGCTGCCCCGAAGTCGTACCCCAAGAAGAGAGCCGAGTGTGACCTCGTGCTGCCTGGCTCGTGGGCGATCGAGATCAAGCTCGCGCGTCCGTACGGCGACAACGGCCGGCAGGGCGAATCCGCCAACGCGATCCTCCTGTTCCACGGCGGCGGCTGGAGCGCCGGCGCGCCGGAGTGGACGTTCGCGACGGCGCAGCGCTTTGCCAATTCCGGCCTGGTAGCCGTCGCGGTCGAGTACCGTCTGTCGACGGGAGACGTGACACCCATCGACGCGCTGGCCGACGCCTGTGCGGCCTTCACGTGGATACGCGCGCAGTCGGCGGATGTCGGCGTGACGGGACGGGTCGCGGGATACGGCGTGTCGGCCGGCGCGCACCTGGTGGCGGCGACCGTGACCGTCGGGTGCCCGGGCACTGACGCAACGGCGGACGCACTGCTGCTGTGGTCGCCGGCCCTCGATGTCGTGTACGATCGCTGGTTTGTGAGTCTGCTGCAGGGCCGAGCCGGCGCCGCCGATCTCTCGCCGGCGCGACACGTCGGCGCCCGGACGCCACCGACCTCCATCGTGCATGGCGAGCGCGACACGCTCACCCCGTTGGCCGGCGCCAGGCGGTACTGTGACGCGCTCACCGCACTCGGACGCCGGTGCGAGCTGCACGTCTACCCCGGTCTCGGCCACCTGCTGACGCGGAACCTGAGCAATCAGGAGAGCGACTTCGATCCCGATCCCGTTGCCCGGGCCGACGGCATCGCGCGACAGCATCG
>JBFIHA010000067.1:0-8233 GCA_041602035.1 Gemmatimonadales bacterium | reverse complement strand
GTGGACCTGAGTGGGGCGGAGCTGGTGACGTTGGATGGCGCGGGCTCGAGCGATCCGGACGGGACGCTCGTGAGTTATGTCTGGACGGAAGCGGGCAACACCATTGCCACGGGGGTGACGCCGACGGTGAGTTTGGCGGTGGGGGCCCATACCCTCACGCTGACGGTGA
Organism: Gemmatimonadales bacterium; assembly: GCA_041602035.1. Lineage (GTDB taxonomy): Bacteria > Gemmatimonadota > Gemmatimonadetes > Gemmatimonadales > GWC2-71-9 > JAOTVV01. Next base: position 8,064 of record JBFIHA010000067.1, on the reverse strand, counting down.
CGGACGATGGGGGCGCGACGGCGAGTGACCAGGTGGTGATCACGGTGATGGCGGGCTCCGTGACCCTCACCGTACTTGGCACCGGCACTGGCAGCGGTACGGTGACGTCTAGCCCAGCAGGAATCAGCTGCACGATCACGGACGGAGTAGCGAGCGGCGATTGTGCTCAGCCGTATCAGCAAGGGACCCAGGTGACCCTCACGGCAACGCCGAGTACAGTCGGTGTCCATCAGTTCCAGAGCTGGAGTGGCGCAGGAATTGACTGCCCGGGCACCGGGCCATGCACCGTCACGATGGATGCAAACCAGACCGTGACGGCGGAATTCATCGAATTCCATTCGTTGACCGTTCAGGGCGCAGGCACAGGAGACGGCACCGTCGCTGGCGGTGGTGGTATCGACTGTTCGATTTCAGGCGGCCAAACCCAGGGCAATTGCAGCGTGCTCTTCGCAGAGGGGGTGAATGTAGACCTCACTGCGAGCGCTAGCCCGGGTTCCACATTCGACGGCTGGAGCGGCGCTTGTACCGGAACCGGCGCGTGTCAGGTGACCATGAGCCAGGCACGCACCGTGACGGCATCCTTCAGCGCTGCCACGGCCACGCTGACCGTCCTGATCGACGGCATCGGCGTTGTCAACTCGCAAGGCGTGACGCCAGCCATCAACTGTTCGTATATCGAGGGTATGTGCAGCGAGACCTATCCTATCGGTACCCAGGTCACGCTCGTTGCCACGTCGCAGAATCCCGACTTCGCCTGGGAATCGTGGTTTGGCACCGGCAGCGGATTCACGTGCACGACGGATCCGACTTGCGTTGTCACCATGGACCAGGATCGCCAAGTCAGAGCCTGGTTTTCCGCGCCGGGGTTGATCTCGGTCGATCCGAGCACCGCGTCCTTCACGATGTCCCAGGGGGGCACTCCTAGCCCAAGCTCGGCGACCATCACCGTCTCCAACATTGGTGACCGCCCGGTGAACCTGAGTCCCATCCAGATCTCCTACTCGCCGGATGTGGCCCCGTGGCTGAGCGCGACCATAGACAAGACCGTCATCGACACGCTGTCTCCCGGAACGATGACGCTGTCGGTCCTATCCAACAACCTCGATCCCGCCGTGTACAATGCGAGCGTGTTCGTGGGCGACTTCGTGGTGACGGTCGGGCAGGTCAACGTTACGCTCACGGTCTTGCCGTCTGGCCCACCAGTGCTTTCCGGCATCGACTACGCCCTGCTGGGGATCAACGACGCACAATCGTGCGATATCTTCCCGGGTAGCCCGCCGGGCAGCCTCTTCCTGGTGGCCTTCGACTACGCCGACGGTGACGGTGATGTCGCAAGCACTGTCGACTCCGCGATCACGGTCTCCTATGTGTTCCGACCCTCGGGGAGCGGCGGCTCCTTCGACGGGACGCCGTTCAGCAGCTGGACCGGCGATGGCTTCACGGGATCCATCGACACCTTCCAGTGTTACCTCTTCGGTGGCGCCTCCAGCGTCGACGTGACGATTACGCTAAAGGATCTGGCTGGAAACGTGAGCAGCGGGATCACCGTCAATATTCCGAGACCGAGCGGGGCAAACGCTCCGCCCGCCGGTGGTGCGATGGCAAGCGTGACCCCCCAGGCAGGGCCAGGCAGGCAAGCGCGTCCGCAGTAGGTCGATCATCGGTTTGCGCGTCGGACCGCCGTCGGCCAGAAGACGAACGACGCGGCGGCTCACCGGTTAGCCGGTTAGGTGGTTGAGGGAGCGATCTACCAACGCCGCAATCCGACGATCCTTCGCAGGTTACGCGGGTCGACCGGGGGGCAGGCATTCGTGGCACCAGCCGCGTACGGAGAGGGGGGGATTCGAACCCCCGATAGGGCTTTTGACCCTATAACGGTTTAGCAAACCGCCGCCTTCAGCCTCTCGGCCACCTCTCCTAGAACGGTAGGATGGTAGGGCGGTAGGATGGCAGGTCCATCCGCCGAACACCTCACCGCCCGGGCAATTTCATCGGACCCATCGCCAAAGACAAGTGCGGTTCGCTACATGCCGCCCAGGATGGCTGGGAAGCCGTCCGCCATCTTCTTCTTTCCGTCTTTCGAGATCGGATCGTCACCCAGGTACACATCGAACAGCGCCCAGCACAGCGCAGGGGAGCTGATATTTGACTGCACCGCACCCTTCACGGACGTGCGGAGCGTGCCGTCGGGAGCGCAGGAGAAGACGATCTCCGATTCCCTGGTCATCTCGTCCACGTTGAAGTAGCCGCGGAACGTGTCCAGCGCGGCCTCGCCGCCCGGCATGTTCATCTCGGCCGCGGCCATCTGCACCCGTGGGCGCAGCGCGCCATCGAACGCGTCGGCCATGTCTTCGCCGCCCACATCGCGGGTCATCACGAGCCGCAACGTCATCGCGAAATCCTGGTCCAGGATGCGACCGTAGAACGCGTCGTCCTTTTCCAGATCCTTGGAGCTCTTCCCCTTGAACGGCGCCAGGTTTGTGCGGGCGCCCGCCGGGTCCACGTAGAGCCCGAACGCGTAGACCTTGACCTTGAGGAAGGTCTTGGTGCGGATCCCCGTGCCAGTCAGCGCATGCATCGCCGTCGTGCCTGGCACCATGATCTGCGAGGGGAAGGGCACCGCGCTGTTCCGCTCGTACACGGTGTCCATCGGGGCCTGCTGTGCCGCGGCCGGAACGCTCAGAGCGGCAAGGGCGAGGAAGGGCAGCAAACGGCGCATGTGCATCTCCATGGTGGTCGGGTTCGATGCTTGATTCTGGCACTAGGCCCGCCGCGTCACAAGGGGCCGGACGGCTGATCGTCACGAGGCTGTCAGCCTGTTGTCATGATCCGCCCAGGGTTACGACAGGCGCGTCCTTCGGCCGCTTCCCACCTTGCAGTAGCACCTCAGCACAGGAGGAATGATGTTCACGGTGCTCACCGAATCCGGCCACCGCCGGCTGCCTCTTCGGCAGGGCGCGCCTGGAACGTGCGTCTCACTTGCCGTCCACGTCGGGGCGATCGGCACATTGGTGGCAGTCACCCTCGGGCCACCCCCCGCTCCCACGCCAGTCCCGCTTCTCATCGACATCCACTCGCCGTACGAGTCGGTGCGGGGGCCATCGACACCCAGGGCACCCGACATCGCGACTCTTGGACCGGTCCCCGGCGTCCCTCTGCCGACCTTCGAGGTACGGAAGGGCATCCCGCCTATCGATTCCACCGATCCCACGATTCCCCTACTGCCGCGACCGGGCACTGATGCACGTGCCGTGACGTGGGGTGTGCCCGGTGCGACTGGCACCGGTCGCATGGCTGCCCTGTACGAGTCAGTGGTGGTGGACGATCCGCCAAAGCTCGTGTCAGCCCCGCGGGTGCCGTACCCCACGATGCTACGCAACGCCGGCATCGAGGGAATGGTGCTGGTCGAGGTAGTGCTTGACACACTGGGCCGGCCTGAGCCGACCACGTTCAAGGTCGTCGAAGCCACGCATCGAGCATTCGTGCGCCCGGCACGCGACGCCGTGCTCGGATCGGTCTACCGGCCGGGCCGGGTGCGGGGGCGCGCGGTTCGCGTGATCGTTCGGCTGCCCATCGCGTTTCGGATTGCCCAGGGACCCTGATCGCACCCCGAAGCGCCCGCCGGCTGGAACAGGGAGTTAAATAGTCGGGTATGGATGGAGAGAGCCCTTCATGTCCTTCCCATGCCGTCCCCGCCACACGTCGGCGGAGGAGGTTCACATGATGACCGTCATCAAAGACCGCGGCTACGCCCGACCTGAGGCACTGGTCTCGACCGAATGGGTGGCCGACCATCTCGATGACCCCGCGATCCGGGTCATCGAGTCCAACGAGGATCCGTTGCTGTACTCGTCGAAGCACATTCCCGGCGCTGTCGAGGTCGACTGGACCCGCGACCTCAACGACCAGCTTCGGCGGGATTATCTGGAGCGCAAGGGGTTCGAGAAGCTGATGAGCCGGATTGGCGTCACCCCGGAAACCACCGTCGTGTTCTACGGCGACAAGAACAATTGGTGGGCCACCTACGCCTACTGGATCTTCCAGCTATTCGGTCACACCCGAGCCCAGGTGATGGACGGCGGTCGGCTCAAGTGGGAGCAGGAAGGCCGGCCGATGACCACCGATGTGCCGAGCTCCGGTTCGACGGCGTACCGGGCCCCCGAGCGGGATGATTCGAAGATCCGGGCGTTTCGAGACCACGTCATGACTCACCTCAATGCTAAGGGTCAACTGGTCGACGTGCGCAGCCCGGAGGAATACTCCGGTGAACGACTCCATATGCCGGCCTACCCCAACGAGGGAGCGCTACGGGGCGGCCACATCCCTGGCGCGGTCAACGTGCCGTGGGCGCGTGCCGTGAACGCTGCGGATGGCACGTTCAAGACGGCGGCCGAGCTGCGGGCGATCTACCAGAAGGAGCAGAAGCTCGATCCCAAGCGCGAGGTCATCGCCTACTGCCGCATCGGCGAGCGCAGCAGCCATACGTGGTTCGTGCTCACGCACCTCCTCGGCTTCCCCAACGTCCGCAATTACGACGGAAGCTGGACGGAGTGGGGGAATCTGGTGAACGTGCCCATCGAGAAGTGACTCGGGGACGACCGCCCATGGCCGAGTACCCACCGAGGCTGCACCGGCTGCTCAGTCGGGTCGGCGGGATCGCTGACCGGCAGGAGCGGATCCAGCTGCTCATCGATTTGTCGAAGCGGTACCGGCGGGTTGCCGAGGAGGTCGCGCGGCCCCCGTTCGGGGACGAGCACAAAGTGCCCGCCTGTGAGTCGCAGGCCTACGTGTTCCCGGTACCCAACGACGACGGCACGCTCGCGTTCCACTTCGCGGTCGACAACCCGCAGGGGATCTCCGCGATGGCGATGGCGGCGATTTTGGGGGACACGCTGTCCGGGGTCCCGTTGGACCAGGTCGCAGCCGTTCCCACGGAAGTCGTCTACGAGTTGTTCGGGAACGAGTTGTCCATGGGGAAGAACATGGGCCTCATGGGTATGGTCGGCATGGTGACCGGGTACGCGCGCGAGCGGCTGGCCGGAGCGGCCTAGCGGGCGTCCGAGCTTGCGGTGGGGCGCGGGACGCAGCACCGTTGAGCGCATGAGCTTCACGGAGATCCCCACCGAGCAGACCACGGCCGCGACCGACGCCGTGCTCGCGCTGCTTGCGCTGGCCTGCATCGGTGCGCTGCGCCGCTACCGGACGACGGACCCACCCAAGGTGAGGCTCTGGACTTGGGTGTTGGGCCTCCTGACGTTCGCCGCCGCGCTCGGCGCCGTGGCGCACGGCGTCGAGATGGGCGAGACGACCCGCGACGCGCTGTGGCGTCCCCTGTTCCTCGCGTTGGGTTTGGTGGTGGCCCTGTTTGCGGCGGCGGCGGTCCACGACTGGAAGGGCCAGCACATGGCGCGGCGCATGCTGCCGCTCCTGGTTTCCCTTGGCGTGGTCTTCTTCCTGGTGACGCAGGTCGCGAGCGGGTCGTTCCTCGTGTTCGTGTTGTACGAGGCGGTCGCCATGCTGTTCGCGCTCGCCGTCTACGTCCGGCTTGCGGCGACGCGCAAACTGGTCGGTGCGGGTGTCGTAGCGCTCGGCATCGTGCTCAATATCGTGGCAGCCGGCATCCAGGCCACCGAGTCGGTGCAATTCACGCTGGTCGTCCCGTTCGACCACAACGGCGTGTTTCACCTGGTGCAGATGGTGGCGGTGATCGTTCTGACTGCCGGACTGGTTCAGGGTCTGAGGCGGGGAGGAGCGCCGGCGGCACAGGTGCACTGATCACGGCATCCCACACGGCTCAGTCGTAGCCACGCCATTCCCGAAACGCCTGTTCCTTTCTGGCGTATTCCTTCCGACCAGCGCTCCGGCTCCAGCGCGCTTCCCAGGCGCGGCTTCGAGCGAGGATGATTGCCACGCCAATCGGTCCGAGAAGGACGCCGAGCACGAAGCCGGTTCAGGCGTGGCCTGCGCGCGCGAGAAGCACGGCAGCCACTGCGGAGCTGAGTGCCAGGAGAAGCAGGAGCCCGACGTTCCCGGGGGCATGCAGCGTCTACGCCGGGACGAGTACCCCCGTCGGCTGGCCGCCCCCGTTGCCCGAACTCAGCTCCCCGGCCGGCATGTGGAGCTTCCACCACTCGGTTGCCCGCTCTTCGCTCCACGTCTCACCAAGCCCGCAGGCGTCAAACATCTCGCCGAGGCGACGCGCGTCCGGCCGTTCGGCGGGGTCCTTGCTCAGGCAGGCCATCACGATCTCTTCGAGCGAGCCGGGAACTTCGGTGTCGCGGCTGCTCGACGGCGCCGCCGGCTCCCGGGTGGCATGGGCGAGTGCCATCGCCATCGGCGTGTCCGCCTTGAAGACCGTCTCCCCAGTGAGCAGCCAGTAGGCCACGCAGCCGAGTGAGTAGACGTCGGTTCGTCCGTCGAGCGCTCTCGTGCCGGTGACCGTTTCGGGTGCCATGAAGGCGGGTGTTCCGACGACGTGTCCGTTGGCGGTCGCCTTCAGGTCCGTCGCGTCCGGGCCGAGCTTGACAAGGCCGAAGTCGAGGACCTTCACGAAGTCCGACCGGCGTCCCTTGATCGTCACGAACAGGTTGGCCGGCTTGATGTCGCGGTGGATGAGCCCAACCCGGTGGGCGTCGTCGAGTGAGTCGCAGGCCTGTTGCAGCAGGTACACCACTCGCTCTGGGGGCTGGGGCCCGAATCGCGCCACCATCGTATTCATGTCCACGCCACGCAGGAACTCCATGACATAGTAGAAGGCCCCGTCGTCCGAGACGCCGAAGTCGTAGAGCTCAACCGTGTGTGGTGACTCGAGGGTCGCGGTGGCCTGGGCCTCGCGCTCGAAGCGCTCGAGCAGACGGTCGGCGTCACCGGCGCCCGGACGGATCAGCTTCACGGCGGCGGGGCGCGCCAGCATCCTGTGCCGCGCACGCCAGACTTCGCCCATGCCACCCTTGCCCAGACGGGTGACCAGCTCGTAGCTGCCAAGCCGCTGAGCCCGCTTGACATCGCGGGCCAAGCGGTACAGGGCGCGGGCCGGCACATACGCTAGCAGCGCGCAGAGGAATGGCGGTAGGACCCTGGACAGGAAGACCGACGTGCCCAGCACTGTGGGGCTACCGAGAGAGAAGGCGAGCGCATAGCCGAGCGGGCCCATCGAGGCAGCGATCAGGGAGCCAACGAGCGCCGTCCGCGGGCTGGAGGGGAGCAGCAGCGGAAAGAACAGGATCAGCACGCAGCTCCACGACACCTGATAGGAGATCCACCCGGGGTCGAGGCTGGCATACTCGGCAAACGCGAGTGCCAGGACCTGCATGGCCTCATAGGCGAAGCCAAGGGCGATGGTCTCTTCGCGTGTGCAGTGGCCGGTCCGCAAGTAGTAGGCCACCAACAGCGAAGCAGCGATAACCGCACCGGCCACGATCTGGATCCGCTGGTCGGCCACCGTCGACCAGATCGTCAGGCTCAGGGCCAGGTAGAGAGCCCAGACACCCCCCAACGCCAGCACGGCGACCATCAGCCGTCGATACCCGGCCTCCATCACTCGCGTGGGCATGGACAAGCTCGCCGCTTCTTCCCGCTGGACGCGATCGAAGAACTCACAGTGCAAGCACGTAAGTCGCTTCTTCGCGCTTGTGCCTTGGATACTCCCGCCACAGAAGGTGCCAGCGATGGTCCAGCAGACTCGACCGCCGTTTCTCCCGCCGTTGACGCCATCCACTGTGGTATCGGTGGCTGCGGGGCAGACGCCGAGCTCACCCGCGTTCGCCCCGCCCGGTTCGCGCCCGCAGGACAGAACCTCCCAGCAGTTCTGTTTCACATCCATGCTCGATCCTCCACTGGCAGTAGCGGCGGAGACCAGCAGAACCGCCGACGGGACGATTCCTCTCGCCAATGTGTCACATGAGCGTGAGGGGGCAACCCTTTAAATACGAATGTTGCGGTTTGGAATCTGAAGGTGCTGCGCGACGGTCAGCGGGAGGTGCCGGTTGTCAGTTGATGGCTGACGGCTGATAGCTGATAGCTGCAGCGGAGGTCAACCCCCAAGGGATTGCTCCCGGCGGGTTT
>JBFIHA010000066.1:0-8703 GCA_041602035.1 Gemmatimonadales bacterium | reverse complement strand
GTGCGTTGTCATCGTCGTTACAGGTGGCGGCACCATTGCTGTCTGGCCGATCGTGTGAGCACCGACGGCAGAGTTCTCTCGGTCCACGTTGGCGGTGTGAGGGAATTCGAATACCTCGGTCGGACCGCAAAGAGCGCGATCTGGAAGTCGCCGGTCGAAGGCCGTGTGGCAGTCCGAGGCGTAAATCTCGATGGAGACGACCAGGCGGATCGCCGCGTGCACGGAGGCCCTGTCAAAGCAGTCTACGCCTACGCAATAGAGGACCTTTGGTGGTGGGAAGAGCAGCTCGGTCGTTTGCTCGAGTTTGGCAAATTTGGTGAGAACCTTACCACCGAAGGACTCGACATCAACGACGCATGCGTGGGGGAGCGCTGGCAGGTCGGGACGGCTGTTCTCGAGGTGTCTGAGCCGCGTGTGCCGTGTTGGCGTTTCGCCGTACGGATGGACGACAAGTACTTCCCTCGGCGTTTTACTGAGGCACTGCGTCCGGGGACATACCTGCGAATACTTGCTGAGGGTCGGATCGCGGCGGGTGACGAAGCCCGGGTGATAGACAGGCCAGATCATGATCTAACGGTCCGGGATGTCTTTCGCATTTTCTCACGGGATCGTTATGAAGCCAGACGGTTGCTTGCCGTACCGCAGCTGTCCGAAGGCTGGAAAGCGTGGGCTCAGGATTGGCGGCAAAAGACGAACGGTGGGCAGCCGGACCGCCTGGCTCCAGGATGCTGCTAGTACTTCTCACTCACAGCCGCATGATCGTGCGCGGGAGAGTGGATCGGCTCAATCGGACGTTGGTTCACAGAGAGTAGTCATGACACGATACCGGGTCCGCGATACAGGCTCTGACAGGCTCGCCGGCGTTGTCCGACTAATGCTGGGAGTCCTATTCGCCATGACAGGCGCAATGAAGCTGGTCGTCCCGATGTTGGCGGATGCATGGTCCGGTCAGTTGCTGGCTGCCAACCTCCCGCTCTATACACTCACCCGGTGGACGGTCCCGTTCATCGAGATTGCATTGGGGGGCATACTCCTAGCCGGTCTGTTTGCGCGGGTCGCAAGCGTCGCCGTGGTCGGCATTATGATAGTAGCCACCTACACACATCTGGTGGTCAACGATCCCACGCTGTTCCCTCTTCAGCCCAGCGAACCAGTCATTCCTATCGTCGTCATCGCGATGAGCGCACTGATTTTGTGGAGGGGTGCTGGCGCGTGGAGCCTAGATCGCAGAGTCACGGCAGCAGCACTACGGAGTCAGTAGGTACCGGCCCTCCACGGCGTCGAATCCTAGGCTGTTAATGGTTCGGCATAGACGGCCTGTGCTAAGAACATAGCGATGCTGCCAAGGGTTGCAGCACCTCAGCTCGAGCCTGGAGAAACCGGCGATAGTCGCCGGCGATCAGTGCATCGTAGTCGATCCGATGGCTTGCGAGGCGACGCCTGATCTCAGGCTCACCCAGCGACGACTCATCTGCACGCTGGGGTATGTATTCAGCCGGTGCTTTGGCCGCGATGTTGCGGTTGGTACGCCAGCTCACGAGGGCACAACTGAGACTGCGGTAGATGTCTGTCTCCGAGTAGTTGCGCTCACTCAGGTGCGCTTGGGAATAGGTGATGGTATTCGCGCTCTTCGAGAGCCTCGCGTGTCGCCGGGCTTCGTCGGCGAGGTCCAGACCACCATCTCGTAACGTCAATAGCATAGTGGCGCGGGCGAGTCGTTCCTTCTTCTTCGGCCAACCCGCCGTCAGAAACTCTTCAACGGCCCGTGTCCGGGCATTCCATAGTAGATATAGGGGCATGGGGTTCAGGGGGTCGCGGGTTGACCTCCCCATTACGTCCCACCCGCACCCCTCGGTCCGCTACCGCGTCAAATCCCGCCGTCCCGACTTACCTAAGCAACTACATCACCAGCAGTTACGAGACGGCCGTTCCTTGAACGGCCGTTCGTTTTTAACCCTTGTGTGCCAATAGTGTGCCAAATTCGAGTGACCGCCTCGCAAGTCACTACTCCAAATCCTATCTTTGCCGACCATGTCCGAGATCACCGGCAGACTCTCCACTGCCCTCGCCGATCGCTACAAGATCGAACGCCGTCTCGGCGAAGGCGGGATGGCCACGGTCTATCTCGCCGAAGACGTGAAACACCACCGCAAGGTCGCCATCAAGGTGCTGAAGCCGGCGGTGGCCGCGAGCCTGGGGACCGAGCGGTTCCTGCGCGAGATCGAAACCGCGGCCCGGCTCACCCATCCGCACATCCTGCCGCTCCATGATTCGGGTGAGGCCGCCGGCTTTCTGTTCTACGTCATGCCGTATGTCGAGGGTGAGTCGCTGCGCGATCGCCTGAATCGCGAGAAGCAGCTGCCGCTCGAGGATGCCCTCCGGCTTGCGCGCGAGATCGCCGATGCGCTCGGCGCGGCACACAGCCAAGACGTCGTGCACCGGGACATCAAGCCGGAGAACATCCTGCTGGTCAAAGGGCACGCGGTCGTCGCCGACTTCGGAATCGCCCTGGCGGTCAGTGCCGCCGGCGGCGAGCGACTGACGGAGACCGGCCTGGCAGTGGGAACTCCGGCCTACATGAGTCCCGAGCAGGCGAGCGGCGAGACCCGGCTGGACGGGCGAAGCGACATCTACAGTCTGGGCTGCGTGCTCTATGAGATGCTGGGGGGAGATCCGCCGTTCACCGGCTCCACGCCGCAAGCGATCCTGGCGCGGACCCTGACCGAAGAGCCGCCGTCGCTCCATACGGTCCGCCCAACCGTGGGCCCCGACCTGGAACGGACGTTACGCAAAGCACTCGCCAAAACACCCTCCGACCGCTTCGGGACGGCAGATCAATTTCGGGAGGCGCTCGATTCGGCGACTGCAACCGCGGCACGGCCGATTGCGATCCGGCGTGGGCGCGCCCTGGTCTGGGGCGTGCCCGCCGTGGCGGCGCTGGTCGTGGCAGTCGTGTTGTGGCGCTTCCTCGGGCAACCGGCGGCCGACCTGGATGTCAACCGCATCATGGTCTTCCCCCTCGTCGTGACCGACCCCACGGTCCCGCCGGCGGCTGGGGAGGACGTCGCCACGATGATCAGCCACGCGCTCGACCGGGCCGGCGGCTTGCGAACGATCGACGGCTGGAAACTGCTGGATGAAGAGGAGCGGGAGAACGTTCGCGCGGTCAGCGAGTCCCGCATCAGAGAGCTCGCGCGGTCGCGTAACGCTGCCTTTACGCTGGAAGGGAACCTCATTCGGACCGGCCCCGACGCCCTCACCGCCGTCCTCGCGGTTCGAGACGTGGCCGGCGACTCGATCCTCACACGGTCGACCGCTCAGGGATCCGTGTCGTCAGCGTGGCGCGCGGGGCTCGTTGCGCTGAACCGGCTGATGCCCGTTCTCATCGACGGCGCGCCCGACATCGAGGCCGCCTTCGATGATCGCGCGCCGGCGGCGATTGCGAGCTTCTTGAGAGGGGAAGCCGCCTTCCGCCGGGTGCGGGCCGGCGAGGCAACGGCACGGTACGCCAATGCCGTGGCCGTCGACTCGGGGTTCGCGCTCGCCGCAATCCGCGGCGCCCAAGCCGCCATGTGGAATCATGACATCGTCTCCGCCACCGCCTTCATCGATCGGGCCCTGTCGCTCCCGCTGTCGGAGCGCGACGCATCGCTTGCCCGCGCGTTGCAGGCGTATCGCGACGGCGATGGGGCGGTGGCGGTCACGGAACTCGAGCGCGCCCTCACGCTGGATCCCGAGTTCGTCGCCGCGTGGAGCCAGCTGGGAGAGGCGTACACCCACCTCATCGTCCGGCGGCAACGCCCTGACTCGATAGCAGAGCACGCGTTTCGCCGCGCGCTGGCGCTGGACTCCTCGGCGGTGCAGCCGGCCTTTCACCTGCTCGAGACTCTGTACCGCCGGGGCGATGTCGCGGCGGCGCCGCCGCTGCTGCGCCGCTTTCTGGCGGCGGGACCGGACGCGCGGCTCGAACGTCAGGTCCGCTTGATGGTGCAATGCGTTACCGCGGGGGCCGACGGAGTCGACTGGCGGCGATGGGTCGAGGAGGAGGCGGACGTCGCGAACGCGGCCGCCTTGAATCTGGCAACGGGTGGAGGGCACCCCGCGTGCGCCGAGGCCGGATTCCGCGCGACGCTCGCGCATGACACGGTGTCGGAGCGGCAGGCCGGCAGGACGTGGGACGCCGTCAAAGGCGTGCTGGCCGTGCTGCTCGGCACCGGTCGCGGCGCGGAGGCGGTGGCGTTTATCGACTCGACAGTGGCCGGCGGATACCCGTATGTCGACCGATTCTACGGAATCGCCGCCATGCTCGGGGCGGGCTCCCCCGAGCGGGCGGACACGGTGGCCCGGCAGCGGATCGCGCGGGAAGATTCGTCCGCCGTCGATGCGTGGTACGCGGGGACGTGGGCCGCATTCCGTGGCGATCTGGTGACGCTCACCGCGATGGTCGAGTTGGCGGGGAGGCGGGCGCACCAACTCGAGCTCCGCGCCGACAGCGCCGGCCGCCACGGGGCGCTGGATGCGCGCCTCATCCGCGACGAGGCTCGCTACGCCCGACTGCTGGAGCGCGCGCTCGTGGCGCACCTGACCTTGGCCCGCGGTGACACCAGCGCCGCCCTGGAACGCTTACGCCAATTGACGCCGAACGCGCCGCGACTGAAAGAAGGGGCGCGGGCTTGGCATTTCCTGGAGCCGCTAGCCCTGGAGCAGCTGCGTCTCGCTCAGCTCCTCCTGGCCACCGGCGCTACCGAGGAGGCGTTCCGTGTTGCCAGCGTGTTCGACGCCCCGGGGGTGCTGGGGTTCGTTCCGTATCTGCCTGTGAGCTTGGAACTCCGAATCCGCGCGGCCGAGCGGCTCAACCGTCGGGAAGTCGCGGAGCGGCTCCGCGCCCGCCTGGTGCGCTTGGTGGGTGGTGCCGGGACCTCGAGTTAGTAGGAGCTACGCGCCGACCAGGCACCTCGCACACGATTTCGCTCGACGAGGCCAAGCATATCCGCGAGAAGGTTGCGACCACGCTCATCGTGGGCGCAGGCCAGCACGGTTGCGTGCACCTGTCAGAAGACGCCGCTGCGTATTCCAAGCAGCACGAGATTGACGTGCGGCTGCTCCCAACGCCCGACGCCATCGCAGCCTGGAATGACGCGCCAGGGAAGAGCATTGGACTGTTTCATGTGACGTGCTAGTGGGCAACTGGCGTCAGTAGAGTGGGCATCGCGGACACGAATCGCGTGCGACCGGTACTGCGAGAACGACTTTTTCGGCCGCACCTTCGTGAAGTAGGAGACCCGACCCTCACTCGCCCTCGTTCACCGCCCGGCCCCGCGCCGGGCGGTCGCGTGTTGCCCGGCGTCGACCAGTGGCACCTCGGAGCGTCCCGTCGCTTCAGCGATAGACGACCCACCTACTCCGCAGTATCATGGCACATGTCGCAACCGGGCTTGTGGACCCAGAACAAACCGCAGCAGCTGGTCGAGATGGGACGACCATGAACCGCTGACCGAAACCGACTGACGCAGGCGTCCGTAGCGTAGGCATCGGGCCACACCCCTAGAGGAGCGTCCGCAATGCCCAAGCACCTGACCGTCTCGCGATCCGTCATTGCCACCTGTCTCCTGGTCGCGTTCCCCGCCTCCGATTCCGCCGCGCAGGATGCGCCGTCCCCCTTACTCATCAACCGTGAGCCGTCGGCGTTGGCAGCGGACCTCACCGCACGCATCCCCGATCTCATGAGCCAGGCGAGGGTCCCTGGGCTCTCCATCGCGATTGTCCACAACGGGAGCGTGGTGTGGGATGGAGCATTTGGGGTGAAGAGCACGGAGACCGGAGAATCTGTCTCGCGCGAAACGCTGTTCGAAGCGGCGTCCCTCACCAAACCGCTCTTTGCCTATGCGGTCATACGGCTGGTGGAGGAGGGCGTGCTGAACCTGGACACGCCACTGGTGCAGTACCTGCCACAGGAGACCGTCGAGACGTTTCTGACTCACCCGCTCGACAAGGCCGGATTCCGGCGAGACTGGTTCGAGCGTGTGACCGGGCGACAGGTCCTCTCGCATTCTTCCGGACTGCCGCACGGTGAGCCGATCGATCCTCACTATCCGCTCTTCTTCGAGCCCGGCGCTCGATTCAAGTACTCGGCGGCCGGCTACTCCCTGCTGCAACGGACCGTGGAGCATCTGACCGGCAAGCCCCTGGAGCATATCGCGCGTGAGTACGTCTTCGATCCGTTAGGGATGACGCACAGCTCCATGATCTGGCGGGATGACTTCGCGACCGCTGCCGCGCACGGTCATAACCTCGTGGGGACACCTGAGCCGTTCCGCACGTACAGGCAAGCACACGCTGCGGCGTCGATGTACACGACGGCGGCGGATTACGCGCGGTTCGTCGCCGCGCTGCTGAACGGCGAGGGACTGCCGCGCGCCGCGGTCGTGTCGATGCTCACCCCCGAGATCGAGATCGACGAGCACACCAGCTGGAGTCTCGGGTTCGGAATACAGCGTGATGGCAACGGCGACGCCTTCTGGCAGTGGGGCGACTACGGGATCTTCCGCAACTTCGTGATCGCGTACAGGGAACCGAGGATCGGCGTGGTCTACCTCACGAATAGCTTCAATGGCCTCGGCATTGTTGGGGAGCTCGTCTCGCACGCGATCGGTGGAACGCTCCACGCGATGGACTGGCTGCGCTATGAGCCGTACGACACACCAACCGCGCAGTTCACGTCGGCGGTCGTGGTGGACGGTGCGGAGGCAGCGATCGCGCTGCTCCCGGAGCTGCGCGCGAGTGATCCTGCGGTTGCGGGTGAGAGTGCGGTCAACAGGCTGGGCTATGCGCTGCTCAACGCAGACCGGTTCGACGACGCGATCCGGCTGTTCGAGTTGAACGTCGCGGAACACCCCCGATCCGCCAATACGTATGACAGCCTGGCCGAGGCATTCATGACGAGAGACGCGGAGGGGGACATCGAGCGAGCCATTCACTATTACCGGAAGTCGCTGGCGGCCATCCCGAACGACCCGCGTCCCGATAAGGAGTTCCTGGAGAGGCTGAGGGTCGGCGGCGAGCAGCGAATCCAGGAGCTGGAGGCGAGGCTCAGGCAGCGCGAGCCAGCGGCAAGGTAGTGTCCCCGTGGATCATTCTCGTCGATCCTCTTCGGCAAGGCTCAGGCATTGGCCAATCGTGTCAGTGACGTGCGCACTGCTGGGCGCCCCTATTGGTCTGCTGAGGGCACAAGGCGTCGACGACCTCGGGACAATGGTCCCCGCCCTCATGCGCCAGTACGATGTGCCGGGCGTGGCACTCACCGTCGTCCGAGACGATGGCATCGAGTTTCTCCGCGGGTTCGGTTTGGCGAGCGTCTCGGACAGTGCTCCGGTCGATCCCGAACGTACTGTCTTTCGAATAGCGTCCGTGGCAAAGCTTTTCGTTGCCACAACGGCTCTCATGCTCGTCGACCGAGACATCCTCGACCTCAAAGAGGAGATCGGGCGTTACGTTCCCGGTATTCCGATCGACGACGGCTTTACCGAGCCGATCACGCTCCATCACCTGCTCACCCATACGGCCGGATTCGACGAACGGATGATCGGCTACGCGGCCACGTCGCGTAGTGGAATCCGCCCGCTCGGAGAGTACCTGGCCGAAAACCTCCCGCGACGTGGATGGCGGCCGGGCGAGGTAACAGGGTACTCGAACCATGGAATGGCGCTCGCCGCCCACGTGACTGAGCGGGTGAGCGGCGTCCCGTTCTCCGTATTCGCGCGGGACTCGCTCTTCGCGAAACTCGACATGTCGAACACGAGCTACCTCGACGTGGTTGAGGCGCGGCGCGAGGACCGGGCAACGGGTCATTCGTGCGGGGGGAACGGCTGTTCCACCGTCGAGGAGGTGTATTCGCACCCGTACCCCGTGGGGCTCGCGTATTCGACGGCGGCCGACATGGCGCGGTTTCTCGTCGCGCTGCTCAACGAGGGGCGGATCGATGGAGAGGTTCGACTACCGGCGCAGGTCATCGCGCTGCTGCAGGCCGAGCAATTCACTCACGACCCCGCAATTCCTGGCATGTCCTACGGGTTCTCGAACCAAGCGGAACGTGGCTGGCGAGCGCTCGCTCACGCGGGTGCGGTGCCTGGGATGCGTAGCCTACTCCTCATCGTTCCTGAGGCAAGGGTAGGGGTCTTCTTCGTGGCCAACGGCGGCAGGGGAGGATTCGGGGCTGCGCTGAAGGACAGTCTCCTGGCGCGGTTACTCGACGATCGAAGCGATGCAGCACGAATTGGCGACGTGCGATTGAGCCCGGAGTACGTGCGCCGGTTTGCGGGACCGTACCAAGAAACCCGGTACGCCCACTACACGGTCGAGAAATTTCCTGCCTTGTTCGTCACGTCGACCCGGGTGCGATCCACTGAACGCGGGACGCTGGTGCTTCCCATGGAAGGAAGCGCAGAATTCGCACCTATTGATTCACTTCGGTTCAGGGAAATCGGCGGAGAACGAGTCATTGCGTTCCGGCGCGATGATGGCGGACGTGTGTCGCACATGTTTGCGGCACAACTGGTTTTCGGGGCGGGCTTTCCGGCAGCGTTCGAACGTCGCCGCTGGTATGACGACGCCAGATTCAAGAACGAGTGCGTCTCTTACCTGCTCGGCATTCCGCTGTTCGTGCTGCTCATCGCGTGGCCACTCACGGCAGCGGGCGGTGCATGG
>JBFIHA010000065.1:0-8734 GCA_041602035.1 Gemmatimonadales bacterium | reverse complement strand
GGCGGTCTCTTCTCCGCTCCGTCCGCCCCGTCCGCTACTCCCACTCGCTCAGAATCGTCACCACTTCCCGAGGTGCGGCCGTGAATCGAACGACCCGGCCATCCTGCTCCAGTGCGAGGGTGGTCGCGGAACGTTCGTCGAGCCGCGCGCGCCGCGCGCGCTTGATCGCAAACGGGAAGCGCCAAGCTCCGACCGTGGGCGTATCGGTGAGGTTGACACATCGTAGCACCAAAGCCTCGCCACGCTCGGCCAGTTTCAGCGCCTTGAACGCGAGGCCGGGGCCTGTAAGCGCCGGACCCGTCACCGCTCCCGGGACATCGATCCCGTAGCGGAGCATGAGGCCCGCCAGCGGCGCGTGGAATTCCTCGGCGAGGCGCTCGAGCGCGGTCCAATCCCGCGGCGGGCTCCGAGGCCCGCCGGTCTCGAGGGCAAGTGCGAGCTCGACCCGAAACGATCCGCGCTCGTTCGCCTCCGGCGTTGCCGCGGGCCACGCCGCGTGCCCGGGTCGCGCCGCGAGGTCTCCCCGCGACAACTCACCCACCGCCCGAAGGAGCGTGACGGCGAGTGCACCGCGTTCCCCAATCTCGTACTCGAAACGATCCCGCGCGAAAACGGTGATTCCGCCGGGGACGCTCACGTAGCGATGCATCGGTGCGGTACACACAGGCCACTCCCGCGGATACGCCTGGCGATCAACGGCAGAGTGCGTACGAACGACCGGCCCGTATTGCATATCCGCCACGTGCGGTTCGCTGACGACCCCGGGCGGCAGCGGGAAGAGGGCACGCAATCGGTGCTGCCCGTGCCTGTTTACGCCTTCCATCACGAATCGAATAAGCCGCGAACCGGCATCGAGCCTCGCCGTGACCGTACCGCGCACACGGTCACCGATGGTAAACCGTCGGCTCAGGGCACCCACCAGCGGGCCGTCCCACCGGACGACCGCGGGGTGCCATCGCGCTCGGTGTGGGGCACGACCCGTGGGTTGAAAGGTGTAGGTATCTCCCTCGTCATCCTCACTCAGTAATTGGAAAAGCCCGCGTCGAGATGGGCCATGCTTCGGATGGAGGAGGAATGCCCCCGACGGGTCCGCCTCCACGCGACACCAGTCCGAGTCCACCCCACGACGACTGACTCCCACGCGTGATGCGGGACGGGCCAAGTCTTGGCCCGTCGTTACCGTGTAGGCCGCGCACCCGAATGGCGGAGCACTCGCCACGGCCAACGCCACCCGAAACGCGCGGACCTCGTCCTGCCGCGGATAATCGCTGGGGCTATCCAAGCGCTCGTAGGCGCGATACTGCCCGAGGACCTGCACGGGGATCGGGACGCCCTTGCCGGTCACGAGTCCAGGAGCCGCGGCAGGTAGTGGATCCTCTTTGTGAGCTGGGATGGCCGCGCCGGGTCCCACACCAACTTGTTTCCGGAGCACCGTGATTGTCGCTTCCAGTACCCCGCTTCGCTCGAAGGGCGAGGGGTTGACGACGACGAGCGTCGGTGTCCATCGGTGTTCGGCCCGCCGCGCGACGGCGCGGTCTTGACCGAGTCGCTCATGGAGCGCATCCACCATCGCGCCTCGAGCCTGGACTACCACCCCGGCGGCGCGGTTGGCGGCGTCTCGAGCGACCGCATCGCTCGTGGTTCCGGCGAGCGTATCGTGGAAATGCCCGCGCAGATGATCTCGCCACGCCAGCGCCAGTGCCGGACGGCGATCGGTGCCGCCGGCGGCGCGGGCAAGCGCCACTTGCGGCTCCGCCCACCTGAGCAATAGTCGATCACCCTCGGCTATCGCCGCTTTCACGCGCACTCGGGTGGCGTGGACCCCCTGGAGCGTCCACGTATAGCGATAGGAAAACCGGAGCTCCCCAGACACCGCGGGGAGATTACTGGCCCCGCTGACTGCCGCGAAGTAATCGGACGGTCGCGCGATCACGGGATCGTGGTTGCGATCGAAGCGGCGCACGAGCTCGAGTGCGCCCTCCAGGCTGGATTGGGGTGCGTGGTGGTCGGCGCCGTTCAAGAGGAGAAGCGGACGGTCACCGGCACGTGGGCTGAGGCCGTCGACGATCCGCTGCCACCGGCTCGCCAACGCCTCCGGATCCGCCGGCAGATTGGCACCGAACTCGTAGCCGTCGGGCGGGAGGTGGTGCGTGAGGACGGCGCTGCCGTCCGGTCCTACCCAGCGAAACAGATCGCCCTCCTGCCCCGGCTCGCCACCGTAGCCCCGCCACAGGATGGCGTGCTCGATCCCAAAACCCTGCAGGATCGTCGGCAACGCGGCCGGGTGCCCAAACGCATCCGGACTGTATCCCACCGGGGTCGTGCCACCGAGGGTCTCACTGTCCCTGACACCGACGAGCAAGTTTCTCACGAGACACTCGTCACTCGACAGCAGTTCGTCGGACAAGACGTACCATGGACCCACGCACAGTTTTCCCTGAGCCACCAACCCGGCAATGCGGGAGCGGGCGTCGGGTCTGACGGCGAGGTAGTCCTCGACCAGGATCGTCTGGCCATCGAGGAAGAATCGAAAACGTCTTTCGGGCTGTTCCAACACGTCCAACACGTGATCCACGACATCCACCAGACGTTGGCGAAACCGCGAGACTGGTTCGTACCACTCGCGGTCCCAGTGCGTGTGCGGGACGACGAAGACCGGCCGGCCGGCCCGGGGAGTCACACCGTCTCTTCCTGAATCACGATGTTCGAACGGATGCGTTCATGAAACGCCCGTGTGATGGGATAGAAAACGCCCACACTGATGGCCACGACGTTGCAGACGATGGGTCCAGCCACGTACAGCGCTTTCAACGTGACGACGGCATCCCCTGGCTGCGCGGCTGCTCCCGCCACGTAGCCGGCGCGGTCCAGCAGCGGGAAGGCGATGGCGGCACCCACGGCCATCGCGAGTTTCTTGGCGAGCGCCCACAGACCGATGTACTGCCCTTCGTGCCGAGTGGCGGTACGCCACTGATCGTAGTCGATGACGTCGGCCTGCATGGACGGTGGGATGGCCAACGCGCCGCCCAGACCCACGGCCGACAGCGACACGAGGATGCCGAAGGCGAGCGTGTCGCCGGCATCCAGAAATGCCACCCCGCTAAACGCGCACGTGTTGACAGCCAGCGCCACCAACCACGCCGGCTTCTTCTCCCAGCGCTTCGCCAACTGCACCCACAGGGGCAGGAACACCGCGCCGAGACCGAGATACAGCACCAGAAAGAGCGGACCGAGCCCACTCTGCAGCACATACTCGACATAGAACAGGATGACGGTCGCCGCCAGGGCTCCACCCAACGAGTACACCGTGTATGCCACGAGGAGGATCACAAACGGCCGATTGGAAAACACAGGCCTGAGATGACGCCATGGGCTTCCCGAGGGACGTTGCGCCTCTCCCCATCGCCGCTCGTGCACCACCAGCACACACCACCCCACGAGTCCCACGATGCCAATCCCGTAGACGAGACCCAGCGTCCCGTAGCCCCCCAAGCGCCCCGACCCCTCCGGCGTGAACAGGGCGGGGAGGGCGGCGCCCACGAGGGTTCCCAACAGCACCGCGGTTTCGCGCGCGCCGAACAGCCGGTTCCGGTCGTCGTAGTCAAACGAGATCTCGGTGCCGAGGGATTCGTATGGCACCGCCACGATCGTCCAGCTGAGGAAGAATGCGAACGCCAAGACGGCAAACCGCAGATTGACCGCAGCGGCGTCGCCGGCAGGCGGCGTGAGCAGCAAGTAGAACGTGAAGCCCAGCGGGATGGCCGCGACCGTCATCCAGGGTCGCCGACGACCCCAGCGCAGACGCGTGCGATCCGAGAGGGCGCCGATGGCCGGGTCCGTAACGGCGTCCCACAGACGGGAGCCGAGCACGATCACCCCGAGCGTGGTGAGGTCAATGCCGACGCGATCGGCGTAGAACTTGGGGAGGTAGACGTAGAAGGTGATGCCCAGCGCGGCGAGCACGATGGCGGGCGCCGCGTACCCGACCAGGATCGGAACGCCGAGGCGATCCCCTGACGTCTTAGGGGAGACCAAGCTCCGCGCGAGCGTCGGGTGGCAACAAGGGAATGAGGAGGGGGATGGGGACGGCGAAGCCCAGCCCGGCGGCCTC
Organism: Gemmatimonadales bacterium; assembly: GCA_041602035.1. Lineage (GTDB taxonomy): Bacteria > Gemmatimonadota > Gemmatimonadetes > Gemmatimonadales > GWC2-71-9 > JAOTVV01. Next base: position 4,623 of record JBFIHA010000065.1, on the reverse strand, counting down.
CCGCAATCCCGCCCGGTGAACCGCGACCACCGCGCCGTCGGCGTTGAAGATCGGGCTTCCGCTCGACCCGCCCACCGTAAAGCCGTCGAACTGAATCAGGTCCGCCGTGATCTTGCTGAAGACGCCGGCGCTCATCGAGGTGCGCACCGTCTGATCACGATCGAGAGCGGCCGACAGCCCAGCCGGAAACCCGATGAGCGCTGCCGGCTCACCCTGCTTCGCGCTCGTTCCAGACCAATCCACTCGGCTGACGGTTGGGCCGGTCGAGCCCCGGATCCTGAGCAGCGCGAGATCCGGCCCGCCCGGCTGCGCCACAGCAACGATATCGGAGCGCACCATGAACCGCTGATCGGCCATCGTGACAAAGAGCGAGTCCGCCCGGGTGCCCTGCTCGGTCACCACGTGGCGATTCGTGACGAAAAGTCCCGACGGAGTGATGGCGAAGCCGGAGCCATCGAAGATCTCACCCCCGAAGTAGGCCGTGACGAGTCCCACCGCGGCCTGGTTGGCCTGCGCCACGGCCGCGAGGTTGACGCCTTTCACCGCGCGAACCTGCGACGCCAGCGCTGACGCGCGCGCCTCGGCAGCACGCACCGCGGACCGAAGACTATCGACCTCATCGGCCGACACCTGCGTCTCGCGGGCCCGCCGGAGCTCGGTGCGCAAGCGGCTCAAATCACTCTGCGCTCGACGTTGCATCGAGTCGCCCGCCGCCACCTGTTGGGCAAGATCGGTCTGCGCCCGCTGGAGGGCCTCCTCGAGGAGCGTGGTGCGGTCCCCCGCTTCCTGCAGGGCCGTTCGCAAGCTCTCCACCACAGCGACCGGTGCTGCCGCCATCTGCGCCTGCACCAGCTGCTGCTCGAGACGTGTGTACTCCTCCCGCGCTGCCTGCCCCAAGGAGTCCGCGGTGGCCTGCGCGGCGAGCATTTGTTGTTGCTGGACAGCCAAGAGGGTCGCGGTTTCCTGTGCCCGGCGTTCCGAATGCCAGTAGAGGACCGAAACCGCCGCCGCGAGGAGGCCAACGAACGAAAAGACGATGATGCGTTGACGGCGGGCAGATCGACGGCTCGACTCGGCGAGCTTCTCGGTGAAGAACGTGGTGCGGCCCCTTCCACCGAAGCTCCGGCGGAGGGGCTTGGCAACCGCGGCAGCCGCCGCCGCGGGCGGCGTTGGAACGAGCCGGTCCACCCGCAGCTCGGGACCCAGCTCACCGAGCTTGACGAGGTCCCCCACCCGAAGCACGTGATCGTTCGTGAGCGGCGTGCCGTTCACGAGCGTCCCGTTCCGGCTGCCGGCATCACGGACTACCGCGACGCCATCCTGATTCAGGAGAATCTCGGCGTGGACGCGGGACACCGACGTCTCGTCTGAGGTGGCCGGGCGCACGGCACAACGGCGGCCGCGTCCGATCTGCACGGTCTTCCCGCTGGCGTGAAAGACCTCCCGGTCGCCTAGATCGGTGAGGGTGATCGCGATCGACACTGCGGGCGGTGTGGGGCGCTCCAGGAGATCGGTGGGCTGGTCTTCCTCAGGTGCCGAGGCGTCCCGGAGCGCATCGAGGATCCCCGCGGGCGCCTCGGCAAGCGTCTCACTGATGCGCCGCTCCTCAACCGCTCCGATTTCGAATCGCACGCCGCCACGCCCTAGTCTCACGATGTCACCGCTCGAGACCGGCACCGTTTCGCCCATCCCCAACCGCCGATCGCCCACGAACGTGCCATTGCGACTCCCGGCGTCCTCGACCCACCAGGCGTCGTCACGAAACACCACACGCGCGTGCGTCGCCGAGACCACCTCGCGCCCCTCCCCCACAATGACGAATTCGCACTCGGGATCACGACCAATCCGGATCTCGGCGGCCCGAAACTCACGGGAATCGCCGGAACGAAGGTCTCTCAACCGCAGGAATGGCATGGCTCGGGAACTTAGTCGTGCCCCACGTCACGTGGAAGCCGGTGCGTCGTCGCCCTCCCACGAGAGCACGATGCTACCGAACGTCCGGTTCTGCTCCATGTATGCATGGGCCGCGGCTGCCGCCGTGGCCGGGAACACTCGATCGAGCACCGGGACCAATTGCCCGGCCGCGAACAGCGGGAGGACCGCTCGGCTGAACGAATCGATGACCTCCGTTTTTTCTTGGCGAGACCGGCTTCGCAGCACCGTACCGATCAGGCTGAGCCGCTTCGTCAACAGCATCCCCAAATCGACCTCGGCCACGCGACCGGCCGTGAGCCCGACAACCACGATGCGCCCGCGGGGGGCCGCCGCTGCCAAGCTTCCGGGCAGATAATGTCCACCCACCAGGTCACCAATAACGTGCGCCCAGTCACAAAGGTCGCGCGGAGGCTGAAAGCGCTGTTTCACTAGCACCGGGTGCTGGAGCCCCAACGTCCGTGCGCGCTCGAGCTTGTCGGGGGTCCGCGACGTGCCCGCGACCGTGGCACCCGCCGCCCGCGCCAGTTGCACCATGGCGGTTCCGACACCGCTCCCAACCGCGTGAATCAACACGTGCTCGTCGTCCCGGAGATCCGCGCACCGGATCAGGGCATCGTGCGCCGTCACGAACGCTTCCGGAACCGCCGCCGCCTCGGCAAACGCCCATCCAGCTGGTATCGGGATGGCGTGCTCGGCCGGTAACGTCAGATACTCCGCGTACCCACCGCCGGCCACGATGCCCATGATCCGGTCACCCACGCCCCATGGCAGGTCGGCTCTACCCAGGGCCTCGACGACCCCGGCAAACTCGAGACCCGGGATGTCCCGAGGAGCGCCAGGCGGGGCCGCATAGCGCCCGCGGCGCTGGAGCACGTCCGCTCGGTTGACGCCCGAGGCGTGAACCCGAACGAGGAGCTCATCGGTGGACGGCACGGGCCGGGGGACCTCACGCATGGTGAGGACCTCGGGCCCTCCCGAGCCACTCAGGGTAATCGCTCGCATGTGTGTGAGTTATTTTTGATCACCATGGAGCCCGCAGCAAGTCTTGGGTCTCTCATCTCCTCGGAGATCGACGCGGCGGCACTCTTCGAGGAGGCCAGCCAGACGTTTGGCGACCTCGTGGTGGTCGAGCAGCTCGTGGCTGCCTCGCCGGTGCGTGCCCTGTTCGTGGCGCGGGATCGCGTGCTCAAACGCCGAGTCGCGCTGCGGATCCACCTGGCGCCGGACAGCCCCACACGACCGTGGTTCTCGTGCGAAACGGGGCTATTGGCGTCGCTAGATCATCCCGTGTTGCGTCCCGTGTACTCCGGCGGACAACGAGGACGCTGGGTGTATCGGGTCACCAAGTGGATCGATGGCGAGAGCCTGCGGGACGCGGTGCGCCGCGGACCCCGACCGATTCCCAGCACGCTGGGGCTCGCCCGCGATCTCAGCAGCATGTTCGAGTACGTCCACTCGCATCAACTCGTGGTGCGACGGCTCGTTCCCGAGACGCTGATGCTGGAGGTGACCGGGCGGAACGTCGTCACGGATCTGCGTTATGCAAATCGATGTCTGGACCTGGTCACGTATTTCGACCCAGCGAGCGTGCCGTTCTTGGCCCCGGAGGTGCGGGACGGGAGTGCCGGCGACCCCTCCAGCGACATCTTCTCCGCGGGTGCACTCCTGTACTTCGCCGTCACTGCACGGGAGCTGCCTCTCGATCCCAGCGCCGCGCCTGACCCGCGGAACCTCAGGCCAGCGTGCCCGCAGGCCCTGGAACGGGTGATTCAGCGCGCCGTCCGAGTGAATCCTGATGAACGCTATCTGACGGCCATGGAGATGGGCCGGGATTTGGTGTCGGATCTCGGCGACTTCGAGGTGCAGATCCCCGTGGCCCCACCGCTGTGGGCGACCACGGAAGACGCGCGGGCGTGGGAAAAGCGGCTGCGCCGCGCGCTGGGCGACGACTACGAGTTGCTCGAGGAGCTCGGTTCGGGCGGGTTTGGGCGCGTCTATCGGGTCCGAGATCTCGGATTGGAGCGTGAGGTGGCGCTCAAGATCCTGCACCCGTTTTTGACCGCGGACCCCGCGGTCGTCGAGCGATTTCGGAGAGAGGCGCAGTTCGCCGCCCAGTTCGTGCACCCGAACATCGTGAACGTCTTCGACATCGGCGGGCGCGGCGGGCTGATCTGGTACACGATGGAGTACGTGCGCGGGATGAATTTGAGCCGGCTCGTGGAGGTCCACGGACCGCAGCCGGTAGAGCGGGTCGTCGAGATTCTCGAACAGGCTCTCTACGCCATGCGCGCCGCTCATGCCGAGGGCCTCATGCACCGAGACCTCAAACCTGAGAACATGCTGATCGAGGCCGCCAGCGGAAATCTGATGATTACGGACTTCGGCCTTGCCCTCGCCCTGGGTGGACCCGATGGGCGTGCGGGCTCGTCCGCCCGCTCGGGAACCCCGGAGTATGCGGCTCCCGAGCAGCTCCTCGGCGAGCCGGTGGACCATCGGGCAGACCTCTATGCCCTGTCGCTGGCAGCCATGTTCGCGCTGACGGGCGAGGCGCCGTTCGGATCCGGGACCCCCGAAGCCATCCTGGCGCGGAAGCTCTCCGGGCAGCTTCCGGGGGTGCGGGATCGCAGGCCCGACGTTCCGGAGAAACTCGTGCGGGTGCTTGCCAAGGGTGGCGCGCGACAAGCGGCG
>JBFIHA010000064.1:0-9511 GCA_041602035.1 Gemmatimonadales bacterium | reverse complement strand
CACGTAGTACAGGAACCCGGCAGCCTCTCCGGAATCGTGCAGCGGAATGATGTGTGGGTGTGTCAGACGGGCGGCGATCTCGATTTCCTTGAGGAACCGTTCCGCGCCCAACGACGCGGCGAGTTCCGGCTTGAGCACTTTGATGGCGACGGGGCGGTTGTGGCGGACATCCAGGGCGACGTGGACGGTGGCCATGCCACCTGCACCGATCTCCCGCTCGATCACGTAGCGGTCGCGGATGGCGTCGGTGAACGCCGCGGGGAGGTGGGGCATCGACTAAACATAGGTGCGGAGGAGTCGACCGTCACCTCAGCTTTGCGTGAAGGATCTTGCTCCATGCAGCTCGGGGGCCCACGCTGCTCGCGCTCGATCGAGTGAGTTCACGCCAACCGTCGACGTACGGGACGGCAGTGGTCAAATCCGGAACCAGGGAAAAAGTCGTCGACCGCTGCCTAGGCTTCCGCCCTCGGCCATTGCCGTGTTCTCTACCGTGTAGTGGTGAGTAGCTGTCCCCGCCGGATCACCGGTTCCACGCTGGCCCTTCCACCCACCAAGCGCCATGTTTGCAGCTGCTCCCAGATGGAGCGCGGTGCCATGTCTGACGAAGCCTCTCAATTGCAGCACGTGACGGCCGCCTTTGCGGACCGTTACACCATTGAGCGCCGACTTGGCGTTGGCGGTATGGCCACCGTGTACCTCGCCGAGGACTTGAAACACAAGCGTAAGGTCGCGTTGAAGGTTCTCAAGCCGGACGTGGCCGCCGTCCTCGGCGCCGAGCGGTTCGTGCAGGAGATCCAGACGACCGCCAATCTCCAACATCCGCACATCCTTCCCCTGTTCGACTCGGGAACGGCGGATGGGTTCCTCTACTACGTCATGCCCTTCATCGAGGGCGAGACACTGCGCGAAAAGCTGAATCGTGAGAAGCAGCTCGGCATCGATGAAGCCGTGAAGATCGCGATCGACGTCGCGGACGCGTTGGATTACGCGCACCGCCACCACGTGATTCATCGCGACATCAAACCCGCCAACATCCTGCTGCACGACGGCAGCCCGATGGTGGCGGACTTTGGCATCGCGCTGGCGGTGAGTGTGGCAGGTGCCGATCGGTTGACGGAGACCGGCCTCTCGCTCGGCACACCGCACTACATGAGCCCCGAGCAGGCGGCGGGCGAGCAGCAGTTGACGGCACGCAGCGACGTGTACGCGCTGGGAGCCACGCTGTACGAGATGCTTGGCGGCGACCCGCCGTTCTCGGGCCACGTGGCCCAGGCGATCGTCGCGCGGGTGATCACCGACGAGCCACGTCCACTGCGGGAGGTCCGCAAGACGGTGCCGGCGCACGTGGCTTGGGCAGTGCACAAGGCCCTCCAGAAGCTGCCCGCGGATCGGTTCGCCTCCGGCGCGGAATTCGCCGAGGCGCTGGCGAATCCGGGATTGATGCCGGCCACCCCCGTGGGCACCGCCGCAATCGCGCGACCCACCGTGTTCCCAGCTCGTGTGCCGATGCTCTGGGCCCTCGCCGTGGCAGCGGCCACGTTGGTCGCGCTCTGGGGATGGCTACGCCCCATCCCCGCCGAACCCTCGGTGTACGACGTCGGCCTCCCGGACAGTGCACCCATCTCGTTCTCCACGCGCCTCCCGAGCCTCGCCGTGGCGCCGGACGGGCGTTTCGCCGTCTACGCCGCACAGCGGGACACCACGACCGAGCTGTGGTACCGCAGCCTCGTGGATACCGACGTCCGGCGCATGCCCGGAACCGACGGCGCCTACGCGCCCATGGTGTCGCCCGATGGTCGGTTCGTGGCGTTCTTTGCCGCCAACCAGCTCAACACGGTGTCCGTGAGCGGAGGCGTCCCCACCTCCATCGCCGTCGTGAGCGAACCGTCCGGCGGCGAGTGGCTCGCGAACGGTCGGATCCTCGTGGCCGATAACGAGGCACGCCGACTTCGGTGGTTCGATCCCGAGGCCGGAGAAGTCGCCGCGGTCCCCGTAACGCACTGTCTGCTTCCCCACGCGCCCGACGAGCTGGAACACGTAGTTTGCAGCAGCGCCCGCCAGAGTCTGTACGTCGTGAGCGGTCGCGACGGAAAAACGACGACGGCCGCGCGCGCGCGGGGCTCCCATGCGCGTGTCGTGGATGGGCGTTACCTGACCTACATGTCGCTGGACGGGAACTTGAGAGCGGCCAGCTTCGATGGAAGCACTTTCACCGTGGGACGGCCGGTGACGCTCGTCACCGGCGTGCGGCGGAAGAGCTACACCGGCGCGGGCGAGTACGCGGTGGCCGCCTCCGGGACGCTCGTGTACGCACCGGGAGCGAACGCGGAGGTGGGTCGATTCGTGAAGGTCCGGGGCGACGGCCCGCCCCAGCCACTACCGATCGACCCCGCGGTGTTCTTGAAATTCAGTCTCTCGAAGGATGGGCAGTGGCTGGCGACGGTGGTCCGAGGCGCGGAGGAAGACGAGCTACGCATTTATGACCTCACGAGCGGGCAGCACGTCGTATGGCTCCGCGCCGTCAGTATACGTGAGCCGCTGTGGACACCCGCAGGAGATCGCATCCTCGTCGGCCTGAACACGACCAGCGGGGACAGCGCAGTCACATTGATCGGTGCCCCAACGGTAGCGGCCCCACCCGACACTCTCCTGGAAGGCATCCCATGGGATCCCTTCACCTACTATGCGGACACCTTGGTTATCGGCTGGGAACCCTTTGCAGTCCAGGCGCTCGGAGTGAATCTCTCGACGAACCCACCGACCATCGACACGCTCGTCGAGGGTGCCTACTTCCCAACGCTCTCTCCGGACGGGCGCTGGCTCGTCTACACAGCCATCGAAACCGGCCAGCTCGTGCTCCTCCCCTACCCGTCGAGAACGCGCCGCTTCCAGGTGAGCAATGTGGGCTGGGAACCGCAGTGGCTCAGCGCTTCCGAGCTTGTCTACTGGGTCGGTTCCACGTGGTACCGCGCGAGCGTCGCGGGGTCGGCCGAGCGACCCGTCGGTCTCCCTCGACCATGGTTCACGGATCCGCGTTTTGCAGACACTCCCGGGCAGTCCCACGAGGCCACCCCCGACGGCGGGGTCATCTACCTTCAAGGACCAGCCCAAGCCTCGGGCTCCTACCTGCGAGTCGTGCCGAACTGGGTAAAACACATGAAGCGCGCGGCGGACAAGGCAGACCGCTAAGGACGGATGGCCGCACGGATACCCTCTCGGAGGACGCCCCAGCGGTGATTGTGGGGTGATCGGTCGCTACCGTCGTTCCACGTCTGCCGTCTCTCCTCTGAGTGCTGCGACCGCTCGCTGCGCGCGATCGACGGCGTGCTGAACGGATGCGTCACCCTCGCTCAACGCATCGATGAACTTCTCGTACATCTCGATCGCCTTCCTGCGGTCGCCGAGCTCTTGATAGAGCACGCCGCGCTCGGCCCATGAGCGAACCACGACCTCCGCGCCGAATTGTCGACTAAAGCCTGTGCTATCCAGCATCGCGTACGTGTCGATGGCGTCAGCGATGCGCCCGAGTCGCGCCTGGAGGGTTGCCCACGCCCATGCGGCCTCCGCGTCGTCAGGGGTCCACGCCGCCGGGCTGGCCTGGCGCCGGTCGAAATGCTCGCGCAGCAGTCTGCGGGCGCTGCCCGAATCGCCACGGGCAAGCGCAAGCAGCGCGCGGGCTTCCGGATGAGTGCCCGCAACGAGGTGGCCCACATAATGGGTGAGCAGGGTCGTGTCACCACTTTGCAGGTATGACGGCAGAAAATTGAGGCCTTCACGCACGACCACGCTGTAGGCTGCCGTGTCACTCAGCGCTTTCTGCGCGATCTCGCTGAGCCGCCATGCGAGGCTGCTCACAAGCGCGCTGTCGCTCCCGTAAGGCGGGGTCTTGGTCCAGATAGCCACCATGCTGTCAAAGACCGACCGGGGCAGCGTGACCGCGACACCACTTGGGGTTTCTCCTATCGGGATATCGGCGTCGGGAAACGCATCCAGCCACAGCCTCGAGAGTCGGCCCGCTTCCGCCATGCGGCCTGCCGTGAAAAGCATCGTCCCGGCCTGATCGACTCCCGCGACCGTCTCAGCTTGGCTGAGCTCCGTGACGGCCTCGTTTGCCCGTGCGCCCGCTTCGCGATAGCGCCGTTGGCCGTACAGTGCTCGCGCTTCCATGACGGCCGCGCGGCGCGGATCCCCCAGCGCGCGGAGCGCGGCAGCCTGTTTTTCCGCCTCGGTGTACCGTTCATGCTGCAACAGCGCATCCCCGAGGATCTCCCGCGCCTGCACCGCGTTCGGCACTTGTTCCACCCAGGCATAGCCCACGGCGATCTGCTGCGCTGCGGCCTCACTCCGCAACCGATCGACCACGGCCGTTCCCAGGACTGCGATCAAGTCCTCCGGTGTTCCATAGACGGCTGAGTCCGCCTGGCAGACGAAACGCGCAGTCGGGTTCGCGCACCCGCCCCAGGCCTGCGTCAGGTGGAAGTAGGCCAACACATAAGTCGAGTCGAGCGCCAACGTACGCTCAAATGCGCGGAGCGCCTTGCCGTAGTTGCCCAGCGTATCGCGGTGAGGAAACGCCTCCGACTGGTGGTGCCAATGGGCTTCCCCCAGCTGGTACCACGCCTCGCTATCCGACGAATCCCGCGCTAGCAGTTGCTCAGCAATGGCGCGCGCTCGCCGGTAATCGTCATTGCTGTACGCGACGTGGTATTGCACCAGTGAGCGCAGTCGCGATGGGAGGCGGTCGCTGTACCGCTCGGCTTCGGTGACGTAGAGACGCTGTTTTTCCTCGTCACCCAGCGGCTTCCAGCCTTCCGCGTGACGTAGCTGGATGTAGGCGAGCGCAAACGTGGTATCGAGATGGACGGCCTGCAGCAGGTTTTGCTCGGCGGAGTCCAGGGCGAGGCGTTGGATCTGGGCGGCACCCTCGAGATAGGCCCGATAGGCCGCGACCGACGTGGTCGTCTGCGCAATCACGCCGGGCCGCTCGCCGGGAGGCGCACCACTGATGCGCAGAATGCGACCGGCGAGGGAGTCGAACAGCGGACGGGGATCGGCGTCAAGTCGGGTGCGGACCACCTGCGTCATGAGGCGGTCCCCGGATGCGACGTCGTGGACCTTGGCCTCGATGGCCAGCTCCTCCGCGTCGCGACGGACGTCGCCGATCACGAGCGTCCCGACCTGCGCTTCACGCGCCATCGCCTGTGCGGCGTCGAAGTCGATCTCCGACGCGTCTTGCACGTTTCGACGACGCATGAGCGACGCGGTGCGCTCGTCGTCGAAGACGCGCAGGTCCTCCCAATGCGAGAGCGACAGCCCCAGCAGGTTCATCGAGGCTTCCTGCAACCAGTCGTTCTCTTGGTCCCCGGTGCGGTTCTCGAACGGGAAGACGATGAGGCTCTTTCTCGGGTCTCCCTCGACGCTCCATCCCCGTGGCCACAGGAAAACCGCGGCAATCGCCACCACGACCGCGACGCCGCCGATTGCCGCCCAGCGTCTCCCCTTGGGCGCGACCGTTGGCGTCGTGCCGCTCGGAACGGCAACCGCATCGCGGAACTCGACCGCGGTCTGCAACCGCTCGCGGGGATTCTTGGCCAGTGCCTTGGCGATGGATGCCGCGATCTCCGGCGGCGTCTCGCTGCGCAGCTCCTTGACCGGCCGAGGCGCCTCCGTGAGATGGGCGGCGAGCACCGCCTGGACACTCGGTCCGGTGAACGGCTGCTGGCCGGTCAGCATCTCGTAGCCGACCACGGCCACCGAGTAGACGTCCGCCCGCGCGTCGATGTGTTGCTCGCCGGCAGCCTGCTCGGGCGACATGTAGCCGGGAGTCCCCACCGACATGCCGGTTTGCGTCAGTCGCTCCCCACTCTGGGCCTCGGCCACGGCCCGCGCTACGCCGAAGTCCGTCAAGACAGCGTGACCATGTTCCAGCAGGATGTTCTCAGGTTTGATGTCTCGATGCACGACCCCTTGGGCATGGGCATAGGCCAGTGCGTCGGACACTTCAGCCAAGATCTTGCGAACGTCATTCACGGGTAGACGACCGTGTGCGGTGAGACGGTGCCGCAGTGATTCGCCTGCGACGTACGGCATGACGTAGTAGATCAAGTCATCCTGTGCACCGGCGGTGAGCACCGGCAGGATGTTGGGGTGCTGCAAATGCGCAGCGAGCTCGATCTCCTGTTTGAACCGCGCCGCCGAGACCTCGCTGGCCATCTCCGGCGGCAGGAGCTTGATGACGACCTGTCTGTTGAGCGACGCCTCGGTGGCGAGAAAGAGTCGCGACATGCCGCCGCCACCGATCTCGCGTTCGAGATGGTAAGAGTCGCCGAGGGCGGTCTGGAGACGGTCCTGCAGTTCCGGCATAGAAAGTCAGATCAGCGTAATAAGATACGCCCCGGGACAACCGCGTGGCCACTGCCCCCTTCGGGGGTCCATCGTAGCGCGCATGACCGAGATCGAATTGCGCCTCTCGACCGCGCGCGTCGACCGCTACGCCGTCAAGCGTGAACGCGGCGCCGACGGCATTGTCCACCGTCTATCTCGTCGAGGCCCTCCAGCACAAACGCAAGGTCGCGCACGAGCTGCTGAAGCCTGAGGATCCCGGAAAGCCGACCGTGGTCTTTGGCAACAACCGCCGCCCCCTGTGACTACGACCATCCAGCCGGGGTATCAGTAAGGACGAGGGGTGAGCTCGTGGCGCTGCCGTCCCCACCCCAAATCTCATCAACAGCATAAGTTCCATAGGTGGAACCAGTTAACGGTGTTTGGACACCAGAGAAACGACCGATGACCACGAACGCTCCTCGCCGCACGCTCACCCTCGTGGCTGGGCTGGCGGCGCTATTCCTTATGAGTGCCTGCGACGACCCCGTCGGACAGCCTTCGGATGCCGTGACCGCCCGGGTGCGCCTGACCGATTCCCCGTTTCCGTTCGATCGCGTCTCCCGGGTCGACGTGCACATCGTGAGCGTGGATGCCACCGAGAACCCGGACACCACGGCCGGCACCGTGGCGTGGACGAACATCGCCGCACCGCACCAGACGTTCAACCTGCTCGCGCTGCAGCGCGGGGTCACCGCCATCATCGGGGAGAAGGCGATCCCGGCCGGACAGTACTCCGCGGTGCGCCTGGTCATCGATACCGAACAGTCCTCGATCACATTGACCGACGGCACGGCCGCCACCGTGCGGTGGCCGGTGCTGGGTGAGCTGGCACTGCACGCGTTGGTGCAGGATGCGCTCGCGAGCTACGCGCCCGGCACCGAGATGAACGTCGTGATCGACTTCGACGTGGGTCGGAGCTTTCAGTTCGTGGAAGCGGGGGCCGACACACTGAGCACCAACCCCTCCGACGGATACTTCGTATTCCTCCCGTGGATCCGCGCCGTGAACGAGGCCGGGACAGGTGGCATCGCGGGCACGGTCACCGCGGACCTGAACGGCGATGGCACGTTCGAGCCAATTGAGAACGCGAGCGTCACGATCATGAGCGGCGATCCCACGTTCGGGCCGCTCACGTGGTCCACTGTGGCCACGGGCCGCACCGATGCCGCTGGGTCTTTCGTGGTGGATTTTCTGCTCGTCGGATCCTACATCGTGCAGGCCGCACCACCGAGTGATGTGCAGGCCGGCGCGGCAACGCTCGCGGACGTGAACGTGTCGATCGGCCAGCGTACGACCGTAAGTCTCCAGCTGCCGGCGGCAGACCCGGCGTCGCTCGAGATCCTGGGAGCCGGCTCGGTGCGGCTCAATCAGGAGATCGTCCTTCGTGCGGTGGTGCTCGACACGAATGGCGACACGCTGAGTGGGCAGCCCGTGTCGTGGAACGCGTGGCCCGCGGACCTGGTCACCCTCGCTGACCCACAGGACGGGGGCGCTCCCGTGCGCGAATGGGTGGGGGTGACGGGCCGGAAGGCCGGCGTCGTCTCGATCAGAGCCACCAGCCTCGGCCTGTTCGATTCCGTGGCGGTACAGGTGGTCGATCCCAACGCGGCGCCCGTCGCGAGCGTGGAACTGTCACCGGCGTCGCAGACCGTCGCCGTGTTCGACAGCCTCGCCATCACCGCCACGGTCAAAGACGCCGGGGGACAGACGTTGACCGATCGACTCGTGACGTGGGCGGTGAACGACACCACCGTGCTGCGCCTGACGCAGGCCGGAAACTCCGCCGCGCAGTTCACAGCGCAAAAGGCAGGCAGCGCCACGGTGACGGCAACAAGCGAAGGACGAAGTGGCACGGCGACGGTGACGGTGAACTAGGAGGGTCGGCACTGGGCGGCCCCTACCCCTCCATCTGCTCCACAACCAATCCCACCGTCCCGTCTAGCGAAAGTCGAATATTCTTAACAACTTGGAAAGCGGGAGGATCGAGCGAGATTCTTCCGCTTTCGTTTGCACCTCTACCCGTCGCTACCGCTAGCTGCGCTCGAGACGCATGCCGCTCGTCCTTAGCGAGGGCTCGACCCAGCGGGGGTCATGTTGCTCCGACACCTCATCGCGTACGAGCCTAACACGCCACCCGAGAGCGCTGCGCGGGAGAAGGACGCCTCATGAGTGAACTGCTGCAATTGGCCCCGTGGCTCCTGCCGGCGATACTCGTCCTTGGCGCAGTCGCCGCCGGAATGGTGCTCTACTTCGTACCGGTGCGTCTCTGGATCGAGGCGTGGTTCTCGGGAGTGCACGTCGGGCTTGGCACACTGATCGGTATGCGTCTGCGGAAGGTGAGCCCACCTTCCATCATTCGCCCCCTCATTGCCGCAACGAAGGCCGGGCTGTTCCTGGACGTGGATGAACTCGAAGCCCACTACCTCGCCGGTGGTAACGTGGGTCTGGTAGTTCGCGCCCTCATCTCCGCCGACAAAGCGGGCATCGAACTCTTGTTCACGAGGGCGGCGGCCATCGACCTGGCGGGACGCGACGTGCACGAGGCCGTGCAGGTCTCCGTCAACCCCAAGGTCATCGAGACGCCGAAGGTGGCCGCGATGGCCAAAGACGGGATTCAGCTGATCGCGACGGCCCGGGTGACCGTGCGGGCCAACATCGAGCGCCTGGTGGGTGGTGCCGGGGAAGAAACGATTCTCGCCCGGGTGGGCGAGGGGATCGTCTCGACGATTGGTTCAGCGGAGTCCCACAAAGCGGTCCTCGCGAGCCCTTCCGGCATCACGGAGACGGTCCTGGCCAAGGGACTCGACAGCGGCACCGCTTACGAGATCCTGTCGATCGACATCGCCGACGTGGACGTGGGCCGAAACATCGGCGCGGTACTGCAGACCGACCAGGCAGAGGCCGACAAGCGAATCGCGCAGGCCAAGGCGGAAGAGCGGCGCGCAATGGCGGTGGCCACGGAGCAGGAAATGCAGGCGCGCACGCAGGGGATGCGCGCCCGAGTCGTGGAGGCCGAGGCGCAAGTTCCCCTCGCGGTGGCTCAAGCGTTTCGGACGGGGCAGCTGGGCGCGATCACTGCGCACGGGTCGGCTCGCCACTGGGCTGGGGATGCGTAACGCAGGGTTCT
>JBFIHA010000063.1:0-10065 GCA_041602035.1 Gemmatimonadales bacterium | reverse complement strand
CCCGTACGAGGACGTGCCCGCGTGGTTCACGCACTGGGAAACCACGGGGCTCCTCGCCTACGACGACCTGAACGGGGATGGGCTCATCCAGAACACCGGGCCGGCGTCAGCGATTCCCAACGAACTGACGATTGACAGCGACATCATGGTGTTGGCCAACCCCGAGATCGCACGGCTGCCCAACTGGGTGGTTGGTTTGGTGGCCGCGGGCGGCCTCGCCGCGGCGCTGTCGACCGCGGCGGGGTTGCTCCTGGTGATCTCGACGTCCGTCGCGCACGATCTGATGAAGAAAACGATACGGCCGTCGATCAGCGAGCGTGGAGAGTTGCTGACTGCACGCATCGCCGCCGGCATCGCCGTCGTCATAGCGGGGTACTTCGGTATCAACCCGCCTGGGTTCGTCGCACAGGTCGTGGCGTTCGCCTTCGGCCTTGCCGCGGCATCGTTCTTCCCGGCGATCATCCTCGGCATCTTCACGAAGCGGGCGAACAAGTACGGCGCGATCGCGGGCATGATTGCCGGCATCACGTTCACGGCGTGGTATATCGTGTACTACAAGTTCACGCACCCGGAGTTGAATACGGTCGAGCACTGGTGGTTCGGCGTGTCGCCCGAAGGGATCGGGATCGTCGGCATGATGATCAACTTCGCGGTGGCGATCGGCGTGTCGGCCGTCACCCGACCGCCGCCCCAGGAGGTGCAGGACCTCGTGGAAGAGATTCGGGTGCCGCGGGGAGCCGGGCCGGGACATGAGGTGACGGCGTGAGGGCGCGTGGCTGCTGATCGGTCGCGATCTCGCTGCGGCCCCGTTCGCTGACGCGCATATAGGTCTCCGGGCCGAGACGCTCCCGGGAACCGGACCGCACCATTTGACCGGACCCGGTCCGCGACATTGATTTTTGGGTCCGGCTCGATGCTCCGGATCGCCCCATTCCTGTCCTTTGTTCTTTGGAGACCTCCGTGACGGTGAAACTCTCCGCGCTTTCCCTGACATGCCTCCTGGCCACGGGGCTCAACGCCCAGCAGGCCAGCCGCACCCAGCCCGTCGAGGCGATGCGGGACAATGCAACCGGATACCATGCCCTCGTGGGCGCGCGTGTCGTCACGGCGCCGGGTCAGGTGATCGAACCCGCCACGATCGTGATCCGGGACGGGCTGATCCAGTCCGTCGGCCGGAACCAGGCTGCGCCCGCAGGCGCCCGGGTCTGGGATCTTACGGGTCACACCGTGTACCCCGGCTTCATCGATGCGCACGCCGATCTCGGCATGGACTCCGTGCCCGAGGGTGGCGACGTGGGACCGACCCACTGGAATCCGCAGGTGCGGGCATGGTTCAGCACCACGGACAACCTCCAAGACGACGAGGATCGGCGGCAGGCGGTGCGGTCTCAGGGCTTCGGCGCCGCGCTGGTGGTTCCCAAGCTGGGCATCTTCCGCGGCATGGCCTCGGTGGTGAATCTTGGCGATGCCGGTGTCCGTGAGCGCGTGCTCCGTCCGGACCTCGCCCAGTCGATGGGGTTCCGGCGATCGGGGGAGTTGGGCGACGAGAGGTATCCCAACTCCGCGATGGGCGTGATCGCACTCATGAAGCAGACCTTCATGGATGCAGACTGGTACAAGCGCGCCTGGGAGGCCTACGAGTCGAGCGGTCGGGCGTTCCTGCCGCCTGAGACGAGCGGGGCGCTCGAAGCGCTGGAACGTGCCGCTCAGGGTCAGCAGCCCGTCCTATTCGAGACCCGGAGCGAGGAGGACTACCTCCGCGGCCACCGCGTCGCCTCGGACTTCGGCCTCACGCCCTGGTTCCGCGGGAGCGGCGAGGAGTACCGGCTCGTGGACGTCCTGCGCGGCCGCAGCGATCCTCTCATCATTCCGCTCAACTTCCCGGACGCCCCCGACGTCGACGACCCCGAAGCCGCGCTGAACGCCAGCCTCGGCGAGCTGCGGCACTGGTACCTCGCGCCGGCCAACGCGGCGACGCTCGCGGACGCCGGAATCGACTTTGCAATCACCACCGACGGTTTGAGCTCCGTCGAAGACTTCCTTCCGAACCTCCGTACCGCCGTCGCGCGTGGGCTGTCGTCCGAGGACGCCCTGGCTGCTCTGACAACGACCCCGGCCCGATGGCTCGGGATCGATCGCACGCACGGGACGATCGAGGAGGGCAAGGTCGCCAACCTCGTGGTCACCGAGGGCGATCTGTTCGCGGAGGAAGCCACGGTGCGCGATGTGTGGGTCCACGGGGTGGTGTACGGCGTCACCCGGGCCGCGCAAATCGACCCGCGAGGGACCTGGATGATCTCCTCCGATGATCCGGGAGGCTTCGAGGCGCAGATCCAACTCGAGGGCACGCTGAACCGCCTGCGCGGTCACATCGACGTGGCACCGGGCGGGCAGGTGGAGGAAGGCGTGCGGGTCGAGATCAGCTCGGCGTCCGTAGTGACCGAGACCGGTCGCATCGAGATTCGGTTCGACGGTGCGTTTCTTGGATTCGAGGGCACGGCGCTCCTCGCCGGTTCGGTGAGCGGTGACCGGTTCTTCGGCTGGTCTTCCCTCCCCAACGGCGCCAGCCCGTCGTTCCGGGGCACGCGCACCGAAAAGTTCGAGGGCGACCCTCGCGGCACCGTGGCCACCGACGTGCCGGCGCTCGACCTGCCGTTCATCCGGCCCATGATGGAGTACGGCGTGAGTGCGCTGCCCCAGCAACCCAGGGCCGTCATCGTCCGCAACGCGACGGTCTGGACGCAGGGACCGCAGGGCCGCCTGGAGAATGCCGACCTCCTGGTCCGCGACGGGCGGATCGTCGAAGTCGGGACGGGCCTCAGAGCGCCGGGAGGTGCGGTGCAGATCGACGCAACGGGGAAGCACGTGACACCCGGCCTGATCGACCCGCACATCCACTCCGGCGTGAGCAGCGTGAACGAGACCGGCGCGACCATCGTTCCCGAGGTCCAGATGGGGGACGTGATCACGCACAACAACATCTGGATGTACCGGCAGGTGGCGGGCGGCCTCACCACGGCCATGATCAAGCACGGCTCTGCCAACCCGATCGGTGGTGAGAATACCATCGTGAAGATGCGCTGGGGCGGACTGCCCGACCAGCTCAAGCTCGCGAACGCCCCCCGATTGGTGAAGTTCGCGCTGGGCGAGAACCCGAAGCGGTGTTGCTTCGAGGATCGCTATCCGGATACGCGGATGGGGACCCAGTCCATCATCCGCGATCACTTCATGGCCGCGCGTGACTACGAGCGCGAGTGGCAGCGCTGGGAGGAGACCGGCGAGGGTCTGCCACCCCGCCGCGACCTCCGCATGGAGGCCATCCTTGACATTCTGAACCAGGAGCTGCTGATCTCGTCGCACGGGTATCGGGCCGACGGATACCTCGCCTTGATCCGCTTGGCCGAGGAGTTCGGCTTTAAGGTCCAGACGCTGCAGCACGCGGTCGAAGCGTACAAGCTGGCGCCCGAGCTGGCCGAGGCCGGCGTGGCGGCGGCGGTGTGGAGTGACTGGGGCGCGTTCAAGATCGAGGCGTACGACGCCACGAAGTACAACGCCCGGATCCTCATGGAGGCGGGCGTGACGGTGTCGCTGCACTCGGACAACTCGCAGATCGCCAGTCGGATGAACTGGGAGGCCGGGAAGCTCTTGCGCACCGGGCTCACCGAGGAGCAGGCGCTCACCACCGTCACCATCAACGCGGCCCGAGTCCTCGCCATCGACGACCGTGTCGGGTCGTTGGAACCCGGCAAGGACGCGGACTTCGTGATCTGGAGCGGGAACCCGCTCTCGCAGTTCACGCGAGCGGAGCAAACCTGGATCGACGGCCGGCGGTACTTCTCCCTCGAGGAGGATGCCGCCCGGCGCGAACAGGTGCAGAGCGAACGCCGCCAGCTCATTCAGGCGGTACTCGCGGCCGGTGAAGCCGACGAGAACGATCGGCCACGTGGTGCCAGGGGGAGGAGGCCAGGACGATGATCACGACAACGAGCGAGCGAGGCATCATGACCTCAGGAGAGCCACGTTGGCGGGCAGCGGCCCGGGGGATCACCTCCATGGGTGCCGCGCTGGCCCTCGCCATCGTCGTGGCACCGAGTCCATCGGCCGCCCAGGTGCGCATGACGGTGCCGCCGCAGGCGCAACCGATCGCCCTTCAGGGTGCGACGATCCATACCGTGACCAACGGTGTGATCGAGAACGGCACCATCGTGTTTGAGAACGGCGTGATCACGGCGGTCGGTACCGAGGTGACGATTCCGGCGGGAGCCCACGTCGTCGACGTCAGCGGCAAGCATATCTACCCCGGCCTGATCGATGCCTATACGACGGTGGGGATCGCGGAGATCGGTGCCGTCGAGATGTCGAATGACGTGCGGGAGGTCGGTGATTTCAATCCCAACATCCGCGCCGAGTTGGGCGTGAACGCCGAGAGTCGGCATATCGGAACCACCCGCTCGGCCGGGGTGCTCACGGTGCTGACCACGCCGGCAGGTGGGCTCATCTCCGGCATGTCCTCGGCGATGGCTCTCGAGGGGTGGACCTGGGAGGAGATGTCTCTGGAAGGTGCGGCGGCGCTGAACGTGAACTGGCCCGACCCCAACCCACGTCGGCGACGCTTCGGAGGGTTCGGAGGCTTCGGCCAGAACCAGGGCCAGCAACCGACCTACACTGAGCGCGTGCAGCAGCTCAAGGACTTTTTCGCGGAGGCTCGCGCGTATCGCGATGCCGTCGCGGCCGGCGAGGAGGTCCGCACCGACTCGCGCTACGACGCGATGATCCCCGCCATCAATGGCGACATCCCGGTGGTCGTGGCGGCCAACGGCGCCGCGCAGATCAACGACGCCATCACCTGGGCCAAAGCGGAAGGACTCCGCCTGGTCATCCGCGGCGGAAACGACGCGATCCATGTAGCCGACCGCCTCGCGGCGGAGGAGGTTCCCGTCATCCTGACGTCGACCATGGGTGCGCCGGACCGGGCACACGAGGGGTACGACGCGGCCTATCGGCGTGCGGCGGAGCTGTACGAGGCGGGCGTGAAGTTCGCGATCGCCGGCGGGTCGAGCGCGCTGTACACCGACCGTCTGGGGTACGAGGCCGGAGTCGCCGTGGCCTTCGGGCTCCCGGAGGAGGAAGCCATCAAGGCGGTGACGATCAACGCCGCCGAGCTCATGGGCCTCGACGACCGGATCGGATCGCTCGAGCCAGGCAAGCAGGCGACGCTGCTGATCACGACGGGCACACCGATCGACATGACCAGCGATATCGAGCAGGCGTACATTCAGGGACGTGAACTCGATATGAACGACATTCAGAAGCACTTCTTCGAGAAGTACATGACGAAGATCAGGCAGCGGCTTCGGATCATCATGTAGGATCGTTCGCGCCGGCCGCGTTCGCGACGCAAAGAAAAGCCCCGAGCGCCATGTGACGCTCGGGGCTGACAGGGAACTGCCTGTGCGGGGAGTAGGCGGCTCGGCTACGGAACAATCCTCACCGAGTCGCTGCCCTCGATCGCCTGGCCGTCGAAGGTCTCGCCCCTCAGCACGGCTGTAACGTCATCGTCGGTGAGGCTCAGACCCACCGTCATGACGTGCACGACGAGGTCTGCCAGGCCGTCACCATTCACATCCTCGGGGTTCGCTTGGGGGGTGCCGTTGCCCCTCACCTTCACCTCCGCATCGGCGAGTGTGATCGTAACGGGGTCGACGGTCGTGGCGTCGAAGCCTGACGTGCTCAGGATGGCCACCGGCACGTTTCCATTGGAGCCGAGGTTGATGCTGTTGGGGTAGCTGCCCGGCTTGATATCGATGTCGACCGTCAGCACGCCCTGCTCCGTAATCGTCGCCGTCGTCGCCTGCGTGTCGCTCGCCCCCGCATCGTCGGTCACGGTGAGCGTGACATCATAGGTGCCCGCCGCCCCATACGTGTGGCTCGGCGTCACCCCCGTGCCGGTGCTGCCATCGCCGAAGTCCCACTCGTAGGACACGATCGTCCCGTCGGGGTCGCTCGATCCCGACCCGTCGAACATCACCGCCGTCCCCACGGTCCCCGAGTACGGGCCGTTGGGATCGGCCGTCGGCGGCGTATTCTCTGCCGCCTGTACCACGATTTGGAGCGTGGTCACATTCCACTCATCGTTGTTCGTTCCGTTCGCCAGGTTGACAGAGATACCGGCCCCGTACATGGTCTGTGTCCCAGCGGTGCCGGGTGCTGTCCACTGATAGTCCCAGGAAACGGGATCGAGGAGCGACACGGTCTTCGGGCCTGTGTGTGTGAGTTCGCCGTCTGTGGCCACCGAAGTTCCCGTACCCGCCGTGAGCGTGCCCCCGCTGGCGGACACGTTCAGACCGCCGCCGAGCGCGTCGGAGGTGCCATCGTTCGCCGGAGTTACCGTCAGGGTGTACGTCTCTGTGGCACCTGGTGCGACGGTCGTCGGTCCGCTGATGGTCACCGTTGGCGCGGGATCGTTCGGAGAGTTGTGGCAATCGCCACATCCGGCTTGGGAGAGGCCAGTGATGCCACCTGACCTGAAGTGCGGGTGATATTCTGTGTCCGCACCGATGTTAGCGGGTCCCCCGGTGTCACCGCAGGCCGCTGCGATGCCACCGAGCAAGACAAACGGGATGAGTCGTCGCGTGAGATTCATCAGAGGCCTCCTCGCGGCGGGGCCTGGAGAGGGCCACCGACGGATTGGCTGGTTCAGCTGTGCCTCTCGCACGTTGCCCAGGGTGCAATGGGATCGCAAGAGTCGCATTAGTGCTACAGCACGAGTAAAACAGTCACGTTTGCGTTTCAGCCGTCAGCCTACAGCCATCAACCGCATCGCCCTGTCATCGCCTGCCGTGCAAGCGGCCAGTCGTCTCAGTCGTCCCAACAGCAGCGGCAGTGGGGGCAGGGGCCGCAAGTGGAGCTGGAGCCTCAACCGGTGCAAATGCATGTCCCGGATGGGTAGACTCGGTGAGCGAGTCCATACCCCACGCCAGGATGCTCTGGAAAGCCGGCGTGATGTCGCTTCTTCTGTAGTCCTCTAGTTGATTGGCGCTGACTGGCAATGGGGATGCGCGCAATCGCTCGCACGCTCGCGCTTGCACGCGTCGTCGCCGTCGCTCCGCTCCGGCATCGCATCAGGGGGTCGCGGGTTGCCCTCCCCATCACGTCCCAACCGCACCCCACGGTCCGCCATCGCGTCAAATCCCACCGTCCCGATGCTAGCTCCCCCACCCCGCTCTGGGCCGCCACGTCGGAGGACCTGCGCCCGACGAACACGGTATCGATCTGGGCCAGGAACGCCCCAAAGTCGATCGCGGGATCGACGATGATCCAGCGGAACGCACCGGCACCTTGCGAGTGGGTTGGGGGGCGCCCAGCTTAGGCGGGCCTCCAACGTTGTCCAACCGGAGCCCGGGGATCGCGTGTGAACAGTATCGCGACACGTCACCTTGGCGCGCTGGCCGCCTGCGCCGCGGCGGCTCTCGCTTGCAGGGCGGCCCCTCCGGCTGGTCAAACGGATCTGGCTCAGGGCCGCGTACAGGGCATCGAGAGCGCCGTGCCCGGGGTGTGGGCATTTCTGGGAATCCCCTTCGGCGCAGCGCCCGTGGGCGCCCGGCGATGGACGGCCCCTGAGCGATCGGGCGGGTGGGCTGGCGTGCGGGTCGCGGACCGGTTTGGAGACCGGTGCCTGCAGCCCCCGACGGACTGGCTCTTTCAGAGCGCCGCGGAAAGCGAGGATTGTCTCTCCCTCTCGGTCTGGACACCGGCCCCGGACGGTGAGGGCCTGCCGGTGATGGTGTGGATCCATGGCGGTGCATACTACTTGGGGGCGGGTGACGAACAGCGCTACGACGGATCGAGGCTCGCCGCGAAGGGCGTCGTTCTGGTCACCATCAACTACCGGCTCGGTATCCTGGGCTTTCTCGCGCATCCGGAGCTCAGCGCGGAGTCGCCGCACGGAGCATCCGGCAATTACGGCTTGCTCGATCAGATCCTTGCGCTCGAATGGGTGCGCGACAACATCGCCGCGTTTGGCGGGGATCCCGGAAACGTGACGATCTTTGGTGAGTCGGCGGGCTCGGGCGCGGTGAATGCGCTTATGGCGTCGCCCCTGGCGGACGGGCTATTTCACCGGGCCATCGGTCAGAGTGGCGCCCACTTCGCGTCGCCCCTGGCGGACGCGCTCTTGCGCCGGGCCATCGGTCAGAGTGGCGCCTACCTCGGGAGTGGTCCTCTGAGCCTGGCCTCGCGCGACGCGGCTGAGCAGGTTGGCACCACCTTCGAAGAGCAGTCGGGCGCGACTGGTCTCGAGGGATTGCGGGGGCTCGCGGCGGAGTCGCTGATGACGCTGGCCGCGGGGTTCTCCTTCGCGCCGATCGTGGACGGTCACGTCCTCCCTTCGCACGTCTGGGACGTCTTTGCGAACGGCGAGCAGCACCCGGTTCCCCTCCTCGCGGGGTGGACCTCGGCCGAGGCGAAATACCTGCCGCCCCTCACCCGGGCGCAACTCGATGCTCATCTCCGCGAGGCGTTTCCGGAGGACTACGAGACCGCCCGCGCGTTCTATCCGGCCTCGAATGATCGGGAAGCCCGGCTTTCGTCGATTGCGCTCCGCAGCGAACGTGGGTTCGTAGTGTACGGCACGTGGAAGTGGATCGAGTCCCATGCGAATGACGGCCGCGCCCTGGTGTTCCGGTACCTCTTCGACCAGGTGGTCCCCACGGAAACGGGACCACCGGCGGAGGACGATCCGGGGGCGGTCCACGCCTCCGACATCGAGTACGTCTTCCAGACGCTCGACACCAGGCCGCTCGCGTGGCGGGACGAAGACCGCGAGGTGGCGGACCTGATGGCAACCTGGTGGACCAACTTCGCAAAGGCCGGCGATCCCAACGGAGCGGGCGTGCCGAACTGGCCGCCCTGGCGGACCGATGGGACGGGGCAGGTCATGGTGATCGACGCCTCACCGGCCGCCGAGGTGGATCAGGACCGGGCCCGTTTCGAGTTTCTCGACCGCGTGGAAACGCGCGAGCATCGGACGAACCAATGAGACGGTGGCTTTGCGGCGCCCGGGTCGCCGCAATCGGGCTGCTGCTGATCGTCGCCACCGGGTGCCGGTCCGCCCCGACCGAGGAGTGGACCCCGCTGTTCAACGGCCGAGATCTCACCGGATGGACGCCCAAGATCACCGGAAGCGACCTCGGCGAGGATCCGTGGCAGACGTTTCGCGTGGAGGACGGGCTCCTGACCGTGAGCTACGAGAACTACGAGATCTTCAACGGCCGCTTCGGGCACCTGTTCTACGAGGAGCCGTTCTCCCACTACCACCTGCGCGTCGAATACCGCTTCATCGGCTCGCAACTGCCCGACGGTCCCGGCTGGGCGTTCAAGAACAGCGGCGTGATGTTCCACGCCCAACATCCCGAGTCCATGCTCAGGGATCAGGACTTCCCGATCTCGCTGGAAGCGCAGCTGCTGGGCGGCAACGGGGTGGACGAGCGCCCCACCGCCAACCTGTGCACCCCGGGCACGCACGTCGAGATGAACGGCATGCTGGTCGAGGAGCACTGCATCACCGCGTCGGCCCCCACGATCCACGGCGAGGAGTGGGTCACCCTGGATGTCCTGGTCCTCGGTGACTCGCTGATCGCGCACATCATGAACGGCGACACGGTGCTCACCTACGCGAAGCCGGTCGTCGGTGGCGGCGCGGTGGAGGCATTCGACCCGAGCGTGAAGCAGGACGGGCGGCTGCTCACCGGCGGCTACATCGCACTCCAGAGCGAGAGCCATCCGATCCAGTTCCGGCAGGTGTTGGTGAAGCGGCTCCCGGGAGACGCCGCAAGGTAGGTTGTCGCCGAATCTCCGGCAGCGAGCGGCGAGGCTCGTCAACAACGTGTCTCACAAGCGCTTATGGCCCGGATTGCCGACCCGTGACATGGCTGGCCGGGTACGGGAATTGCTGCCAGTGTGTCTCGGAGGAAATGAGATGGAGATCGTCGGGATACCTGAATTGTCCTTCGATCGCTTCGCCCCGATTCTGGGGCGAGCGGGCGCGAGACGCCTGCGTCGCACCGT
>JBFIHA010000062.1:0-10681 GCA_041602035.1 Gemmatimonadales bacterium | reverse complement strand
TAGATAACATCTTGGCGTTCACACGCCGGAGATTCGTGTACCTGCACGAGAATCGGGTGCTGCAGTACGCGTATGGGCTTGTACCCCCCGCGGTCGCGCTGATGCTTACTGCGTCACAGCCACGTCAGCGGTGGACCTGGTTCATTCTCGTGGTTGCCGCATTGCTGCTCCTGATATCCGGCACCCGAGGCAGCCTCGTCTTTCTGGGCCTCATTGTTCTGGTGTGGCTCACCGTTCACGGTATCCGGATTCCAGCTCGGATTGCACTCGTGCTCTTCCCTCTGGTGCTGGTCGCGTTGATCGGTATGCGCTTCCTTCTCCGGGACATCCCGGCGGGTCGGTCGTGGGAGCAGATTCTCGGATACGTTGGAGGGTGGACCGGACTGGTGATAAACCCGGGCGAAGTTGCCTCTACGGATAACCTGATGCTGCTCACCGAAGGGCATGTGCAGCTTCCACGCGAGCCCCTGCAGTCCGTTGCCGGTCTGCTGGTCTACCCGTTACCCCGAGAAATCGTAGGTTTCAAGCCCTACTCTGCCAGTATCGAATTCACGATTGCGCAGAGTCCTTGGCTCTGGTATTCGACGCGGACGTCGACAAACTTGGGAGGGTACGGTGACCTCTTCGCGGCATGGCGGTGGGCGACTATCGGTATCGTATTCCTGTTGGGACTGGTGTATAGTCGCCTTTTCAGGATGTTGTGCACGGCATCAGCTCCGCGACAGGTCTTCTGGATCCCGGTGCTCCTGTTTGTCTTCTTCCACTTCATGAAGACTGGCATCATGGAACTCGGGTACTTCGTCTGGCCATTCTTGTTCGTCGGTGTGACGCATAGCCTGGCCCGGCGCATCGAGTTGCGCGCTGCGTCTGCCCGCGAGACTCAGAACGTTGCGTGAGGTCGGACGGAAAGACGGGGGTGTGCTGCGACGTGGATCGACCGGGATTCCCACAGAACGAGGCGACAAATGGGTGTCGACGGGGATAGCGCAAACGCGAAGGCCCAAGCTACGGTGACAACCCCATCCGCTCTTGACGTGCTCGGACCGCTTGGGGCGGTGTTTCGACACCCGAGGATTCTGATCCTGAGCCCAGCAGTCTTCCTCATCGCGGCCGTTGCTCTGACCCTGATACGCGGACCGACCTATGTTGCCAGGTCGAGCTTCCAGCCACAGGGTACCGAGCAGTCGGTACTTGGAGGGTATGCAAGCCTAGCCGCGCAGTTCGGAGTTCGGCTACCGCTTGGAGGTGGTGGTCGATCGGTGGACTTCTACGCCTTTTTGATCAAGGCACCCGCTCTCCTCCAGAGACTAGCGCTCCATGAATTCGAACTCGAGGACGATGGCGAAACGGTACGAGGGAACCTCCTCGATCTTTTCGACGTCCAGGGGGATGATCGGGATGAGCGCCTGCGGAACGGCGTCGACCTGCTGGATGTCCTCGTGCAGGTCCGTCCGGATTACCGCGCGTCTGTTGTCCTCATTGAAACCTCCGCTCGAACGCCGGCATTAGCCGTCGCTCTCAACCGGCAACTGCTTGCATTGATCACCGAATTCGACCGGAGCATGCGGCAGTCGACGGCCGGTGCCGAACGGCGCTTCATTCAAGACCGACTTGAGGAGGCTCAGGGAGAACTACGGTCGGCCGAGTCCGCGTTGGAGCGGTTCCTGGAGGTCAACCGAAGCTACGAGCAGTCGCCCCAACTGAGGTTCGAGGCTTCTCGGCTCCAACGTCGAATTGACCTCGCGCAGCAGCTTCACAACTCTCTGGCACAGGCACTTGCCCAGGCGCAGATTGAGGAGGTCCGCAACACCCCCGTGACTACCGTCATTGATGCTCCTGAAGGGATGGTGAGGGCTGAGAGTCGCCTATTCCAATCCAGCGTGTTTGCCGTGTTCCTCGGGCTGATGGTTGCGGCGCTGGCATCACTGGCAATGGAACATCGTCCTTGGGGCAGGTACGTACGGCGGAACGCAGGGACGTAGAGGATCTCGTGGAGTTAGGGATGGCCGAACCTCGGAGGGCCACACGTGGCCCCAAGTGGTTCGGACCGCGGCGCGGACTACCGCGTTACGATTGCCAAAATCGCCACTGCGCTGGTCAGCACCTGCGCGATCGTCCCCAGTAGTTGTGTCGTATCCACACCCTCCCCCTCCGGTACCGCCGGCACCGTCACCACACTGCCCGGTCCTGGCGTCGGTGCGGAGGACAGGAAGAGAAACTTCCGCTTGACCTCGGCCGACCCGTTTGCTTGCCGCACGCTCACCCGGCCCTTGTCGGCATCGCGCGCGTATCCACCGGCGTTGGCGATGTAGTACTCGAGATTCCGACCTTCCACGTAGAGCACACTGGTCGGCGCGACGACGGCACCAACGACTCGCACGGTCGGAAGGTACTCGGGTACGTCCAGTGAATCGCCCGGTTGGAGCACCACGTCGTCAGACGAGCCCGCCCGTGCGATGGCGGTGCCCAGGCTGATGTTGACCCGGCCAGCGCCGTCCAGGCTGCGGTAGAAGCGCGCGCCGTCAGCGTAGGCCGTTTCGAGAAGGCCGCCGGATCGCGCCACGAGATCGCTCAGCCGCTCGTCCTTCCGTGTAAGCACGTAGGGCCCCGGAAACTCCACCTCGCCGGTCACCCATACCGTCCGCTGCAGCTCGAACTCGGGCTGCCGAAAGATGGTGATCTGATCATATGGCTGGAGCGGGACCTCCGGCGCCGAGCCCGGATTGGGGAAGGGTAGCCCCTCGGGACCGACGTAGCGGCCCAAGGAGTCCCGCTCGAACAGATACGTGGAGTCGAGCGGCACCCGCACCGGCACCGCCAGTTGACCAGCGCGACGATCCGCTGGGAGACGGGCGATCTCGGCCTCGCGCAGGTCCGCTCCCACAAGCGGGCCGCGCGCCAGGGTCACGAGATCGCGCATCGTCATGCCGTCGGACCACGCATACCGGCCGGGTTTGTTCACCATGCCCCCAATGGTGACGAACAGGGAGCGGGCGAAGGGCAGGATCGCGTCCACCACCACCGAGTCCCCGTCTTCCAGCGGCAGTGCCGGTACCTCGACCCGTGTATCGGGTCGTATGCGCAGCGGGACGTCGATGACAGCCCTGGGATACGGTCCCGGGCCACGCTCGCCCGGCGGCAGGATGCGGTGCACGGCAATCCGCCGCAGCTCCGCGTCCGCCTGAAATCCGCCCGCCATCCGGATCACGTCTTGGAGCGACTCGCCACCGACGAGCTCGTACCGCGCCGGCCGGATCACCGCGCCCGTGATGCCCGCCCGCGGGCCCCGCACCGGTACAAAGACCACGTCGCCCTGCTCGAGGACGATATCATTCCCGGTGTCGCCTCGAAGCAGGTAGTCATACAGATCCAGCTCGGCGGCCGTCTCACCCCGCCGCTGCACCTGAACCCGGCGGAAGTTGGCGCGCTCCGTCGGGCCACCAGCCGCGTAGAGGGCATTGAGTACCGTTGCCACCGACGCCAACTGGTACGCGCTGGGCTGCACCACCTCACCCACGACGTATACCTGGTTGGTGCGGAGCCGGGCGACCGTGACGTCGAACCGGGTGGTGCCGGTCCGAATGCCGGAGTAGGACTGCCCGAGGCGCCGACGGAGTAGGGCGGTGAGTTGTTCCATTGTGAGGCCGTTGACGGCCAGTTGCCCCACCTGCGGGATCACAATGAAGCCCTCGCGGGTGACCGCCAGCTCGTGCACCAACTCCACGTCGCCTGTCACCACCAAGACCATCACGTCGCCCGGGCCGATCCGGTAATTCGGCGGCACGGGACCGGAGAGAATCGGCTGAAACTGAGCACCGCGACCGCGAAAGACGTCCAGTCCAAACAGCGGCAGCCCCGTGGGTGGGCGCCCGGCACCTACCGCCACCTGTGTGCCCACCGCGATCGGCACCTCCTCCAATCCCTCGGCACTCACGATCGGCACGCCGAGGATATCCAGGGCGCTGACCATCTCGCCACTGACCCGTGCGCCGCTCACGTCCAGCGCCCCCTCAGCGAGGTACGCGTCGAGCAGGTTCGACGGATACCCGGCCGCTCGGAGCCGCGACCGGATCTCTTCGGGCGTGAGCCCCGACTGTTGGACCCGCTGCCGCACCAGCTCGGGATTCCGCCGCAACAGCTCGAGCTGCTCCGGGGTTTGAGCCACGACCGGTGGGGCCGTAACCAACAGCGCTCCGACGAGCAGGGTCGCGAGGGTAAACGGTGAACGGTGAGTGGTGATAAGTGAACGGAGCGTCACTGGCTAGCCACCTCTTTGCAATGCAAAGTACTTTGCTGCCGCAATGGATTGACGAGCGTCGGTAACTTGCGAGCTAAGCCAAAGCGAGTCAAGGGGTTGGGGGAAACTCACTGTCCAGGCTCACAACTTCCCCATTGCCCGCCTTGCCAGATCCTCCCCGAACGGCAAGCTCGCGGTGAGCCCCGGCGACACCGCGTTGAGCACGTGCACCGCACGTTCCGTCTCTCGCACGAGGATATCGGTCACCAATTCCCCGCCGCGTGTGACGAGCTGCGCTCGGTTGCCGGCAAAGGAGCGTACCAGATCGCCGGCACGGAGCTCGGGTACCAGTGCGCACGCGTCGCGCCAAATGGCGCGGAGACTCACGCTCTTGTGGACTTCGCTCCTGATGAGTGCGCGGAACTTGTGCTGGCGGAACAGCCCCCAAAACCCCGGCCAGCCGAGTGTCTCGGCGAGGTCCCTCGCGTTCAGGTGGTGCATGCGGTACGCCTCCCGGCCAAGGGCGAGCACTGCGCCGGGACCAACGAGCACTCGACCGTCCGTCTGACGCGAGAGGTGCACGCCGAGAAAGGGGAACGCGAGGTCCGGCGCAGCGTAGATGTGCGAGCGCACCAAGTCGCACCTGTCCCCCGCCAGTGCGGCGTAGTGTCCCCGGAACGGGATGACTCGCAGGTCTTCCGATACCGCTCCCGCCACGCGGTCAGCGTGCAACCCAGCACAGTTCACGATCACTGCTGCGCAGAGGGCGCCGCCCGACGTAACGACCTCGATCGAGTCGCCACCCTCCTTCAGTGACGTCAGCGCAACGCCCCACCGCACCGTACACCCTGCACCCTGCGCCTCGGCGAGCACCCGCGTCACGTAGGCCTCGGAGTCTAGACTCGCCCCCTCAGGCGCGTGAAGGGCCGCCACACCCTCGGCGTGAGGCTCGATCGCCTTGATCTCCTTGGCGTCGATCAGTCGCGCGTCGACCCCATTGGCTGAAGAGCGACGTTTCAGCTCGTCGATGACGACGCGCTGCTCCTCGCTCTGCGCGACAACGAGGATCCCTCCCTCGAGCAGTGGCACGCCGTGCTTGCGGCAAAACGCCTTGAGCCGGCGGTTCCCCTCCACACAGTATTTGGCCTTGAGACTGCCAGGCGTGAGATTGTAACCGGCGTGAACGACGCCGCTGTTGCGGCCGCTCTGGTGCCGAGCGGGGCCATCTTCTTTGTCGACGACCAGCACCTTCACTCCCCGTTTTGCGAGGGCGAGCGCTGTGCAGGCACCCATGGCACCGGCCCCAATCACCACAACGTCGTAGGTGCGCGACGGCATCAGTCGCAGGGCTCACAGCGCACAGCGCACAGCGCACAGCTCACAGCCCGCTCCCCTGTTCGCTCGGCCCAGAATCTACTACGTTTCTCTCAGCATCACGGAGGTCCATACCGCCATTCCTGGTCTCATCGAAATCGCCGAGCCCGTCGAACGCGCCTTTCTCGTGGGTGCGCCGCGCCGCGGGACGAGCGACGCGATTCACGCGGAAGAGCACCTCGAAGAGCTGACCCGCCTGGCCGATACGGCGGGGGCGACCGTCGTGGGCTCGCTCATCCAGCGGATCGAGTCGCCGAACCCACGGCAGTACTTGGGTGCCGGGAAGCTCGCGGAGCTCAAGCAGCATGCGAGAGACACCGGGACCACCTTGGTCATCTTCGACGACGAGTTGGCGCCGGTACAGGGGAAGAACCTAGAGGACGAGCTCGGGGTCCGCGTGATGGACCGGGCGGAGTTGATCCTGGACATCTTCGTCCACCGCGCCAAGAGCAACGAGGCCAAGCTCCAGGTCGAGCTCGCCCAGCTCGAATACCTCCTGCCTCGGCTCGCCCGCATGTGGGTCCACCTCTCGCGGATCCGCGGCGGTATCGGTCTGAGAGGCCCGGGCGAAACCCAGATCGAAACGGACCGCCGATTGATCCGCCGTCGGATCTCGACGCTGAAGAAGAAGCTCGAGCGAGTGGCGCGGCATCGTGAGGTCATCCGGGCCGGCCGCCGACCGGTGCCGACAGCGGCCCTCGTAGGCTACACCAACGCGGGGAAGTCGAGCCTGCTCACGGCGCTCACCGGCGAGCGGACGTTCGTCGAGGACCGTCTGTTCGCGACGCTCGACACGCTCACCAGGGAGGCGGCCCTCAACGGCCGAGGCCGTGTGCGGCTGATCGACACGGTGGGATTCATCCGAAAATTGCCCCATCACCTGGTGGCGAGTTTCAGGGCAACGCTCGAGGAAGCGGGAAACGCCGACCTCCTGTTGCACGTGATCGACGCATCGCACCACGACTGGGAGGAACAGGTGGAGGTGGTGGACGCCGTATTACGGACCCTCGCCATCGACGGAACTCCGGTGATCCACGTGTTCAACAAGATGGACCTGGTCACCGAACCGGAAGCGATGCGTAACCGGGTGCGCCAGCAGTATCCTGAGGCGGTGTGCATATCAGCCGTGCGCAAGGAGATCGGGGCACTCGAGGATCTCCTGGTAACCCACGCCGCCGTGGATAACGGTGGCCGCTCATCAGGTCGCGCTGTCGCAGGATAGCAACACCCACCCTGCAACGGGCCAACCGTTCATCACATCTGCCGCATTAACCACTCGACTTGCATGGCTCAGCCCCAGGTCCCATAATGGCGGGAACGGGTGAATCTCGGCACGTGGGAGGCGATCATGGACCGTGACGACAACGCACCGATCCAAGTGCGGAATGATCGGCGGGATCGTAAACCGTGGGTCCGACCCGAGCTGCGGGAACTACCCAAGCTCACGGATCTCACGTTACAGACCGGCGGTCCCATAATCGGTGGCGGCGGCACCGGCGGCGGCGGCAGCACCGTCTTCTGAAGTCCGACCGACCAGCAGGCTCACAGCCTCGTGCGGGCTGCGCCTCGGGTCGGGAACCCTGCGGACCAATCGTGGCGCAAATGCGCGAGAGCGATTGCCACATGGAGGGACGAGAGATGCGCGGCATACGATGGACCACGGGTCGCACCTGCCTGCTCATCACCATGCTCGCCGTTGCCGCGGCGTGCACCGATACGATACCGCTGACCTCCCCAAAAGAGGTGTCGCAGGGCGACGTGGCCGAGCCGGCAGGCAACCGGAGCGTGGTCGCATCGGTGACCTGTACTGCTAGTGTCGTGCTCGGCGAGTTCTCGTGCGGCAAGGTCCCGGTGGTGGATGAGCATACCGGCCTGCAACGCATCATCGTGGGTGGGCAGGGTGTGTTCGTGCAGCTGGTGTCGTCCGCCGTCTCGTACGACCCGGGTACCGAGATCTTCCAGGCGGACGTGCAGGTTGGCAACCTCCTGGGCGATGATCCGTTCGGTAATCCGGGCGTGGGCCATCAGCTCGGCACGCCGGACGAGACCCAGATCACGGGCGTCCGCGTCTTTTATCATTCCCTCCCAACTGTGAGAGGCGGTACTGGAACCGCGACGGTACGGAACGCTGACAGTACGGGCACCTTCACGGGCTCCAACCAGCCGTATTACAAGTACAACGCCGTCATACCCCCGGGCTTCATCACGAATGCCAAGACTTGGGAATGGGACGTGACCAGCACGGTTGACTCGTTCGATTTCGAGGTGTTCGTCCAAGCCGACGTCCCGCACCCCAACGGGTTCGTGCAGGTCAGCCCCGAGGCGGCAACCACGACGATCGGTGGGAATGTCCCGATCGTCGCGTCGATCCGTGATGAAGTCAACCGCCTGGTATCGGGCACGGTGACGTTCTCCACCGCCGATCCGAGCATAGCCACCGTGGATCCGGTGTCTGGTCTGGTCTCCGGCGTGGGGCCCGGCACGGTGGACATCATCGCATCGAGTGGTGGGCCGGAGGCCGATGGCGTGACGAAGATCATGATCTCGGAGCCTGGGTACCAGATCCGGCTCCGGTATCTCACGGCGGTCACGGCAGTCCAACAACAGGCGTTCGACAGTGCGGTGACCCGGTGGCAGTCGCACCTGACCGGCGACCTGGCGGACGTCACCGCCAACTCGCAGGGGGGTCCCGCGTGTGGTGGTGGCCCCATCAATGAGGATGTCGATGACCTGGTCATCCGGGTCATCCTGGACTCGATCGACGGTCCCGGGATGATCCTCGGGCAGGCGGGTCCGTGCTTGGTCCGATCCAACAATCTTCCCGGCTTCGGCACCATGACGTTCGACACCTCCGACGTCGCGAATCTCGTGGCCAACGGGCAGCTCGTGGACGTCGTCGTTCACGAGATGGGACACGTGCTGGGTTTGGGAACACGGTGGAATGCGCTCGGTCTACTGCTCGGCGGGGGAACGGCTGACCCACGATTCACCGGTGCTGCAGCGATCGCCGCGTACATCAGCGTCGGCGGCGCGGGTGCGCTGTGCAACCCCCCGACGATCAACACCGTGTGCGTCCCGGTCGAAGGGACCGGAGGGCCCGGGACCCGCGACAAGCATTGGCGGGAGGATCAATGCTCAACCTGTCAAACAACCGATTTCTTCGGCAACGAACTGATGACTGGTTTCATCTCGGCGCCGGGGAACCCTAATCCGCTCAGCGTCGTGTCGATCGACCATTTTACTGACCTTGGCTATCCGGGCGTGAACAACGCGGGCGCGGACCCCTTCACGCTGAATACGTCGCTGCGTGCGCTAGAGACGGCGGGTCCACGGCTGAAGCTGGTGGATGATATCTGGCTTGGGCCGGTGCACCGGATCGAGGACGACGGAACGCTGACGCTCGTGGTGCCGGACCGGCGCTGACGCGTCTGTGCACCGCCGGCTGACGACTGTCTGCGTAACCTGAGGGCCACCACGACGCCTCCGCGCGCGTTGCCTGTAAGCGGGCTTCGTTCCTTTATCTTCCTCATGGGGTTGGCCGGATTCGCCGGAGCCTGTTCCGCGTCAAACACCCAGCGGGACGTTCTTTCCTCCCCGGAGCAGGTTTCGGGCTGCTTCCAATTGGAGCTGTACCCCGACGAATTGGGACCGGTGGCCGAGAAGGAGCGGGCCGAGTGGAACATCCCGGAGTACGTCGTGCTCGGGTCCGACCCGCTCACGACGTGGCCCAGCCTCACGCAGCAATACGGCACCGTCTTCGTGGCCACTAGCGTCACCGCGGATGGTCAGACTCGGGATCACCCGTTCAACTACTGGAGGTTCACGACCGGGGATTCGCTGTACGTGGGCCACCCCGGAGCGCTGGCCGGTGTGAGCCTTGCCCTCCACATCGAGGGCCAAGACCTTCGGGGGGAGATCGCCTCGTTCACTGACGTGCGCGTGGAGGGGAGATCTTCTGCCGTGACGGCCCCCGTGCGCGCGAAGCGCGTGGAGTGCCCTAGCGACCGACGCTGAGCGGGCCTGCTTCCCACCCCCCCATTGATAGGTAGACGGCATCGGCTGCCCTCGTGCGTCGGGACATCGCCGAACTCGTGGAACGGCTGGTGGCCCCATTGTGGGTATCACCGGCGGCCACTCCCCAGAAAGCCACCTGTTCATCACATTTACGGGGCCATGCTCTCTCGCGGACGCCGTGACGCACTCGGCCGGCATGCCGGCCAGCTCCTGGGAGCTCTCTTGGCCGTGTCGGTTCTCACGGCGCCAGTTGGAGGTGTGGCGAGCCTGCAGGCGCAGGAGCGATCGTCGCACTACCTCTACCTTGGCCACTGGGCGTACCGGTACGTGGACCTTCTCATCGCCCGCGGTCGTCTTCCAACGCTCCAACCTATGGTGCGGCCCTACCGACGGCTCGATGTCGCCAGGGCGATCGCCCAAGCTCAGATGCGGGGTAGCCTGGCAGAGAGCGAGATCGAGTGGGTCGGGCTGCTCCAGGCGGAACTTGCTCCCGAGTTGTCGGGCCGTCAGTCTGACTCTGCGACAGTCGTGGTTCACGGGAGCGGGGCGATAGGCGCACAAGGCCTCACGCAGCGACACCGGGACGTGTTTCGGCCCGAGGGCGACGAAGCAGCGTTCGGCCATCTCCAGCTCTCGGGTGCGTTGGACTTTCCGGGTGTCACGGCGGCGCTCAGGCTCCGTTATGACGGGTGGCTGATCAACGATCCGCAGTTTCCCGATGGCAAGGTGGTGGAGGAGCATCCCAACTTCCTGGGGTTCCTGGAGTTTGCCGGACGGGCCGACGACGGGTACGCGGAGGTCCAGCTGCCGTATGTCCGCCTCTTGGCGGGGCGATTAGAGCGCAACTGGGGTCCGCCGGGAACGGAGGGACTCCTCGTCTCGGATTACTCCTACAGCTACGATCAGATCGGCTATCGCCTCGGAAGCGACCGGCTTGCTGTGACCGGTTTCATCGCACAATTGGACGAGTTCTCCAACTTCACCAAGCGATGGTTCGCGGCGCACCGGCTGGATTGGCGCGTGAGCGACCGGCTGGCACTGGGATTCGGCGAATCG
>JBFIHA010000061.1:0-10741 GCA_041602035.1 Gemmatimonadales bacterium | reverse complement strand
GGTATCCGCCGATCCGCAGCACTACTCCGTGGAATTCGAAAACGATGTTCTTCGGGTCCTCAGAATCCAATACGGACCCGGAGAAGGATCCGTGATGCATCGACATCCGGCCAACTGTGCCATCTTCATCACCGCCACGACGGGCACGTTCACGCTGCCGAACGGCGAGACGGTGAACGCCTCCGGGACGCCGGGCCAAGTACAATGCGGGGACGCAGAGGTGCACCTGCCCACGAATACCGGTGAGGCGTCGTTCGAGGTCATCGTCGTCGAGTTGAAGGGCCGCGAAGCTTTTTCGCAATAGAATCTTCGGTGGTGACGTGATCGGACCCGCGGCCTCACACGCGTTTGCCGTTGGCGGGCGCTATCGTTTGGCAAGGAAGCCGCTCGATTTGTGCGTCTAGCGGGGATTGCACATGTTCAGCAACTGCCGTCCGCCTGCGCCGGCGCGCCAGCCGGCGAGTCGCCCGCAACTGAAGCGCAAGACTCGTTAGGGTGACTATGCTCACCTGCATGGGAGAACATCGATGATCATTTGGCGTGGCTGGGGAATACTCGTGCCAATTATCCCCGTAGCTATATGGTTTCTGGTTCCGGAGTTATTCAAGTTTGCCATGTCACAGACGGCATATTCTGATTACTTCGAGTTCATCAGTGCCTTTAGCATACTGCTGGGTGCGCTCGCGCTGTGGTTTCTTGGTAAGAAACTGAATGGTACGGAGGGTCGTACTCTGGTAGACGAACAGACCGGAGAGAAGGTGCTCCTCAGGGCAAACCACTCTCTGTTCTTTGTCAACATGGAGTATTGGGCTATTCCGTTAGCGCTCCTTTCTCTCGTGATGCTCTTCACTTGAGACGCGGGTGAGTGAGGTCGATGATTTCAGACCTCGGGAATGCGATCATCCTCATTGGGGCAAGGCCGCCTTTGGACAATCTCCAGCGCAGGGACGTTGGGCAGCGCCGGTCGAACCGACTCCCGCCGCACCGAGAGCGCTCCGATGCTTCCTGACGCCTGCCGACTCATCGTGTTCCTCCTTCTGGTGCCGGGCGCGCTTCCGGCGCAGGCCGCGGACAGCATCGGTCGACACGTCGAGCCCGGGCGGGTGCTTCGGATCCGTGGCATCGATGGCGCACGACTCCAGGGCCGCGTCATCGCCTCCACTCCGACCCATCTGACGCTGCAGCTCGGCGCGGCGAATCGACCGGTCCCGCTCGGGTCCATCGATTCGCTCTGGACGCGCGGCAACGCGGCTAAACGCATGGCGATCGTCGGAGCGCTGGCGGGCGGGGCGGTGTCGGCCTTCGTCTGGGGAGTCGTGTGCGACGGTTGCGACGAGCTCGGAATCGTCCCGGCGCTCACGGCCGCCGGCGTCGGCGGCGGAGCCATCCTCGGAGCGGTCATCGGCCTTGCGATCCCGCGCTGGCGCCTTCGGTATGCCCGGGCGTCGGTCGGCTTGCGCCTGGCTCCGGCGGCCCCCGACCGGCTCGCCGCCGGCATCTCGCTCCAGTTCCACTCCGGGACCCATTAACGTTGCTGCGCACGTGCCCCCGAGCGGGCCTCCAGCGGACATGGCAATCCTCCGGGGTGCGGTAGCCTGGGCGTTCGTTGGGCCGGGGGTCGGCGGTCCGGCGCGGACGTTCGATAGGAAGTCACTCAGTTGGTCGCTTGGCGAGCTCCGCGGTACGCAGCAGATCTGGCTCGGAAGTCGAAGACGTGCGGTGCTACCCGGACCTGGCCTCCATTCCGGGACCTATCGATGGCGTCGTGGTCGCCACGCACCCGGACGTCTTGGCCGAGCTGGTTCGTCAATGCGGTGAGCACGGAGTCGGCCGTGTCTGGTTCCACCGCTCCTTTGGCCAAGGGAGTGTCTCCGACGCGGCCATCCGGGAGTGCGAGGCTCGAGTCATTCAGTGCATTGTCGGAGGTTGCCCACTCATGTACTGCGAGCCAGTCGACCTTGGTCATCGGTGCATGAGGTGGTGGCTTCGGCGACAGGGACGTGTTCCTCGTTGAGAGCCGCCGAACAGGCCGCTGCAGGCCCAATGCATGCAGCAACATTCGTACTCCGACATTACCGACGCACCTTCGGGCGCGCTGTCGCGATCGTCTACACGGGCGGGACGGTGGCGCAGATACTTCACCTTCTGCTGAGGTTCGGCTGGGAGTACATGCCGTTTTGGGTAGACTGGGCGTTGATCGTGGTGGGAACCTACGGCGGGCTGGGCCTACTGATCTTCGCGCGAAGGGTGGCGTGGCGAGGCGTCTGGGAGAAGGTAGTTCACGGACTGATAGTGGCGCATCTCTTCATGTCGATACTGGTGCATGCGAGAGCCTTGCTCGTGGGGAATCATGAGTTCTTCACCGCGTTCCCATTCGAATACAGTTATTTCGCGGCGGTCTACTTCGGGTTCTTTGCATGGCGGTCGTGGACGATGAAGTTGGTGCCCCAGTCTACCGGGCCTGCCTAACACGCGCTTGCGGCTGACGGGCGCCTTCATGTAATAGGGAAGTCGTCGGGTTGTGCGCCAGGGGAGGATTGTGCACGTTCGGTTATCGATGTCACCTGCGGCGGCGTGACCGCCGACACGTCGCGCACAGCTGAAGCGCAGAACCGTTAGGGCATCGTTCATCTCGGCGACGCTGCAACTACCCATGATTCGGCAATGTGCGGTCGACGACTTCGAGGCGATCCACCACGTCATCAATGAGGCGGCACGCGTGTACCGGGCCGTGATCCCACCAGACTGCTGGCACGAACCCTACATGCCTCGCGAGGAGTTGCGCCGCGACCTCGCGCAGGGTGTCGTCTTCTGGAGCGCCTATGAGGACACCGGCCTCGTTGCGGTCATGGGGCTGCAATCGGTGCAGGACGTGGCTCTCATCCGCCATGCGTACACCCACCCGAGCCATCAGCGCCAGGGCATCGGATCGATGCTGTTGGAACACCTGCGCCGCCAGACCGACCGTCCGCTGCTCGTGGGCACGTGGAAGGCGGCCACATGGGCCGTCGGGTTCTACGAGCAGCACGGGTTCCGTCTGCTGCCGGACGTGCAGACGCGCCGGCTGCTGCAGCGCTACTGGGCGGTGCCCGAGCGGCAGATTGACGAATCCGTCGTCCTGGCCGATGCCCGATGGCTCAAGCGCCACCGGGCAGCCGAGGAACTGCGGTCTCCCCGCTAGGCATGTCACTCGAGACCCTCCGCCTCATTCTGTTGCCGTGCTCCCCTGAGCACCTTCTCGCGATGATCGACCAACCAGAGCGCTTTGACGAGCGTTTTGAGCAGTTAACAGACCTGCGCGCGGCCGAGGGGCTCCGAGCGTTTCTCGTTTCGGATGAGGTGTCGCCCGATTGGCTCGCTGCGCTCCGCGATGCCTCGGGGCCAGATCCGTGGCGCCACGGGTTCTTCGTGGTCGATCGCGAGAGCCGTTCGGTGATCGGCACTGTGGGATTCAAGGGTCCGCCGGACTCGACGGGCATGGTCGAGATTGCCTACGGCATCGTGCCGAGCTGTGAGGGCCAGGGCTATGCCACCGAGGCTGCAGCCGCACTCGTCGGCTTTGCCTCCGCGAGTCGGCAGGTTCGGCTGGTTCGAGCGCACACGTTGCCAGCGTCAAACGCCTCCACGCGCGTCCTGGTGAAGTGTGGGTTCCGCTGCACCGGCACCGTCGTTGACCCCGACGATGGGCCGGTGTGGCGCTGGGAACGGAGCCCCTAGCCCACCGAACACCGCCGCCACTCCTCACGGGCCGCGGCCCAACACGCGCTCGAAGCTGATCGGCGCACTCGAACGACGAAGAATGGCCATGCACCCGCCGGGCGAAGCGCTGCGGCACGGCGCCTCCCTTGCGCCCCCCAGGAGGGCGGCCGCAGGTTACCGGGTACTACGCGCTATCGTCTTGCCGTGATCTGGTACGCGGCCTTACACGCGCGTGAAGCGGCGCGCTTGGTCTCGTTCGATGAAGGGCTAATCGCCGTGGACACTCCCGACCTCCTTGACGCGCTCTTTCGCGAAGCGGTGACCGCGATCGACACGGGCGACGTGCCCACGCTGGAGCGCCTCATGGCCGAGCACCCGAGGCTCGTGCGCGATCGGCTCGAGGCTCCCGGCGCATGGTTACGCGATAAGGTGGGGAATTCCCTGGACGGGTTCTTCCAGAGACCATACCTGCTCTGGTTCGTGGCGGAGGATCCAGTCCGCAATGGCACGTTGCCCGGCAACATCGCCCACGTCACCCGCGCGATCATACAGGCTGCGCAGGGTGAGGGTGTAGAGAGTCTGCGAGAACAGCTTGATTGCGCGCTTCGGCTGGTGTCCTGGTCATGGATTGCGCGGGAGTGCGGTGTCCAGATCGATCTCATCGATGCGCTGGTGAACGCCGGCGCTTCTCCCGACGGCAACCCGGACAATGCCCTTGTCAATGGCAACTTCTCCGCCGCCGGGTACCTCCTCGAGCGCGGGGCAACGCTCACCTTGGCGACCGCACTATGCCTGGGACGTTGGGACGACGTTCCTCGTCTCGCGCAGGCGGCGAGCGCTGGGCACAAGCAATTCGGCCTTATCCTCGCCGCTGTCAACGGCAAGGCCGACGCGCTCGGACGGGTGATCGACCTTGGCGTCGACCTGAATGGCTCTTGCCCCGACCTGTATTCGCACGCCACTGCCCTTCATCACGCGGTGTCCTCGGGATCCTTGGAGGCGGTCAGGGTGCTCGTGGACGCCGGGGCCAACCTGGACACGAGAGACACGGCCTGGAACGGAACGCCACTCGGATGGGCAGAGTACCACCAGCGTGAACACGCGCGGGATGAGCGGGGCAGTCAATACGCCAGGATCGCCGCCTACCTTCGCGAGAATGGCGCCAGGGATGAGTGAGGTGTTCGGCGACGCATGGCGTCGTCCAATGCGGGGTATCGCCAGAAGCCGCTGGTTGCTGCCTTACGCGCGCATGAGGTGCTGCCCGGCGCGCACGTCTTGTAGGAGGGTGGTTGTGAGTGCGCCTGGCATTGATGCGAGCACGAACTGAGGGTGAGCGCGCGTGGTGCTTCCCGACCGAGAGATCAACGCAATCAAGGCCGTCCACAGCGATTGGCTTGAGCACGAACTGGCTGGAAACGCTGAGGGAGTGCTTGAGCTTTGCACCGAGGACGCAATCTGGCTCCCAGCGGACGGCAGCATCCTCAAAGGCAAAGCTGAGATCCGGCGTTGGCTCGGTGAACCCGGGCCACCAATCAAGGAGCTCCGTGTTGACGAGCCCCAGATCGCAGGGAGCGGCTCCTTCGCCTACAAGTTCAGCACGTACTCCACGTCCTATTTGTCTTCCGGGAGCTCGGAGCTGACGCGGGTAGCGGGCACGCACCTCTGGATCCTGCACAAGGGACAAGCTGGCGCCTGGCGTGT
Organism: Gemmatimonadales bacterium; assembly: GCA_041602035.1. Taxonomy (GTDB): domain Bacteria; phylum Gemmatimonadota; class Gemmatimonadetes; order Gemmatimonadales; family GWC2-71-9; genus JAOTVV01. The sequence continues at coordinate 5,341 of JBFIHA010000061.1, read as the reverse complement.
TGTGCTAGCGACGTGGACCTCTACTTCCTCGGAGGGAGCAGTCTAACGAGCGATTGGCCCCGCCGGCGCAGCGGCTTCCTCGAGCTGGTGGATTGGTCCGTGCGAGCCGGTCGCGATTGCGCGCTTCACTCCGGTCGCTGCGCCGCAGGCCATGCGCGAGTCCGTGAAGTGGCGCCGGCTGAGATAGCCTCCAGCGCACCGCTGGTGCGAGGGAATACGGCGATGCCCCCAACCGATCCGCTAGCGTTTCGGCTCAAGGTCCCCGGTGAGGACACCCTCGACTCCCGGGGCGCCAGATCCATTTCCTATCGGCTGGACGGGCTACTGCACCTCGTAGGTGACATGCTCACGTTCGAGTGGGCCGCGACACGCCGAACTCAGCTGGTCTCACTCGGCGGGGTGAAGGACCAGGTTGACGAGTCGCCCATCGGCGCCGTTCAGGTTCCGCAGCGTTGGATCACACGGGCGCAGGTCCGCGGTGGATGGTGGGCGCCACGCCTGCAGCTTCGGGCCCGGCGGATTGACGCGTTCGACGGCATCCCGGGTGCCCGACCGGGAACGCTCACTCTCCGCATCCGACGCCGCGACCGAGCGCATGCAAACGCCATCGCTCGGGTCATTGCCCCTCTGCGGGCTGCGGCGGTACCCACCGGAGACTGAGGTGTTTCTCTGATCCGCGACTCGCGGATGAAGCTGACCGGTGTGGTCGTTCTCGCGGAACTCGTCCACTCGATCGCCTGCTCGGTTCCGCGACGCGCAGCTGCTCCGACTTGCCACACGGGCGGGTCGCCGTCAGCTTACGTGTGAATCCGTTTGGTTTCAGCACCGCACGTCGCCAACGCCACGTCCTCCAACGGAGCGAGACCATGCCGACAGCAGGACAGAAGGCAGCCGCCACTCGTAAGCGCCGCAAGGCCGCGAAGCAAGGAGCGCTCACGCGCAAGCGGCGCGCCGCGGGACGCAAAGCGGCCAAGACACGGAAACGCCGCGCAGCGGCGCGGAAAGCTGCCGCGACGCGCGCTAAGCGGCGCTAGCCCCTGCCGCTGCCAGGCGGCCTGCACTTCACGCACAGGCTCCGGCTTGCCGCGTGGGTGGGCCGCCGGCAGGTTGTGCGCGAATCCGTTAGACCGCGCGTTCGCTATCGAGCCGGAGAGCCCTCGTTCATTTCCGCGCTCGGTGAGATCCAAGCCCCGCCGCTACCACGGCTTGTTACACGGGCGTCTGGGCGGCAGCTCTTGCGTGACTCCCGGTCGGTCGTCGCATGACATCCAAGAGGGTGCGCAGTTGATCCCCGAGACCGCCACATGAAGAGCATCTCGAACCCAACGGTGCTCGCGCAGCTCGTAGCACGCCTCAACGCCTTACGCCCTGATACTCCCCGTCAGTGGGGGACGCTGACCCCTGGCGAAATGCTGTGCCACCTGGGCGACGCCACCGCGTCCGTGCTGGACCGCGCGTCCTCGACGCCTGGCCACCGCCGGCCACTCCTGAAGTGGATCGCCCTCACGTCACCACTCCCCTGGCCGCGGGGGCTCAAGACCCCCGCTGGGGTGGACCCTCACGCCGACGGGACCAAGCCCGGCGACTTTGAAGCCGACCGGCGGCGTGCCATCAGCGGGTTGCGCGTGTTTGCGGCCGCTTCGCCCGGTGTCCTGGCCGCGAGCCACGGCGCCTTCGGTCGAATGACGGCCCGAGACTGGCATCGGTGGGCGTATCGACATACAGATCATCACTTGCGGCAGTTCGGGCTCTAGCCCCGCCTGGTGCCCCGATTGGCAGCTCATTGCCAATCCGTCATGCGGCGCGCACGTCATCGTCCCAGCTTTCAGGCCGCGACCGCGATCATACAAGCTAGACTATCGCTCAACAGGAGTGCCGTATGACCGTCACCCATCAAGAGCTCGCCGCTGTCGTTCGCAAGGCGAGAGACCACGCCAAGGCGCTCCTGGACGAGCTCCAAACCCAGGGCCACCCGGACACCCGTCAGTCCAGCTCTCTCTACCTGGCCCTGGTCACGCTCCAGAAGCGACTGCAGGCCGTCGATCCGCCCCCACCTGCCATCGCCCGCTTCGTCCCTGAACTCGAGCAGATGGCCCGTGCATGTTCGGGGAAGCTCACTTCCATCAAACCGCTGATCGACGAGGCTCTGCGCCTGGCACACGGCCAATGAGCAATGTGCTCGCTCCGGTCTTAGAGAGAAACCGCCACGACCGTGCATCGTGCTCGCGGTAGGCGTCGTGTGAGTAGAATCCTCGAGACGCTCGCTGGCTGGCGCGCTGCCTAGCAAGCGCTTGGAGCCCGCCGACACACTGTGCAACGCGACGATACCCCCTCTCCGGCCGACGTGGCCATGAAGACCGCCGTCCAAATTGCCGACTCGGCGGGAGCGAATCGGGTTGGACCGCGTGGGACGCGGCCCGCTCCGGGCACATCGATGGACGGCGGTTTGCCCCAGACGGCGGGCCCAGCGATCTTGCAGCCGTTATGACCGAGCGACGATACAGCGAGGAGGAGGTCGCCGCCATCTTCGAGCGGGCCGCCGAGGCGCAGCACACCGCCCGGCGTCAGCTCCCCCCGGGCGAGGGCATGACGCTCGCCGACCTGCAGGAGATCGGCCGCGAAGTGGGTATCCCGCCAGAGTTGGTCGCCCAGGCATCGAGATCGTTCGATCAACGCGGGCGCGCCGCGTCACGGAGCTTTGTCGGTCTGCCGATCGGCGTCGGACGGACGATCGATCTCGACCGGCAGCTCACGGAGGAGGAATGGGAGCGCCTGGTCGTCGATCTGCGCGAGACGTTCGACGCGAGGGGCACGGTGCGATACGACGGTCCTTTCCGCCAGTGGACCAACGGCAACCTGCAGGCCCTTCTCGAGCCGACCGCGACCGGACACCGGCTTCGCCTCCGAACCGTCAACGGCAACGCCCGTAGCTTGATGACCGCGGGGCTCGCGAGCCTCGGAGCCGCGGCGGCGACGCTGATCGCTGTCGCAGTGGCCGGCGGGCTGGGCGACGCCGGGTCGGTGGCAGGTGTTGCATTCCTGTCGGCGATCGGACTTGGCATGTTCGGGATCGGCGCGCTCCGGCTGCCAAGCTGGGCGCGGTTGCGCCGGCGTCAGATGGAGGCGGTGGCCGCGCGGCTCGCGTTGGCGGCCACGTCGCAGCCTTCGGACGTTCCGCCGACGGAGGAACGCTGAGCCTCCAGTCGGCGATTCCCGACCCTCGGCACCTCAGAACGGCTCTCTCTCGGTCCACTGTCCGGCGAGCTTGACCGGGCCCGGGGCGGCGTACCGAAGGCCGGACGTCCACACCGTTCCATTCCATGTGGGGCCGAGTAGCAGGGCTGCGGTACGACCCACACGTGCACCTGAAGGGCGCGTCCGTTGGGTCGAGAAGCCGGCCTCCGATCGGGGCCCGCCGCCTTGCGGCCACTCGTCGAGTACCGCACGTTGAGCGCCGCGGGTGCGCCTAGGCCCGCAGCTCAGCGGCGGAGGTGTGCAGTGAACGTGCGGACGCTTGTTTGCGTAGCTCTCCTCGTGCTGGTAGCGACACCGCTCGCAGCCCAGCGGATCGAGACGGGATTTCTCGATCGCACGGCCGCGGTGGCGGGCCGGACGTACCGCCACCAGGTCTACGTCCCAGCCAACTACTCCACGAACACCGCTTGGCCGGTGATCCTGTTCCTCCACGGTGCGGGCGAACGCGGCACGGATGGTCTGCTCCAGACCACGGTTGGGCTTGCCCCGGCCATCCGGCGCGACCCCACGCGCTTCCCCGCGATCGTCGTGTTCCCACAGGCCCCTGCCGATTCGCAATGGGTGGGGGCTCCGGCTGACATGGCGCTTATCGCCCTGCGGCAGACCCTCACGGAGTTCCGCACTGATCCGGACCGCGTGTATCTCACCGGTCTCTCAATGGGCGGGCATGGGACCTGGTACCTCGCCTACCGAAACCCGGAGCTCTTTGCGGCCATCGTTCCTATCTGCGGCTGGGTCACAGACCTGTTCGAGTTCCGGGGCTCTGTTCCGGTCGTGCCCGCGGATCATGGCGCGGCGATGCCCGCCCTCGCGCGTCGGCTTGCCAAGACGCCGACTTGGATCTTCCACGGTGAGATGGATGCCGTGGTGCCGGTCAGCGGATCGCGCGAGCCTGCGGCCGCGCTCCAGGCCGAGGCCGCCGACGTGCGGTACACGGAATACCTCGGCCTCAACCACAACTCGTGGGATGCGACGTATGCCTCCGGTGAGTTCACTCAGTGGCTGTTCGCCCAACGGCGCCGCTAGTCATGGCACCGCCGCGTAGCGGGCGCGGTCGCCGCCGGCTCACGCCCGCAACCGTTCGGCTGCAGCCCTGATGGCGTCCGGTGGCACCCTCACGTATGACGAAGCCCGGGCATTCTATGACCGCTTCGGTTCCAAGCAGGACTGGCAGCGTTTCTACGAAGACGCCGCCGTCAACGAACTCCTGGAGCATATGGCATTCGACCACGCCGCTCGCGTCGTGGAGTTTGGGTGCGGCACGGGTCGCCTGGCTGAGCACCTCTTGCAGGACTATTTGCCGGAGGGCGCACAGTATCGTGGCGTGGATGTCAGCGCCACGATGGTCGCACTCACACGGCGCCGGCTCGCACGTTGTGGCGACCGGGTCCGCATCGTGCAGAACGACGGAACGCCGCTGGTGCCCGAGGCCTCGACGTCCTGCGACCGGTTCCTTGCCACCTACGTTCTGGATTTGTTATCGCGCTCCGACATCAACGCGCTCCTCGACGAGGCGGCGCGCGTGCTGCAAGTAGGTGGGCGCCTTGGGCTCGTGAGTCTCAGCCACGGGGCGACGCGACCAGCACGCCTGGTTGAGCGGATCTGGAACCGCGTCTACCGATCGCATCCTTCGTGGGTGGGCGGCTGCCGACCGATCTCCGTGAGGGAGTTCATTGGCTCGGGCTGGCGATTGCGGCACCGAGCAGCGGTGACGCGCTGGATGATCACCTCTGAGATCCTGGTGGCGGAGAAACTCGATGAAGCCACCGCGTAACAAGCGTATGAAGCCGACGACCGCGCTCGGGCCCAGCCGCCGAACCGCGGCTGAGGGTCTGTGGAAACGATGCCGAGCTCCGGGCCGACCCACGCGAAGGAGCCACGGTGTTTAGACGTTCGCTCTTGGCGAACCTCACGCGGTTGGTGCAGCGCGTTCGCGCGAAGCGCCGTCTGCGGAAAACCCTCGGCCCCTTGCGGCGCGAGGGCCGCGGGGCCGAATTGGCCCGGGCGCTGAAGCAGTTGGGCGAGCTGGAGCGATGGTGGGATCCTGACGCCGCGCGGCGGTACTACGAAGAGTCCGTCGCCATCT
>JBFIHA010000060.1:0-11779 GCA_041602035.1 Gemmatimonadales bacterium | reverse complement strand
TCGCGCCGAGCCGGGCGCCGATTTCTCCGCCCGCAATGCGGTTCTCGATGTCCGGTCGGAGCCAATACTTCACGCTCGTCGAGAATGCCGAGCGGCGATGCACCACAGTGACGCGGGCCCCGGCTCGGTACAGCTGCAGAGCGGCTTCGACGGCGGAGTTCTTCCCCCCCACCACAACGACGTCGAGGCCGAACCCGACGTGTCCTTCGTCGAAGTAGTGGTGCACGTGGGGTCGATCCTCTCCCTCCACGCCGAGCCGATTCGGATGGTCGAAGTACCCGGTGGCCAGCACCAGCGTTTGACACTGCAGCATGTCTTCGCCGAGGCGCGTATCGAGCACGCACCAGATGCCGTCCGGCTCACGCCGAGCGGTGACCAGACGTGTGAACGTGCGGGTGCGGATGTCCTCTGCCCGGGCCACGCCTCGGTAGTATTTGAGCGCCTCTTCACGCGTGGCCTTCGCGCCGCTGCACGTCAGGGGGTGGCCACCGATCTCGAGGCGTTCGGGCGTCGTGAAGAACTGCATTCCGATAGGGTAGTGGACGATGGAGTTGGCAATGGCACCGGCGTCCAGGACTAGCGGATCCCGGCCGTGACGCTTGGCAGAGATCGCGCAGGCGAGCCCGATGGGCCCGGCGCCGACGATGATCGTGTCTTCCACCTTTCGTTCCATCCCCATCTTCGGTAACGTCCCTCGGAGTACCACGCCGTTGCGACGGCTCGGAATCTAACCTCAGGAGCGCGCGGTCCACGCATGAGCCGGACGATTCTGGTGTTGGGCGGATACGGCAATGCCGGCATCAAGATCGGTGAGCTGCTCCTGCGGGAGACCGATGCCCGGGTCGTGATCGGCGGCCGGCAGGGAGCCCGAGCAAAGCTCATCGCGGATCGTCTGAAGCGGCAATACGGCGAGGATCGGGCCACCGGCGTGCTCGTCGATGCGGCCGACCCCCGCTTGCTTCGCAAGGCCCTCGAGCCGGTCGACTTGCTCGTCGTGGCGTCGAGCACGTCGTCGCAGACTACGACGGTCGCCGAGGCCGCCGTGCAGGCCCGCGTGGATTGGTTCGACATTCAGGCGTCGACCGGGAAACTGGCGACGCTCAGGGCCGTTCGCGACGCCATCGAGCGGAGCGGCTGCTGCTTCATCACCGACGGTGGCCTGCACCCCGGTATGCCCGGCGCCGTGGTGCGCTTCGCTGCCGGCTTCATCGATCGGCCGCAGCACGTGCGCGTGGCGATGCTGTTCAACCTCGACTGGGACGCGTTGGACCTGCCTCCGGCCACCACCGCGGAATTCGTCAAGGAGCTTGCCCAAGCGCAGTTGCGCGTGTACGAGCGCGGTTCCTGGGTGAAGCGCCGATCGTGGGTGACCCAGCGCATCGAGTTTGGCCCCCCGTTCGGCGCCAGGAGAACCGTGCCGCTGTGGCTGGACGAACTCGGGTCCCTTCCGACGCTGTATCCATCGATGCAAGATCTCGGGTTGTGGGTCGCGGGCTTCAACTGGTTTGTCGACTACGTAGGGCTTGGAATCGGGCTCTCCGGCCTGCGGATCTTCGGGAATCGGGCTGCGCCGTCGGTCGGGAAGCTGGTGCAGTGGGGGCTACGCCGGTTTTCGCGTCCGCCGTGGGGCTCGGTTATTTTGGTGGAAGCCCAGGGGTGGAAGAAGGGGCGGCTCGTCGAGTTTCGTGGGGTGGTGTCCCACCGGGACGGCTACGACCTCACCGCCATTCCGGCGGTGGCTGCACTCCTGCAGTATTTGGATGGCTCGATACGCAAGCCCGGGTTGTGGCAACAGGCGCTGGTCGTGGAGCCGCGACGCTTCATGGCCGACCTCGAGCGACTGGGTGCGACGGTGACGTACGATCTGGACGTGCAGACCGGGAAACCGGTGGGTCGGGACCCTGCCGCGGGCTCGCCGGCCGGACACCCCGACTAGCACGGGCCGATGGAGTGTTCGAGATATGGCGCAGCGAGTGGTGATCCTCGGCGCGGCCGGGCGAGACTTCCACAACTTCAACGTGTACTTCCGCGACGATGCCAACTACGAGGTCGTCGCGTTCACTGCCGCGCAGATCCCCGACATCGACGACCGCCGCTATCCGCCGGAACTGGCGGGTGAGCGGTACCCCAACGGGATCCCCATCGAATCCGAAGCAGCACTCGCCGAGCTCATCCGGCGCGAGCGTGTCGATCTGGCCGTGTTCAGCTACAGCGATGTCTCACACGAGCACGTCATGCACGTCGGGTCCACGGCCATGGCGGCGGGGGCGAGCTTCCTCCTTTTGGGTCCGCGCCAGACAATGCTCGACGCGAAGGTGCCGGTCGTGGCGATTTGTGCGGCCCGGACCGGGGCGGGGAAAAGCCAGACGAGCCGTCGGGTCGCCGCCATTCTGCGCGGGATGGGCAAGCGGGTCGTGGCTGTGCGGCATCCCATGCCGTACGGCGATCTCCGACGACAGGTGGCGCAGCGGTTTGCGACCTTCGAGGACCTGGACCGGCACGAGGTGACGATCGAGGAGCGGGAGGAGTACGAACCGCACCTCCGTGCAGGTTCTGTCGTGTTCGCGGGCGTGGATTACGAACGTATTCTCCGACAGGCGGAGCAGGAGGCCGACATCATCGTGTGGGATGGCGGCAACAACGATTTGGCCTTCTACCGGCCAGACCTGCTCATCGTGGTGGTCGACCCGCATCGGCCCGATCATGCCGGCCGCTACCACCCCGGCGAAACGAACGTGCGCATGGCGGACGTGGTGGTGATCAACAAGGTGGGCACGGTGGGCCTGGACGGTCTCGAGTTGGCGCGGCGCACGACGGAGCACCTCAATCCCCGGGCGGTGATCGTCGAGGCGGCCAGCCCGATCTTCGTGGACGGCGACGCACACATCCGGGGCAAACGGGTGCTCGTGATCGAGGACGGGCCGACGCTCACCCACGGTGAGATGGCCTACGGGGCTGGTTGGATCGCGGCGAAGCGCCATGGCGCGGCGGCGATCGTGGATCCCCGTCCCTACGCCGTCGGCACGATCCGCGAGACGTTCGAGCGGTACCCGACGACGGGACCCGTGCTTCCGGCCATGGGCTACGGCGCGGAGCAGATGCGCGAGCTCGAAGCGACGATTCGGGCCACGCCGGCCGACCTGGTGATCATCGCCACGCCCATCGACCTCCGTCGCCTGGTCGAGTTCAAACAGCCGGCAGTACGCGTGCGCTACGAGCTGCAAGAGATCGGCGAGCCGACGTTGGACTCGGTGCTGGCGGAGTTCGAGAGTCGCCTTGCCGAGAAGCCGCAGCGGCGCAGCCGGACGGCGTGACGATGCCGACACCCTGCCGTGGAGAGAGGTCATGACACGAACCAAGGGCACTCTTGGGATCCTGACGGGTGGAGGCGACGTGCCGGGACTCAACCCGGCAATCCGCGCGATCACGATTCGCGCGCTCCGGGAGGGGTACCGGGTGCTGGGCATCCGCCGTGGCTGGGCTGGCCTCGTCGATCTCGTCCCCGATCGATCGGCGGATAACACCCCGCACGTTCAAGTGCTGACCGAGGAAGTGGTCAATCGGGTCGGACGCACCGGTGGGACCTTTCTGCACACGTCCCGCACACGCCCGAGCCGCCTCCCGCTGGCGGTGGTGCCCGAGCACCTGCGGGACCGGTACACCGACGAGATCAACGACTTGACCCCGACGGTCCTGGAGAACCTGGAGTTCTTGGGAATTAACTTCCTGGTTCCCATCGGTGGCGACGACACACTGAGCTACGCCGAGCGCCTGCACGAGGAGGGGGTGAAGGTCGTCGGGGTGCCGAAGACGATGGACAACGACGTCCCGGGCACCGACTACTGCATCGGGTTCTCGACCTGCGTCACCCGGACGATCCAGATGACCCACAGTCTGCGAACCACGGCCGGGTCACACGAGCGGTTCCTGGTCATCGAGGTCTTCGGTCGGTATGCGGGGTATACTGCCCTGCTGCCCACCATGGCGGGTGCTGCCGACCGGTGTGTGATTCCGGAGCATCCCTTTGCGCTCGAACGCCTGTGCGAACTGATGAACCACGATCGCGAACGGCACCCAAGCCGGTATGCCGTGGTGCTAGTCTCCGAAGGGGCCACGATCGTGGGCGCCGGGGACATGTCGTTCGAAGGCGACGAGGCGGACCAGTACGGGCACCGTAAGCTCGGCGGGATCGGCGACAAGGTGGCGACGGGGCTCAAGGAGTGCTCGCCGGCGTTCAATCGGGGGCGCCGGGTCAATGTCGTGAGCCAGCGCCTTGGCTACCTGGTACGCTGCGGCGATCCGGACGCTCTCGATTCCATTGTTCCCATGGCGTTTGGCAACCTGGCACTCGACCTCGTGCTGTCCAACACCTCGGGCCGCCTCGTGGCGCTCCGCAACGGTGTCTACGACAGCGTGCCCATCGACGTCGTCACCGGCCGGAAGAAGGTGATCGACGTGGCGAAGTACTACAATGTCGAGCGACTCCGCCCTCGGTACGAGACGTTCATTCGCCGACCTCTCTTCATCATGACGAGCGATGTCTGACACTCTTCGGAAGGCCGTAGAGGAGCTCTGGCCCGAGCTTGCCTGGATCGCCAATGCGAGCCTTCGGGAACAGGTGACGATGACGTGGGTGACCGCCTTCGAGCGCAGTCCACTCGATCCGGCAGATCTCCACGACATTCCCTTCACCCTGCTGGTACCCAACTGTCCGGCGACGTTCATGGAGCACAAGCGGTGCGTCGTGCACATTGCCAAGGCGGGGGCTGAAGCGATGCAACGGTTTCTGGGTCGTGCGCTCACGATCGATCTCGATACCGTGATTGCCGGTGCCATCCTGGCTGACGTCGGGAAGTTGCTGGAATACGAAAAGGTGGAGGGTCGGACCACACAGAGCGCGCGGGGCAAGCACCTTCGGCATCCGTTCACGGGTGTGGCGCTGGCGCTCGAATGCGGCGTGCCGGACGCGGTCTGTCATTGCATCGCGGCCCACGCAGCCGAGGGCGACCTCGTGAAGCGGAGTACCGAGGCCTTCATCGTTCATCATGCGGACTTCATGAGTTTCCTGCCATTCAAGAACCTGGCGGGCTGAGCGCCGCCGTGATTCGAAACCGAGGGGGAGGGGAACACGTGTCGCAGACGACGATAACGGGGACGATGGCTCGTTGGGCGGCGGGGCTGCGGTTCGAACGTATCGGCGCAGATGCCGTGCACGAGGCGAAGCGGTATCTGCTGGACTCACTCGGATGCGCGTTGGGCGGATACCGCCAGGAAGACGTCCGGATCGCCCTCGACGTGTTGGGGGAAGTCGCGGGGAACGGGCCGGCCACGGTCATCGGCAGTGGGCAGCAAATGGACGTGGTCTCCGCAGCGCTGGCCAACGCGTTGATGGTTCGAGTGATGGATTACAACGACATCTACTGGCAGCAGGACCCGTCGCACCCCTCGGATATCATCCCAGCCGCGCTGGCCTGTGGGGAGCGGGCCAAGAAATCCGGCAAGGAGCTCGTCGTTGGCATCGTGCTCGGCCACGAATTCGAAATGCGCCTGTGCGAAGCAGCGTTTCCGGGCATTCGCGAGCGGGGATGGCATCACGCGACGCTCACGGCATTCGTCTCACCGATCGTCGCGGGACGAATGCTGGATCAGTCCTGGGAGCAGATCCAGCACGCGATCGGGATCTCGGCGTCACGTCACACGACGCTGGGTGCGGTAACGGCGGGCAAGCTCACGATGATGAAGAACACGGTGGACCCGATGGCGACACAGAGCGGGGTGTTGGCGGCCCTGCTCGCGGATCGCGGATATACGGGTCCCGAGCATGTGATCGACGGCAAGGAGGGTCTAGTCCACTGTCTGGGGCCGGAGTGGAAGCTCAACGTGCTGACTGACGGCTTGGGCGAGAGCTGGCGGATCGAACGCTGCGGTATGAAGGCGTTCCCCACCGAGGCCTTGACCCATGCGCCCATCTCGGCGGTGCTCGATCTCGTGCGCACGCACGACCTCGCCCCCGAGGCGGTCGCGAAGATTCACATCCGATCGTTGGCGCGGGCGGCGGACATCCTGGCCGATCCCACGAAGTACGATCCGCGGTCCAAGGAGACCGCGGACCACAGCTTGCCCTACGTCATCGCCGCCGCACTCGTGGACCGTCAGGTGACCCCCGCGCAATTCGAGCCGGACAAGATCATGGACGCGCGCATCCGGGCTCAGCTCAAGAAGGTGGAGGTGGTGGCCGATCCCGAGATCGAGCGAGTGTTCCCCAAGCTGCAGCGGGTGGTGGTGCGCATCGAGACCACCGATGGGCGCTCGTTCGAGAAGACCCTGGACTACCCGAAGGGTGACCCGCGCAATCCGCTCAGCGATGGCGAGATTGAAGAGAAGTTCGACGCACTGGCCGGACCCGTGCTGTCAGCCACCGCCCGACGTCGCCTCAAGGCCGCGGTGTGGGGTCTCGAGAAGGCGAAGTCGATCACGGGCATCCTGGCGTTGTGCGCTGCGGAGCGGGAGGGTGCCAGGGCGCGGACACCCGCAGCTGCCGAGCGGCCCGTCAAGAAGAAGGCCAAGGGGAGTCGCGCGCGACCATAGGACGAACGGTTCCGGCGGAGCACGCGTTCGGCTCCGGACCGGAGCGGCGAGGAATGACCATGGGCCAGACCATCGTCGAGAAGATCGCGCGGGCGCACATGACCGCAGGGCCCCAGCGTCCATTGCGACCCGGTGATGTCGTGTCGCTCCGGCCGCGGCACGTGATGACGCACGACAATTCCGCGGCGGTGATGAAGAAGTTCGCCACCATCGGAGCCTCGCGGATCCACGATGCGCGGCAGCCGGTATTCGCGCTCGATCACGATATTCAGAACACCGAGCCGAGCAATCTCGCCAAGTACCGCGACATCGAGGCGTTTGCTGCCGAACATGGGATCGACTTCTACCCCGCCGGAACCGGGATCGGTCACCAGATCGTCGTCGCGCACGGGTACGCGGTACCGGGATCGTTGGTCGTGGCATCAGACTCCCACTCGAACATGTACGGAGCCGTCGGTGCTCTGGGGACGCCCGTGGTGCGCACCGATGCCGCCGCCATCTGGGCCACTGGCGAGTTCTGGTGGCAGATTCCGCGAACGGTCCAGGTCGAGCTGCGAGGCACGCTTCGCGAGGGCACGACCGGGAAGGACGTGATCATCACCCTGTGCGGCCTCTACCATCAGGCCGAGGTGTTGAACGCTGCGGTCGAGTTCACGGGTGACGGCGTCGTGGGTCTCGGGATCGAGGCGCGGATGGCGATTGCCAACATGACGACCGAGTGGGGGGCGCTGGTCGGGTGGTTCCCCGTCGATCACGTCACGCTCCGGTACCTACAGAGCCGCCGGGAGGTGTTGGCGGGATTGGGGATCGAGCGGTTCACGGCGGCCGATCTCGCTGCCTGGCGCCGCCAGCCCCCGGGGCCGGACCCCGATGCGACCTACGCGGCGCGTATCGAGCTCGACCTCGGTGATGTGAGTCCACACGTCTCGGGTCCGGACACGGTGTTCACCATGCGGTCGGTGGCCGAGATCGTGACGGAGCGGATCGCGATCCAGAAGGCGTATTTGGTCTCGTGTGTGAACAGCCGCCTGGATGACCTCGAGGCCGCGGCCCGGATCGTGCGCGGACGCAAGGTGGCGTCCGGCGTGGAGCTGTACGTCTCGGCCGCGAGCAAGGAGGTTCAGGACGCGGCGGAGGCGTCCGGCGCGTGGGGAGCGCTGATCGAGGCGGGAGCAGTGCCGTTGCCGTCCGGATGTGGTCCGTGTATCGGTCTTGGCACCGGACTGCTCCAGCCGGGCGAAGTGGGGATTTCGGCCACCAATCGCAACTTCAAGGGCCGCATGGGATCGCGGGATGCACAAGCCTATCTGGCGAGTCCCGCGGTAGTGGTGGCCTCGGCCATCGCCGGGTACATCACCGGCCCGGAGCCGTCCACCGGCTCACGGCCGGCACGGCGCTTTCATGAGCGATCGGTGGCGTCCACGCCGTCGGAGTCCGTGACGATTCAGGATGGGTTCCCGGAGCGCCTGGAGGGGCGCCTGGTGCTGGTTCCCCAGGACCACCTGAACACGGACGGTATCTATGGGAAGGACTACACGTATCGCGAGGGCATGACCCGAGCCGAGATGGCCAAGGTCGTGATGGAGAACTACGATCCCGGTTTTGCCGCCGCGACCGCGGCCGGTGACATCCTGGTGGGTGGCTGGAATTTCGGCACGGGCTCGTCTCGCGAGCAGGCGGCCACGGCCCTGCAGGCCAAGGGCATCCCGGTGGTGATTGCCGGGAGCTTCTCGCAAACGTATCTCCGCAATGCCTACAACAACGGATATCCGTGCATCGAGTGTCCGGAGTTGGTGCGCCGGCTCAAGGCGATCCACGCCGATCGGATCGCCGCTGGTGTCCCGACCATCATTCCTGGTGACCGCATCGTCGTCGATTTCTCTCAAAGCGTCGTGACGTATCGGGACGAGCCGTTCCCGTTTCCGGCGCTCGGGGACGTCCCGCAGGCACTCGTGATCGCCGGAGGGGTGGAGCAGCAGGTTCGTCGGAAGCTCGGATTGTCGTGAACTCTCAGTGCGCCACCCACGGGTGGGCGCGCAGCGTGGAGGGGAGGAAGAACTCAGCATGGCGAAGTACACGGTGGTGGCGATGCCGGGTGACGGCATCGGGCAGCTCGTGCTGCCGGAAGCGGTGCGGGTTCTGCGAGAGGTCGGCTTTGACGCCGAATACGTGCATGGGGACATCGGGTGGGACTTTTGGGTCAAGGAAGGGAATCCGCTTCCTGAGCGGACCGTCGAACTGTTGCGCGCACATCGGCTCGGTCTGTTCGGCGCGATCACGTCGAAACCCAAGAAGGCGGCAGCTGCCGAGCTCCGTCCCGATCTGCGCGGCCAGGGCTACGAGTACTTCAGCCCGATCGTGGGCATGCGTCAGATCTTCAATCTCGACGTGTGTATCCGTCCGTGCCGTTCGTTCCCGGGCAATCCACTCAATTTCGTGCGCCAGACGCCGGACGGACGGCACGAAGAGCCGACCGTCGATGCGGTCATCTTCCGCCAGAACACCGAGGGGCTCTACTGCGGCATTGAGTGGACCGACCCGCCGCAGGTGGTACGAAACGCCCTGGGGATGCACCCCAAGTACAAGCCGTTTGCCGAGGTCCCGGGCGAGGACATGGCGCTGTCGGTCCGGCTGTTCACGCGCAACGCGTGCCGCCGCATCGTCCGGGCCGCCTTCCAGTACGCCAAGCGCCACGGCTATCCGTCGGTCACGGTGTGCGAAAAGCCCAACGTGTTGCGCGAGACGTCGGGGATGATGGAGGACGTAGCTCGCGAAGTCCATGTCGACTTCCCCGACATCAAGCTGTGGTCGACGAACATCGATGCGCAGATGATGTGGCTCACGAAGAATCCGGAAGACTACAGTGTGCTGGTCGCCGGCAACCTGTTCGGCGACATCATCTCCGATGCGTTCGCCGGCCTCGTCGGTGGGCTCGGGTTCGCGTGCTCCGGCAACATCGGTGACGACGTCGCCGTCTTCGAACCCACCCATGGGTCGGCACCGAAGTACGCCGAACTGCATCCACCCATTGTGAATCCGATTGCCATGATCTTGAGCGCGGCGATGCTCCTCGATCACGTGGGCGAGCGGGACAGGGCTGAGCGGGTGCGCAACGCGGTGGCGCGCGTGGTTCGTGAAGGAACGGTGCGCACGTACGATATGCTTCGGTTGGCGGGCGGACCCGAGGTGACGCGGCGTGGGGCGGCTACGACGACGCAACTCACCGACGCGGTCATCGGCGCGCTGAGTTAGGAGGAACGCATGCCCCCACGTGGTGCGGCTGGCCGTCAGGGTGCCGACGTCCGGTCCGACCTCCACGTCGCCGTGGAGGTATCGCGATCCGGGGGCCGGGACATCGCTGTCACCTCGAAGGTCGCCGCGTTCTACGGCCGGTCCATCGAGCAGGTAGCGGAATCCGTTCTCGACGCGCTTGGTGTCAAACACGCTCGCGTGCAGATCGATGATACGGGTGCCCTGCCGTTCACGATCGCGGCCCGCGTGGAAGCAGCCCTGCGTCGGGCCGGAGTCGACCGGGCGGGCGACGCGCGACCGGTCCGGTCCGTGGTGATCACGGAGTCGTCACCGAAGACCCGCCTGCGACGCTCGCGGCTCTATCTGCCGGGCAACGAGCCCAAGTTCATGGTCAACGCCGGTCTGCACCGGCCGGACGCGGTGATTCTCGATCTGGAAGACTCGGTACATCCCGGGGAGAAGGACACCGCCAGGCTCGTGGTGCGAAACGCCCTCCGGTGCGTGGACTTCGGGGCGGCGGAGCGAATGGTGCGCATCAATCAGCTTCCGATGGGCTTCGAAGATCTCGACGCCGTGGTGCCGGAGGAGCCAGACCTCATTCTCGTGCCCAAGACCGAGCAGCCCGATCAGGTCCGACTGGTACACGAGCGCATTCTCGAGATCCAGCAGGTGGCGGGCAGCGACCGTCCCATTTGGCTCATGCCTATCATCGAGTCGGCGCTGGGAGTGGAGCACGCCTACGGGATTGCCAAGGCAACGGAGTCGGTTGTGGCGCTGACGATAGGCTTGGAGGACTACACGGCCGATCTCGGCGTTGTGAAAACGGCCGATGGTGCGGAATCGTGGTTCGCCCGTGCTCGGTTGGTGAATGCCGCGCGGGCCGCCGATGTCCAGGCCATCGACTCCGTGTTCGGTGACATCGGCGACGAGGCGGGCTTGGTCGCCTGGGCGCGGCGGTCGAGGTCGATGGGGTTCGAAGGGATGGGGTGCATCCATCCCCGCCAAATCCAGACCATTCACGATGCGTTCGCTCCGACCGACGACGAGATCGAAAGGGCCGTTCGAATCGTGGCGGCCTTCGAGGAGGCCGGGGCCAAGGGACTGGGAGTGGTGAGCCTTGGCAGCCGCATGGTGGATCCGCCGGTGGTGCTGCGGGCGCAGCGACTGGTGGCGTTGGCGCGGCGCCTGGGGCGCCTGCCGGAGTCCGGTGGAGCTGGAGGCACCCCATGACCCGCCGGGCAAAGCTGGCCGAGAACGCGGCCGGACGGCTGGTGCCGACGGTCGTGAACGGAAAAGCCCAAGTACCCTACCAGGGCGTCGCAGGGTCTGCCCCGACCAACGCCTCGAAACACGGGCCGCCGATTCGCTCCTGTCGGGAGTATCCCACGTCAGGGGACAAGCGCGTTCCCGACCTCACCACAGCGCTCGAGCGCTGCGGCCTGCGCGACGGCCAGGTGATCTCATCCCACCACCACTTTCGCAACGGCGACATGGTTGCTCTTGCAGCACTCGAGGCCGCCGCGGAGATGGGCGCGAAGGACCTGATGTGGTTCCCCAGTGCGTCGTTCCCCTGCCACGAGCCTGTCATCGACCTCATGGACCGCGGGGTGGTGCACCACATTGAAGGCAGCATGAATGGCCCCCTGGGCGAGTACTGTTCCCGCGGGAAGATGCGAGGCCTTGGCGTGCTCCGCTCGCATGGTGGCCGATGGCAGGCCATCCAGGACGGCGAGGTCCGAGTCGACATCGCAGTCATCGCGGCCCCGACGGCCGATCCGTTCGGGAACTGCGACGGGTCCCACGGCCCGTCGGCATGCGGCTCGTTGGGTTTCGCGTTGGCCGACTCGATGTATGCGGATCACGTCATCGTGGTGACGGACAATCTCGTTCCGTTTCCATGTGTACCGTGGCAGGTCCAGGGGAACAATGTGGATTTCGT
>JBFIHA010000059.1:0-12551 GCA_041602035.1 Gemmatimonadales bacterium | reverse complement strand
TACGCCCCAGCGGTATACAGCCAGAATCGCGTGGACAACGGTGGTCGGTGGGCGACGGGTTTGAGCGTGAATCGAGCCACAG
Organism: Gemmatimonadales bacterium; assembly: GCA_041602035.1. GTDB lineage: Bacteria > Gemmatimonadota > Gemmatimonadetes > Gemmatimonadales > GWC2-71-9 > JAOTVV01. The sequence continues at coordinate 12,469 of JBFIHA010000059.1, read as the reverse complement.
GTCCCCTCCCTATCCGGTCGGTCTCTGAATCGAAGGTCGTGCGCCTGGTTGCGTTTCGAAAGCTCCCCTCACGCGCTCGTACCGCCATCGCCCGTCAGAATCCCGTCGAACTCGACATCTGCGATGGTGTGCCGCGGCCGACACCGGCTGGACCAGGCATCCAGAGAGACGGGCGAAGCGCCCTGGTCCAGCACACCCTCCAATTCCCGTTCCCTGCCGACTGGTTGGCCGACTCCAAGGTAATCCAGCACGTCGTCGAACCGGGCCAAGGACCGCACGTCGCGTTGCCGGCTGGCAGCAAGACCCCGCGCGACGATTCGCCGCCGGAGCCGTCGCGTCGGCAGGTCGGTCGGGCCGTGTCCCATCGCTGCCAGTCGATTTCGACAGGTGCTCCAAAGCGTCCGTATGAGGCCCGCCGGTGGGTCGTGACTGCTCGGTGGGCTCGATAGGAGCTGCTCAACAATCAGGTAGCGTTCACGGACATCCTGGGTCTCACGTGGCGGCGTGCCGCCGAGCGCCACGATCTGGGGAATGCTGTGACCATTGCGTGTCCACCGCACGGCAGCGACGAGCCTGGGTGGCCCTCGGACCACGGCTATCCTGACCGCATGCACGTGTCCTGGCGCGTCAACGCGGTGCCAATGGGCATATTCGGTGCAGAGCAGGCAGAGTTGTTCGCGAAGCTCTAGGAGCGTATTGATCCGTCTGGCCGCACCTACGCGACTCGTTTCGGGAACGAGGGTCTCGAGCTGTGTCACGGCCTTCATGGCGATGCGCCGTTCCAGGTGTAACCGCGCCTCGAGCCCGAGGGGCGGTCGTAGCCAGAACACTCGGGCGCGGTCGTGGGTCGACCCTAGGCGGGCCACGCGCCCGACACGCTGCGCGAGTCGTACTGGAGTCCACGGAAGATCGTAGTGTACCACGGCGTCAGCATCTTGGAGGTCAAGTCCTTCGGAGACCAAGTCGGTGGCGACGAGTCTCGCGACATGACCCGCCGTCGGAGGACGGAGGGCGCGTCTGGCGTCCGGCGCGAAGCGATCCAGCGCGTCGTCCACTGAGATCGTGCCCGTGGCGATCCTCGCCCGCCCGGCGCCGACCACCGCCGTTCTCCTCCATCCCCACCGAGAAGCAAGATCGGTCGCGGTGCTCACGGCTGCCGTGAACACGATCACACGGGAGTGGCGGCGCGTGTCCAGCAGACGTGTAAGCCGCTCTGCCTTGGGGTTCCGATGTCCGCGGATCGGCAGGAGGCGCAACAAGGCGAGCAGGCGTGACCGCTCGGCCAACAGCGCCGCCTCGAGGTCGCCGTCGACCGGTGCCGGATCGAGCCACGCCAACTCGAGTTGGAGGTCATCCCCGGGGCCGAAGAGGTGTCGAGCACTGCTCCGGGAAAGACGGTCTCCCGACTGGGCGGCCGTGAGGGCCCGGTCGATGTAGGCCAGGTGACGTCGAAGGGTGAGACGGAGTGCCTCGACGGACGATGCAAGTCTGTGGAAGAGATGGGCGCGCAGCAGGGACACGACCCCGGCTCGATCGAACCCGTCAAACGTGAGTCCATCGACACGCTCGCACACGGCCGCGAGTTGAGCCGCAGTGAGCGGCGGTGGCCGGCCAAGGTCCTGGTCGACGGGGCGCGGGAGGTGATGGCGCAGCGCGGGCAGCGATCGGGTCGTCCGCGCCACGGTGAGAACCGCTGCCGCGTCGGCGAGCGCGCCGTGGTCGCGCGTGGCGATGAGTCGCTCGAGCGACGGCACGCCGACAGCCGCGAGACCATGATCGGGCAGGAAGAGCCGCAGGAGGGCCACGAGGTCAGCGGCGTGGTTGACGACGGGTGTCGCGGTGACCAAGAGGAGATGTGCAGCCGCCACGCCCCGCGCGAGGCGATCGTAGCGCTGCGTGCTGGGATTCCGGAATCGATGTGCCTCGTCGACGATGACGAAGTCGGCGTCCGGGAGAACCCGTCCGCGGCTCAGGCTCTCGTGCGAGACGATCCCGATCTCGACGCCCAGGTGATCCGATGTGCGGTGCCACTGGGCCACGAGCGAAGACGGTACGACTGCGACGACCCGAGCGTACAACGCGCCCACGGCGAGTGAAACATAGGTCTTGCCGAGTCCCACCGCATCGGCCAGTAGTGCCCCGCCGAAAACCGCAAGCCTGCCGGCGATGCGCTGGGCCGCGGGTCGCTGGTGTGGCAGGAGCCATGCAGCCGGCGCCCACGCATCCAGCGTCGGACCGGTCGCCGCCCTGGCGAGGGGGGAAGCGATGGCCGCCACGCCGCACCGTTGGAATTCGGCCAGCTTCCATGCGCCCGGTTCACGAACCACCACCAGATCATCGGCGGTGAGACGACCCCAGCTTGCGGAGTTCACGCCGGTCGATCGGGGAGAGATCCAGGGCCGCTGCAACCGCCGCGTCCATTTCGTGGATGGTGACATCATGGGTCCGTTGGGCTCGCTCGGTCAGTGCTGCGAGGTCGTTTCTGGCATGTTCGGAGCGTGGCACCGGCAGCTGCGCCACCACACTCGCGTTGATGCGGCGGTATCCCCCTCGCGCCTCGGTCGCGGTCACGGCTGTTAGAGCGGCAAACCACGTGGAATTGAGCACGGCGGTGATCGCCAGGGCGGAGCTGCGGCTTCGCACAGATGCCACGTAGCAACTGTTGAGTGGAATGGCGTCGGCATGATCGGTGGCATCGAGCATCACGCCACACGGTCGGCGCGCGATGTCGGGCCAGACGACTCGGTGCGGTGACAGCGCCCCTCCCGAGCGGAACACGGTCCACAGCGGTCCACCTCGATAGTCGGCACGCCGCTCGAGTGCGGCGCGATGCTGCTCGAGATAGGAGGCGGCTCGTGCCGCAAGTGACGGGAGCGGGTGGCCGCGGGCGTCAGAGGTCCACAGAATGACGCGGACGGCACGCGCCCCAAGCCGCTTGACGTCGCGACCACGGATGACGCGACGCAGCATACTTGCCTCGAGTGATACTTCTTTCGACCCGAAGCGGACCACGGCGACCGGACCATCCTCGCTCACAAGGTGGCCGATGAACACGTCGTCCGCCCCCGTCTTGACCCCGAGCTTGGGCGTGGCGATGTCCCGGAGGGGGGTGCCGCTGGCCCGGAACTCCCGCAACGCTCGACGGCCATGGTCGGGAACCAACACCCAGGGCCCTGAGTCGCGGAGTGCCGCTTGCCGGACGTTGACCGTCGTGTGGAAGTCGAGTCGAATGCGGTGATCCTCCGGGGGGGCTGACTTCTGGAGGACCATCACGAGGGGATAGGTCGTGGCCCCGAAGCGAGCGGCCTGCTGGTCGGGAACACGATGGAGATACTCGATCGTCGTCTCCCGCACCAAGTGATGCCGCATCGCCTCTCCGTATCCGGCCGATGCCACCTTGCTGGGGACGATCACCGCGACAGCGCCACCGGGGGCGGTGAGTTCGAGAAACCGCTCCAGAAAGGCAACGGACAGGTCCGGCAAGTGCGCAAAGCCCGGTGTGCTCTGAGCGCGCCACAGTCGAAACCGGCGCGAGAGGTTGTCACGCTGGGTTGGTGTGAGACGTTCGGCGCGTACCCAGGGCGGGTTGCCGAGCACGAGATGGAAGCCACCACGTGCCATCACCTCAGGGACGTGTATCTCGAAGGAGAAAAAGGGCAGCGCGCCGTCGTCGAGCGCGGCCTTGGCGCGTATGAGTGCCTCGAGATCCTGCTGTGTGCGGCGTCCGTGGCGCCGTTGGCCTGCGGTCAGGGTGACTGGGCGATCGAACAGGTCACGCCCTCGTGTCAGTTGCTCGAGGTCGCGCATCTGTGCACGCGCGGCATGGAGCGATTCCTCGACCATCGATTGCGCAAGGCGATGTTCCGCTCGGCCAAGGTTCAGAATGAGTCGTCGGGTTGATCGTCCACGGGTGTCGAACATCGAACGCCGCACGGCGGCCATTCGCTGCACGATGTCATGATTCGCTTTCGGCGCACGGCCGAGCGACAGTCGGGTCGATCCGATTGGATCGAGGAGGGAGTCTCCCTGACGGACCACGCCGTCCAGGTTGGGAAGGGGGGTGATGCGGGTGATCTCGGTGGTCGGATCGTCGGCGACGACGGCGAGCCACAGGCGGAGTTCAGCCAGACGTACCGCAACCGGATTGATGTCGACACCGAAGAGATTGTCGCGTAACACGCGTCGGCGCACCGTCCAGCGATCGAGATGGTCGCCCTCGTGGAGCCGAAGCGTCAGGTCCGTGAGGATCTCGAGGGTTCCCAGCAGAAAGGCCCCCGATCCGGCTGCCGGGTCGAGGATGCGCAGGCCGCTGAGTGCACGCAGTGCTCGCTCCCGCTCGGCCATTGGCAGTTGATCGCCTGTCACGAGCCGCTCTGCCGCCTCCGCCGACAGGTCTCCCGAGTGGGGTAGGGCGGTGACGAGCGCGGCCTTAACGGTTTGGCGGACCACGGTCTCAGGGGTGTAGAAGGTCCCGGACCGGAGACGCTCGCCGGAGTCCATCAGACGCTCGAACACCCGTCCCAGCGTATCGGGGGCGACGGCGTCCACCTCCTCGGCCTCTCGGACGCAAAATCGATAGCGGTCGAAGAGCTGGTCGAACGCGTGTCCCCAGAGCTCGTTGGAGAAGCGTGGGCTTCCAAGGCGATACTCCACCGGATGCCGCTCGAACAATCCGCCATTGAGATACGGTAGCGTGCCGTGCACCACGCCCGACGCGCGCTTGGTGAGGGGACGGTTGAGCGTGCCGAAGAAGAGCGGGTCCAGGACGCGCTCGTGGAACGCGATGCCACGGGCGAGACTCTCGTCGAGCCGACGTCGTAGATAGTCCGTTTGCCCGTCCAGCCATCCTTTGGCCTGAATGAAGTAGAGAAACAGAATGCGCGTGAGCGTCAGCAGCACGGCTAACCGGCGGTCCTCCTCGCGGTGACGATCATCGATCGTCGCCGCCATGCCATGGAGTATGGCGCTGAACTCTCGAAAGAAATGTTCCCCGACCACCTCGGTGGAGAGCGTGTCCACGATCCGGAGGGCATGATCCAACGCCGTGGCGCCGTTCCGTGGTCTGAGCTCGCGAAGCTGGGCGAGGGCAATCCGGGAAGAGTCGTGGAGACGCAAGCCAAGGATCTTGGAACTGCCCGGCGTGCCGGGCTTGGGTGCTGCGAGCGCGAGCTCGTCGGAGCCCAGCGCCACAGCCAGCCCCCGCAGGCCGGAGGAGGAGAGGGCATATGCCAGGCGTCTGGCAGCGTCCCGAGGGGTGCTACTCTGAACGGCAATGACCTTGAAGGCGTGCCATCTGGCAACCACGAGGGCACCGTCTGACCACAGTTCGTCTGCCGGTTGATAGCCGAGTCGGGCGAACAGATCGCGCAACTGGGACGGTGATCGGAGGCTCGACAGGATGTCGACAAGCATGATCCGGAGGGTGTGGGCCGAACCATGCTAGGCTCGCAGCGGGATGGTCGGGCAGGCAAATCAATGCGGCGCGTTGCAAACGCTCGCGCTGCGGGCTGTTCACTCCATGTTGAGCGCCCGAGCCTGATGGAGATCGATATCGCGGGCCACAGGGGGTGGCCACTCCCCATCGCGCAGCAGGTATTCCATCATGGCTCGCTCGCTCCGGATCCGGTTTCTTGTGGCGGCATCGATCAATCGTTGGCGCGCCGCGTCGTCGAGCTCCCCTTCATCCAGCCACCGGTGCTCGCCGCCAACCGGCTGCCACAAGTCGAGAAAGAGATCCCGTCCGATCCACCGATCGCCGGCGATCTCCGTCGGCCGGCAGAAATTGGTGTACCATCCCGTGAACGTGTCGTCCGTGAGATGAAACCGACCAACGTCGTACCACCGCTCCGGAAACACATACCATACGATGGCTGCTCCCCGCTCCTGAATCATGATCTCCTCGACCAGCACGTCGGGACCTTCGTACGGGTCGAGGAGGAGCACCTTGACGTCCGGTCGGTCGAGCACCAGCCACTCCCGGTAGACCGTGGTGGGCTTTCCGGGGCGGCGGTATTCCAACTCGATCGGTCGTGGCATGGCTGCACGTGTCTTTCTTCGCAAGTAGGCTACACGCAAGCTAATCTGACCAGTGAAGGGGAGAGCCAGCATCACGTTGGAGTGAGCTCGAGGGGCCGGTATATTGCCATCGATCTGCTACAGGATCGTGATGATGCGCAAGTCACTCTGCCGCGGTATCTCCTCGCTCGGACTGGGCGTGGTCGCGGCCCTCGCGGTCAGCGCGGGATGCACTCGGGACGAACGGCTCGACTTCCGCTCGGCGATCGAGGAAGCAGTCGCACGGAGCGGGGCGGAAACTGTCGGGATCTACTTCAAGGATCTGGCCACGGGTGATTCGGTGATGTTCGATGCCGACGCCCGCGTGCACGCGGCCAGCATGATGAAGGTACCGGTGATGATCCAGGTCTTCCGGGATGCGGAGGCGGGACTACTGGGCCTCGACGACAGTCTGGTGATCACCGCCACGTTTCGCTCGATCGTGGACGGCTCACCGTACGAGTTGAACGTACCCGACGATAGCGACACGACGCTCTATCGCCGGATCGGGGAACGGGAATCCGTGCGACGGCTCATGGACCGGATGATCACCGTCTCCAGCAACCTCGCCACCAATATGCTGATCGAGCATGTCGGCGCCGAGCGGACACAACAGACCATGCGCGAACTGGGTGCAGATTCGATCGCGGTGTTGCGTGGGGTGGAAGACTCCAAGGCCTTCAGGGCCGGCCGCAACAACACGACCACGGCTCGCGACCTCGGCATCGTGTTCTCGGCGATTGCCGAGCACCGCGCGGCGAGTGCGGCATCGTGCCGCGCGATGGTGGAGATCCTCGCCAGGCAGGAGTTCAACGAAGGCATCCCGGCCGGCGTGCCCCCCGGCACGCGGGTCGCGCACAAGACGGGCTGGATTACCGGCATTCGCCATGACGGTGGGATCGTGTATCTGCCGGACGGCCGAGCCTATGTGCTCGTGGTGCTCACTCGCGGGGTCGACGATGTCGACGCGGCCGATCGGCTGATCGTTGCGATCTCCCGCATGGCGTTCGACCATCTGAGCGGCAACTAGAGAGATGAACGGCAGACCCGTGTGACACAGTCATTCCAAGAGAGAGGGGGAGCGGTGCTTCACCCCCCCTCTCAGGTGGAAACGCTTACGGCGTCTGTGATGGCGGTGCGTGCTGCGGCTTCGGCTGGCCCACGTGGAGGAACCGGAACGCCGGTGCTTCGTAGGTCTTGGGCAAGTAATCCGTCGGAATGGTGACCTGGTTGCCGTCCCGCTGCGCCCCGTAGTGCGGCGACATGATCTCCACACCGGCTTCGTTGAACCGATCCTGGATGTTCTGGTGCAGCTCCGAGTACGTACGCGCCATGACGTTCGGATTCTCCGTGAGCACGTTCAGCTCGTAACTCACGTAGAAGTCGTCGAGGCTCGTCTGGAGCACGAAGGGGTTCGGCTCCTTCATGAGTCCGGAGGTCGCGTCCGCCGCCGCGAGCAACAGCTCGTGGACCTGCCGCCACGGGACGTCGTAACCGATGGTGACCCCGGTATGGAGGACCACTCCGCCTTCCTTGGCGGTGGAGCTGTAGTTGATGATGTGGCTCGAGAGCACCATGGCATTGGGCACGGTGATGTCGACGTTCTTGATGGTACGGATTCTGGTCACGAGCAGCGTTTTCTCGACCACATCGCCGACCGTATCGGCAATCTTGACGCGGTCGCCCAGCTGGAACGGGCGCATGTAGGTCATCACCACGCCCGCCACCACGTTTGCGATCGCCGAGGACGATCCGAACGAGATCAGCACGCCCAAGAACACCGAAATGCCCTTGAACGCTGCGGTGTCGGACCCCGGCATGTAGGGGTAGATGACGATCGCCGCGAACACGATGACGAGGAAGCGAACGATCTTGTAGGTTGGCTCGGCCCAGTCGACGTGAAATCCGGGAACAGCGATCGCGCCGCGCTCGATCCCGTTGAAGAGCAAATGGATGAACTTGAGGAGGTAGTAGAACACCACCACGATGACCGCGATGGTGAACAAGTTTGGCACGTAGGCTATGAAGTTGGTCCACACGCGCCCGAGCGGGTCGAGCACGTAGCTGAACAGCGTGTCCGCCAGCCCTCGGGTCCACGGGAAGAAGCTGAGAACCAGGGGTAGGTAGACGTATAGCACGACGACGACGGCAAAGATCCGCAGCGCCCGCGCAGCGATCAGGATCGCGTCGGTCAGCCGGTCGGACGACAAGACCTCGAGCTTCTGGATGCGCACCGACGGGATCTTTGTGCCGCGCCACGACTCGAGGAGTCGATACAGCGCTGGGAAGAACCGGTTGAGCAGTTTGAACACCGCGACGAGCGCCGCGGTCGTGACCAGCGTCAGGAGCGCGCCGATGAGGACGCTCTTGAGGGTCGCGCCGCCTTCCCCGCTGCGGATTGCCTCCTGAATGGCCTCGGCATAGCGCTGCGCCAGTGTGCCCCTGGGCAACCCGGCCTCTCCGGCGTCCCGCTCGGTTACGGTCATGACCACGACATCTCCGACCCGGATGTCGGTGACCCCTAGCGTGTCTCGGACGACGAGGTCGGTCGCCTTGGCGAGCGGGTCGGCGGCGAGGATCTCGATGCGCCTGCCGAGCGCGGCCGCTCGCTCCTCCGCGGTAAACGGGCCCAGCGTGCCGTACAGTCGGAGCAGCGTGTCGCCGCGGAAGACGACCGGAGCCCCAACGGGGGCAATGACTTCAGCCTGCGTCGTATCTTGCTGCGGCGTCTGCGCTGCGAGCGGACGCGGCATGCCGAGCAGGACGAGCGCAACCAGGGTCGCCACGCCCAACGACCCGACGCCACGGTGTCCGAACGACCGTTTCATCGTGAACATCGTGTGACCTTCCTGTTTCTCATCAGAAGCCGAACTGGAAGTTCATCAGCAGCTGATGATGGTCGACCGCCGTGTCCCGCGCGTCGACCAGGTAGTTGATCTGGAACTCGGTGACCGCGGTGGGCCACGCGTTGAACCCGAGAATGAGCAGATCGCTGCGATCCAGCCCGATGATATCGGCATCAAAGCCGTCGAAGCGGGCCAAGACCTGCATCTTGGGTGAAAGCATGTACCCGACCGTCGTGTGGAACCCCCACGGACTGCGGTCGATGCCGAGGGTCGGTCGCAGTTCGGCATAGACCAGCTCGCCGGAAACCAACCACTTGTTTGCGGTGAGCCGTACGTCTCCACCCACGTGCGTTCGTGTGCCGACGAAATCGGTCACGAAACCACCTCCGAAAGTGGATCCATCGTCATCGCTGTGCGCGATGTTCACGCCGACTTCCAGAGTCCGGCCGGTTCCAGCCGGCCCCAACCTGGGCGTGACCGCCACACGGCCCGCATACATGAGGTTTTCGTTGTCGTTGCCGTTGGGCCTCGTCCCGTTGCCGTTGAAGATGCCGCCGCTCACGGCCACGGTCCGGCCGCGGTCGTTGAACCGCGCTTGAAGGCCGATCTGTCGGCCGGGCACGAGCGCTGTGACCGCCTGCGACCGGTTGACGAAGTCGATGCTGGCAGCGGACGTCAGGAACTCACGGCTGAACGGTGCCTTGAACTGGCCGGCGTCGAACGCCAGGAGCGGACTGGCCCGGTACGACATCCGCGCGTCGAGAATCGCGGGCGTGCCCGCGAAGTTGGTCTGTAGGAAATACCCGAAGCCCTCGTCCATCTCTCCCTGGAGCAAGAGACGGAAATTCGCAATGCTGAAGCCGTTCTCGGTGGGAAGCGTCCGCTCCACCTGGAAATCGGCCACGGCCTGTAGCAACACGCCGACACTCAGGTAGTCCTTCTTGAAGGTCTCCCTGAGCCGGTCGAAAATGGGCTCTTCGGTTCCCTGTGCCTGCAACGTGCTCGGCCCCGGCAGCAGCGCGGTCGCGAGTGCGGCGGCCAAGAATAATCGCTTCATCTCATCCCCTGATTGGTGCGCCTGAGACGGTCTGGCCCCAAGTCGAGGCCGTGACGCCGGGGGGTGGCCCCCCCGGCGCACCGAATCTAGTGACGGTAGGTCCCGTGTAGTAGTGGCGCTACTTGCCGCTGCGGTCGCCCTCGCCGGCCAGCCACTGATCGACTGTCCGGCCGGCAGCCTCCCTGGCGCCGAGTCCGAAGGCGATGGCGCCCGCGAGCGCGATCGCGCCGAGCACGGCTCCGAAGGCGAGGGTGACGATCTCCTGGGCCACACCGGTCTGCTGCAGCGCCATCGCGGTCGCCAGGACGACGATGGCGATCCGGGCGGCAGAAGCGTACAACCCACCCCAACGCCCGGCGCCCCGCGGAATCGCTCGATGCGCCAAGTTGCCCAGGTAGAGGCCAGCACCGAAGATCACCAACCCGAGCAGCAAGCGGGTGCCGAACCCGAAGAACTCGGTGGCGAGATCGGAAAGCGCCACGAAGCCGAGCATGTCGGCCGCCTCGATCGCGGCGACGAGCATGATGGCGACGATCGTCAGATAACCCGCGATCTGCGACGGCGTGTTGCGACCTCCGTCGCCTTCCATCCGCAGGCCGAGCTTGCCGAACAGGTCGTCGAATCCGATGCCGGCCAGTACGCCGGTCACGAGCCCGGACACCACGCGGCCGACCATGAACGCGATGCCGAGAACCAAGGCTGCCCCGAACAGGAGGGGTACCGCGGCAAGGATCTGGTTGAGCATCGAGGTCGCCGGGCGGCTGATCGCCTCGATCCTGAGCGCGTCGAGCGCCGCCACGGTGGCCGGAATGAGGATAAGTGCGTAGACCAGCAAGCCGATCACGTTGGACAACCGCCGATCGCCGGCATCCGGGCCCATGCCGACCCGCGCCCCGAGACGATCCGCCCCCGCCGCCACCAGGAGTGCGGCCGTCACCTGACGGACGATGCGGGCGATGAACCAGCCGATCAACAGAATCAGGGCCGCCCCGACCACGTCCGGCAGCACGCGCAGGATGTCGTCGAACATCCCCTGGAGGGGGGCCACCAAGCCCTCGAGCCCGAGCGTCCCGATCACCGCCGGGAGCAGGAGCAACATGGGAAGCCAGAACGCGACGTCGCCCAACGTCTTGCTCAGGGGCTTCTGAGTCTCCATGCCTGCGCCTTCGGCGATCTTCTCGTCGAGCTTCGTGCGGGCGAGCGCCTGAGAGACGATGAGGCGGAGGACGTACCCGATGGCCCAGGCCACGAGCAGCAGAATGGCGGCGCCCACGAGCTGAGGGATGTAGCCCGTGAACTGCTGGAGCATGCTGTCCAACGGGCCCGCGACCGCCTGGATCCGCAGCGTCTGGAATGCGCCTGCCAGCACGAACACCATGAGCAGGTAGAAGACAGCCCGACCGATCCAGGTGCCGAGCGGTATGGGTTTGCCGTCGGCGGTCTTGGCGATATCGCGGTCCTTCGTCAGGCGGTTCACGCCGCCCCGGACGACCGCCGCAATGGTCAGAGCGACCAGCCATCCAATGAGTAGGATCGCGACCGCCGCGATCAGGCTCGGCACGTAGTCGCCGATCTGCTCCGTCAGTTGGTTCAGCATGTCTTGCATCGAGCATTCCTCCTTGGAGCTGGTCGAAATCCCCGGGACCGCCAAATCCCTGATTCGTCGGCCTGCGTCGTCGTGCAGGTCCGTGGCGGGTGGCGCCGCTCACGAGCCGCGTTGTGCGTTGGGGTTACGGAATGGGGACAGCGATAAAAACTAGGGTGCGGTACCGCCCATGGGTAGGGCGGAAAGCTGTATGTTGTTGACAATCACTAATTTACGGCAGCGGTGCTCCGTCGAGGCGCTTCGGAAACGTCCCCATCAGCGTCACGCTCGTGGCTGACCACGTCCGCCCAGCAGTCGCACGTCCACCGGTGGGGCGCCGACCAGCTCGAACGTGGCGGAGGCCAGCGCCACCTTGCCGCCCGTGCCGTCGATGGCGTCCAGCAGCCGGCGGAAGATCTCGTCCTTGGTGGTGCGCCGACGCTTGTAGTCCACCACGTAGCGGGCGGTGAACTCCATCCAGTTGTCGTTGGCGACGAGCGTCACCATGGGCTCGACACTCGCATCCTCGATGCGGTACTTGGCCACCATGTCCTTCCACGATTCCTTGGCGAACCCGGCGTACTCTCCCACCACTTCGGTCACGGCGTGGTGGATGAGATCCCGGGCCAGGCGGTGGTCGCACCCGTACTTCACGGGGACCGCGATCTCGTCCCACAGGAACGGGAAGTCACCCGAGTAGTTGAAGACGGGTTCTTTGAACACGAAGCTGTTGGCGACCCTCACGATACGCCCGTTGTACAAGTCGCCGCTGACCCAGTTGCCACACTCCATGAGCGTCGTGCGCAGCACACCCACGTCGATCACGTCTCCACGAATGCCTCCGAGCTGCACGCGGTCACCCACGCGGTAGAAGTTTCCCAATGCCACGGCTACCCACCCGGCCACGCTCGCAATGACCTCCTGGAG
>JBFIHA010000058.1:0-13124 GCA_041602035.1 Gemmatimonadales bacterium | reverse complement strand
GCCCTCTAAGTTGTTCCTCGGGATCAACGTCCGCCAGTCGGGACGACGGAATGCGACGTGCTGCGACCCTATGGCGGCACGGCCGCTGCGGGAGTCACGTTGACACCCCCGCCCTCCCGTCGCGCATCCCTCGCGAGAGGGCGACCGCAGGTCGAGAACGCGGTCGATCTTCGGCCGGTCTCGCGTGGAAGTGCGCGTGACGTGTTGTGATTCCGCTGGTAGACATAGGACTGTTCCACGTACAGCTTCGTGCCGTGCGGATCCCCGGCCTGAGGAGATCGCTGCCTGACCGACGCAAGGGAACGGAGTAGGCGCCACGCTATGACGACGGTGGTAACCGGAGCAAGTGGATTCATCGGCAGCGTCCTCGTGCGCGAGTTGCTGTCGCGGGAACGGTCGGTGCGCGCGGTGGTCCATTCGCACCGGATGGCACTCCAAGGGCTGGACATCGAGATGGTCGAGGCGGACGTTCGGGACCCGGTGGCGTTGCGGGCGGCGTTCAACGGCGCGGAATCCGTGTTTCATCTTGCGGCGGTGATCTCCCTCGTAGGAGACCCTGACGGGCGGGTGACCGAAACCAACGTTCAGGGCGCCGAAAACGCTGCCCGGGCCGCGCTCGCCGCCGGCGTGAAGCGATACGTACACTGCAGTAGCATCCATGCCTTCGACCTTGCCGACACCGCGGCGGTCATCGACGAGACGACGCCGCGGGCCGGCAGGAAGCATCCAGTCTATGACCGGACGAAGGCCTTGGGCGAGGCGGCCGTGCGGAGCGTGATCGTAGAGGGACTCCCCGCGGTGGTCATCCATCCGACGGCCGTGATCGGTCCCGGTGACCATCGCCCCTCGCGCATCGGGCGGGTGCTGCTGGATCTGGCCGCCGGAACGCTCCCCGCACTCCTTCCCGGCGGATTCGACTGGGTCGACGTCCGGGACGTGTGCGTGGGTGCGCTTGCCGCAGAACAGCGTGGTCGCGTGGGTGAGAGCTATCTGTTGTCGGGGAGGTGGCATTCGGCGCGGGAGCTGGCCACGTTCGGTGCAGAGGTGACGGGTGCGGCGCCCCCTCGGTTTGACCTGCCACTGTGGCTCGCCCGCGGTCTCGCTCCCATCGGAAACACATGGGGCCGACTGACCGGCACCGAGCCCCGGCTCAACTCTGACATGCTGGCGGCGTTAGGCGCCGCCCGCACCATCTCGCGTGCCAAGGCTGAACGCGAGCTGGGCTACGCGGCGAGGCCGATCCGCGACTCGGTCCACGACGCGTACCGATGGTTCGACAAGGCGGGAATGTTGAGAAAGCCGCTGCGGCCCCCAGACGGAGAGCAGACGTGAACGAGCTCGCCTTGCACGGGTGGGCTGTCCGCACCGAGTTTGCCCTCGCCGTGGTCACCGTGGGGGTCCTGCTGTTCGTGGCGGCGCCGTACGGCCGCTACGAGCGTCGCGGCTGGGGCCCGACGTTGCCCGCGAGACTCGGCTGGGTCCTGATGGAGCTCCCAGCGGTAGCGCTCTTCGCCTTGTTCTTCTTCGACGGCGACCATCGCTTTATGGTGGTCCCCCTCGTGCTCCTGGGCTTGTGGCAACTTCACTACCTGAACCGAACATTCGTCTTCCCCGTTCGAATGCGCGCCTCGGGCCGGAGGATGCCGCTCCTCATCACGTTCCTGGCCATCGGATTCAATACCTTGAATGCCTACATCAACGCCCGGTGGATCGGACACCTGGGGAACTACGGGATCTCGTGGCTCACCGACCCCCGGTTCCTGCTGGGCGCCACGGTGTTCCTCGCCGGCTGGCTCGGAAACGTCCATGCGGACTCCGTGCTGCGGAAGCTCCGGAAGCCTGGCGAGACCGGATACGCGATTCCGCGCGGTGGCCTTTACCGCTGGGTCTCCACGCCCAACTACCTGTGCGAGATCCTCGAGTGGACCGGTTGGGCCATTGCCACTTGGTCGACGGCCGGTCTGGCTTTCGCCGTCTATACGGCGGCCAACCTCGGGCCGAGGGCCTTCAAACACCACGCCTGGTACCGGGAGCGATTCGCAGACTACCCACCGGAGCGGAAGGCCCTGATTCCGTACCTGCTGTAGGATGTGTCCGTGTCCGACGCCTGAAGGAGCTGATGCACCGATTCCGTCCGTGCGGGCGTGACACAAACAGGTTATACTAGCATGACAGCTTTGCACCGGAGCCTTCGATGCTCAGGTCTTCCCAGACGTACGGCCGCCGCGCCCCGCTCGCCCTCGCTTTGCTCACCGGCCTCCTTCTCGGCTTCGTGTCCGCGTGCGCGCGTCCGGCCGCCACGAGCGAAGCGCAGCCGGAAGCCGCCCCGCAGGAAGACTCGACCAGCGCCCCCGGTCTCGCCTCGAAGGAAGTCGAAAAGCGAACCCACGAGCCCATCGAGAGCCTCTTGGAGGGCCGGACAGCCGGCGTCAGTGTGGTCCAGAACACCGACGGCTCCATCTCGGTCCGCATTCGGGGCGCGGCGTCGTTCTACGCCAGCACTGAGCCGTTGTACGTGGTGGACGGCACCCCCATGCAGCCGGGACCGCGCGGGGCCCTGTCGGGGATCAACCCCAACGACATCGAGTCCATCAAGGTGCTGAAGTACCCGCACGAAACGGCGCTGTACGGCGTGCGGGGTGCCAACGGCGTCATCGTCATTACCACCAAGCGGCCGAAGCCCTGAGCCACGAGACCGACAGCAGACGCGTGGTACGGTAGCGGTCGAGCGATCGCCCGCCGTCCTGCGCCGTTGGTGACGTACGCAGCTCGGTGGTCAACGCCTTCCCCCACAGCCCGCGAGTCATTGTGCAGCCCCTGTCACGGCCTTCATAAGCCGTAACGATCGGCGTACTTTCCCCTGACCGGTTCGACGGGGAAATGTGACGTGGAGGCTGCCGATGCGACCGTGCCGTAACCGAGTCAAAGTCATCATCGTCCTGCTCCTGGCGTCGGCTCTACCCGGCGCCGCCAGCTCGCAAACCGGGGACATCGGCCAACGCGTCGATGAGCTGCTTTCCCGCATGACCCTCGAGGAAAAGGTCGGCCAGCTGGTGCAGTACAGCGGGTTCAGCGAGGCCAGGGCCGCGGACATCAGACAGGGGAAGATCGGCTCGCTCCTGAACGTCAGCGACGCGGCGACCACGAATCGGGTGCAACGCATCGCCGTCGAGGAGTCCCGTCTTGGCATCCCGCTCCTGTTCGGGCTCGACGTCATTCACGGATACCGCACCATCTTCCCGATCCCACTGGCGACCGCATCCAGTTGGGACCCGGAGATGGTCACCGCCATCGAAGCCATCGCCGCTCGGGAGGCCCGCGCCTCCGGAGTGCATTGGACCTTCGCCCCTATGGTCGACCTCGCCAGAGACCCTCGTTGGGGACGGATCATGGAGGGAGCGGGGGAAGATCCCTACCTCGGCTCGGTGATGGCCGCGGCGCGCGTGAGAGGATTTCAGGGGGACGACATCGCCGCCGCCGACCGCATCATAGCGTGCCTCAAACACTACGTCGCGTACGGGGCTGCGGTGGCAGGACGGGATTACAACTCGGTCGACATGTCCGAACGGAGCCTGCGGGAGATCTACCTCCCACCGTTCAAGGCCGGGGTCGCCGCGGGCGCCAGGAGCCTGATGAGCGCGTTCAACCTGCTCAACGGGGTGCCCACCACGGCAAACACGTTCACGATCAATCAGATCTTGCGCGGTGAGTGGGGATTCGACGGGCTCATCGTGAGCGATTGGAATTCGGTCGGCGAGCTCATCGTGCACGGGTACGCGTCCGATGCCGGGGACGCTGCACACTTGGCGCTGGACGCCACCATCGACATGGACATGATGGGCAACATCTACGCTCGCCAACTGGCGGATCTCGTGCGCGCCAACGTCGTATCGGAGACGCTCCTGGACCAGTCGGTCCGCAGAGTCTTGCATGCCAAGTTCACGCTCGGGCTGTTCGACCATCCGTACGTCGATCCGGCCGCCGAGGCATCGGTCATCCTCCGCGACGACCACGTGGTCGCCGCACGGGACGCCGCCCGGAAGTCCATGGTCCTGCTCAAGAACGAGGGGACACTCCTTCCATTCTCGGGCGACATTGGGTCCATCGCGGTGATCGGTCCGCTGGCAGACAACCGAGAAGACCTCTTGGGAGCCTGGCATGCGCGCGGTCGACCGGAGGATGTCGTCACGGTGCTCGAGGGTATTCGCGGTCGCGCCGGCCCTGCCGCAACCATCACCCATGCCGCAGGCGCGACCATCACGGGCACCGAACGCGATGGGTTCGCCGAAGCGGTGGCGGCGGCTCGCGGTGCCGACCTTGCGATCGTCGTGGTCGGCGAGCGCGAGGGCGAGACGGGAGAGGCCGCGTCGCGCACCGACATTCGATTGCCCGGAGTCCAGCAGGAGTTGATCGAGGCGGTCCACGAGACCGGGACACCGATTGTGGCGGTCATCATGAGCGGCAGGCCGCCTGCCATTCCCTGGCTCGCCGCGAACGTGCCTGCCATCCTCCAGGCCTGGCACCCTGGCATTCAGGGCGGGAATGCGGTGGCGGACATCCTCTGGGGGGATGCCAACCCCAGCGGCAAGTTGACGGTCTCGTTTCCGCGGTCGGTCGGCCAGGTCCCCATCTACTACAGCGTCGACCACACGGGACGTCCGCCGACCCAGTTCAAGTTCACGTCCAAGTACCTGGATGCGCCGAACACGCCGTTGTATCCGTTCGGTCATGGGCTGAGCTACACGACGTTCGAGTACGGCGATCTCACGCTCAGCGCCGACACGATCGCGGCGGACGGCACCCTCACCGTGAGCGCCACGGTGACCAACGCCGGAGCCGTTGCCGGGGCCGAAGTCGTGCAGCTCTACATCCGGGACCTCGTGGCCAGCGTGGTCCGACCCGTCAAGCAACTGAAGGGGTTCACCAAGGTCCTTCTCCAGCCCGGCGAACAGCGGACCGTTCGGTTCACACTCGGTCAGAGCGAACTTGGGTTCTACGACCAGGACATGCAGTGGGTCGTGGAGCCCGGTGAATTCGCCGTGTGGGTCGGCTGGAGTTCAGATGCGGGCCTGGAGGGCAGCTTTGTCGTCAGCGGGAACTAGCGGCCTCGAGACCACGGAGGACACGTGCGCGTCATACGAGCAACAACGATTCTGGTTTTGCTTCCGGCCTCGGTGATCGCACAGGACCTTGCGGCGCCCTCCGCGGCGAATGTGACCGCTCGCGCGTGGTTCCAGGACGCCAAGTTCGGCATGTTCATCCACTGGGGGATCTCTGCCCTGCTGATGGATGGCGAGTGGGTGATGGAGAACCGCGGGATCAACGTGGCCGAGTATGAGCGGATCGCGGCGAACTTCGATGCGCGGAACTTCGATGCGGATGCGTGGGTGACGCTCGCCCGGGAGGCCGGCGCGCGGTACATCACCCTCATCACCAAACACCACGACGGGTTCGCGCTGTTCGATTCGGACGTGACCGAGTGGGATGTCGTAGATCGCGCGCCCTTCGGGCGCGACATCGTGCGGGAGATGGCTGAGGCGTGCCGGCGCCAAGGCCTACGGTTGTTCGTGTACTACTCGCAGCTCGATTGGCACCATCCGGACTATTTCCCGCGCGGCCGGACAGGCCACCGGACCGGTCGGCCCGATACCGGGAGCTGGGATCGCTACCTCGAGTTCATGGACGCACAGCTGCGTGAGCTGTTCTCCAACTACGGTCCACTCGGCGGCGTATGGCTGGACGGGATGTGGGATCGGCCCGACGCCGACTGGCGGCTGGAGCGGACGTACGGGATGATCCACGAGCTGGAACCCGCCGCGCTGATTATCCCCAACCACCACCAGGACCCGCTCCCCGGTGAGGACGTCCAGACCTTCGAGAAGGACCTCCCCGGCGGCAACACGGCGGGATGGAATCGTGCCACCGTCTCCACCGAGATCCCGCTGGAGACGTCCGAGACGATCAGCGACTCGTGGGGATTCCGGATCACCGACCGCAACTTCAAATCGGTCCCGTCGTTGATCCGGATGCTGGTCGAGGCGGCGGGGAGGAATGCCAACCTGCTCTTGAACGTGGGTCCGATGCCCGACGGGGCCATTCACCCCGAGCATGCCGCGCGGCTGCGCGGGATCGGTGCCTGGCTGGAGCGGTACGGCACGAGCATCTACGGCACCCGGGGCGGTCCAATTTCTCCACGCCCGTGGGGCGTCACCACCCAGCGCGGCGACACGGTGTTCGTGCACGTGCTGGACTGGGCCGATCGCGCGCTGTCGCTGCCGCGTCTTCCTCGCAGCGTGCGGCGTGCCCGACTGCTTCCGGGCGGCACGCCGGTAGCATTCCGTGAGGGTGGCGACGGACTCACGCTCCGCCTCCCGCCACGTAGCGCCGAGATGATCGACCAGATCATTCGCCTCGAGCTCGCGCCGCGACGATGATGGCTCGAAATCAATTGGCTGCGGACTCGGTGCCAGTGCAGACGGTGATATCTGGGTCGACCCACTGCGGCTGCGAGCCTGCTACGACGCCAGTGCCCTCAGGGTAGCCCGATAGTGGGGGGGCGGCAGAAGTCGCTGGGGCGGTGTAGTTTACAGACGTTTGGGACAGGTGGCCGAGCGGCTGAAGGCACACGCCTGGAGAGCGTGTGAACCTCGCAAGGGTTCCGTGGGTTCGAATCCCACCCTGTCCGTCGACAAGTGAAGCCGTTTTTTGACGATCCATCCCTGCGGGTGGCACCCACCCTGGGTCGCTGGCCCTCGGGATGGACCCCGGGACGAACATCCCCCAACCCCAAGCAGCACAACGTCTTGTAAAGACATCTTCATCCCGTCTTTCCCCTCCGCTACCCCGTTTCTATTAGACTTGTTGGTTGAGCAGCGGTGAGTGGGACTCTGACAGGATCACCTGCGCGCGCGCTGCGGCGCCGCGCCCCGCCGGTCGGACCACCTACCGCATAGACGGTCGGGAGGGGTGGAGGAGCTGTCGGTCGCTCTCCGCCGAGGCGGTGGTCTGCCTCTCGGTGACCAGCCGAGCTCCGCCCGAACTCCTCGACCTCCACAGGAATACGCGTTCGAGCGAGAGTGTGATGGCCAGTTCATCCGCCGCGGCACCCGCCACGAAGAAGAAGAAGAAGGCCAAATCCCCGCCGTCTCCGCAGGACAAGCGAATCATCACGGTGGCGGAGCACACCGTCGAGGTGGTTTCCGATTCGGGCGAGGGCGCGCAGAAGTGCGCCCAGACCTTCGGTCGCGTGTCGGCCAAGATGGGCAACGGCGTGTGGACCGTGGAAATCATCCCGGCCGAGATTCAGCCGCCGCCCCGCACCCCGCCCAGCGCCAGCGGAAACCGGGTCAGGATCGGCACCAAGCCGGTCACGAACTGGGGCGACGCCGCGCACCTGGTGGTCGCCTTCAACGAGCAGGTGTTGCTGCACCGGCACCGTCAAGACGCGCTCAACGACGATTGCATCGTACTCATCGAGAGCATGTGGGAAACCCACGACGACGAGGACATCCGCAACGAGTGGGCGGCGGCCATGGAGGAGATGGGCGGCAAGCGCTACCGCTTCGTCAAGGTCCCCATGGAGGAGCAGTGCCTCACGGTGGTCGACAATCCCCGCAAGGGGAAGAACATGTTCGTGCTCGGGATGCTCGCGAACATCTATTCCCGCGAGCTAAACCTCATCCGTGAGCAGATCCGGTACGAGTTTAGAAACAAGTCCCAGGCCGTGATCGACGCCAATCTGGCCCTCCTCGACCTCGGGCACGCGTGGGCGGAAGCGAACCTCGACTTCAAGGTCGAGGTGCCGATCGAGCCCCCCCCGGTGCCGATGGTGGTGAT
Source organism: Gemmatimonadales bacterium (assembly GCA_041602035.1). Classification (GTDB taxonomy): domain Bacteria; phylum Gemmatimonadota; class Gemmatimonadetes; order Gemmatimonadales; family GWC2-71-9; genus JAOTVV01. The sequence continues at coordinate 5,288 of JBFIHA010000058.1, read as the reverse complement.
GAACGGCAACCAGGCGATCGCGATGGGCGCGATCGCGGCCGGCCTGGAGCTGTGCGCGATGTACCCCATCACGCCCGCCACATCGGCGTCGCACTACCTGAGCGAGATCATCGAGAACTACGGCGGCATCATCCATCAGGCCGAAGACGAGATCGCCGCTGCCGGCGTCGCCATCGGGGCATCGTTCGCGGGCAAGGTGGCGTTCACGATTACGTCCGGCCCGGGACTGGCACTCAAGACGGAGTTCATCGGGCTCGCGGTCATGACCGAGACGCCACTGGTCCTGGTGGACGTGCAGCGCGGCGGACCCAGCACCGGCCTGCCCACCAAGATCGAGCAGTCGGACTTACTCGCGTCGATCTTCGGCCAGCCGGGTGACGCGCCCAAGGTGGTGATGGCCCCGGCAACCATGGAGGAGTGCTTCCTCTGCATGACCACGGCACGACGCATCGCCGAGGCGTTCCGCTGTGTGGTCATGATCCTCTCCGACGCGAATCTGGCCACCGGTGTCCAGCCGTTTCCGCGGCCCAGTATCACTCGCGACTGGCTGGCAACGCCCCTCGACCTCAGCCCGGTGCCCGACGGCCAGAAGCCCTACGACTGGGATCCCAAGACGGGCCTGTCGCCGCGCATCATCCCCGGCCGGCAGAACGGGATGTTCCGCGCCACCGGCCTCTCGCATGACGAGGACAGCAAGATCGGCTACAGCCCGGACGTGCACGAGCGCGGTTGCGAGATGCGGGCACGGAAGATCGCCGTGTTCCAGCAGTCCCTGAAGCCGCCCAAGGTGTACGGGGCCGATCAGGGCGACCTCTTGGTCGTCGGGTGGGGCAGCACCATGGGCGCGATCGAGGAGGCCGTGGATCGGGCGCGCGACGAAGGGCTCGCGGTGTCGTCAGTGCATCTCCGGTTCCTCTCTCCGCTGGAGCCGGGGCTGGCGGAGATCTTCAGTCGCTTCACGAAGGTGATGACCGTCGAAGTCAACTACTCCGACGATCCTAACGCGCCGTACATCACCGATGAGAACCGCCGCCGCGGTCAGCTCGCCTGGCTACTGCGCGGCACCACGCTGGTGGACGTGGACTGCTGGACACGGGTTCCCGGCCATCCGCTGCGCCCGGGCCAGATCCACCAGGCCATTCGGGCCCATATGCCAAAGGGAACCTGATCATGATCCAACTCGGATGTTCACTACTCGGCAGCGCGGTCACCGAGGACCGGGCCTGGGGATTCGAGGACTACCAGGTCGCGACGGCTCGCTGGTGTTCCGGCTGCGGTGACCACGCCGTGCTGGCCGCTATGCAGCGCCTGCTGGCCGACCTGCAGCTCCCGCCCGAGGAGACGGTGTTCGTCTCCGGCATCGGGTGCTCCAGTCGGTTCCCCCACTACATCAACTCATACGGCTTCCACGGCCTTCACGGCCGCGCCCTGCCCCTCGCGACCGGCATCAAGCTGCGTCGCCCCGAGCTGCAGGTGTTCGTGGTGATGGGTGACGGGGACTGCTGCTCGATCGGGGCGGCGCACTGGATCCACACCACCCGCTACAACCCCAACATGGTGGCCCTCATGCTGGACAACGGCGTCTACGGGCTCACCAAGAATCAGACGTCGCCCACGAGCCCCAGGGGCGTGCGCAGCAACACCCAGCCCAAAGGCGCGTTCCTCGAGGCGATGAACCCGATCGCCACCACCCTCGGGGTCGAGAACGCCTCATTCGTGGCGCAGACCGGCGACTGGGTGCCGGACCACATCTACGCAGTCATGAAAGCTGCCTACGAGCATCGGGGGTTCTCGTTCGTGCGCATCCTGCAGCGATGCCCGCAGTACACGGACGACCTGTACCTCAACGCGATGCGCGACCCCAACACAATCGAGCTGCTGGTCCATCCAGACGGCGTCGATGTCGCTGCGTTGGGCCAGATCTACAAGAACACGGTCTACCACGACCCGTCCGACATCGTGAGCGCGTTCCGGCTCGCCCAGCTCGACGACAAGATCCGGCTCGGCGTGTTTTACCGGAACGACGACCTGCCGGTGTACGAGGAGGTGCGGACGGTCCCGCCCAAGACCGCGGACGAAAAGATCGCCATCCTCAATGCGGAGCTCGACACCTATGCCCTCTGACGATCGCGTGGAACTCGCGCTCACGGCGCTGGCCGGGCAGCGGGATGCGTTCCGATCGGCGCTCGGCACGACCGTCGAGCAGGTCCAGACGTTTCTGAGCGAGCACCGCTCCTCCCAGAACGGCGGCGTGAACCGCGTGGCCGCCGAGCTGGGCCCCTTTGCGGCCGACCGCATCGACACCGATCGGCTGGCCAAACTGTTCGGCGGATCACTGAAGCTCGACACCCTCACCGTCGAAACGATCGAAAAGGCGCGCGACACCATGAACGAGCTGTCGCAGCGCAACCATGACCTGTTCTTGGTACACGTCAGTCCGGGTGGCGATCTTCGAACCGCCGTCGGCAGAGCACTGGAGGAGATCGGCCGCGCGTTCGGCGCGGTACGGATCTTCGAGCTGACCCGGTCCGGCAGTTATCGCGGCAACGAGCATGCCCGCTCGCTGGGATCGTTCCCGTTTCAGAAGTGGAGCAAGGGAGAGCGTCGGCTTGCCCCACCCTTGGTGGTCACGGTCGACGGCGCCGATCTCCGCGCGGAGATGCTCGCCGAGTTCCTGGACGGATCGCAGAAGATCGTGCTGGTGGTACGTGGGGCGTGCTCCCCAGCTCCGTTGGTCCGACTCATCACCCCCGGCATCTTCGTCATCCAGACCCACGACGGCTCGGGGTTGGAGCAGCTGGCGCTGTACGACGGTCCAGGCATCGGCGCGCTGGTTCCCGAATCCGCCGCACGCTTCGTCCACGATCCGCGGGCTGGGAAGTACCTCGGTGCGCGGCTGACGCTGACGCACCTACCGGCAACTGAGCCGAAGATGTCGGTGGGTGGGCGAAGCGGATCGCAGCAGGCCGAGGAGCTTCGCCAGCTGCGGGCGCTGGCCGACAGCACGGCGGGGACCGGTCCCGTCGCGGCGACGGACTCCGCGGCGACGCCGGTCACACCAGCAGCCCCAGCTAACCCAGTCGACAAGCTGGCGGCGTGGCTCTTGTCCCAGGCCGACCTGTCGGACGTGTAGGCGAAGGTTCATGAGCATCACGGGCATCCTGCTCTCGGTCGCGATCCTCGGCGGCGTCGGCCTCGTCTTCGCCGCAGCCATCGCGCTCACCCACCGCAAGTTCAAGGTGTGGGAGGACCCACGCATCGACGCGGTGACGGACATGCTCCCGGGCGCCAATTGCGGTGCCTGCGGCGAGGCCGGCTGCCGGGCATTTGCCGAGGGCGTGGTGCAGGGCCGCATCCAGCCGGCGACGTGCACGGTGCTGGGCACCGACGGCGTTGTCTCGCTGGCGCAGTTCCTCGGCGTGGACGCCGGCGAGGCGAACAAGCGGGTGGCCCGGCTGCTCTGCGCGGGCGGCAGCAACGTGGCCGTGCAGGAGGCGGACTACCTGGGCCTCGACACCTGCAAGGCCGCGGCGGCCGTGGCCGGCGGCGGCAAGGGGTGCCGCTGGGGCTGCCTCGGTCTCGCCGACTGCGAGGTCGCGTGCGACTTCGACGCGATCTACATGGACCCGTACGGCATTCCCGTGGTCATCCCGGACAAGTGCACGGCGTGCGGTGACTGCGTGGAAGCGTGTCCCAAGGATCTGTTCGTGCTCATGCCGGTCGAGCACAAGCTGATCGTGCAGTGCAAGAGCGCGTTGGAAGGTGACGAGATCGAAGCCCTGTGCCAGGTGGCCTGCACGGCGTGTGGCCGGTGCGTGGCCGATGCCGCGCCGGGGCTCATCGAGATCAGGGACGGGCTGGCGGTGGTGGACTACAGCAAGAACGACTTGGCGGACGTGTCGGCCATCGCGCGATGCCCGACCAACGCCATCGTCTGGGTCGAGGGCGCCCAGTTCCAGGCGTCCGCACAGCCTCTCGAGAAGGCGGTTGCATGATGTTCAAGCGCACATCGAATCCCAATCCTCCCGAGCAGCCGAAATACCCCGGCATTCCCATGGCCGTCGACGGCACGCAGGCCGTCGTGGAAATGGAGACGGCGGGCAGCGAGGCGGCCGGCGCGTATCCGATCACGCCGTCTACCCAGATGGGCGAGGGCTGGGCGGCGGCCGTCGCGGCCGGCCAGACCAACGTGCACGGCCGTCGGCTGCTGTTCTTCGAGCCTGAGGGTGAGCACGCCGCCGCGGCGGTCACCGCGGGCATGAGCATGGTGGGGCTGCGCGCCGCCAACTTCTCGAGCGGCCAGGGTATCGCGTACATGCACGAGTCCTTGTACGCGGCGGTGGGCAAGCGGCTCACCTATGTGCTCAACATCGGCGCGCGCGCCATGACCAAGCACGCGCTCAACGTGCACGCCGGCCACGACGACTATCACGCCGTGGATGACACCGGCTTCTTCCAGCTGTTCGCCAAGGACGCGCAGGAAGCCGGCGATCTCAACCTGATCGCGCATCGGGTGGCGGAGCTGTCGCTCACGCCGGGCATCCTGGCACAGGACGGGTTCCTCACGACGCACGTGATCGAGTCCATCAAGCTCCCCGAGCGCGAGCTGGTAAAGGAGTTTCTCGGCGATCCCGCCGACATCATCGATTCCCCCACGCCGGCACAGCGCTGGGTGTTCGGCGAGAAGCGGCGCCGGATTCCCGAGGTGTTCGACCTCGACTACCCTGCCATGCTGGGCGTCGTCCAGAACCAGGACAGCTACCAGCAGGGCGTGGCGGCACAGCGGCCGTTCTACTTCGATCACGTGGCCGAGTTCACGGATCAGGCGATGGACGAGTTCGCCGCCCTCACGGGTCGTCGTTACGCGCGTGCGATCGGTTATCGGCTGGACGATGCGGACTACGTGATCGCCGGCCAGGGGTCGGTGGTCCCCAACGCCGAGGCCGTGTGCGATTACCTGCGCGAGACGCGCGGGCTCAAGATCGGCGTGCTCAACGTCACCATGTTCCGGCCGTTCCCCGCCGACCTCATCACGCGCCTGCTTCAGGGCAAGAAGGCCGTCGCCGTGCTCGAGCGGGTGGACCAGCCGCTCGCCGTGGATCAACCCATCCTGCGCGAGGTCCGGGCCGCCGTGAGCAAGGCGATCGAGAACGGGGTGCCGGGTGACGGGAAGCTCCCCTTCCCCACGATCGCCACGTACGGGCCGGGCGACGCGCCGGCGTTCTACTCCGGCACGTTCGGCCTCGGCAGCCGCGACCTGCAGCCCGCCGACCTCATCGCGGCCGTGG
>JBFIHA010000057.1:0-13289 GCA_041602035.1 Gemmatimonadales bacterium | reverse complement strand
GGAGAGAACGATACCCACATCGCGGGATCGAGGCGAGCGCCATGGCTCTTGCGGGATCTGCCGTCCAACGTGACCTTGGCCCACTCGACACGACACCGAGGCATCGATGCGGATCCTCGCCGGCACCAGCGGCTACGCGTACAAAGAGTGGAAGGGAAGCTTCTATCCGGCCGACCTCCCCAACGACCAGATGTTGAGCTTCTATGCTCGCCAGTTCGACACCGTCGAAATCAACAACACGTTCTATCGACTGCCGTCGTCGAAGGTCCTCCTCCAGTGGGCTGATCAGGTTCCTCCGGATTTCAAGTTCATCCTCAAGGCATCACAGCAGATCACGCATCGCAAGCGCCTCAAGGGCGCCGAGGAACCCCTGTCTTACCTCCTGCAGAACGCCTCTCTGCTGGAAAGCCGCCTCGGACCGATTCTGTTTCAGCTGCCACCGAACCTGAAACAGGATCTCCCTCGTCTCACGGACTTCCTCGCCGTGCTCCCCGAGTCAACGCAAGCCGCGTTCGAGTTTCGACACCGTTCCTGGTTTGCGGACGACGTCTACGACGCGCTACGTCAGCGAGGAGCAGCGTTGTGCGTCGCCGACACCGAGGACGAGACGCCGGCAAAGGTGGCGACCGCCGGGTTCGGCTATCTGCGGCTGCGGCGCGAGCACTACGCGCCCGAGCAGCTGAGTGCGTGGGCCGACTGGGTGCGTGCGCAGAACTGGGAGACCGCGTTCGTGTTCTTCAAACATGAAGATGCGGGTGCGGGGCCCGCGCTAGCCACGCAGTTTCTGGAGATCGTCGGCGACTGACCTGCGGGCCGGTCAGCGTCCTCCGAGTTTCCTGAGTCGCTGCCATTGACTCTTGGTGGCCGGAACCACCGAGAGCCGTCCCATCCGCACCAGCGCGAGGTCCTTGAAGGCCGGATCCGACTTGATGGCGCTCAGCGTGACCGGAGTCGGCAGGCGACCCGCGGCCCGAAGATCGATCACGATGACCCGCTCGTCGTCCGCTTCGGGATCCGGATAGGGATCGGTCGTGACCTCCGCCTCACCGACAATGGACTTGTCCTTCCCGGTATGGTAGATGAGCACCGGGTCTTTCGCCCGCATGGTGCGGATGTGCTTGAGCGCGAGGTTGTTGCGGACCCCATCCCAGCGGGTCGATCGCTCCCGCTCCAGATCGTCGTAGCTGTATGTCGAGGGCTCGGTCTTCAGGATCCAGTAGTTCGGCATCGGTCTCCTCACAGATTCCTGATCCACTCGGCCGTGACTCGGCCGATTTCTCTCATAACGTCGGCTGGATCGCGGCCCAACCGTTTTGGGAGCTTGAACGAATGATCCCCGCCGTCGATGACATGCAGCGTGGCGCGTGTGCCGAGCTCACCAACCACCGTCTCGACGAGTGACAGCTCTGCCAAGGCGTCACGCGTACCCTGCACGAACAGCAGCGGCACATCGACGTTGCCGAGGTGGGCTGCCCTGGATCGGCCCGGCTTGCCCGGGGCGTGGAGCGGGAATCCCAAGAACACGAGTCCCCGAGCCTCCGGCAGCATGCCCTTGGCCGCCGCCTCAGAGCTCATCCGCCCACCGAAGGATTTGCCACCCGCCACGACGGGGAGCGAGTCGGACGCCGCGTGCCGTACGGCAGCCTGGACGGCCGCCATGGCAACGGTCGGCGCATCTGGCCGGCGCCGACCGGCCTCCATGTAGGGAAACTGGAACCGGAGCGTGGCGACACGCTCGGCGGCCAGCGCGTCCGCCACCGCCGCCATGAACGGGTGGGCCATGCCGGCCCCGGCGCCGTGGGCAAGCACCACCTGCGCCTCCGCCCGCCGAGGTCGCAGCAGCAGCGCCGACACCTCACCCGCTGGTGTGGCGACGGAGCGGGACATGACGTCAGTCATCACACCGTCTCTCTCGGTGGCGGGTCATTCCGGAGATTGCAGCATCTGGTGCAGACGATGCAATGCCGCCGTCAGGTCCGGTGCGAGATCCAGCACGGGACCGAGGGGATCTCTTCCGAGTTCCGCCATGCGGGCGGGTGCGGTCCGGATCGTGTGGTGCCCGATGTGGAGCGTGGCCTCCACCTCGTCCCATCGAAGCGGCATGGACACGGGGGCACCCGGGACGGGCCGCACACAGAACGGTGAGACCAGCAGCTTGCCGTGGCCGTTCTGTAGGAAATCCACATAGACCTTTCCCTCCCGCTGGGCCGGGAGGCGCGCGACCGTCGCGATCTCCGGCAGATCCGCCACCACCAGCCGGGCCAGCAGTTCGCCCAGCGTTCGGGATTCCTCGTGCGTGCACTGACGCCCCAAGGGCACCAGCACGTGGAGTCCAGAAGACCCACTGGTCTTGACGAGCGCGGGGAGCGCGATCTCCTCCGTGATGGAGTGCAGCCGTCGCGCGACCTCGACGACGTGCTCGAACGGCGCCTCCTTCGGATCGAGATCGAGAATGCACCAATCCGGCCGACCGAGCTCGCTCACTCGGCTCGCCCAGAGGTGAATCGGGATCGTGGCCAGGTTCACGATGTAGAGCAGCGATGCCTCGTCGTCGCAGACGAAGTATCGGAGCTCGCGATCACCTTCGTCGCCGCGCACCCGGATGGTCCGGAGCCAGTCCGGAGCGAAATCGGGCGCGTCCTTCTGGAAGAACGACTTGCCGTCGATGCCATCGGGAAACCGCGTCATGACGAGTGGGCGGTCGCGCAGGTACGGGAGTATCCACGGCGCGATCGCCTGGTAGTAGTCGATCAGGTCACCCTTGGTGTACCCCTCCCGAGGCCAAAACACCTTGTCGCGATTCGTGAACTGGAGATCACGCGCCCGGGGGCCCTCGATGATGCCTGCGTCCTCCGGGAGGTCTCCCTCGTCCGACGCCACCTCCCGCCTCACGCACTCGGTCGGAGGCTTGTCGTCGCGGAACCGCACGAACGCCGGCTGCCGCAGAAGACCTTCGTCGGTGACCTCCTTGTACCGGACCTCACAGACCAGCTCCGGCTCGACCCACCGGTGATCCCGCCCTGCCGGTGCTCCAGCGCACGGTGGATCCGTTCGCTCGATCGCTTCCAGCATGGCGCGCACATCGTCCAGCTGTTGGGCGGCGAACCCGGTGCCGACCCGACCCACATAGATCAGATCTCCGTCGACGTACGCAGCAACGTGCAGTGCGCCGAACCCGCTTCGCGCCCCCTTGGGACGCGTGTACCCCGCCACCACGAAGTCGTCGGTGCGGTCCGCCCGAATCTTGACCCAGTGGCGCGATCGCCCCGCTCGGTACGGCGCGTCAGCCCGTTTGCCAACGATCCCTTCGAGGCCCAACTTGCGCACTTCGTCGAAGAACGCCTCTCCGTGCTCGGCAATGTGGTCGGCGTATCGCAGCGGTCCGACCGTGGGGAGCACGGCGCGGAGCCACTCTTTGCGCGCGGCAAGCGGGACGGGTCGAACGTCGAGGTCGTCGAACGCCAGGAGATCGAATGCATACAGGGTGGCCGGGAGCTCTGCCGCGGCACGCTGAACGTCCAGGGGTTTACTCAGGCGCCCTCGCTGCTGCAGCCGCTGGAAGCTGGGCCTCCCCGCGTCGTCATGCACGACGACTTCGCCGTCCACGAGTACCCGGTCGAACGGGAGATGGCGGAGGGAACGGGCGATCTCCGGGAACGCCCGCGTGATGTCACGCCCGTTCCGCGACCGCAGCTGCGGCTCCGATCCCTCGAGATCGGCAAGCAGTCGGTAGCCGTCGTACTTCAGCTCGAACAGCCAGTCCGGCTTGGAGAACGGCCGCTCTCGGTTTTCGGCAAGCATCGGCTCCACGTCGCCGATCCGCACCTCGCGCGTCCGCGCGCCCGCCTCGATCAGCGCCGCCCGGATTTCGTCGCTCCGGCTCGTCCCGTCGCCAAGCGCCTCGACAGTGAGGCCCGAGAGGATCGAATCTTCGGGGAAGTCGTCCCTATCAGCGGCCAACTGATCGCGTTCCTTGATCAGTAGCCAGTCCTTTTCGCTCTTCTTGATCTTCACTAACGTCCAGGCACCCCGGAGCTTGTAGCCACGCAGCTCGAACAGCAGCTTGCCCTTCTCGAACCCCTCCTCGATGTCGGCGAGCGGGATCCACACCCCCCGGTCCCAGACGATCATCGCGCCGGCACCGTAGTTGCCCGCCGGGATGACGTCCTCGAACTCGGCGTATTCGATCGGATGATCCTCGACCTTCACCGCAAGGCGCTTCTCCCTGGGATCGCGCGACGGCCCTTTGGGAACCGCCCACGACTCGAGCACGCCGTTCATCTCGAGCCGCAGGTCGAAATGCAACTGGCGCGCGGCGTGCTTGTGCACGACGAACACGCGTCCGGCCGCGCCCGCGAGCGCTCCCACCGGTTCCGGGCTGCGCTCTGCGGAACGCTTTTCCCGATAGCGACTCAGGCGATCGGGGGGAGACGCATCACCGGGCATAGGGCAGCCCCTCAACGGTGTCCATGCTCATGACCTGAAGTGGCTGTCGGACAATCACTTGGAGATTTTCACCTCGCTGGCCCCGCTTGCCAGGGGTCCCCGGACGACGTATAGTGAGCCCCCCTATGAGCGCAAGACCGATCAGCAGCGCCACGGTAGCCTTCGGGCTCGTGTCCGTCCCGATCAAATTGTACTCGTCGTCCGAGCCGGCGGCGAAGGTGAGCTTCAACTGGCTCCACCGGGAATGTGGATCTCGCCTGCGCCAACAGTACGTCTGCAAGAAACACGGCGAGGTGGTGGAGCGGGACGACATGGTCAAAGGCTACGAGTTCGCCAAGGACCAATATGTCCTGTTTACCCCCGACGAGCTCAAAGCGCTCGAGGAGAAGTCCACCGAGTCGATCGAGATCACGGAGTTCGTTCCCGCCGAGCAGGTCTCGCGCGAGTATCTGAGCAAGGTCTACTACCTGGGCCCCGACAGGGGCGGCGAGCGGGCGTACCGGCTGCTGAGCCGTGCCCTGCAGGAGACGGGCCTGTCCGCCCTGGCCAAGTACTCGGCGCGCGGCAAGCAACATCTGGTCATGGTCCGTCCGATGGGCGAAGGCCTCGCGATGGAGCAGTTGCTCTACCCCGACGAGATCCGATCATTCGACGAGGTACCGCTCGGCGAGGGCACCGTGAAGGACGAAGAGTTGGCGCTCGCCCGACAGCTCATCGAGCAGGCAGCGACGAAGGCCTTCCAGCCGGAGAAGTATGAAGACGAGGTGCGGAAGCGGCTCTTGGAGCAGATCGAGCGCAAGATCGCCGGCGAGGAGATCACCGCTGCGCCGGCCGAAGAGCCCCAAACGCAGATTATCGATCTCATGGAGGCGCTGAAGGCCAGTCTGGCCAAGTCGCGGGACGAGGCGGCCACCACGAGCAAGCGGGTGCGGAAACCGTCGGACAAGACCAAGACGGCGGCCAAGCGCAAGCGCGCCGGAGGGAAGTCCTGACCCCCGCTTTCCCGCCCTAGCGCCCCGGCAGATCACACCTTCATTTCAGCACGTCACGATGGGAATCGAGCGAACCATTCCTCCGTCTTCGCTGTTCGTGGTGTATGTTCTCCGACAAATCCACGGGTAGGCCCGCCACGACATGACCGCCGGTCAATACGTCGCCGCCGTTTCCACCCCGGCCGATGCCGGTGCCGCACCGGGACCGGTTTCCATGCCGTTCGATCTGCTCGAGCAGTCGTGCAAACGGGTCGGCATTCTCGGGCTCGTGTTCGCCGGATTGTGGGTGTTCGGCCTGGTCATGGCCAACGTGGCTGGACGGGTCGGGCTAGACGACATGCATGTTCACGCCCACGCGTGGCCCATGCCGGGCAACCTCGTGGCAGGGATCGGGCTGGCTATGTCCCTGGGACTCACGGCGCTCGCCGCGAAACTGCACGATCGGCCCAATCTCCTCTTGGACTTGAGCCTTGGGTTCGAGGTGGCAACGGCGTTCCTGCTCGGCATCATGGCGCAGTGGTCCCCGGAGGTAACGCCGGCCCGGCTCACGTGGATCCCCGTCGTGATTCTGGCGTTCCCCGCGATCGCGCCAAACACCCCGGCCAAGATCTTGGTCGCTGGACTGCTGGCGGCCACGATGGATCCGGTCGGCGTCCTCATCGCCAAGCTCCGGGGCGTAACCATCGAGGCCAGTCCGCTGACCCTGACCTTGTCCTTCCTCGGCAACTACGTTTGCGCACTGATCGCCGTGGTCCCGGCGCACATCATTCGGGGGCTCGGCCGGCAGGCGCGACGGGCCCGCGACCTCGGGAGCTACAAGCTGGGCGACGAGATCGGCCGCGGTGGGATGGGCGAGGTGTACCGGGCGGAGCACAAGCTCCTGGCGCGGCAGGCCGCCATCAAGCTGATCCGGCCCGAGATGCTCGGCGCCCGCGATCCCGATGCCGCCCGGGTGATGGTCACACGGTTCAAGCGCGAAGCCCAAGCGGCGGCCGCCCTCCGGTCACCGCACACCATCGAGCTGTATGATTTCGGCACGTCACAGGACGGCGCCTTCTACTACGTGATGGAGCTGCTCGACGGTGTGGATCTCGATTCGCTGGTACAGCGGTTCGGCCCGGTGCCGGCCGACCGCGTGGTGCATCTCATGAGGCAGGTGTGCCTGTCGCTCGCCGAGGCGCACGGACAGGGCCTGGTCCACCGCGACATCAAGCCGTCCAACCTGTTGACGACGCGAATGGGCGTCGAGGTCGACTTCATCAAGGTGCTCGATTTCGGGCTCGTCAAAGCGCGCCATGGCCGCGCCGACACGTTGCTCACCCAGCCGCACGTGGCCACCGGCACTCCCGCCTACATGGCTCCCGAAGTGGCCATGGGCGAGGCGGATATCGACGGGCGGGCGGACCTGTATTCCATCGGCTGTGTGATGTACTGGCTGCTCACGGGTCAGCTCGTGTTCGAGCGCGACGCCCCGCTCGCCATGATGCACGCCCACGTCTCCGAGCCTCCGGTACCGCCGTCTGCGCGAACCGAGATCACCATCCCCGCCGACCTCGATGCGATCGTGTTGGCGTGCCTCGCGAAGAAGCGCGACGATCGGCCGCGTGATGCCCTCGAGTTGGGCGGCGCGCTGGATCGCATGCCGCTCGCGGGGGCATGGAGCGCCGATCGCGCCCGGCAGTGGTGGGATACTCACCTCCCCACCCGCGCGGTGGCGGAGCCATGCACCAAGGGCGAGCTCGCACCGGACATCTCTGCCGAGTGAGGACGGCGCTAGGCAGGCGACGGCGAAGCGCGCCACGTTCCCCGTGGTGGCGCCGAGTCGCGACCGGCACCGCGCTCCTCGGCGCCCTAAGCTCACCGACCCAGGCACAGGATCTCCCCGATACGGTCTCCACGGATGGGGTGGGGGTGAGCTATTGGGGGATCATCCCGCCGCCCGTTGACTCGATCCAGGCCGTCAGCACCCGTCGCTCGCTCGCCGCGTGGGAAGCCGCCCTGATCTGGCCGTACCGCGTCATCGGCTTTCCGCTGCGGCTCACGGCGCTCGGCGTCGGCGAAACGATCGAGTTCGTGTCGGAGACGCCCTCGCTCAGCCGGCTGTTTGCGTTTCGGCCCCGCGCCCTTCGTGTGATGCCGGAAGTGGGCCTGGGCCGCTATTCGGGGTTCGGGGCGGGGGCGACCGTCCAGCACGATTCGCTGTTGGATGGGCGAGTTCAGGCACGGGTGCGGGTGTCTGCCTCCACCAAGCGGGACCGGCGCGCCGACTTCGGTGTTCGGGTCCCACTACCGACTGGCTCCCTCGTCTTCGGCGCGGGCATCCGCGACCACGCCAACACACGGTTCTTCGGCATCGGATCGGACGCCAGCGAAGCCGACTCATCGCTGTACCGAGAGACGCAGCAGTGGGCCGGCGCCACGTATGACCAGCACGTCGGCAACGACGTCACGCTGTCGGCGAACCTGTTGTTCTCCGCAGTGCGATCGGATGAACCGACGGCCGACGTCGCCCCGGCGCTCTCCGATCGGTTTGCCGACAACCTTCCAGCCGGCTACGGGTCCACATCGGCAGGCTTCTCGGTGGGCCTCACGCTGCAGCACGACGACACCGACGGCACCGGGCGGCCACGCACGGGCGGCGTGCGCTTGGCCAGGGCGCGGTACTTCGTCGGAACGTCGGCCGACGACACGCGCTTCTGGAGCTTCCGTCTCGAAGCCCAGCAGTTCGTCCCGCTCTGGTACCGTCACAACGTCCTCGCGCTGCGAGGGTTTCTCACGTGGATCGAGCCAGTCGGTAGCAGCGTTATCCCGTTCCAGCGCCTCATCACCAACAACGACCCAGACCTCTTGCGCGGGTTTCACGACCGGCGGTGGCGGGATCGCGGCCTCGTGGGACTCACGGCCGAATACCGGTGGCCCATCTGGGTGGCCGCCGAGCCGGACGGCATCGGACTCGACTTCTATCTGTTCTCGGACGTCGGCCAAGTCTTCGTCGACGTCACCGACATCCGTACCGATGACCTGACGCATTCCTACGGGGCCGGAATTCGGCTCTTGTCGGTCGGGGGACTCGTGCTTCGCGCCGAATACGGGCGAAGTACCGAGGGCGGCGTGTGGCGGGTCCAGACGCATCAGCCCTTCCAATTCGCCAAGGGGCTCTTCCATGGCCAGGATCCGGCGCCTGAGCGGTAGCCGGCGGTTCACGGCACTCGTTGTCGTGGTCTGCACGGGGATCGCCGCACGCCCCGCGGAGCCGCCCCTGCGCGACGCACCGGTCGTCTGGCACGAGGACGATCGTCGGGACATACCGCCGCCGCAGCCCAGGATTGTCAATCGCACGCGCGCCGGCGTCGAGGCGGGGCTCTTCCGTCCGATTGGGCGCTTCTTCAATCCGGTGCGCTTCGTCCGGTGGATCGCGGGAGGGTTTACGCGGAACGCCACTCCACTCGCGGGCAACGTAAACGCGCTGGATGAGGTGCCAAACTCTTCGTGGTTCACCAACCGCATCGGCCTGTTTCCTGTCAGCCCACACGATGCGGCACGCGGTCCGGCGAGCGACGGCGGGCCCACGCCTGACGGGACCTGGACGGTCTCGTCCAAGACCGAGGGCGTGACGCCAGGGTTCATGATCCACGACGCGCACGGCCGTCGCTTTCTCCTCAAGTTCGATCCCCCCGGATTCCCCGAGACCAGTTCCGCGGCCGGCGTGATCACGGGTCGGATCCTGCACGCTGCAGGCTACAACGTCCCGGCCGACAGGATCGTCACCGTGCGACGCGACCAGCTAGTGGTCGGGGAGGGTGTGACCTTCGACCCACCCGACGGCCAGCGGAGAGCGATGACGGAGGCGGACCTCGATAGCATCCTCGCTGGCGCCGAGCGCGATGCCGACGGAAATTGGCGGGCGCTCGCGAGCAGGATTCTGGACGGCATCCCGATGGGCCCGTTCGACTGGCAGGGTCGTCGCAAGGACGACCCGAACGACCGGATCGATCACGAGAACCGCCGAGAACTGCGAGGGTTCCGCATGTTCGCGGCCTGGCTGTGTCACTACGACACGAAACAGGGTAACTCGCTCGACATGTACGTGGAGGAAGACGGCCGTCGCTTCCTGCGGCACTATTTCATCGACTTCGCCTCCAGCCTCGGTGCCGGTGCGCTCGGGCCGATCCCGCCCGCGTGCGACGAATACAGCTTCGACGTGGCCCTCGTGCTCGGTCGGACCTTCGCCTTGGGGTTCTGGGAGGACCCATGGCGCCGGGTCACGCGTCCGTCAGATCTCCCGGCAATCGGCTATTTCGACTCCAAGACGTTCCATCCGATGGCGTTCCGCCCATTCGAGCCGAATACGGCCTATGCCAACTTCACGGACCGAGACGGATTTTGGGCGGCCAAGATCATCTCGGCGTTCACCGATGATCACCTGCGCGCCGTGGTTGCCGAGGGGCACTACGCGAATCCGGCCGCCGCTGAGTGGATCGTCCGTGTCCTTGCCGAGCGGCGAGACATCATCGCGCGCTACTTCTTCGACCGCGTGGCGCCGTTGGATTTCTTCCGGCTCGACGCCGGGCGGCTGCGATGGCACGATCTCGGCACAGCGCGTGGTCTCGAGGATCCAGCCGCCACGGAGTATCGCGCGCGCGTCGCCACCGTATTGGCCTCCGGAACCGAGGAACCGTGGGGGAGGTGGATCGAGATCGACCGACCGGAGATCGACCTTGGGGTGGGCTGGCGCGACCTCTCGTCAGGGAGTCCGGATCGCGCGGCCTTCACGGCCGTGGAGATTCAGGTCCGGCGAGACGGAGGAGGGTGGAGCAAATCCGTGAAGGCATACATCGCCCACGCGAGCGGACGGATCATCGCCGTCGAGCGATGAGAAGCCGCCGCTAGTCGCCGACCGCCGCCAGCAACGGCTCCCGCTCGGGGCCGGCGATATCCGGCAAGTGGGCCTTCCACCACGCAATCGCGGCTGTCTCATCCCACGGCGCACCCACGTCACACTCGGCAAGCCGCCCAGCCAACTCGGCAGCCGTTTGCGGTCGCCGCTCCGGGTCCTTCTCCAAACACGCGAGGATCAGCTCATCCAGCGATTGGCTGATGGGGAATTCCGATCGCCGCGAGGGAGCGATGGGCGTATCGCGGATGTGCGCCACCATCATCTTCATCGGCACGTCGGCATCGAACACCAGCCGCCCCGTGAGCAGCCAGTTGGCGACGCACCCCAGCGCGTAGATATCGGCCCGCCCGTCCACGTCTTCAGCGCGAGCCAACTCGGGGGACATGTACGCCGGCGTCCCGGTCGTGATCTCCGGTGCGGTCAGCTTGGTACGGTCCCGTGCGTCACCCAATTGGCCCTTCACCAGGCCGAAGTCGAGCACCTTGACGAAGTCCGCCTCGAGGCCCACCCAGCATGTGTAGATGTTGGCGGGCTTCACGTCCCGGTGCACCAGCCCTACCGTATGCGCCTCGGCCAGCGAGTGACACGCCTGACGCAGCAGGTGCACCGCACGGTTGGGCGGTACCGGGCCGAATCGATCGACGAGTGTCTCGAAGTCGATGCCGCGGAGCAGCTCCATCACCGTGTAGAAGCTCCCAGACCGAGTGACGCCGAAATCGTAGAGTGCCACGGTGTGGGGAGAGTGCAGCCGCGACGCCGCCTCCGCCTCACGAATGAACCGCCGAACGATGGTCTCCGGTGGCTCCAACACTCCCGATCCCAGGGTGTCCTGCCGAATGACCTTGATCGCCGCCGGCCGTCGCAGCATACGATGGCGCGCGTGGTAGACCTCCCCCATCCCTCCCTTCCCCAGGAGTTCCCCAATCCGGTAGCTCCCCAGTTCCCGGGCCTCGCTCACTTGGTGGCCCAACCGCGTGATCACGAGAGACGGCACCACCGCCAAGAGCGCGCAGAGATAGTTGGGCAGGTACGTCCAGAGAATTACCGCGGGTGCTGGCAGCTCCACCCCGCGGGCAGCGGTGATCCCCAGCCCGACCGGATCCATTGAGGCCGCGGCCAGGGCCGCAGCCAGTGTCCGTCCCGGAGTGTGCGGTACGATCATCGGATGCACGAGCACCAGCACGCAGATCCACGAGAGCCCATGGATGTTGGGCGTCCACTGGTTCACGAGCCCGATCGCGAACGCCAACGCGACCTCGTAAAGCAGCCCCAAGTCGAGCGAAAGACGGCAGTCGCACGCGTGCCAGCGGGTATAGGCGTAGAGCGCCAACGAGACGACGATGACCGCGATGGCCACCGGGTTGCCGGGCCACGGCCACGCGTCGTCCAGTGGGGCACCGGGCGAGAGGATGGGACTCACCACATTGTTCATGAGCAGCGAGAGCCCCCACAGCCCAGCCCACACCAGGCACGCGATACCCAAGCGGTGCGAAGCCGCCTCGGCCAGGTCCCGAGGGATCTGCCGTGCCCGTTCGGGATCGGTCGTGCGCAGGAGCGCGTCGATCGGCGATGCCGTCATGGCGAGTCGTGCATGATGCGCTTAGAGTATCACTCGCGGCAGACGGAGGGAACACGCAACCGCTTGCCACGGGGTGGGGAGATGATATTCTCCGAGGTCTCGGGGACCGTCCAACCGCCGGATGGGGGTCGACGGGTTCCCGATATCGACACGGGGAGGCCCGAAGCTTGACGCACGCGAACCGTCCGTCCGATACACGGTCGTCCTACCCGCCCGAGTCTTGGCGCCCCGCGCGTCGGGCGGCGATGGCGTTCCTGCGTCCGTTCGAAGGGTTCCTGCACATCGAGGCCGCGAGCGGCATCCTGTTGTTGATCGCCGCAGTGTTCGCCCTCGCCTGGGCCAACTCGCCCTGGGCCGACAGCTACGACCATTTGTGGCACACGACTGTCGCCATCGGAATCGGTGATTGGACCATGGCGAGGTCCCTGCACTTCTGGATCAACGAGCTCCTGATGACGTTCTTCTTCCTGCTGGTGGGGCTCGAGATCAAGCGCGAGATGGCGCACGGGGCGTTGTCGGATTTCCGGCGCGCCGCGCTGCCCGCCGCGGCCGCGATCGGCGGCATGGTCGTCCCGGCCGCGCTCTACGTGGCGTTCAACCAAGCGGGGCCCGGCGCAGCCGGATGGGGCGTGCCCATGGCGACCGACATCGCGTTCGCCGTCGGGGTGCTGACCCTGCTGGGCCGGCGGATCCATCCCACCGTGCGCGTGCTGTTGCTCGCGTTCGCGATCATCGACGACATCGGCGCGATCCTCATCATCGCGGTGTTCTATTCGTCGGGGTTTGCGATGGACGGGCTCATGATCGCGGGTGGCGGCCTGCTCCTGGCATGGCTGTTTCTCACATTCGGTATCCGCCCCGGACCCATCTTCACCATCCCTTTGCTCATCATGTGGGGGGGGCTGTACCGCGGAGGCGTTCACCCCACCATCGCCGGTGTCGTGCTCGGGCTGATGATACCCGTTCGCGCGTGGTACGGCTCGCACGGCTTTCTCCGAGCGGCGCAAGACGCCCTCGACGATTTCCGTGACCGGGTCGAGTCGGGGCAGTCGGATCACGAGTTGTTGGAGCCTCTGGATGCGATCGCGGAGGCCCGCCGAGAGGCCGTAGCGCCGGCGGTGCGGGGCGAGGCCCTCCTCCACCCGTGGGTGGCGTACGGCATCATGCCCCTGTTCGCGTTGGCAAACGCCGGCGTGCACCTGCAGGGGCTCGATTTCCAGATCCCCGGCGCCATGCCGGTGATGCTTGGGGTCGTCGCCGGACTGGTGCTCGGCAAACCGGTCGGCGTGTTGGTATTCAGTTGGATCAGCGTGCGGACGGGCCTGTGCGTCCTGCCGCGCGGCGTCACGTGGGCGGGGATGGCGGTCATGGGGGC
>JBFIHA010000056.1:0-15350 GCA_041602035.1 Gemmatimonadales bacterium | reverse complement strand
TCCGGATGGTACTCGATGGTCCGCGGCTGATCCGGGGTCGCGTCGCCGATCGGATTGCGATAGGGCTGCAGCAGGAACGGCCGCGCCAACCAGGGCATCTCCGGCTCGCGATTCGGCCCCCACGGCTCGATCGTGATCACGTGGGTCCAGCGGCTCGGGATGCCCTGACCCGCGTTCCCGTTGAGGTCGAGCGGCAGGTCGGCGTCCGAGAGCCCGGCCGGGAGCGGGTACCCGAACGGGTTCGCGACCCAATCGTCGCCGGGCATCACGATCTCCAGCGGGTTCCACTGCCGATAGTCGAGCTGTCCTGAGTAGGGTCCAACACCGGTATCGTCTCGGCCTTCCTGTTTCTTGAAGGTGGTGGGCGTGAACTTGCCGTACGACAACCAGATCGCGTTTGGAGTTCCGTAGTCCCGCACCACCCAGCCCTCGTATGCCCATCCCACGGTGAGCGGCGTGAACGTGAGGAAAAACGATCCGCTCGTCGTGTCGCCAAAGATGTTGAACAACCACAGCCCCGCATCTTCGTACGACGGGTACCCGAGCTGCGCGTTGTCGCTCGGGGTGAACAGCACGTGCGAGCCGGGGTTCGCCTCGAGAGGGATGCCGCCGGTCACGTACCGGTCGATCCCAAGCGTTGCGACGCCCCCCGTGAACTGCCCGCCGAGGATCTTGTGCGGCGACGGTGTGGCGTCGTCGTCTCCCGGCGGCTCCACCGTCACCATCAGGTGCTGGGGATTCTCGATGGGGCTCACCACCGTGACCCGGCCGTCGGCCGGCAGCACGAATCGTCCGGCCGATCGCATGGTCCCGTCGGTGCCGACGGCCCACGCCTCGTACGTCCCCTCGAGTGCAGGATCCAGCGCGGGGAGCCCGGTGAACTCCAGGCGTACGTCCACGTCGTTCGTGATGGGAGGTCCCACGCCGTCATCGCCACAACCTATCAGCGCGATCGCCAGCGCCGGGACGATCCCCTGCCACCGTTTGGACAATCGTATCACCGCCACACCTCGTCCGGTCGACGCCCCCGGGCCGGGCATTCCGCCGTCCCAGCCCGCGGGCCCCGCAAGAAGACCTCAATGAAGACCGACCGTCCCACCGGGCCGGGCCCGATGGGACGGTCACCTACCACCTAGCCGAGCACGCTACGGCTGCACGAAGCTGCCGGCGCACTCCGCCGAACCCAGTACGGCCGTGTTCGTCTGGCACTCGGCCAGCGAAATCGGGATGCAATACGCCCGTTTCGCGATGCTGACGTCCTTGTCGAACGTCGGCGACAACGGCGTAGGATCGCCATAGACCGTCACCGGATTGCCGTACACGAACTGCACCGCCGGCATGAATGTCATGCCCTCCTCGTCCCACCGGCGGGCATCGTGCCAGCGGCGGCCTTCCATCCACAACGTCAGCTCCCGCTCGTGGTCGAGGACCACCCAGCCGTCGTTGATCGTGGCGGGTGCCGGTGCGACGTCGGCCAGACCATGGAAGGTCCGTACTTCGTTGATCTTGCCCATCGCGCTCGTGAGGTCGTTGTTCCGTAGGAACGCCTCCGCCTCGATGAGCCGCATCTCGGTGCCTTTCACCACCGCGATGTCGGAGCCGACCTCGTCATACTTGTACTGCAGGTAGAACGGCGTGGCGCCGTCCGCACCCTGCGATGATCGGCAGTCGCCAGGGCGCGGCGTCACCGTGCAATCGGTGAATGGGGCTCGTGGGTCCGGCCCCCGGCGGTCGGCCATGGTGTTGTAAACGGACATCTCCGGCCGACCCCAGGTTTCGTTGTACATCACGTTTTCGGGGCCGTTCACGTCCAAGAGGGTCTCGTACACGAAATCCGTCGGTACCATCGCCGCGTCGGCGGCGGCGGCCGTCCAGTTCCCTCGCGCCGCGTTGGCCTGGGCGCGGACGCCGTAGGCCGCGGTCACCACGTCATTCGTGCCCGCTAGCTGCCCGTGATACACGGCGCTGTCAGCCCGCACCACCGCGCTGTCGAAGTGGACCTCGTGATTCAACACGCCCGAGCCGTCGATGACGGCGAAGCACGTCGTCTCACCCAGCGTGCGGTGCGCGAGACCGGCAAACAGAAATGCCCGGGCCACGCGCGAGTCGCCCACGTAGGCTGCCCCCAAGACGCTGTCCATCCGGACCAGGCCGGCCTCGGCAACCCAGCGGGCCCGATGCTGCGAGCCCCACTCGAAGTTCTGATCTTCGCGGTTGAGAATACCGCGTCTGAGGAGTCCGGTCTCGAAGTAGCTGCCGCCACCGGTCATCTCCCCACTGGCGATGGCAATGTCGAAGGCAATGCCGTCCATCATGGTGGCGTGATCCCGCGACATGCCGGTGACCAGCGCGTCGAGCACGAGCTCGTCGTTCAGATCCGTATCCAAAATCGTGCCCGGGTTCGTCACGTCGCACCCCGTCGTGAACATCATGAGGCCGACGAACACTGGGGCGAGGAACCCGGTGCCGATGCGTCGAAGCAATGCGTTCGGAATCATGGTTGTCTCCTCACCCCCCCTCAGAACTCGAGCCGCAGGCCCACGATGAACGATCGATACGGCGGCAGGTTGTAGTACTCCTGCCGGAGCAACACTTCCTGCGTGCCGCCCTCTTCCGACGCTTCCGGATCGAGGCCGTCGAAGCTCGTGATGCGGAACAGATTCCGCGCCTGCAGCTGCAACACCGCCGACCGCGTGCCGGGGATGAGCCGGCTCGGCAGCCGGAACTGCACCGACAGCGCGCGCAGCTTGAAGAAATCCGCCGGCTGAATCCACATGCCGTAGGTGGTGAAACCCCTGATGCAGCGCGCCTTCTCGTAGGCGTTCAAGGCGCCGCGCTGCGCGGCTCGGCCAGCTGCTCTGGCCTCCGTCGAGGTCCCGCCGCCTGCGATGACCGCGTCATAGGCCGTGTCGTACGACACGTCCCACAAGGTCTGCGTCTCGCGGCACAAAGGCCACACGGCCCGGCGCGCGTTCTGGTAGGCCACGCCGGACGAGAGGAAATGACCGAACTGTCCCTCACCCACGGCATCCACCGTGAGCCAGCGTCCCACGCGGACCGTGAAGCTCACACCCAACAGGTCCGTCGGATACGAGGGGCCGAGGTACCGCTCTTCCATGATCGGGTCGGTACCCGGGGCGGTGAAGCCATTGGGGTTTTCGACTGTCGCTGAGTCGTTGACGACCACGTCGTGCCAGTAGCCGGGAATCGGGCAGTTGAAGTTGCCCTCCCCGCGATAGGCCTCCTGGGCAATTGCCTCCGCGGCCTTGGTGCCGTCGGGGTTGTTGCACGGGCGGATGCGCTGCCGCCACCCGACATAAATGTCCTGGATCTCGCCCAGGTTCACGACCTCGCTGCGGTTGGTCCCGTACCGCAGGCCCACGTCCCACTCGACCTGTCCGCCTCGGAGCACGGCCAGATTGAGCTGCGACTCCATCCCGCTGTTCTTCAGCTCACCCACGTTTTGGAGCTGGCTGCCGATGAAGCCCAGCGACGGGACCTGCTGCACCGGGATGAGGGCGTCGATCGTCTTCTGCTGGTACCGTGTGAACTCGAGGCCCACCCGGCCGTTGAACATCGCTGCCTCGAACCCGAACTCGAACTCGCGGCTGCGCTCGGGACCCAGGTCCGGATTGCCCAGCGTTGCGGGCGTCACTCCCGGCCGTCCCTCGTCACCGGATACCGGCTCCCAGGTCTTGAGGGCGTCGAACGCGCCGGGCGCGCGGCCCGACTCGCCCCACGCGGCGCGGAGCTTCATCCCGTCCCACCAACCGGGCCAGAAGCTCTCTTCGGACACGTTGTACGCCAAGGAAACCTTGGGGTACATCGCCATCCCGTAGTCTTCGCCGAAGGTGCTGAACCCGTCGAACCGGAGACCGCCCGTGACGAATAAGCGATCGGCGAATCCGATCTCTTCCTGGAAGAAGAACCCACCGTTGGTCTGGCGGAATCGAAACTCGTTCACGCTGGTGACCGAACCGTTATCGAGCACCTTGTCACCCGGTCCGGCGAACTGCTCGCCGAACCCGTTCAGGCGGTAGCGGTTGTCCTCGTAAATCTGTGCCCCGGCGGAGAACCGCGACGTGAATGCGCCGCTCAGGCGCGCGGACCAGCTGCCCGCGTAGTCCAGCGTCAGCGTGCGGGTTTGATACTGGTCGTTTTCACGGCTGCCGGGCGGGTCGCCCCAATAGCCCCACGGATGGTCTTCTTCGTAGTCCGACGCCGCGAAGTCGAGACCGGCGTTCAGCCGGTGCGACATGCCGGGCAGCGGGTTCCAGTTCACCGTGAGGCCGGTGGTGAAGTGGTTGATGGTCTGCAACAGACCCATATCGAGGATTTGGCCGTCCAGGTGGCCGGGCGTGTAGTCCTGCTCGCCCCGCATCACGTTGAGCAGGAACCCTTCGCGGTTGTTGCCGTCCGGAATCCACGTCACCTGGCGCCGCGTGTAGGCGTTGTTCAGCAGGATCGTGAACGTGCGCCCGGGCGAGAATCCGAAGTTGCCTCGGACACTGTACTCCTCGCTTCCCTGATCGCCGAGCACGCCATTTTCGCGCCCCATCCGGCCGGACACGAAGTAGTTGAGCTGCTCGCCACCGCCGCGCACGGAGACGTTGTACCGCTGCAGGTGGCCGCTGCTGAGCCAGCTGCCGCTGGCCGGGCAGCTCGAATCGGCCGGGAACATGGCGTCACCCGTCGCGAACGTGGGGTCGCCACTGATGCCCGTGAAGTTGCAATTGTTCATTCCGAGCCCGGTGGGGTTCACATCCTTCGAGGGCCCGATGTGCCCCAGCGTGTTGAACCCCTGGTCGATCCCGACCGACCAGCGGGGCGCCGATTGCGATCCGCGCTTCGTAAAGATCTGGATCACGCCGGCCGAGGCCTGCGTGCCGTACAGCGTGGTCGCGGCCGCTCCCTTGATGATCTCGACGCGATCGATGTCCGCGGGGTTGATGTCGTCCAGCGGGCTCGGAGCCTGGAACCCCGCCTCGTCCGCGGCGGCGTAGAACTGCTCGGAGATGCGGATGCCGTCCACGTAGATGAGGGGGGTGTTCCCCTGCGACACCGAGTTGTGACCGCGGAGACGGATCTGCTTCCCCGCGCCGGCCTGCCCGACGTTGTCCATGACCGTCACCCCGGCGGCCATGCCCTGCAGCACGTCGCTGGCGGTGGGGGTCGGGAGCGCCTCGATGTCGCGTGCCGAGATCTGGCTGATGGTGTTGCCGACCTGTTTGCGGCTGATCTCACCGGCCTGACCCGTCACGACCATGGCATCGAGGGAGACCACGGCCCTGCTCAGCTGGAAATCCAGGGTCGTGGTGACGCCCGACTGGATGGTCAGCGTGGCCGTCTGAGTGGCGTACCCGATGATGAGCGCGCGGATCTGCTGCGAGCCTGCCGGGATACCCAGCAGGTTGTACAGTCCGTCCGCTCGGGTACGGGCGCTGATGTTGGTTCCGACGACCATGACCTGGGCACCTTCCATCGGCTGCCCGGTCGTCTGGTCGACGACGCGTCCCGAGAGTTCCCCGGTCTGCGCCTGCGCCGGCAGCGCGAACAACAACG
Source organism: Gemmatimonadales bacterium (assembly GCA_041602035.1). Lineage (GTDB taxonomy): Bacteria > Gemmatimonadota > Gemmatimonadetes > Gemmatimonadales > GWC2-71-9 > JAOTVV01. The sequence goes on along the minus strand of JBFIHA010000056.1, from coordinate 9,788 downwards.
CTGCACAAACGGCGAGACCGGCCCTGAGAAGCGCCGCCGTGTCGAGCAGCGGTCCGGATCGCCCCAGACCGTGTCTGACAAGGCTGTTGAACCTCATTGGCTACCTCCCTACCGGTTGGGTTGTACGTGCCGGTGCCGACCGATCGACCGGTCCGTCACCGGGTCCTACGGTATGCACCGAGCGCGAGGGTCACTCAGCAACTCGGCACGGACGTTTCCTCGCTTGGTGTAGACCCGAATCACGCCTCCCGACGCATCGGTTCCGTACAGGGTCGTGGCGGCGGGTCCGCGAAACACTTCGATCAGCAGCACGTCCTCCGGATTGAGCTGGTCCAGCATGCCGATGTCGGGGCCTTCCCCGAACGTGGAGCCGATCTTGAGCCCGTCGATGAAGACCAACGGCGGGCTGCGCCGCATGCTGGTCATGCCGCGCATGTTCACCTGCGAACCGCCGCCGGCCTGACCGCTCGTGGGCGTGAGATGCAAGCCGGTCACGTGGGCCCTGAGCGCGCTCGTCACCGTGCGGGCGCGAGCGACATCGTCGGCCTCGATCACGTCACACGACACCGCCGTCCGGGACGGCTGGCCGGCACGCTCCTGCTGCGCAACGGCCGCCGTCGGCGTCCAGGCCATCGCGAACAGTCCAGCTATCGCGAGCCACACAGCGGCGATCGCCGGCGGGTAACCCAAGCGGTCTTGGCCAAAATGCAAACGACGCATTCGCGGCCTCCGGGCTCCGAGAGGGGGAACCGGGAGCACGGCCGTCACGTGCACAGCGCACCTGACCGACCGATGTGGCAACGTTCCTTCGTCAGGACGGCGGGGTGCCGCGTAGAAACGGCAATCCCTTCATCAACATTCAGTTAGTGACGCGATCCGTCAAGCGTCGACGTGCCTCAACTCCCTAAGCTGCGGCCCAGTCGCGGACGGCGCCAGTAGGCCATGTCCTACACGGAACTCGGCATCCGCGGCGACTGTTGTCCCGGTTGCGGTCGCGAGATACCGGCCGTAGGTTGGCGAACGTCGGCTTGGCTGCCCATCACGCCGAGAGGTGCCCATCCCTTCTGGACAGGCTCACTCCAGCAAATTCATGTCAGGCAATAGGTTGCGTGCCAGGGCCGGGTTCAGGTCCTGGCCGCCCGAGGCCGCGGATTTTGCCACCGCCGCCGCCATAGGGCTGACCGACACCCCCCGGTGGCTCCCCTGTCAGTACCTCTACGACGACAAAGGGAGCGCTCTGTTCGATGAGATCACGCGCCAGCCCGAGTACTACCCCACCCGGACCGAGGCCGCGATCCTTCGCACCGCCGCCGCCGGTATTCGGGAGCAGACGGGACCGGTCACATTGATCGAGCTCGGGTCCGGAAGCTCCATGAAGACGAGTCTGTTGCTGTCGGCGTACGGTGATGCCCCGGGCGACGTGCGGTACGTGCCGGTGGATGTGAGCGATGCCGCGATCGCCGCGTCGCGCGAGCGCGTCATGGCGGACCACCCCGACGTCGAGTTTGCTGGCCTCGTGGGACGCTACGAAGAGGCGTTCCCGCTGTTTCGCGAACACTCCCCTGCGATGGTGCTGTTCTTGGGGTCCACCCTTGGGAACTTCAATCATGGGGAGTCCTTGCGGTTTTGGCGCAGTATGTCGCGCCACGTGGCGACCGGAGACTACTTCCTGCTCGGTGCGGATCTGGTGAAGGACCACCAGGTACTGGAAGCCGCCTACGACGACGCGGCGGGGGTGACCGCCAGGTTCACTCGGAACCTCTTTGTCCGCATGAACCGGGAACTCGCGGCCGGCATCGATGTGACCGAGATCGAGCACGTGGCCCGATATCACGACGCATGGCAGCGCATCGAGATCTTTGCTCGATTTCGCACCGCCCAGGAGATTGCGCTCGGGCCGCTGGGCCTGACGGTACACGTCGACGCCGGGGAGCTGATCATGACGGAGATCAGCCGCAAGTTCGTTCTCGAGCACCTCACGGCCTATCTTGAGGTGTTCGGGTTCGAGGTCGTTCGGGCGTTCACCGACGACCGGCAGTGGTTTGCGGTGCTCCTGCTCCGGAACCGCGGCGGGCGCTAGCCGCGACGTCGCCTCACGGCGCTGCCGGTCGCCACTCCATCGAGATCTGGTCCGGCACCTCGAACAGCTCCACCCCCGCCTCGCGCACACGGCCGTGGTACCCGCGGACCGCGCCGAGCACGGCGTTTACCGACTGGAGTGCGTCCCGGAGTCGCGCTTCCGCCTGCTCCAGATACAGCAGCCCCCCCTGGGTGGGCGCGTCCCTCGACGAGGCGAGCTGCCCGTAGGCCAGCCCCAGCATGGCGGCCACCACGTCCGGCCGGCGGACGATCCCCTGCAGATCCTGTGGGCCGGTGAATGTCTGCTCGACCTCGTCGAGCCGCTTCGTGAGTGAGTCGCCGGCCGAGTGCAACGCCTCGAGGTCGTCTTTGTCTTTGGTGCGCTCCAGCACCGCCTCGATGCCCTTGCGCGCCGCGCGGAGGCGGGTGACCGCTTCGGTCGCGACGTTCTGGCGTTGGATCGCCCGCTTGAGCACGTCGAGCTTCTCGCTCCGCTCGGCGGTCGTGTAGGAAAAGCGACCGTCGTCGGCGACCGCCACCGAGCCGCTGGCCGTATCCGCGCCGGCGATCACGCGGATCGTGTAGCTCCCGGGCAGGACGCTCGGACCCGGCGGGAGGAACTCGGCGGGGGTGTCGTCGTCACCCAGGCGTTGCGGCCCGTCCATGCGCAAGTTCCATGACGCGCGGTTGAGGCCCGCCTTGGCTGGTCCACGAAACCGGCGGATGACTTCGCCCGCGGTGTCGAGCACCTCGATGGTCGTCCGTGCCGTATCCCTTCCCGCCGCCGATGTGTCGGCCGTCGGGCTCCTGCCAAGCCAGTAACTGAGTAACGCGCCGTACGGCCGGTTCGCTCCCACGAACTTCCCGTCGGCCAGGAACCGGATGCCGTCCACCTGCGACACCTCGTATTGAATGGCCGGCGGGATCTCGAACAGATGGAGCGCCCGACCCGTCATGCCGGGATCCGACGCGAGCGCGCGCAGCGGACGGACATCGTCGATCACGTACGCCGCTCGGCCGTGCGTCCCGATCACGAGGTCGTGGTCTCGCGGGTGCACAATGAGCGCCCGCACCGGAGCGCGCGGCAACCCGTGTCGCCACAGGGTCCACGTGGTGCCGCCGTCCAGCGAGACGTACAGACCGTACTCGCTTCCCAGGTACAGCACGTTGCGATTCACGGGGTCCTGCTCCACGGCGTGTAAAAACGTGTACGCCTCGATGTCGGCCGTCGTGAGGCTGGTCCAGGAACGGCCGAAGTCGGCGGTGCGGAACAGGTACGGCCGGTTGTTCCCCCGGCGATGGTCGTCGAACACCACGAACGCCGTGCCGCCTACGAACTTGGACGGCTCGATGTGTGGCACCCACGTGGCGGCCGGCACCCCGCGGATGCGACTAACCACGTTGGTCCACGTCGCGCCCCCGTCCCGCGTGAGCTGCACGTTCCCATCGTCGGTCCCGACCCAGATGACCCCCTGCTCCACCGGGCTCGGCGCGATCGTGAGAATGGACGTGTGGTTCTCGGCCGCCGTGACGTCGAACGTGAGCCCGCCGCTCTCGAGCTGCCGCTGCTTCTCCGGATCGTTGGTGGTCAGATCGGGGCTGATGACCGTCCACGAGCTTCCCATGTCGCACGATCGGTGCACGAACTGGCTGCCATAGTAAATGCATCCGTCAAACGGGTCCGTCGCGATCCCCGCATTCCAATTGAATCGCAACTCGACGCCCTCGGGGTGGGCGGGGCGGATCGACTTCCGCTCGCCGGTCACGGTGTCGAACCGCACGATGAACCCACCCTGCGACATCGCGTAGCCGTAGCGGCCGTCCGTCGGGTCGATGATCGTCGCAAACCCGTCACCGAAGGCCACCTCACTCCAGTCGTAGTACCGGATCCCGCCGTTGTGCCACACCTGGCTCGGTCCCTTCCACGAGCCGTTGTCCTGGAGTCCGCCGTAGATATTGAACGGCACGCCCATGTCGACGTTGATGTGGTAGAACTGCGCCAGCGGAAGGGTCTCGACGAACAGCCAACCCTCCCCACGGTCGCGCGAGATGTACACGCCGCCGTCGTTGCCGTCGATCAACAGCTCGCCTGTTGGCCCCACCCAGAACGCGTGATGGTCCACGTGCACCCGCGCGAACGGCAGCAACGTGCGAAACGTCTTGCCACCGTCCTCGCTCAGGTCGATGGTGCCGTGCACGTTGTACACGCGGTTCTCGTTGGTGGGGTCCACCCGCACCTGGGCGTAGTAGAACGGCCGCACGGCGATCCCGCGCTCGCGGTTCACGATCGTCCACGTATCGCCGCCGTTCGCTGAGCGCATCATGACGCTGCGCTTGGCCTCGGTCACGGCGTATACCACGTCGGGATTGCCACGCGCGAAGTCGAGCCCGATCCGTCCCAGTTCGCCCGGCGGGAGGCCGTCCGCCGGTCCCAGCTTCTTCCACGTGTCGCCGCCGTCGTAGGTGACGTGCAATCCGCTGCCCGGCCCGCCGGAGGTGAAGAACCACGGCCAGCGCCGATGCTCCCACATCGCCGCGATCAGGTGGTTCGGATTCGACGGGTCCATCACCAGGTCGCCGGCACCGGTGCGCGGATTCACATACAGGATCTTGCGCCAGGTCTTGCCGCCGTCGGTTGTCTTGTAGACCCCGCGGTCTTCGCTGTCAGTCCACGTGTTTCCCAGGGCGCCGACGTACACCACGTCCAAATTGGTGGGGTGGATGAGGATCGCGTCGATGGCGCCGGTATTGTCCAGTCCCATCTTGGTCCACGTCTTCCCGCCGTCGAGTGACTTGTAGACCCCGGTGCCGACCCCCGCCGAGTTGCGGCGGTTCCGCTCCCCGGTCCCCACCCACACCAGGTCGGGCGCCGCCTGATGGATGGTGACGGCGCCGATGGACGACGCGGGGTGATCGTCCATGATGGGCGTCCAGGTCACGCCGCCGGTCGTGGATTTCCACAGGCCGCCGGTGGCCGTCCCCACGTAGATGATGTTGGGATTGGCGTCCACCGCATCGATGGCGCCGATCCGTCCGCTCATCCCGGCCGGCCCGATGCTGCGGGCGCTCATGCCCTCGAGGCGGTCGAAGTCGATCTGCGCCTCGGCCGGCTCGGAGCAGAACAGTGGCAGGAGCACCGCGAGCAGGGTGGTCGTGGTCGAACGGAGCACGCTGGTCATGGGATGAACCCTCCACGAGTGGCTCGGAATGTCGTCGGTGTGCCGGTCCGGCCGCTGCAGGGTTGGGGGACGCGGCCGCGCCGGGGGTCGGCTAGATAAGGAAACCCGGGACCGACGCGATGCAAGGCTGGCGACCCGAGCCGCCCCCACGTGTCCTCTCTGGCGAGGGGCCGTCCCGCGGGATAACATCCCGCGGTTTCCCCGATATCGATTCCCCAGCAGGAGTGAGCGCGCGATGTCACGACGCGGCGCGATGCAGGTCCCCGGCTTCGCCTTGACGATTGGCGTGATGCTGAGTGCTCTGCCGGCCACGGCAATCGCACAAGGGTTCGAGGCCAAGCTCTACGACGCGCTCCAGTGGCGCAGCCTCGGTCCCGATCGCGGGGGCCGATCCACGGCCGCCGCGGGCAGCGCGGCCCGGCCGCTGGAGTACTTCTTCGGCGCCACGGGCGGCGGGCTGTGGAAGACCACGGACGCGGGCCAGACCTGGCAACCGGTGACGGACGGCCAAGTGAACAGTGCTTCGGTGGGCGCGGTACAGGTGTGCGAGGCGGACCCCGACGTCGTGTACATCGGCATGGGCGAGACCCAGCTCCGCGGCAACATTCAGCAGGGCGACGGCGTCTACAAGTCCACCGACGGGGGCACCACGTGGCGTCACGTGGGCCTCGCGGCGACGCAGAACATCGCCCGCATCCGCGTCCATCCCACGGACTGCAACACGATGTGGGTCGCGGCATTCGGCGTGCACTCGGCCCCGAATGCCGAGCGTGGGGTGTACAAGTCCAGCAACGGCGGCGAGACATGGCGCAAGGTGCTGTTCCGGAACCCGCAGACCGGTGCGGTGGACCTGACGCTGGATCCCGGTAATCCGGCCGTGATGTACGCCGCCCTGTGGGAGGCGTGGCGTAAGTCTTGGGGCATGTCGTCGGGCGGCCCCGGCAGCGGATTGTTCAAGAGCACGGACTACGGTGAAACGTGGACCGAGATCACCCGCAACGCGGGTCTGCCCCAGCAGGGGGTGGTGGGCAAGATCGGCGTGGCCGTCTCACCGGCTGCACCCTGGCGCGTGTGGGCCATCGTGGAGCACGACGAGGGAGGCGTGTTCCGCTCCGACGATGGTGGCACGACCTGGACCCGCACCAACGAGGAGCGCCGACTCCGGCAGCGCGCGTTCTACTACACCCGCGTGTACGCCGACCCCGCGGATCCGGACGTCATGTACGCGCTCAACACCGGCTTCTATCGCTCGCGGGACGGCGGCAAGACGTTTCGGCCCATTCGTGTGCCGCACGGCGACAACCACGACTTGTGGATCGCGCCCGACGATCCCGAGCGGATGATCAACGCGAACGACGGCGGTGCCAACGTGTCGTTCAACGGAGGCCAGACGTGGACCGAGCAGGACTACCCCACTGCGCAGTTCTATCGCGTGATGACCACCAACCACGAACCGTATTTCATCTGCGGCGCCCAGCAGGACAACAGCACCGCCTGCATCCCGAGCAAGGGATGGAACCATCTCGGCACCCGGGGCGGAGGCTCCGGGCCGTTCTTCCACTCGGCGGGCGGCTGCGAGAGCGGGTACATCGCCAATAGCGCGGCGAATCCGAACATCTTCTATGCCGGCTGCTACGGTGGGAGCCTCTCGCGATTTGACTATGCGACGGGCCAGGGGCGGGCCATCAACGTGTGGCCCGAGAACCCGATGGGGCAGTCGTCCATCGATCTCATCGAGCGCGTCCAGTGGACGTTCCCGATCGTGTTCTCGCATCACGATGCGAACGTGTTGTACGTGGGATCACAAAAGGTGTGGAAGACCACGGACGAAGGGCAGCGCTGGACGGCCATCAGCCCCGACTTGACGCGCCGTGCGCCGGAGACGATGGGCGCCTCGGGCGGCCCCATCACCAAGGACCAGACCGGCGTGGAGACCTACGCCACGGTGTTCGCGATCGCCCCGTCGTATCACGATCCCAACGTGATCTGGGTGGGGTCGGACGACGGCCTGGTGCACGTGACGCGGGATGGCGGAGGGGCGTGGCGCAACGTGACGCCCCGCGACGCGCCACAGTTCGTCCGGATCAACACCATCGAGGCGTCGCCTAGCACACCCGGGAAGGCCTACGTGGCGGGCATCCGATATCTCGTGGACAACGACCGGGCGCCGTACGTCTGGAAGACCACGGACTACGGGACCACCTGGACCAAGATCGTAAACGGGATTCCAGGGGACGACTTCGTGCGCTCGGTGCGCGAGGATCCCGCGCGTCCCGGACTGCTCTACGCAGCGTCGGAGCGCACGGTCTATGTCTCGTGGAACGACGGCGCCAACTGGCAAGCGCTCTCGCTCAACCTCCCCACGGTCCAGGTGTCGGACCTGGTGGTCGAGGAGAACGACCTCGTGATCGGGACGCACGGACGCTCGTTCTGGATGCTGCGGAACATCGCGCCGCTCCGGCAACTCTCGCCGCAGGTGGCGAGCGCCACGGTCCATCTGTTCGACCCCGTGGACCCGGTGCGCGACGTGGACAACGGTGTCGAGGTGTTCTACTACCTGGCGGAGGCGGTGGATACGTTGACATTGGAGTTCCTCACAGCCGACGGTACCGTGATCCAGACGTTCACGGGTGCCAAGCGCGAGCGACGGGCGGCCGACGATGACGACGAACCGTCGTTCTTCTTCGGCGGCGGCAGTCGGACGCCCTCGGTCACGGCAGGGTCGCATTCGTTCACGTGGAACCTGCGCTACCCCGGCTACACTGACTTCGACGGCCGGATCTTCTGGGCGGCCCGCAACGTCGGGCCCAGCGCGGTGCCCGGGCGCTATCAGGTGCGGCTCACGGTAGGCGACGTGGTGCAGACGCAGGAGTTCGAGATCACGATCGATTCGCGGATCGCCGATCAGGTGACGGTGGCCCAGCTACGGGAACGGTTCGACTTCGCGCTGCAGATCCGCGATCGGGTGAGCGATGCCAACGAGGCGGTGATCTGGATCCGGAACATCAAGACGGCTATCGATGAGCGGCTGGAGAAGACCACTGATCGGGCTGTCACTCGGCAGGCTGCCACGGTGAAGGAACGCCTGAGCGCGGTGGAAGGGGAGATCTACCAGGTCCGGAACCAAAGCAACCAGGACCCGCTCAACTTCCCGATCAAGCTCAACAACAAGCTCGCGGCTCTGATGGGTGTGGTGGAAAGCGGCGAAACTCGGCCCACCGATCAGTCGCGCACGGTGTACGCCCATCTCGACTCGTTGCTCCAGCGGCAATTGGATCAGATGAACGCCGTCATGCAGACGGACCTCGCGCGGCTCAACGACGTGTTGCGGGGCCAGAACCTCGAGCCGGTGGAGGTGGAGAGGCCGGAGAGGGAGGAGCAGTAGCGCGACGCAGAAGAGACGGGAAGGGGGAAGCGGGAAATGGGAAGCTGAAAGCGAGTGCGGCCGGACCCGCTTCCTGTTTCCCGTTTCCCGTTTCTCTTTCCCTTTTCCCCTTTCCCCTTTTTGGTTAGCCTTCAAGCATGACAGACAAGTCAACAGCTCCCCGTCCCGGCGTCATGGACGACGACCACGTGTTCGACGTGGTCGAGGAGATCTTCCGCACGGAGATCAATCCGGCCGTGGCCCAACACGGCGGACGGGTGGATTTGATCGATGTCGAGGACGGCGTGGTCGTGGTGCGCATGATGGGCGGGTGCCAGGGCTGCGGCATGGCCAACGTCACGCTGCGCCAGGGGATCGAAGCCTCGCTCAAACGCACGGTCCCCGGTGTGCAAGGGATCAGGGACATCACCGACCACGCCGCCGGTACGAATCCCTACTACGCCCAGACCGGGAAGTAGCAAAAGGCTGAGCGGGGCGGGGGCGTGAGCCGGCTCCGCACTCCGCCATCACCCGCCGTGCGACGCCGTCTTCTTCTTCTTCTCCCCACCACCACCTACCGCGCCGAAGCGTTCGTCGAGGCGGCGATGCGACTAGGCGTCGATCTCACCGTAGCCTCCGAGGAGGACTCGGCATTCTCTGCGAGCCGGCCCGATGGGCTCGTCACCATCGACTTCCGCTCGGCCGAGGGCATTACTCGAGTTGTACGCGCTTTCGCCGACGCGCATCCGATCGATGCCGTCTTCGGCGTGGATGACGAAACCGTCGTCGCCGCGGCGATCGCGGCCGAGGCACTGGGGGTGCCGCACATCTCCGTCGCGGCGGCGCGCGCCGCGGGGGACAAATATGTGCAGCGGCAACGGCTCGCCGCGGCGGGCGTGCCGGTGCCGGCGTTCGCGCGACATCGCGTCGCCGACGATCCACGGGGAGTCGCGGAGGGCCTCACCTATCCGGTGGTGCTCAAGCCGCTCCACCTGTCGGCCAGCCGCGGCGTAATGCGAGCGGATACCCCCGCGGAGTTCGTGCAGTGCCATCGTCGGCTTCGCACCATTCTCGACTCGGCGGACGTGCGCGAGCGCGGCGGCGACGAGCGTGAATGGTATCTCGTCGAGCAGTTCGTGCCCGGGCCCGAGTTCGCGCTCGACGGG
>JBFIHA010000055.1:0-15676 GCA_041602035.1 Gemmatimonadales bacterium | reverse complement strand
GTTGTGCCACAAGGGCGTGGCCCGGGAGCTGGCGGCGGTCTACGGGGTGCCAGTCAAACTCCCGCCGATTCCCAACGCGCCAAGCGATATCGCCGCGCCCCGCCGCGTGGCCCGGAAGGGGACCGTCGGGGGCATCGAGGTTATCATCGAGGACGTCGACGGCTGTCCGCGATACATGGCGGCCGTGATCCGCGGCGTGCGTATCGGTCCGTCGCCGGACTGGCTCCAAGCCAGGCTCCGCAGCGTCGGAGCGCGCCCGATCAACAACGTGGTGGACGCGACTAACTACGTGCTGCACGAGCTGAACCAACCGATGCACGCGTTCGATCTCGAAACGCTCGGCGGGGCGAAGATCGTGGTGCGCCGGGCCGCGACCGGAGAGCGTGTGGTGACCCTGGACGGCGAGGCGCGGGATCTGACCGCCGAGATGACCATGATCTGTGATGCCGAGCGGGTGACGGCGATCGCGGGCGTGATGGGTGGGGCGGAGTCGGAGGTCACCGACCGGACCACGGCGGTACTGCTCGAGTGCGCGTACTTTGATCCAAAGCGGGTGCGGAGCACACGCCAGGCGCTCAAGATGAGCACCGATGCGTCGTATCGCTTCGAGCGCGGGATCGACATCGAGGGGATGGCCGATGCCCTGCGCCGGGCCATCGCGCTGATCCGGGCCGTGGCCGGTGGTGAGGAGCCGGAACCCGCGCTCGACGTGTATCCCAAGCCTCGCAAGCACAAGGGCGTGTTCGTGCGGCCGTCCCGAGTGGCGCACCTGTTGGGCGTGGAGCTGTCGCGAGACGAGATCGAGGCGAGTCTGGTGCAGTTGGGGTTCCCGGTGGCGCCAAAAGACGATCGGCTGCACGTCCAGGTCCCGGGTTGGCGGCCGGACGTGTCCCGTGAAGTGGATTTGATCGAGGAAGTTGCGCGGCTCCGTGGCTACGATGCCTTCCCGTCCAAGCTCCGACCGCTACGACCGAGCGTGGTGCCGAACGATCCGCATGCGGCGACGGTTGCGCGGATGGAGCAGGCGTTCACCGGGCTTGGCCTGCATCAGGCCCGCTCGCTCTCGCTCACCGCGTCGGGTGGATCGGACGCGTTCCGAGTGCAGAACCCGCTCTCAGCCGAAGACGCCTATCTGCGCCGTGATTTGCTGAGCGGGCTCACCCGGTCGGTGCAACGGAACTGGGCGGTGAGGCAGCGCGACGTACGCCTGTTCGAAATTGGCAGGGTGTTTCGGGATGCCGGGGACACGTTGCCCGAGGAAACCACCCGCGTCGCTGCCGTGGTGACCGGGGCGCGGGTTCCCCCGCATTGGTCCGGCTCTGGCAAGGCGCCGGACTACGATCGTTGGGACATCAAGGCGCTGTTCGAGACGGCCGTGAGGTTGGTCGGCGGCGAGGGCACGATCGAGCCGGCCGGGGACGGATGGCAGCTGATCGACGCGAGCGGGCAGGTGCGTGGGCAGGCCGGACCGCTGGTGGCCGACCGGCCCGCGTGGGCGGGACCGGCGTTCGGATTCGAGCTGGAGACCGGTGCCGCCGAGCCGTGCGCGGTGCGGTTTGTACCGCTCCCAACCACGCCGCCGGTGGAGCGGGACCTGGCACTGGTGCTCCCGGTCGAGGTCACGGCGGCCCGCGTCGAGGCGGTGATCCGCGAGTCCGCCGGGGCCCTCCTCGCGGAATTGACGGTTTTTGACGAGTATAGAGGATCGGAAATGGCCGGGCGCAGCGTGGCGTGGCGTCTCGTATTTCGCGCGCCCGATCGAACGCTGCGGGACACGGAGGTTGATCAGGCCGTGACCGCGGTGCTGGCCTCGCTCAAGGAGCGGTTGGGTGTCGAACGACGACAGGCCTGAGTTTCGCGCGCTGGAGGAGCTTCGGGAGGTGCTTTCCTCACTCGCCAGCGAGTTGGCGTCCTGGCGGCGCCGGGCGCTCAAAGCCGAAGCGGGGCAGGCTCAACTCGGCTTGAGCCAAGACCTCGTGGCGGATCGCGAACGCAGCAAGCTGCTCGAGGCGGAAAACGCCGAATTAGAGCAACGGCTCGGTGCGGCGCGCACCCGCGTCGAGGAGCTGCTCGGCCGCCTGCGGTTTCTCGAAGAGCAGGTGGCCATGGAGGAACAGGGGCGATGAGTACCGACAAGACGGTCGTGAAGGTCGCCATCGGCGGTGAGGAGTACACGCTCAAGTCGGACCGCCCCCCCGAGTATACCCGCGCGGTCGCCGATCACGTGGACAGGACCCTGCGGGACATCGCGAGCTCCGGGGCCATGGTCGAGACCCAGAAGGCGGCCATCTTGGCGGCCCTGGCCATCACCGACGAGCTGTTTCAAGCCCACCGCTCGCAGCGGGAGATGACCGATCGCCTCAACGCCTTGGCAGCTGAGCTGTCGCGGCTCCTGCCACCGGCGAAACGACGATCCCGGTCCACCGGGGCGTTTGCCACGAGGTCCGAAGCCCCTTAAGTTCGTCGGGGTCGCGTACGCGCGACCGCGTGGGAACATTCTAATCGATCAAGGCGCGCTCCCCCGTCATCGGGTTGGCAGCGTCGCTGGAGATAGATATGGGAGCCGACCAGCTTCTGCCGTACCTGTTGGCCGTTCTCGGTGGTGGTGCGATTGCCGGGGCGGCCTTTTTCGTGGTGGGGCGGTGGGTGGAGCGCCGGGATGCTGAGCGCGTGGGCCGGTCCGCGGCGCAGCAGGCCGAACGCATCCTGTCCGAGGCCAAACGGGAAGCCGACCAAGACAAGGCGCAGGTCCTCCTTGGCGCCAAGGAGGAGATCCTCCAACTCCGGCAGACGTGGGATACGGAGGCAAAGGAGCGGCGCGAAGAACTGGAACGGCACCAGGAGCGGGTCGAGGAGCGCGAGACGCTCATCGACCGGAAGCTCAACGCGTTGGACGACCGCGCCAAAGAGCTCGACGGTCGCGAGCGGACGCTCGCCAAGCGTGAACAAGAGATGGCCACGCGCGAAGTGGAAGCGGAGCGGTTGCTCACTCAGCGCCGCGCGCGACTCGAGGAAGTGGCCAGCCTCTCCGCTGCCGACGCGAAGAAGCAACTCCGTCAGGAACTGCTCGACACCGCGCGGAGTGAGGCAGCGGCGACGGTGCGAGACATCCGCGAGGAGGCGAAGCGGACGGCGGACCGGGAAGCGAAGAAGATCATCGCGCTCGCGGTCCAGCGGGTCGCGGCGGATCATTCCACGGAGTCGACCGTGTCGGCGGTCCCGCTTCCGAGCGACGAGCTGAAAGGTCGTATCATCGGCCGCGAGGGTCGAAACATTCGTGCCTTCGAGACGGCGACTGGCGTCGACGTGATCATCGATGACACGCCGGACACGGTCGTGGTCTCCTGCTTCGACCCCATCCGCCGGGAAGTGGCCCGACGAGCCCTGGAAGCGCTGATCACCGACGGACGCATCCATCCGGGGCGCATCGAAGAGGTGGTGTCCAAGGTCCAGAAAGAGCTGGAGCAGCAGCTGGCCGAAACTGGCGAAGAGACCGTCTACGAGCTGGGCATCCGCGGGATGCATCCCGAACTGGTTAAGCTCGTGGGCCGAATGAAGTACCGCACCTCGTACGGGCAAAACATGCTCTCCCACTCCAAAGAGGTGGCTTGGCTCGCCGGCATCATGGCGGCCGAGCTCAAACTCGACGTGCACTTGGCAAAGAGGGCTGCCCTGCTGCACGACATCGGCAAGGTCCTCACGCACCAGCACGAGGGCACGCACGTCCAGCTCGGCGTCGAGGTGGCCACGCGCTACAACGAGAATCCGGTGATCGTGAGCGCTATTGCCGCGCATCACGACGACGTGCCGCACGAGACCCCTGTCTCGGTCATCGTTCAGGCAGCGGACGCGATCAGCGGGGCGCGGCCCGGCGCGCGGCGCGAGGCGTTCGAGACGTATGTGAAACGCTTGAGCGCGCTCGAGGAGATCGCGCAGAGCTTTGCGGGTGTGGAGAAAGCCTACGCCATCCAGGCGGGTCGGGAGGTGCGGATCGCCGTACTCCCCGATGAGGTGAGCGACACGACAGCCGCCGAGCTGTCGGAGCAGATCGCGCGTCGCGTCGAGAGCGAGTTGCAGTATCCGGGACAGATCAAGATCGTGGTCATCAGAGAAACGAGAGCGGTGGATTTTGCCAAGTAACATCATCGACGGCAAAGCGATTGCCGAAGCCATGCGCGCGGAGTTAGCGCCCCAGGTGCAGGAGTTGACGACACGCGGAATTACACCGGGGCTCAGCGTGGTGCTGGTGGGCGAGAATCCTGCCAGCCAGGTCTACGTGCGCATGAAGGGACGGGCGTGTGACGAGGCCGGGATGCATTCGGACACGATCACCATGTCGGCCGACACGAGTGAGGCCGAGCTGCTGTCGGTGATCCAGCGACTCAACGCCGATGACAACGTGCACGGCATCCTGGTTCAGCTTCCACTTCCCGATCAGATCAACGAGCAGCGGGTGTTGCACAGCATCCGGCCCGACAAAGACGTGGATGGATTCCATCCGGAAAACGTGGGCAAAGTCTCGATCGGTGATCCGACCGGCTTTCGGCCCGCGACTCCGTACGGCGTACAGCAGATGTTGATTCGCAGTGGTGTCGATCCGTCAGGCCAGCACGTGGTGATCGTCGGGCGGTCGAACATCGTGGGTCGCCCGATGGCCGCCTTGCTGCTGCACAAGGGGAAAGGCGGCAACGCCACGGTGACGGTCTGCCACTCGCGCACACGGGATCTGCCGACCATCACGCGCCAGGCGGACATCCTGATTGCGGCGATCGGCCAGCCGGCGTTCGTGAAGGGTGACTGGATTCGACCCGGGGCGGTCGTGATCGACGTCGGCGTCAACCGGGTGGACGATCCCACGACCAAGAAGGGGTATCGGCTCGTGGGAGATGTGGACTTCGAGGCCGCCAAGAGTATCGCCTCCGCGATCACGCCCGTTCCCGGTGGTGTGGGGCCGATGACCATCACGATGCTGCTCTACAACACCGTCCAGGCCGCGCGCCAGTGGGCGGGATAGACCTCTTCGACACGGCCGATTCGGCGTCGGCGGAGGGCGCCTGGAGCGTTAGCGAGGTCACCCGTCGGGCTCGTCAGCTGATCGAGTCCGGGCTCAGCCGCTGTTGGGTGCGCGGCGAGGTGAGCGGGCTCAAGGCCTATCAGAGCGGACATTGGTACTTCACCCTGCGCGATGCCCGTGCGCAGGTGCGGTGCGTCATGTGGCGGACCGACAACCAGCGGGTCGGTCCGCCGCCGGACGACGGCACCGACGTGTTCGTCGAGGCGCGACCCACCGTGTGGGAAGAACGCGGCGAGTTCCGCCTGACCATCAAGGCGCTGATCCCAACGGCGGCCGGCGGCCTGTGGCAGCTGCAGTTGGAACGGGCCAAAGCCGCCCTGGCCCGTGACGGCCTGCTCGATCCCGAGCGCAAACGGCCGCTCCCGACCTTCCCGCGGCGCATTGCGGTCGTCACCAGTCCCGACGGGGCGGCGCTCCGCGACATCGTGTCGGTCGTGAAGCGGCGGTGGCCCGCCGTGGAGGTGTGGGTGGTCCCGACCCGGGTGCAAGGTGAGGGAGCGGAAGACGACGTGTGCGCCGCGCTCGAGCGGCTGCGTCGGCTTCCGGACGTCGACGTGGCCATCGTGGGCCGCGGCGGCGGCTCGCGCGAGGACTTGTGGGTGTTCAACAGCGAGCGGGTGGCTCGCGCGCTCGCGGCCGCCCCCATCCCGACGATCTCCGCCGTGGGGCACGAGACCGACGTCACCCTCACGGACCTGGTAGCCGACGTCCGGGCGCCCACACCATCGGCGGCGGCCGAGGCGGCCGTGCCGGATCGCGGCGCCGTGCTCGATGCGGTAGATACCCTGGCGCGGCGGCTCGGCCGATCGCTGAGCGGCCAGCTCGACATGGGGACGCAGCGGCTCGCCCGCACCGAAGATCGCCTGACGGGCATCATCGGCCGGCTGCTGGAGCGGAGGACGTCGCAGCTCGACGCCATCGCGGCACGGCTCGACGCCTTGAGCCCGCTCAAGGTGCTCGCCCGCGGCTACGCGGTGGCCCGGGATCGGACGGGTCGGGTGCTCAAGCAGGTCGAGGCTTTTACGCCGGGTCTGGCGTTCCGCCTCACGGTGGCTGATGGTGACGTCGATGCCCGCGTGACCAAGGGGGACGCGTGACCAAGAAAGCACCCACATTTCGGGAGGAACTGGAACGCCTCGAGTCGATCGTGCGGTCCCTCGAGGAGCGGGACATCGATCTCGACGAGGCCCTCAAGCTCTTCGAGGAGGGTGTTGCCCGGCTCAAAACGGCGCGGTCCCTGCTGCAGGATGCCGAGGTGGAGGTCAAACGGGTGATCGAGCAAGCCGACGGGACGATCAAGACTGCCAAGCTCGACGCCTGACCTCGACGCCTTCCTCGAGCGGAGCCGCGGGGCGGTCAACGGCGTGCTCGAGGCGTGGTGCGCGCGCATCGAGTCGGCGTACCCCGGCGCGCTGGGCCAAGCGATGGCCTACAGCCTCCGCACCCCCGGCAAACGGTTCCGACCCACGCTGGTCCTCGCGACGTACAGGGAGGTAGGTGGTGTGGGGGATGCCGCCGAGTTGGCCGCGGCCATCGAGGTCGTACACAGCTACTCGCTGGTGCACGACGATCTGCCGTGCATGGACGACGACGACATGCGGCGCAGCCGCCCGACCACCCACAAGGCGTTTGGTGTCGAGGTCGCGACCGAAGCGGGTTTTCGCCTCGTCGAGGTGTCAGGGCAGGTGCTTGCCGCTGGCATGAGCCGGCTGGGTCTTCCCGCGGACACGAAGCGTGTCATCGCAGGCGAGCTGTACCGGTCGGCCGGCGCGGCGGGCATGGTGGGTGGGCAGGTGCTGGATCTTGAGGCCGAGGGACGGGATATCGATCTCGCGGAACTCACGGCCATTCATCGCGCGAAGACCGGTGCACTGATCGCCGCGTCGGCCGTGGTGGGTGCGATAGCGGCGGGTGCCGGGCCGGCAACGGTCGCTGCCGTCCGGGACTACGGCCATGAGATCGGACTCGCGTTCCAAATCGTCGATGACGTGCTCGATGACACGGCCAGTACCGCCGCGCTCGGCAAGACGCCCGGGAAGGACGCGGCCCAACACAAGGCGACGTACACGGCGCTCCTGGGGATCGACGGGGCGCGCCGCGCCGCCAGCGAACACGCCGACCGCGCCGTAGCCGTCCTCAGGGCCCAGGGACTAGATTCAAGCCTGCTCGCGGGTTTGACGCGTTTCATTGTGGAGCGAGGGTCGTGACCATCAGAGGATCGAAGCGAGGGAAGATCGAGGGCGGCGACCAGGGATCCCTCCCGCCGTCGCCGTTGTTGGATCACGTCCAAAGCCCGGCCGATGTCCGGATCCTCCCGCCCGAGGGTCTGCAGCCGCTGGCCGATGAAGTCCGGGCCCGCCTGATCGACGTGGTCTCGAAGACCGGCGGACACATCGGGGCGGGGTTGGGTGTCGTCGAGCTGACGGTCTCCCTGGCGCACTGCTTCGATTCCCCCAACGACAAGATCCTGTGGGACGTTGGACACCAGGGGTACCCCTGGAAGGTCCTCACGGGCCGCAACGACCAGCTCCCGACCCTGCGACAGAAGAGCGGCCTCTCCGGCTTTCTCCGGCGGACCGAGAGCGAGCACGACATTTTCGGGGCGGGGCACGCGGGCACGGCCATGTCAGCCGCGTTCGGCGTGGCCGCCGCCCGCGATCTGCGCGGCGACGCGTATCACGTGGTGGCCGTGGTGGGTGACGGCGCGATGACGTGTGGTCTGTCCTACGAGGCGATGAACAACGCCGGGCACTCGGGTCGCGACGTGATCGTGGTGCTCAACGACAACGGGATGTCGATCGCGCCCAACGTCGGCGCCATCAACAAGTACCTCGGATCGGCGATCGCGAGCCCGTTCACCAACCGGGTGCGCGATCACGTCAAGCATCTCATTGAGCGGGCGTCTCACTACGTGGGTGGGAAGACGATGGTGGACTTCGCACGCACGGTGGAAGAGAGCATCAAGAACCTGTGGTCGCCCGGTATGCTGTTCGAGGAGCTGGGATTCCGCTATTTCGGCCCGATCGACGGCCATAACATCGATGCACTGAACCGCACGTTCGAGTTCGTGAAGACGCTATCGGGGCCGCGCGTGGTGCACGTCGTCACCGAAAAGGGCCGAGGGTTCCCCCTCAAAGAGCCGCATCCGGAGAAGTTCCACGCGCGAAATCCCTACGATCCCGAGACCGGCGTGCTGCGCGCGACGCCGGCCAAGGGAGCGGCGTGGACCCAGGTGTTCGGCACCGCTATCAGCGACCTGGCCGAGGAGCACCAGAACTTGGTGGTTATCACTGCGGCCATGCCGTCGGGGACCGGCACCGATCAGTTTCAGAAGCGGTGGCCCGACCGGTTCTTCGACGTGGGGATCGCCGAGGGGCACGCCACGACGTTTGCAGCGGGTATGGCCACGCAGGGGCTGCGGCCGCTGGTCGCGATCTATTCGACGTTCCTGCAGCGGGCCTATGACAACATCATCCACGACGTGGCGATCCAGAACCTTCCCGTGATCTTCTGCATGGACCGCGCGGGCATGGTGGGTGCCGATGGGCAGACGCACATGGGGCTGTACGACATCGCGTACATGCTGGCGGTGCCCAACATGACCGTCACGGCGCCCAAGGACGGGGCGGAGCTCGTGGGCCTCCTTCGCTGCGCGCTGGCGCACGCGGGCCCGTTTTGCACGCGCTATCCTCGTGACGTGGTGCCTGGCCAGGTCCCCATCACAGCCGACGTGCCGATGGTGCCGTACGGGACGTGGGAAACGCTGCGACCCGGCCGCGACGCGGCGATCCTGGCCGTCGGCGTGATGTGCGGGCCGGCGCTCGAGGCGGCCGAATTGCTGGCGGCGGACGGGGTCGACGCCTCGGTGGTGAACTGCCGCTTCGTCAAGCCGCTGGACCGTGCCATGCTCGAATCGCTGGTGGAAGACCACCGCTTCCTGCTCACCGTGGAGGACGGCACCGCGGTCAACGGGTTCGGCGCGCACGTCGCGGCGGCCGTCGAGGATCTGGCGCCGGAGATCCGTGTCGTGATCGCTGGAGCGGCGGACCGAACCTACGAGCACGCCGCGCGATCGGACCAACTGGCCGAAGTCGGTCTCACGCCCGCTGGACTGGCGGAACGCGTCCGGGCCTGGATGGCGAAGGAGAGCGTGACGGCGGGATGAGAATCGGGGTCGTCGGCAACCAGCGATACCGTGAGCTTGCCGGGGTGCTGGGCCGGCTCGGCAGCCATGCAGCGCGCCACGGCCACACGCTGGTGTCGGAGCCGGATCTCCAGAGCTATTGGAAAAGTGCAGTCGAGGAGTGGGGGACCGCCGATCCCAAGCTCGACCTCGTGCTCAGCTGTGGTGGGGACGGCACGCTGCTCCGCGCGGTGCGGCAGCTCGATGGGCGCGAGGTGCCCCTCCTCGGCATCAACCTCGGGCAAATCGGGTTCCTCACGTCCGTCGTGCCCGGCGAGTTCGAGGAGGCCATCGAGGCATTCGGCCGCGGCGAGACCCAGATCGAGCGCCGCTTCACCCTTCACGGTGAGATCGTCTCGTCGGCCGGCATCCCGCGTCCGGCCGGGCACGCGGTTAACGACGTCGTGATCCACAAGGCGGAAGCGGTCCGCATCATTCGCGTCCGCGTCTCGGTCGACGGCGAGGAGGTGGGCCAGTACACCGCTGACGGCATCATCGTCGCCACGCCGACGGGCTCCACGGCGTATTCCATGAGCGCCGGCGGCCCCGTGGTGCTGCCGGCGGTCGAAGGCATGGTCGTGACGGCGATCTCGCCGCACACCCTGCGTGTTCGTCCCATCGTCGTTCCAGGATCGGCTCACGTCTCGTTGGAAGTCGGCGGGCGCGGGCGCGACGGGGCCCTGGTGTCGCTCGACGGCCAGCTCGTGGGGCCGGTCGACAAGGGAGACCGTATCGAGGTGCGCCGCGGCGACTTCTCGGTACTTCTGGTACGGCTTGGCGAAGAAGGCTTCTTCTCCAGGATGCGGCGCAAGTTAGAATGGGGCGACCTCAGCGATCGGGAGCTCCTGTTTCGTGTTGACTGAGCTTCGCGTCCGCGACCTGGCGGTCATTGCGGACGTCACGCTCCCCCTCACATCCGGACTGAACGTGCTCACCGGCGAGACCGGAGCGGGCAAGTCGCTCCTCGTAGACGCGCTCGCGCTGCTCTTGGGTGAACGCGCCAGCGCCGATCTCGTGCGGTCGGGCGCCGAGCGCGCCATCGTCGAGGCCGCCTTCGATGTCGGCAAGGTTCCGGGTTTGCGAGCGGCGGCTGATCGGCTCGGTATGGACCTCGAAGACGATCGACTGATCGTGCGTCGCGAGATCAACGTCGAGGGCCGAAACCGGGCGTGGGCCAACGGGAGCCCCACCACGGTGGCGGCGCTGGCGGAGCTGGGGCAGTGGCTGGTGGATCTCCACGGGCAGCACGAGGCCCAGTCGCTGCTCAAGGCCGCCGCGCAGCGGGACATTCTGGATGCGTACGGCGATGCCGACCGGGAACGCGAGCGGGTCCGGGCAGCGCACGCGGAGGCCAGCCGACTCCGGAGCGACGAAGCCCAGTTGGTGGCGCGACGAGATGACGTGGAGCGTCGCGCTGACTACCTCCGCCACGTGACCAAGGAGATCACCGACGCGAGGGTGCGGCCGGGCGAGGAGGAGGAGCTGGAGACGGAATCCCGCCGACTTGGGAATGTCGAGGAGATCACGCGGTTCGCGGAGCGGCTCGCGGAGGTGCTCGAAACGGCCGATGAGCAGGCGGTCCTGGACGCGCTGGCTCAGGCGGCCAAGACGCTCGGCCAGTTGGAGCGGCTCGACCCGAGCGTGGGCGGCTGGCGGGACCTGCTCGAAGCCGCGCAGGCCAACCTCCAGGAACTGGTGCTCGCGGTGCAGCAGTATGCGTCCGAGCTGGAATCCGATCCCGAGCGCTTGGCGGCCGTCGAGCGGAGGCGGGATCAGCTCTACCGGCTCACCCAGAAATACGGGCCGACGGTCGAGGACGTGCTGCGCACGGGTGTGGATGCCACGAGAGAACTCGAGCTGCTCGACACGGCGGAATTCGACTTGGAGCGATTGCGCGAACGTTGCGCCGAAGCCGACGAACGGTTGGCGGCCGCGGCCAAGGACTTATCAGCCAAGCGGAAGAAAGCGGCAGGCACGCTGGGAAGGGCGGTCGAGCGTTTGCTGCCCGGACTGGGCATGCCCGAGGGCCGGTTCCGCGCGGAGGTGCGCCCATCGGCAGCAACCACAGCGACCGGCGCTGACGAGGTCACCTTCATGGTGCAGCTCAATCCGGGGCTCGAGGCGCGACCGCTCGCGCAGGTGGCGAGTGGTGGGGAGCTGTCACGGCTGATGCTGGCGCTCAAATGGGTGCTCGCCGGGCACGACGCGATTCCTACGCTGGTGTTCGACGAGGTGGATCAGGGGATCGGTGGTGAGGTTGCGGTGAAGGTGGCCGACGCGCTCGCCGATGTGGGGGCCTCGCGTCAGGTCCTCGTCATCACACATCTCCCTGCCATCGCCGCCCGCGCGTCACATCATGTGTCGATCGCCAAGCGCGCGCGCGGCGGCATCGCCACCGCGGACGTTACGGTGTTGAGCGGTGAGCGACGTGTGGATGAGGTGGCGCGGATGCTCGGCGACGCGACGGACCGCGTGGTGCGGCGCCACGCGGCGGAGTTGGTGGGGAAGGGTGGACGCGCCCGGGTCTCGGGCGTCAGAACGTAGTCGGCCCGACCGGTGGCTGCTGGGCGGGCGGTGCGGCCGGCGGCGTCTGGCTCCCCCCGCCGAAGAATCTCCAGGACAGTCGCAGATAGAAGTTCAAGGTCGTGCGCTTCGGCGTTTGGCCGCCAGAGCCGCTGAACACCGCCCGGTAATCGACACCGGCCTCGACCGGCAGACCGCTGCGCCGCACGGCGTGGTACGCGATCCCCCCTCCGAAGCTCATCGTCTCCATCGACGTTTCGAATTCGAGCGCCGTGGGATCCAGTGTGGCACTCCCTGAGGTTCCCGCCAGTGTCACGCGGTCCGCGGACCGGCGTAGATACGTCGCCGAGCCATAGGCGATGAACGCCGGTGCGAGCCGGAGCGAGGGATACAGTCCCACACGGAGCACATCGCCCAGGTTGCGGTTCACGTCTGCCAAGGTGGAGAGCGGGCCGAACGGGCGATCGTGTACCGTCACCCGCCGGGGGAGCTGCTGCGAGAGCTGCACCGTGTAGGCGGCCGACGCCGCGAGCCCGACGAACGAGCCGGCCTGCGCAAACCCTTCGAACCCCACGTCGACGTCCGTCTGCCGGTCTCCCGTCCCGATGTCGATGTAGTTGTCGGGATCGTCCAGCGTGCCCGTGGGTAGCCGGGCGGTCGCGAAAACGACGACCCGGGTGGTGCTTCGCTGCACCAGTCCCACACGCAGTCCCAGCTCGACGTCGCCGAGCTTCTGCCGGTACCTGGTGAACGCGAGTGGGAGTGCCGCGTAGCCGAACTCGGGGTCGCTCAGCACAGTGCCGATGTCGTCGGTGCCGAGCCGGCCGTCGGGCAAGGGAAACGCGCCGGTGAAGGCTGGCGCACCCAGTGATTGCAGTTCAGCGACGAGCGTGGCGATCGCCTGCGCGATGGCCGATCCCGCTGCCGACGACGCGAGTGGTGCAAAGGGGGGCAGCTCGGCGGCGACGGTACCCGTGGCATCGAGGCCGGAGAGGCTGCTCAGGTTGAGGGCCAGCGCCCGCGCTCGCGTCACGGCATCTTGCGCGGCGGTACAACTCGGGCTCGACGGACATCCATACGCGCCGGCCGCGATCTGGGCCTCGACGAATTGCGCGGCGGACTCCAGCTCTTGCAGGAGTGCCCGGATCTGGCTTGCCGCCTGTTCGTTGCCCGCCGCACCCGCCACCTGATTCCATCCCACGTTCGCCGTGGTCGAATCCGCGGCGAAGCTTACTTGCGACCGCGTCGTGACGACCGGAATCGACGCCGACACCGTGAGGCGGCTCGTGAGTCCGAACCTGAAAGTGAACGGGAACGTGCGGATGTCGGCGTCCAGGGCGGTTTGAAAGGCGCCGGCGCTCATGGCGTACGTGGCGTCCCCCAGCATCGCGCGCACGGCGTCTTGCGACGCCACCAGAGTGGGAAACAGCCGTGCTCCCGCCGCGCTATCGGAGACGTCCGTTCCCAGCGGCTCGAGATTGCCGGCGGCGTCGAACCGCTCGCGGTAGCTCTCGTAGCGCGGCTCGAAGCTCACACTCAGCGCACCGCGGGGTACCAGGCGGGCATCCGGGTACTGGGCGTGGGCCGGGGTCACGGACACGGCCGCGAACGCCACGATGGCCGCCGCGAGAGGGCGGTAGGACGGTAGGTGGGTAGGACGGTAGGCCGACGCTGGGGATCCAAATACCGCCCAACCGCCCAACCGCCTAACCGCCTGGAGGAGTGGTGGTGTGGTGGGGAACATTGGCGCTCAATCTACAGCGAAGCGGGAGGCCCACCAAGGTGAGCCCCCCGCTCCAGGACGACGGGGTCTACGGACGCGTTATGGTGTGATGCCGTATTCAGCCACGATCGCATCCCACAGGCGCTGCGCCACGACCTGGTGCGTCAGCGAGCTGGGGTGGACGCCGTCCGAGCTGAGCCACTGTCCGAACGGCGCCGCCGGGTTGGCGGGGTTCGGGAACAGCGGAATATCACCCGCGGCCTTGAGCGAGTCGAGCACCACGTTCGGATCCCAGAACGCCCAACCACGCGCCGTGGCGGCCGCCTGGATGGTCTGGTTGTATCCGGCAATGGCGGTCACGACGTTCGTGATCTCCGTCCCGTTCAGTACCGGTAGATCGGTGGCGCAGTTGAGCGTCACCGACACGCCCTGCGATGCCTGGGCGAGCAAGACGCCGAATCCGTATGCGAATGGCACGAGCGTCGATTCGCCGACCCCCCCGAGCGCGGCGGGCGCACAGCTGTTGTCGACGTCGAACGTGGGCGGCAGCGCGCCCTGGGCCTTGGCGCCGAAGTAGGCCACGCCCGGCGACAGGTTGGGCGCGTTGGTCACCTTCGGCACAGCGATCAGGATGCCACCCTGGACGCCCATGTTGTCCAGCTCGGTCATCAGCGCGTCGTAATTGGCCGTGAACGTAGCATTGGCGGTCAGGCCCTGGTCGGTGCCGGCCAGTGCCGAGGCCAGCGCGTCGTTGCCCCCGATCCACACACTCACGAACGTGGGCTTGGCCGCGGCCGCGGCCTCGAGCTGGGTGCGCCCCCCGAGCAGGAGGGTCGTGAGTGCGTTGGCGCTGCTCGACGCATCGAGGTTGTTCGTCGGGTCGATAGATTCCGCGCCCGGGACCGCGACGTTGTTGATGAAGGTGGGAATCGGCGCGGTGCGCGCCGCGCAGAACGTCGGGCCGGTCCCGCCGATTCGCGTATTGGTGAAGATGTTGGTGTACGGCGCCGGACATCCCGGGAACCGCAGGAGCGGGACGTTGAACGGCGTGTCCATCATCTCGGCCAGGAGTACCGGGTAGGCATCGAGCTGCAGCGCATCGTTGATGCCACCGGCCTGGAACCCGGCGGTGATGCTATTGCCGATGGACACGTACCGGGCGAACAGTGGATCCACCGGCGTGGGTGGATTCACGAGCTCATTGTCGCAGCCGCCGAGCAGCGGCAAAGCCAGAACGGCCAGCACGCTCGCCAGGCGGCCCATGGTGGGTTGGCGAACCATATGGGGATCCCCCCTCTTTCCGTGGATCGTCATGGTCAGAACGTCGCAGTGAGCGTGAGACCGAACAAATGCGCGTTGAACTTGTACAGGCCGCTGTTCAATTCCACCGACGGCGCCGTGCCCGGATCCGGCTCGCGCACTCGGCCACGACGCTTGTTCTGGTGGATGTACTGATAGGCGACGTCAGCGTGCAACCGATCGTTGAGCCGGATGCCAAGCCCACCAGTGAACTCGTTCCGTGCGCCCTCCGGGAGCAACGGTGTGACGGTCTCCGGCGGCGCGGCGCCCTCGTGGTAGAGGTAGCCGCCGCGCACGGTGAACCGCGGGTCGGCGATCCACTCCACGCCCATGCGGAAGCCGTTGGTGTCCTGGTAGTTTTCCTCGATGAGCCTGGTGCCGGCATTGTCGAACACCAGCTCCAGCTGGTCGAACAGCGACCAGTGCACCCACTGCCACTCGGCCAGGAAGGTGACCGCGTCCGTGGGGCTCACCGCCACGCCGAAGGAGAACTGGTCCGGCATCGTGATGCTGGCGTCACCGCCCTGATCCGCGAGCGGCCCCCCGTCGTCGAACAGCCCGAGCCCCGCGATCACCAGATCGAGTGGCGTGCCGGCCGGCACGCCAAACGGGTTGCCGGCCGGGAGCACGATGCCCGTCTCGACCGGGTCAAACACAGCCTCACCTTCGTAGCTCAGCTTGACGCGCGTGAGGTAGCGGAACCCGATGCTGACCCCCTCACCGGGCGTGATCAGGATCCCGAAGTTGCCACCGATTCCCGTCTCGCCGTGCGACGTCAGGTTCACGTTGGCGAATTCCGTGTGAAACGGAATGCCGAGCTGCCCGAGCGTGGTCCCGGGCGGCGCCGGCGCCGGCGCCGCCTGCACCGACAGAT
>JBFIHA010000054.1:0-15689 GCA_041602035.1 Gemmatimonadales bacterium | reverse complement strand
GCCGGCGCCGGCGCCGCCTGCTCCGACAGATCCAACCGCTGGTTCAGCTCGACCGAGCCCAGCACGAAGTCGAACCCGGCGCCAACCGAGAGCATATCGTGGATCTTGTAGGCCAGCGTAGGCTGGAAGTACAACGATCGCAGATCGTTGTCATAGCCGTTGAACCGCCCTTCGAAGGTGTCCGGCCACTTGGTCCCGAGTCCGTACGGCACGAAGAAGCCGAAGCCCGCGGTCAGCTTCGGCGTGATGCCGTACGTGACGTAGGCGTGCGGAACCGGGATGAGCGGGTTCTGGAGATCGGTCTCGTCACCCGTGTAGTCCTCGGTGAACGAGCCGTACGCGTAGATACCGGTCACCCCGAGGCTCGTAGTGATCCCACTCGCGCCGGCGATCCCGGCCGGATTGTAGAAGACGGCCGAGCCGTCGCCACACGGCTTGGGGGTCGCGACGCCCGCACGACCCATCACGCACGTCCCGTGCTCGTTGACCTGAAACCCCTGGGCGAACAGGGCTCCCGGTGCGGCCAGCAGTGCCGCCGTCACCGCCATACCCAGTATCGATCGTGGCATCGCATCCCCACAGTGTGGTGTGATAAGTCCCGACGTTATTGACCGCTACGTCAATTGTCAACGAGATAGGGAATCCGCTGACGGGCGGGAGTCTTGACGGCGGCGTCTCACCCTTGGCGGGCCGTGAGCAGGTCTCGTTCGTAGGCAGTGAGGATCTCCTGCCGTCCGATCACGCCCAGGAGTCGTTCCGGGTCGGCGGCATCCACCACGGGCACGTAGTGGCTGCCCCGCACGCCGATCCGCTTGAGGGCGGTGGCCAGCGTATCGTCCGGTGTCACCCGCTCGAACTGCTGGCTGGCCAGATCCCCCGCCAGAATGACTTCGGCGTACCGATCGGCGTCGCTCAGCACGGTGCGAAGATCGTCGTAGGTGATCATGCCGACCAGCCGAAGATCTCCGTCCAAGACCGGGAACTCGACTTGCGCGCTTCTGCCGAGCGCGTCGAGGATCTGCTGCACGCTTGCCGTTTCGCTGATGATGTGCGGATCGGGGTTGAAGAATTCGCGCACGCGAAGCCTCTCCATCACCGCGGCGTCCCGGCCCATGTGGATCACTTCGCCACGCCGCACGAGCCATTGGGAATAAATCGACTCGGGATGGAGTCGCCGCGCGGTGATGTAGGCGACGGCCCCGCACAGCATCAGGGGCAGGATGAGCGCGTAGTCGTTGGTCATCTCGAACACGATCATGATGGCCGTGAGCGGGGCGTGCATGCTCCCGGCCGCGAGACCGGCCATTCCGACCAAGGCGAATGCCTCAGGCTCGATTCCGAGCCCGGGGACGAGCCACAAGGCCGACGCAGCGAGGCCACCTCCGAGCGTCGCGCCGATCACGAGCGCCGGAGTAAACACCCCACCCGCTCGGGCGACGGCCAACGTGGCTGCGGTCACCAGCACCTTGGCGAAGGCGAGGGCGATGAGGAATGATCCCGAGCGCGCACTGATCATCCCGATCGTCAGCGTTTCGTGTCCCTGTCCCCACAGATCGGCCTTGAACAGGGCGCCGAACGCTCCCACGACCAGCGCACCCAGCGTCACTTGAACCCAGCGCGACCTGAAACGCTCCAGGAGGTCCTGCGTGCGGTATACGGTGCGGGTGTAGAACACCGCGACCGCCCCGGTGGCCACGCCCAGCAGGGCGTAGAGGACCAACTCACTCGGCGCTCCCATGCCGTATTCCATCGGGATTTCGATGACCGGGGAGTCGCCGAACGCCGTGCGGGAGATAGCGGCGGCGATGACGCTGGCCACCAGCACGGGGGGAAACGCGCGCACCCCGAAACCGCCGATCACCTTTTCGAGCGAGAAGAACACGCCGGCGATGGGCGCGTTGAATGCCGCTGAAATGCCGGCGGCCGCGCCGCACGCGACCAGGAGGCGCAGGCGATCCGGCCCCGATCGGAAGAAGCGACCGATCTTCGACCCCAGTGCCGAGCCGAGCACGGCCACGGGACCCTCCGCCCCCACGGAGCCGCCGGTCCCGATCGCAACGGCGGTGGCCGCGGTCTTGACCAGCACCGGACGGGTGCGCACGGTACCGCCCCGCTTGGCCACGGCGAGCATCACGTCGGCCACGTTCTCGCCGTCGGAATCCCGCGTCCAGTATCGGATCAGCAATCGAGCGGACCCGAGGCCCGCGATCACGACGAGGACGATGGCGACGTTCGCGAACTCCGTGACCCGCGCGACGGCCGTGAGCGAGCCTTCCTGCACGAGGTCGATCAGCCAGTAGAACAGGAGCACGGCGAGCCCCGCCGCCAACCCGATAACCACAGCGAAAATGAGGAGGAGGGCGGTTTCGTCGATGCCCAACCGGGGGAGATGGGCGACGAGGCGCCGAGCGGCGTCGGACAGCCGGCTCGACCAGGCTCGGTGCCACGCGACGGCGCGCACGAGGACGGACATGGCGGGCGGAAGATACCATTTGGCTTCGAAATCCGTCACCTGTGTGATCGCGCGCCTTGACAGACACCTTGGCGATTCCCAATCCTTCGCCAATGCAAACGCGCCACTTGCGACCGGCGGTGGTCCTGCTCGCCGTCGGGACGCTCACGTGTGTCATGCCGACCGACCGGTCGGGTGACTTCCGGGTGGAGGTCGCGCCGCTCCCGACGCTCCTCCTGAAGGACAGTGTGCTGTTGGATGCCACGGTGGTGGGTGCCGACGGCGCGCCGGTGCCGGGGGCGGTCGTCGCGTTCACCTCGAGCGACGCCACGGTGATCGCGGTCACCGCCGAGGGCGTGCTCAAGGCCGTGGGAGTGGGCACCGCGACGCTCACCATTTCGGCGGTGGGGTTCGCGACGGCCACGCCGTTCACCCAGGACCTCCGGGTGCGGGGCAAGCTCGAGGTGGACAGCGTGCTCCCGCTCAACGTGCGGTTCGGCGATACCCTCGAGATCTACGGCGTTGGGCTCGACCCGGACTCGCTGTTCGCGATCTCTCTGGGCGGCGTCGAGGCCAAGGTCAAGGCGTTCCTGCCGGACGACCCACAGCAGCGGGATCGGGAAGCGCGCCTCCGCATCTGGGCGCCACCACCGGCCGACCGCCGGTCGGCGATGACGCTGTTGGGATTCGCGGGCGGCCTCGTGTTCCCCGACACGATCACCGTGGCGCAGCGCGACCTTTACGAGCCCAACGACACCGTACCGTCCCGGCTCGGGCCGCTCCCCCTGGGCTTCCGCAACCCCGCGCTGGCGTTCGAGCCGCGCCAAAGGGCCGGCACGGCCGATGCCGACATTCAGCCGGCCGACTGGTACACGTTCGACCGACTCACCACCGGGGATCAGACGATCGTTTTCTTCTCCGAGAATCTCGGTGCGCAGGCCTTCGGCGTGTTTCTCACCGACTCGCTCATCTGGTCCAACGCGCTCAATCAGTTCATCGTGGGGCCGAACTCGTGGACCATCGGCCTGGAGACATACCTGTGCGGAGGGCTCGGGTTTACGCGCAACGGCGAGCCGGTCAAGATCGACGAGGTGCTGTTCCCGCTGTCGATCATCGCCATCAAGGATCTTCCGGCCGGCACCTATCACATCTTCGCGCCGTACGTGCCGTTCGGGCAGCCGGCGGCGTACGAGCTGGTGGTGAGCCCGGGGTATCTCTCGGTCCTGAACGCGGACGCCGCGGAAGAGAACGACTACTGTGACGTGGCGGCGCCGCTCCCGCTCCCGGGATCGGCGAACCTGACGATCGACAACCCGCACGACATCGACTGGTTCCGATTCTCGGTGGCGCTCCCGACCACGTTTACCGTCACGGCCACGGCCTCCGACCCCGAGGCCGACCTCGACCTGTACGTGGCGCAGGATTTCCGGCCCGACTCGCTGGTACTGGTAGCGCTCAAGTCCGAGCCGGGCAATGCGGAGACGCTGACCGGCGCCCTGCTGCCCGGCGACTACTTCCTGGTAGTTGTGGACTTCCCCGGAGTCCCGACCACCTACACGCTGAGCGCTAGTGCGGTCCCCGCGCCGCCGGCGTCAGTGGCGCCCGTCAGCTCGGACCTCGAGCGAAGTCTGCGGCAACTCGAGGCCAAACGGGCGGCGGCGGGGCCACGCCGACCGGAAACGCTGCGTCCGGGGGTGCCCGAGAGACGATGAGCGTTTGCGTCCACTGCAACACGCCGCTGCCGGATGGGAGCCGGTACTGCCCAACCTGCGGGACGGACACCTCTGATCCGGGTACGAGCCCCCGGCCGCCACAACCCACCTCGGACCTCGGCGCTCGGCTCAAGTCAGTGGTCGGCGACCGCTACGAGGTGCGTCGGCTCCTGGGGCGCGGTGGAATGGGTGCCGTGTTTCTGGCGCTGGACCGCAAGCTCGAGCGCGAGGTGGCCATCAAGGTCCTCCCGCCCGAACTGGCCCACGACGAGCAGTTCGTCCGCCGCTTCGAGCACGAGGCCCGCACCTCCGCCAAGCTGGATCACCACGGCATCATCCCCATTTACGCGGTCGAGTCGGACGACGATCTCCACTACTTCGTGATGAAGTATGTGGCCGGCCGCACGCTCGACGCGGTGCTGGCCGCGGGTCAGGTACCGGTGGACCTCGCGCAGCGCATCCTGTGGGAGTGCGCCTGTGCCCTGGGGCATGCGCACCGCCGAGGGGTGGTCCACCGCGACATCAAGCCGGCCAACATCATGCTCGATGAGACCGGCCGCGCCATGCTCACCGACTTCGGGATTTCGAAGGCGCTCCAGTCGGCCTCCGGCTTCACGGCCACCGGCCAGGTGATCGGCACGCCACACTACATGTCGCCGGAGCAGGCGCGGGGCGAGGACGTGGCGGGTGCCAGCGATCAGTACTCGCTGGCCGTGGTGGGGTACCGGCTGCTCTCGGGGCGGCTGCCGTTCGAGGACGACTCGGTCCACACGGTGATCTACAAGCACGTGTTCGAGGTGCCGCCGCCCATCCGCACCGTGCGCCAGGACATTCCGGCATTCCTCGCCACGGCGATTCACCGCGCGCTGGAAAAGGACCCGGACGACCGGTTCCCGACGATGGAGGCGTTCGCCACCGGGGTGTGGCCGGAGAATCCGGTCACGCCTACCGATCGTATCAGCGCGGCCACGACACCGATCCGGCGCAGCACGCCGTCTACCGACGCCCCGACCGAGATCTCCCAGCCCACGGCCACCGTGGGCCGCCCGCGGGCGCCAGTGCGGAAGCGACGCCGCTGGCCGGCGGTCGCCGCGGCGCTGGTGCTGCTCTTGGGTGGAGGAGCGGCATTCGTGGGGCTCACGCCGACGGGCCACGACCTGCTGGAGCGCGCCACCCAACTCGCCACGCGGAGCGGCGAGCCCACCGGCGATCCCGGTGGCGTGGCGGCACAGCCCGAGAGCGCCATGGTGCTGGCCGCGGCCGAGTCAACGGCAGCGTCGACCGTCCTCGATACCGTAACGCCACCGGCTGACACCGAGGCCACCCCAGTGCGGCAATCGCCGCCGATCCAAACACCGGTGCGCCGCCCGTCACCCCCGGTGGAGCGTGCCCCGCCCACGCCGCAGGTAGGGTACCTCACCATCGATGCCACCCCGCACGGCCTGCTGGTCGTGGACGGGCGCGAGATCCGGGACACCCCGGTGATTCGCCTCGAGCTTCCGCGCGGCGAGCATGTGGTGGAGATTCGGCGGGAAGGGTTCCAGCTCTTTCGCGAGCGGATGATGATCACGACCGGCAACGAGACGCGCAAGCGCGTCACCCTCGTCCCGGAGGGCCTGTGATGCGCTGGGTCCTCGCCCTCCTGTGTCTCGCACTCGTGGCGCCGAACGCCGCCGCGCAGCGGCACCCCGAGGCCCGCCGCGCTCGGACGGCCTATGACGAGTTGGACCTCAGCCGGGCGATCGTCCTTGCCCGGCGCGCGCTCCAGTTCGATCTGTCACGCGACGACCGCGCGGCGATGCTCGAGGTGCTCGCGTTTTCGTATGCCGCGTTGGACTCGACGAACGCGGCGGTGGAGGCGTTCAAGGAGCTGATCTTCATCGATCCCAACCGCGAGCCGGACGTGGATGTCGTGTCGCCGAGGATCACGTCGCTCTACGCGTCGGCCCTCGGCCAGGTGCTGGTGGTGCGGAACGTGAGGGTGGATTCGGCCTCGTTCGTGGCGGGGCAGGGGTATGCCACGTTCCGGTTCGAGGTGTCGCGTGCGGCCCGGGCCATTACCAGCGTGTTCGGTCCGGGCGGCGAAATGGTGATCGACTCGCAATTGGTGTCGGGCCCGACGCGTGTCGACTGGACCGCCCTCGCCGACGATGGGAGCCCGGTGCCCGCCGGCGACTACCGGATCGTGGTGACGGCTCTGGAGGGACGGAACGAGTTCGCCGTACCGGTCACCGTGCAGGTGCGTCACGGCGTGCTCGATACCCTGCCGCATCTCCAGAGTCTGCCCGGTTACGTGGAGCAGCCAGAGGTGGTCTCGCCGCCGCGGAACTGGAAGCCGATGGGCTTTGCCGTCTTGTTTGCCGGGCTCGCGGCCGGCGCCACACTGGCGCTGGAGAACACCGACGTTGGCGGGGGGAACCACACCGAGTTGGGAGCGGCGAGCGTGCTCACGCTCGGCGTTGGACTCGCGCTCAGCCTCAAGCGCCCTGATCCTCGGCCGGTGGAGGCGAACATCCAATACAACAAGCTGCTGCGCGAGCAGCTCGCGGCCCGGAACATGGAGATCGCCGTCGAGAACGAACGGCGCCGGCAGCAGGTGCGGCTGTCGGTGAGCCAGGTGGAGGCGCCCTAGCATGCGGCGGCTCGCAGCGCTTGCTGTGGCGACGTCGGTGCTGATCCCGGCCGCGGGTCACGCGCAGACCGTGCGGATCGGCGTGTTCGGGACGGCGCTCACGCACACCGAGTTGAACCGGGATCGCCGGTCGATCGGTGGGGGCGGGGGCGGCACCATCGTGGTGCGTGTGGGCCGCTTCGGCCTGGATCTCTCGGGCTTCGCCGCGCGACTCGATTCGGCCGAAGGGGGCTCCCAGAAGTTCGACATGATTCAGGGCGACGCGCGGCTCAACTTTTTGATGACGCGGGGACTTGCAGTGGAGATCGGTGCCAGCCGCCGACGAGTCGATCCTGAGTTTGCCGTGCAGGACGTCGGGCTCGGCCGCATTGGGCTCCTGTCTGAGATCCCGATTTCCCGGGCTGGGAGCTTCTGGGGCAGGGCCGCGTATCTCGTCGCACCGCAGTTCAACGGGGGCGGAGACGCGGGTCTCGCGTTCGAGGTGGGCTTCGGCGCGGCGTTCGGGACCCGGAACGGCCGGTTCCGTGGCCGAGTGGACTACGAGTTCCAGCGCATCGACCGCACGGTGAACCTGCAGGACGTACCGATCCAGGTCTCCATGGCTCGGCTCGGTATCGAGGTCGGGTTCTAACCGCATCCCCGTCCATCACGCGTCATTACCAGCCGGCAGTGCACCCACACTCGGCACTAGGGTCGGGTTCCGTCTCATCACGCCGCTGTGGCTCGGGTCGGCGGCATACCCCACGTCATTCAGCCTGTCGGAGCAGGACGGGGTTCCGCGCTGAGAGCACGGCGGTTTGATTCCTCAAAGCGCGGGATGTTTGGGCGGTGACCGAGCACGAGGCGGTCGGGCCCCAGCTGCTCGTGAGGACAAGGAGTGCACCTGAGATGGCCTTGATTGATTGTCCCGAGTGCGGGAGGGAGGTTTCGAGCGGCGCTGCCGTGTGCCCAGCGTGTGCGTATCCCTTGGCGACGGTCACACCCGCGCTGCCGGCTCGGGCGCAGCCGGTCCCACCGGGATACGAGTGGTGGAAGACCGCGCTCTCGATCCTCGGGAGAGTGGTTTTGGGCGCCATTCTGGCCGGCGTGGGCGGGGACGAGGAAGACTCCGTTGCCGCAGTCATCGGTGGCGTGGTGATCGCGGGCTCGGCGATACCGACCTGGTATCGGGCGAGGATCGCACGGTTGCGGGCTGGCCGCGGCGCCGCGGATCTCGAGCATCGTTTCGAAGGCCGGATGGCGGCATTGGAACAGCAGCAACAGGACCAGATGGACCGACTCGAGCGAGTCCACGCCACGCAGATCGCGGAGCTCGAAGAGCGCATCGACTTTGCGGAGCGGCTGCTCAGCAAACACCGGGAACAGATCGAGTCGGGATAGTCTCTCGCGCAACGACGGATCCTTCTCTGTTCGCCGCTGATCAAGGCGTGCAGATTGGGCGTAGGATGTACCTGCTGCGAAGTAGAGCGAGACTGCTTGGCCTCACGCTGGGGCTTCCCGCGTTGGCGGCTATCATCCTCGGCTCACACCTCATTCCCGAGGCGACGTCGTTCTTGGTGCCGGTCGGTGTGGTCGGCCTGCTGATGGCGGTTGGCCTGGGGCTCACCTCTCGGAAGGCACCGATCGACGACGCTGAGCTGCTGCGGCGGTACGCCGTGCTGCTCAGGGTACACCGAGATCTTCAGGGGCTCGCTCGGCGCTTCGACGCCGACGATTGGCGGCGCATCGGCGAGTTGTGGGAAGCCGCACTGATACGTTTCGTGCGCCAGCGGTACGACTGCGGGAAGTACGAAGCGGTGCAGCTCCTTGGACGATGGCGAAGACACGTGTCGGAGTCACTCACGATGCCGCCGCGCTTTTCCCAAGACGGCGAGGTATCTCTCTACGACGACGAGCACCGCCTGTTCGATGCGTGGGCAGGCGAACTGGGGCTGACGCCTCGCTAGGGGCGGCGCTTCACTCGGCGCCCGACGACGGTGGTGCGCGTGTACAGGCCGTGCGGGTCGGTGCTATATCTTCCATAACGTCAGCCAAGTGAATGCAACACGCCCGGGTGGCGGAATGGGCAGACGCAAGGGACTTAAAATCCCTTGGGGTGCAAACCCCGTGAGAGTTCGAGTCTCTCCCCGGGCACTTGTGGGACAAGGAGTTACAGGAGAGGGCCCTTTTTAGGCCCGGCGAAGTTTTTCGCCAATTTTTCGCCGTTCTATTCCCAATTTGCCGTGCCCCTGCGCGAGCTGGATCGTCACGTACGCTTCGAGGATCGCATAACCCTCCCGCCGTCCCTCCTCGTGGCCCCGGTAACGCTCCCGGGCCACGTCGAGGGGACAGACGATGCGCTCGAACTCCTCCGGACCCAGCAGTTCTAGCAGCGCGGGGTAGTCCTCGGGCCGATGCGGTGGTTTCAGGTCAGTGAGGGGGTGGGCCTACGTTCACCAGCCCGAAAGAGATGATCCAAGTGCACGACTAGACGGGCCGGATAGAGCCCCGAGCGTCACGCGGCGTTCGGGGCTTTCGGTTGCGCTCTGGTGACGGATGCGCGACGGTAGGGCGAGGGTGTCAACGTAGGATCAACGACGACGGAACAAGTCTTAAATCGTGAGAGGTATACAGGACCATTCCACTTCAATTGTTGCGCCTCTACGACTCTTGTCAGCAATGGTCCCGTGTCGTATTAAGACGAACGCAAAGGAAATTATTCCCGTCGGTGGCCCTCCCGTGAGGTGATGTCCCTTGATTGTCCTAGAGAATCCACCCGTTGGCATATTGCGCCATTTATTAATGCAAATTCTTAGTGGGAGGTAAGATACTGATGAAAAGGCATATCTTAATCCCATCGGTAGCCCTGTTGTTGGCCGCTTTCTTATGGGGCTGTCAGGAGCAGGCGTCCAGTCCCGTTGGGCCTGAAGGCCTAGGCATTATTCTGCTGAACCAGACGGGTGTACATTTCGACGGCAGTGTGTACGAGCTCGTGGGACCGCCTCTCGACTGGAAGTCGGCTAAGAAAGCGGCGAGGCGAATGGTCGCCCCAGGGTGCCGGAGCGCCCATCTGGCGACGATCACGTCAGCCGAGGAGCAAGCCGTAGTGACCGTCCTGATGGAGAACAGGGAAGAAGGGGCGAACGCCTGGCTTGGCGGTTTTCAGCCGCGCGGCGAGCTGAGCACCGACCAGGGTTGGCGATGGAGCACCGGTCCGCGGTGGGTCTACACGAACTGGGCTAATCAAGAACCGAACGACGGTGAGTTCGGCGGGCACCCGCCCATTCCTGGTTCAGAGCAGCACCTCGAGACGCTCGCGGGTGACGGGGCTTGGAACGACGCTCCCGGTTCCGAGTTGAAGGATTTCGTCGTCGAATCCGAGCACTGCAACTAGACGACGACTAACGTGGCAATTTTGTGACGGGCTGGTGATCGTTGACTACTGGGCGCCTGCTCCTCGCTAACGAAGCACCTGTGTGAAGCGGCCACGGGGCGGCTCCACCGGGGCCGCCCCTTTTCATCTCGGCTGCAACAAAGGTCCCCGAGCGTCACGCGCCGCTCGGGGCTTCCGTTGTGCTTCAACTCAACCAAACGCACAATCCTAGCGCCGCACTCATATGCGCGGGTGTGGCCAAAGTGTGGCCAACCATCCGTGCGAATTCGTGTTTTCGACGTGAGTGCGGCTAGCGCGGAAGCGTCTGAGCGGTAGTGTTATCGACGGATAAGCACTGATAACGACGAACAGTCCCGGGGAGTTTGAAGGCTTGAAATCCCTTGGGGTGCAAACCCCGTGAGAGTTCGAGTCTCTCCCCGGGCATTGAGCTAGAGGGTGGTCACCTCTTGGGTCTCCCACGCCCCCCAGACACAAAGCCCATCGACCGCATGGTCGATGGGCTTTGCCGGTTCCTGAGACGGCGTTGCGTCTAGCCCGGGCGCCTCACCTTCGGGCGTTCAGGAAGTCGTTGAAGACGGCACCCCGACCATCGACGAGGTCAAACTCATACCCGATGCCGGTAGCGCACGGGGGCCCGCTGTAGGGATACGTTTGGACCCACCCGGCCTGGACCCGCTGGCAGACCTTGTATCTGCCGGCCGGCAGGTTCGAGAACCGGTAGTTCCCCGAGCCGTCGGTCAGCGTGGTGGCCGTCATCGGGCCGCTAATGTCGATGGACCAGCCCGGAAGACCGGGGACGTTCCCGCCGTCCTCAAAGACGCCTCCCGTGATCCACGCGGTCCCCCCAGATGGCGGGGGCGGTGGGGGCGGCGGGGGCGGCGGCGGTTCCGCATCCGGTGCCACCGGGGAGCATCCGCGGCGGTAGTCGCCGTTCTTCTCGTGCCCGCGAGCCTCCCCTGAGCGCTGGCCATTCTCGGCCCACGATTGGGGCGAGCGGTTGGCGTCAGGCGTCGCGCACTGCTCCGAGTTCACGAGGCCGGGCTGCCTGGACGATTTATCCGGACCCTGCGCCGCGGCCGTGAGAAACGGCGCCACGACCAACGCGAGTAACACTAGGCTTGCACGCATCCTACACACTCCTGATGGGGTGTGATGTCACCGCCAAAAATGGTGGATTGGGCGGCCGCGAGCCGTGCCGTGGGTCACACACTGTAGGATGTTGCAGGACAACGCTTTACAAACCGATGCCGGGGGGTTATGAAGAGCGGTGAGAAGCGTGTCTTCGCACCGCGTGTGTTCCCCACGGAACGCCGGCTTTTCGAGGAGGTGCCGTGCCGGAAGACGTGTTGATTGTCACCATCGTCATGGGTGCCCTGGCATTCACCGGAACCGTGGCCTCGAGCGTGTGGGCGCTGGTCCACTTCAAGCTCAAGAAGAGGGAGTTCGAGGCGCAGGGCAGGGATCCGGAGCTGGGTCGGGATGTGGAGGCCTTGCGGTACGATCTCAACGAGACCCGAGCACACCTGGCCGAAGTGCAGGAACGCCTCGACTTCGCCGAACGGATGCTCACCGCCGGACGCGCGCCGCCGGACACGACCGGCAAGTAACCGCACGACCGAAAGAGGTTGCGGCGCAACCGCGCGACGTCAGTCCTTTGACTTCTCGAACAGCGACTCCCACACGCGCTGAATCGCCTTGGCCGATCCAAGCCCCACAGCCATGGCGAAGGCCACACCGACCGCACCGAACGCGATGAGGAAGGCGGCGAGGACGATCTCGCGTGCGAGGTTCAACTGCCACAGCGCCAGGGCGCCCACGACCGCCAGCAGTGCCGACTTGAAGATCCGCGCGACGAAGCGCGGATGGGCGATCCCCTCCTCCTCCAGTGCGTCCTCCACGCGTCGCGCGAGCGTGTTGGCCAGCAGGACGCCGGCGCCTACGATCAGCGCCACGAAGAGGAGGTTGGGGACGTACACGATGAGCCGGCCGATCATCTCCGACAGCGCGACAAGTCCCCAGATCTGAAGCGCGTCGTCCAGGAACACCAGCACGACCAGGATCATCGCTGCGGTGCCGACGAGGTTGTAGAGCGCGGCCCGGACGTCACCCTTCCCGAACGCGGCGCGCCAGGCCAGCCGCCCGCCCAGCCGATCGAGCCGGAGCCACACGAGGACTCGGACCACGAGCCGCTTGACCAGCCAGCCGATGACGACGCCGACGGCGAGGATAAAGAGTCCCGCGGCGAGGTCGGGCAGGAAGTCAGTGAGCCGACGGAAGAACTCGGCGAGTGGTCCGTCGGTCGTAATTTGGTCGGATGGTGGGGACGCGGTCGGGTCTTGCATGGCTACGAGGTCTCCGCGAAGAACACACGTTCGAATCGATGGGCCCGGTGCTCCTCCACGTCCCGCACCACGAGCACGGGGTTGAGGCCACGCCGAGCGATCGTCGCCGGGATGGTCTCCCCGATGAGGGGGACGATTGGCCCGATGCTCGGTGCGCCGATCAACACGAGTTGGTGAGGTCTGATGAACCGGAGGAGTCCGCGGACCAGCTCCCGCCGGCGCAGCACCTCCAGTTCCGTTTCGAGGCCGGCGGTCCGGAGGGTGTCGAGCGCATGCTCGGTAAGGGTATGGACGTCGTCATTGCGCAAGTCTCGCCCGATCACCGTGATGGGGCGGATGCGCGCGTCAAACCACTTGGCAAACGTCGGCGCAAGCGTCGCTGCCAAGACCGAGTTGGCTCCCTTCGTGACGGGCACGACGACTTCCCGCACGGAGCCGCGGTCCACGGTTCCGTACAGCACGCCGACCTGGCATGGTGCGTCCTGCAGCACGCGCTCCACGATCGACGAAACCACCCGCTCGAGTACCGACTGCTTGTGCGGCTGTCCGATGATCAGGAAGTTGCAGCCTTCCTCGCGCGCCGATTGCACCAGTCCATGGCTGATGCGCCGGCCGATCTTGACCACGGGCCGTGCCTCGATGCCGCGTTCACGCGCATAGACCACGGCGGCCTCCAGCACCTCGCCGACCTCGTCGTCGAGGAGGCGGGTAGAGGAGAGCGGTTCACCCTCGGGAACTTCGACGACCGTGACCGCCACCACGTCGCCATCATGCGCCCGCGCGACGGCAAGGGCGGACTCCATGAGCGACTCGACCGTGCGCGGGCTCGAGACCGCGACGAGCACGCGGTACTCGCGCCTCTCGATCCGGCCCATCCACTCCCGCCGCGCCGCAAACGCCGTCTCGCGTTTGCGGCTGTATCCCGCATAGAAGATCCACCCGGCCACGATCCATCCGCCGGCGGCCACCCAGGCCAAGGGGTACTGGAAGAACATGAGCGCCGCGATGAACAACATCGCCAGGATCGCGATGATCGGGGTGAGGGGCATGAAGGGGACCTTGAAGCCCCGGGGCAGGTCCGGGTGCGAGCGGCGCAGGCGAATCACCGCCACGTTCACCCCGCCGAACAGCAACAGAAACATCACGCTGGCGGCAGCAGCCACCTCCTCGATCGGCAGCGCCACCGCCATGCCCATGATGAGGAGTGTGGAAAACAGGATGGCCACGTGCGGCGTCGATCGGACCGCATGCACCTTGGCGACCATTTTTGGCAGGCTCGCGTCTCGGGCCATGGCAAAGGCGACACGCGACGACGAGTAGATGGTCGCGTTGAGGGCCGACAACGTCGAGAGGAGGCCACCGAAGAGCACCACGAAGGCGCCGCCCGCGACGAACTGTTCGGCCGCCGTCACCAGGGCGATCTCCTTTTCGGCGCCGAGGTACTCGGTAACACTCATCCCTGACGGCGGCACCACGGCTCCGACGGCGACGAAGGCCACCAGGAGATAGATCGGCACCACAATCAGCAGCGACAGGAAGACGGCGCGGGGGACGTTCCGCCGTGGGTCCTCTACCTCTTCACTGGTCTGGGCGATGATCTCGTATCCCTCGAACGCGATGAACGTGAGCCCCATCGCCGCGAACACGCCGCCCCACCCGCTGCTGAAGAACGGCGTGAACGCCTGCTGCCAGTCTGCGCGCCCCGCCAGGGCCCAAAGCCCGGCAGCGATGAACGCCAGGATGATCGCGACCTTGCCGACCGTCACGACGTTGCCGGCCTTCCCGGTCTCCGCGGCGCCCTTGAAGTTCACGTAGGAGAACAGCACGCAGGCCGCGATCGCGATCCAAATCTGCATGGGAGCGAACGGCACCGCGATCGCCGGTACGCCGAGCAGGTCTAGGACCTCCTTGAAATAGGCGCCGAACCCCAGGGCGTAGAGCGAGCACGCCACGGCGTGCGCGAACCAGTCCATCCAGCCGGCGAGGAAGCCAGCGGGGTCGGGGAGCGAGCGCTTGATCCACAGGTACCCGCCGCCGGCGCCGTGGATCGCGCCGCCGAGTTCGGCATACGCGGCCGCCGTGAGCAGTGCCACCACGCCGTTCAAGACGAACACCAGGAGCAGGGCCGGACCGGCAACACCGGCCGCGATCCCCGTGAGCACGAAGATGCCGGCGCCGATCATGGCACCGACACCGATCATGGTCACGTCGATGAGCCGCATCTCGCGGCTCAAGCGGACTTCGAGTGGCAACGGCCGGTCTCTGGGGGTTGGGGGTGCTGGAGAGTGCGGCGCGGAGAGGGGCCGCGCAAGGGCGATCGATGTGCTGCTCACTGGCCGATTGTAGGTCCGCAATCGCCAAGTGGAGGTCTACAATCAGCACGTTCAGGCGTGCAATCGCCCAAGGCCGGCCTACGACGCCGGGCTGGAAGCCTCCGCTCTCCGTAGGTAGGCCCACAATCGGCGAGTCAAAGACTCCGATGACGGAATGATGGTGTCCGGTCGCCCTCAGTTCCCTCCGACCGGCTCCAGCCGCACGATGGGCGTCTTGTTCCCCCCGCGGTGGTCGATCGCGAGGTAGATGTAGCCGTCCGGCCCCTGACGCACGTCGCGGATGCGGCCCAATCCCTCGAGCAGTGTCTCCTCAGCCACCACCTTCTGCCCCTCCACCGTGAGCCGGGCCAGCTGCTGCCCGGCGAGGCCGCCTACGAACATGTTGCCGCGCCAATTGGGAAACCGGTCGCCGGTGTAGATCAAGAGCCCCGAAGTCGCAATGGACGGCACCCAATAATGCGCCGGTTGCTCCATGCCCTCGCGATGCGTGCTCTCATGAATCCGGGACCCACTCCCGTAGTTGACGCCGTAGCCGATCACCGGCCACCCGTAGTTCCGCCCGGGACGGATCACGTTCATCTCGTCGCCCCCCTGCGGCCCGTGCTCGTTGATCCACACGTCGCCGGTCTCCGGATGGATCGCGAGCCCCTGGGGATTGCGGTGACCGTAGGTCCAGATCTCCGGACGCGCGCCTTCACGATCCACGAACGGGTTGTCGGCCGGTACGCGACCGTCATCGTGGAGGCGGATCACCGTGCCGTGGTGGTTTGAGAGGTCCTGGGCCGGGTGCGCCTCGAGATCCCCGCGCGGCGGCGCCTGGCGATCGCCGACCGTGATGAACAGGT
>JBFIHA010000053.1:0-15864 GCA_041602035.1 Gemmatimonadales bacterium | reverse complement strand
GGCGACCGCCAGATACCCGACCCGGAGCGAAGCAGCCGGCTCGAGGTCCATCCTGGCTCCGAGCAGCGCGAGCAACGGTGCCGCCGACGGGTACGCCAGGAATGCGACCGCGCAGATGGCGATCACGATGGCGAACGAGACGAACATTCGCGCCTCGAACTCCGCCCGCTGGAGCCACAGAACCAGTCTGGTCATGGTCTCAGCTCCGCTCGCACCGGCCGGCTCGGACGCGCAGCGCCAAGGGCACCAGCGAAATCCGGCACGGCGTGAAACCGAGTATCTCCCCGTCGGCCGACACGGGTACCGGCTGCTCGGCGCTGATGCTGAGCCGACGCGTTCGATGAGTCTCGAAGTGCGGTGATCCCACGTGCGTTCCCGCATAGAGGCGCGGGAAGAGCGCCAGGCGAGCGGGGAGCCGCATGTCGTGGATCGCGAGCACGTCGAGCGCGCCGTCGTCCAGTCGGGCATCGGGAGTGAGCCGCATGCCGCCGGCACAGACGTTTCCGTTCCCGATCGCCAGGCCGAGCAACGACCGTGAGACGCCGGGGTTCCCGTTGGACGACACGGTCAGCGACGTCGCCCGATGCCCGAGGACCGATCGCAGCGCCGTGGTGCCGAAGGCCAAGCGGCCGCCGAAACGCTTCGCAGCCGGAGCGAGCGCGGCATTGACGACGGTCCCGATGCCGATCTGACACTCGCTGACGAACCACCGTTCGGTGTCCCGACCCGAGGCATCGCGATACCACACGCGCCCCAGATCGATGATCACGCGTTTGGGAGAGATGAGCAGGTCGAGCTGGTCGTCGAGACCGTGGGGAAGGTCCAGGCTCCCGGCCAAGCCACCACCGGTACCGCAGTGCACGATCCCGAGTTCGCGGTGATGCCCGCCGTGCTGCCTCGCGCCAAGCAACCCG
The DNA here is from genome assembly GCA_041602035.1 of Gemmatimonadales bacterium. Taxonomy (GTDB): domain Bacteria; phylum Gemmatimonadota; class Gemmatimonadetes; order Gemmatimonadales; family GWC2-71-9; genus JAOTVV01. Next base: position 14,950 of record JBFIHA010000053.1, on the reverse strand, counting down.
TTCACGACCTCGTGTACCGTACCGTCTCCGCCCACCGCCACCACGAGCCCGGTCGCCTGGTCCGCCGCCGCCGCCGCTAACCGGGCGGCGTCCCCCGGTCCTCGGGTGGCGGACAGCGTGTAGTGGCCACCAAAGCGGTCGGCGAGGCCAGACAAAAGGCGAGGTTCCAGCTTCCCCGCGCGCCCGGCACCCGCCGTACGGTTGATGATCACGTGCACGGGCCCCGGCCGGACGGGGTCGGTACCGGGTGCTTCCAGGTCGGCAGGAACGTCGGTGTAGTGCGGCACGTGAACCTCGCGTCTTTCCACGGGTCCACGGTGCCCCAGCGGCGTCAAGGAGGCGTCAAGTGCCCTCTCGGAAACGAAACGAGCGGGCCGAAAGCCCGCTCGTCGCGTGTGCGCGCTGATACGGCCGGGACTACGGCTTGTTCACGGTCACCGCGGTCCCGTTGCTGCTTCCATCCGGATCGTGGTTCTGGCTGGCCACGTACGTCTGTCCCGCCAGCGTCACGCTTGTCACCGTGAAGGTGATGGACTGCACCTTCTTCTTGAGCCCTGAGAAGATGACGATGCACGTCCCGGTGCTGCCGGTGGTGCAGACAGTGCTGGCGGTCACGCTCCTGCTCCACGAACCGACGACCAGAGCGCCGCTCACGGCGGCGTGGTTCGGGTTGTGGATGGTGATCTCAACGGCACCGGACCATGTCTTCCCATCGTTGAAGCTCAGGCCGTCGAGGTCCCCGACGTGGATCTCCGGAGGCGGGGCGGGGGCGGTGACGGTGATGGTCGTCGAGCCCTGATCATTGGACGGGTCGTCGTCTGCGTAGTCGTGGGTCGCGGTCAGCGTGTGGCTGCCGATCGAGCTACCGGACGTATTCCAGTTGATGGTGACGGTGGTCTGGGCGCCCACGCCGAGTCCGGGCACCGTCGTGCTCCCCACCGTCACGCCGTCGGTGGCATCCACCACTGTCACGGTGAACGTGGCGCCCACGGACTGGTTGCCCAGGTTGCGGACGGTCACGTTCACGCCGGCGATGCTGCCCTGCACGAGCTGAGACACCGCGGTCACGCTCGTCACCGCCACGTCGGTGAAGGGCGGGGGACCGGTCGGCTCGTTGACCGTGACGGTGGTCGACTGCTGGTCGTTGGCGGCGTTCTCGTCGGCGAGGTCGTGACTGGCCGTGAGGCTGTGGCTGCCGATCGAACTCCCGCTCGTGTTCCAGTCGATGGTCACGGTCGTGGTCGCCCCGGCCGCCAGGGCCGACACGGTCTGCGATCCGATGGTGACGCCATCTGTATTGTCCACCAGCGTGACGAGGAACGGCGCCGACACATCCTGGTTGCCTACGTTCTCGACGGTCACGATGACGGGCGCGATGTCGCCCTGGGTGACCGCCGGAGCGCTCACGCCGGTCACGGCCACGTCGGTGATGGGTGAATTCCCGCTCGAGTCCGTCACCCGGACGGTGGTCGAGCCTTGATCGTTCGACGCGTCGTCATCCGGATAGTCGTGGTTCGCCGTGAGCGTGTGCAGGCCGAGCGAGCTGGTGGCGGTGTTCCAGTTGATGGTCACGATGGTCTGAGCGCCCGCGGCGAGTCCCGCTACGGTCTTGCTCCCCACCGTCACGCCGTCGGTGGCGTCGATGAGAGTCACGGTGAACGTGGCGCCGACGGCCTGGTTACCCAGGTTGCGGACTGTCACGTTGACACCGGCGATGTTGCCCTGCACCAGCTGCGATACCGCTCCCACATTGGTGATGGCGAGATCGGTGAACGGCGGGGGCCCGCCGGGATCGTTCACGGTGACGATGGTCGTGGCCTGATCGTTGGCCGCGTTCTCGTCGGGGAGATCGTGCGTGGCGCTGAGCGTGTGCGAGCCGATCGAGGATCCGGCGGTATTCCAGTCGACCGTGACGGTGGTCGTGGTGCCTGCGGCCAGGCCGGCTACACTCTGGCTCCCCACAAGCACTCCGTCGGTATCGTCGTTGACGATCACCGTGAACGGGATCGAGACGTCCTGATTTCCGACATTCTCGATGGTGACGGTCACCGGTGCGACCTCGCCTTGCAGCACCGAGCCGGCGCTGACGCCGGTGACGGCCAGGTCGGTGATCGGCGAGTTGCCGCTCGAGTCCGTCACCCGGACGGTGGTCGACCCCTGGTCGTTCGCCGGATCGTCATCCGGGTAGTCGTGGCTCGCCGTCAGCGTATGCAGGCCGAGCGAGCTCGTGGCCGTGTTCCAGTTGATGGTCACCGTCGTTTGCGCACCGACCGCCAGGCCCGCGACGCTCTGGGACCCGATGGTCACGCCGTCGGTATCGTCCACCAGCGTGACGGTGAACGTCGCGCCGACGTTCTGGTCGCCCACGTTGCGTACGGTGATGTTGACGCCGGCGATGTTGCCCTGCACCAGCTGCGATACGGCGCTGACGCTGGTGATCGCGATGTCGGTATTGGCGGTACCGCCCGGATCGGTGACCGTGATGACGGTCGAGCCCTGGTCGTTGGCTGCGTTGTCGTCCGCGAAGTCATGGGTGCCGGTGATGGTGTGCGGCCCGATCGAGGCGCCGGTCGTATTCCAGTTGATGGTCACCGTCGTCTGCGCGCCGACGGCGAGCCCGGCGACCGTCGTGCTGCCGATGGTGACGCCGTCGGTAGCGTCGGCCACGGTCACCGTGAACGTGGCACCGACCGCCTGGTTCCCCACATTGCGAACCGTCACGTTCACGCCGGCGATGCTGCCCTGAACCAGCTCCGCGACGGCGGTGACACTGGTGACGGCAATATCGGTGACCGGCGCCGGGCCGCCGGGATCGTTCACGGTCACGATGGTCGATGCCTGATCGTTGGACGCGTTCTCATCGGCCAGATCATGGCTGGCGGTGAGGGTGTGGTTGCCGATTGAGCTGGATGCCGTGTTCCACTCGATCGTGACGGTCGTCGTGACGCCCGCCGCGAGCCCCGCCACGGATTCCGTGCCGATCGTTACGCCGTCGGTGTCGTCCACCAAGGTCACCCCGAACGGGGCGCTGACGTCCTGGTTCCCGACATTCTCGATTGTCACGGTCACTGGCGCGAGGTCGCCTTGAATCACCGTCGGGGCGCTGACGCCTGTCACGGCAATGTCCGTGATCGGCGAGTTGCCGAACTCGTCCTTCACGCGGATGGTCGTCGAGCCCTCGTCGTTCGACGCGTTGGCATCGGGCACCTGGTGCCGCCCGACGAGGGTGTGCAAACCGAGCGAGCTCGAGGCCGTGTTCCAGTTGATGGTCACGGTAGTCTGGGCGCCCACGGCGAGCCCGGCGACGCTCTTGCTGCCGACGTTCACGCCGTCGGTGGCGTCGGTCACGGTCACGTCGAAGGCGCTGGTCATGGCCAGGTCACCCACGTTGCGCACCGTGACGTTGATACCAGCGAGGTTGCCTTGCACCAGCTCCGACACGGCCGACACGTTGGTGACGGCGAGGTCCAGCACCGGCACCGGAACGTCGTTCACGATGACGGTGGTCGAGCCCTGATCGTTGGACGGATCGTCGTCCGTCAGCTCGTGGTGGGCGATGAGCGTGTGCGTGCCGATTGAGCTCGTGGCCGTGTTCCAGTCGAAGCTCACGGTGGTGCTGGCCCCCGGCGCGAGACCGGCCACGCTCTGCGTGCCGACCGTGACGCCGTCGGTGTCGTCCACGAGCACCACGTTGAAGCTGGACGCGACGTTCTGGTTCCCGGTGTTCGTGAGCGTGACATTGACGCCGGCGACGTTGCCCTGCACGACCTCGGCGGTGGCACTCACGTCGGTGACGGCCACGTCGGTGACCGGCGGCCCCGGCGGCGTGCCGTCGATCGTGACGCCAAAGTGATCGAGCACCAGGTCGATGCGGTTGGCGATGGTCTGGGTCTCATTCCCGGCGAACAGCAACCCCACGGGGCTGTTGTTGCCATCGGACGTCACGATGAGCGAACCGGAGTCGCCGCCGGCACTGAACCCGGCCGGCTCGATGATAAGCTGATCGACGAATGTCGCGGGCTTCACGCAGAAGATGAACTGCACTTCGTAGCAGATCGTGAGTTGCGCATTGATGCCCGTGATCTGTCCCGACGTGAGTCCCGTGGTGCGACCGTACTTCTGTACCGAAAGGCCGAGGAGCGCCATGGGATCGTCGAAGAAGCCGTCACCGTCCGCGTCGCCGAAGATCGCGGAGCTAGGCGCGCCATAGCCGTCGTCACCTGGCGTGGCGTTGCTCACGTCGGCGGGGACGGCGCTCGCGAGAGCAGCGTCGATGGTGTTGAGCCCGCCGAGAAAGTCGAGTGGCTGGAACGCCGACAGCGTGGCGATCTGATCGGCCGCCGTCCCGCCGTCGAACGGCCCCGGCTGGTAGGCCGGATCGCCGAGTTGGGCATCATTGCTGTTGGCCAGCACGTGGTTGTTGCTCAGGATGTACGTGTTCCCCGATCCGTCCACTACGCGAGCCCCGATGGTACCAGCCGTAATGGCCGGATGCCCAACCGAGAAGCCCACCGGTGCGGGTCGCTGGCGAGTGGTCGGGTCGCTGAGCGCCACCAACATGCCCGTTACCTCTCGCGAGGTCGGTACGCCGTCCAACACGGCCGGCAGGTTCGGCACGCCGGCATGGGCCACGAAGATGCGCACGCCGATCCGGCCGTTGGGCAGGAATCCGACGGCCGTCCCGATCACGCCCGGGGTGCGCAGGAGCACCGCGGTGTGGCGTTGCTGCGCTGCGAGCGCGGTCTGCACCCCCTGCAGTTCGGCGGCCCCAAGCGTCGGGCTCTCGGGTCCGGCAAGGGGATCCAGGGCGCTATCGGAGCAGCCGTACCAGACGCCGGCGGTGAGCGCGATGGTGACGGTGACAGCAGCACGTCGGAACAGGCGGAGCGTGCGCATGGACGGACTCCGGTCCGGGGAATGGCAGGATCTCCAACATGGACCGCGGGGCGATGCCCGGCAACCCGAAGAAACACACGAGTTTTCGGGGTGATTCAGGTCATTGCGGAACGGGGAAAAGGGCGTTCGAAGTCTGGCTGAAACGGGAAGCCTGAAGCGTGGTTTGGGGAAGCGGGAAGAGGGGGGGAAAGGGGAACAAGGGAGGGCCGGGAAGTGCGGCCCGATCCCACGATCCGTCGATCCCACGATCAATCGATCTCAACTGCCCAACGGCCTAATCGCCCAACCGCCCGAACCGCTTCGCCTGACTCCAACCACGGCGTCTGCTCGTAGGGAGCATCAGCGCTACATTTCAAGGTTGGGCAAGCGGGAGCTCTGGGGATGACCGATATCAACCGCATCAAACGCGCACTCGAGGACCACTACGCGCTCGACCGCGAAATCGGCCGTGGCGGGATGGCGACCGTATATCTGGCCAGGGACCTCAAGCACGATCGGAAGGTTGCCATCAAGGTGCTCAGGCCCGAGCTGGCAGCCCACTTGGGCACCGAGCGGTTCCTTCGGGAAGTCCAGCTGACCGCCAATCTGCAGCATCCCCACATCGTGGCCGTGTATGACTCGGGTGAGGCGGACGGGCTCCTCTACTACGTGATGCCGTACGTCGAGGGCGAGAGTCTCCGTGCACGGCTCACCCGCGAGCAGCAGCTTCCGTCGGCCGACGCGGTGCGGATCGCGCGGCAGGTGGCGACGGCGCTCGAATTCGCGCACGAGCGCGACGTGGTCCACCGTGACATCAAGCCAGAGAACATCCTCTTGGCCGGCGGCACGGCGATGGTGGCCGATTTCGGAGTGGCCCGCGCGGCCGAGGCCGCCGGCGGCGAGCAACTCACGGCCATCGGGCTCGCCGTGGGCACGCCCGCCTACATGAGTCCCGAGCAGGCGAGCGGGGACTCCAAGGTCGACGGGCGCAGCGACCTCTACTCGCTCGGGTGCGTCTTGTACGAGATGCTCTCGGGCAAGGCGCCGTTCGGCGGCGACACGCCACAGCGCACGCTGGCACGGCAGGTGATGGAGCCCGTGCCGTCGTTGGCGGTCGCGGCAAAGGACGTTCCCCGTGGCGTTGCGGCGGTGGTGGAGTGCTTGCTCGCGAAGGCGCCTCAGGAGCGCATTCAGTCCGCCAAGGATCTCACCCACGCCCTGGATGACGCCTCGTCCGACAGCGCGCACCAGGCCGTGGGCTCGGGTCCGTGGTGGACGGCGTTCCTGGGCCGGCGCGCGGCCCGTGTTGTCGCGATCTACGTCGCGGCCGCCGTGCTCGGCGTGGCGCTCACCAAGTGGCTCGTGGGGCAGCTGGCGCTGTCTCCGCACCTCACGACGTTTGTTGGCGTGGCGCTGCTGTTGCTGCTCCCCAGCGTGATGCTGCTCGCCCACCGTCGCGGCGGCGACGGGTGGTCGGTCGCCGAGAAGGTCGGCGTGCCGGCAAACGCTGTCTTGGCTGCGGCCATTCTGTTTCTGCTGTTCGGCGGCACGGATTTGGGTGCGACGACCACCGAAGTGACCCTCCGTGACGAGGAGGGCAACGTCATTACCCGGCGGGTTCCCAAGGCGGGCTTCCGCAAAAACGTGATGCTGTTCTTCTTCGACAACCCGCAGAGCGACACGTCACTCACTTGGCTGCAGTACGGTATCCCGATGGCGACGGGGCACGATCTGCTCCAGGACCTGTTCTTCTACGTCACTACTCCCGAATACGTCCTCGAGCGACTGGAGCGCGAGGGCTTCGGTGACGGACTGAATGTGCCGCTCACGCTCCAGCGACAGATCGCCAACGACACGCATTTTGAGTGGTTCCTCACCGGATCGGTGAGCGGAGCGAGCGACGATCTCCGGGTCACGACACGCCTGTACGAGACTCGGCGTGGACAGCTCCTGGCGGAGCGCGAGTTCTCGGGCGGTGATCCCTTCGCGCTCGTGGATCGCATGACCGAAGTGCTCAAGGGTGATCTCGACGTGCCCGCCGCCCAACTCGAGGATGCCCGCGATCTCCCCGTCGCCGAAACGTTGACCGGCTCCCTCGCGGCCTACCGCGATTACGTGACCGGTGCAGTGGCGATGTTGCGGACGAATCCGCAGGCGGCCGTTGGACCATTGGAGCGGGCGGTGGCGCGGGACTCGCTGTTCGCGCTGGCACACCTTCAACTCTTCGCGGCCAGGATACTCGCGAATCAGACGGTCGCTGCCGGAGAGGCACTCGAGACGGCGCTCCGGTTGTCGTACAAACTGCCAGAGATCTATCAACTGGCCGCCAAGACCAGCCACTATCGGCTCCAACGGCAGGATCCGGCACGGGCACTCGCCGTGGCCCGAATGCATGCGGAGCTGTACCCCCATGATTTCCAGGCACGGCAGGTGCTGGTGCTGCTGTTCCAGGCGGAGGGCGAGTACGATAGCGTGGCGGTCCAACTCGAAACCATGTACGGGCTCGATACCACGCGGTCGGAATTGCTGCTGCGACTCGGCAATACGGCGCTCGTGCAGGGCGGGAGCGACCGCGCGCTCCAGTACTATCGCCGCTACGCCACGCGTTTCCCCGAGGACCCGGATTCGTACGAGGCCATCGCGCGAGCATCGGCACTGCTGGGTGACCACGAACGGGCGTTGCAGCAGTACGACCGCGCCCTGCTGCTCGATCCCGACGCCGTGGATGCACTGCTTGGGAGCGCGCGAGTATCGCTCGACATCGGACGGTTCGATGACGCGCGGACACGGCTGGAGCAGGCGCTCGGTGCCGCGGGTACGCCGGCTGAGCGGGCCGACGTTTACAGAGCACTGCAGTCCTATCACGATCGTCGCGGCGAGCTGTCTCAGGCCGTCGAGTACATGGAGCGAAGTTGGTCCGAGGGTGGCGTGGCGGCGATCCCATTCTATCAGTTGCAGCTGAAGCTGGATGGGTTGGGCCAGTACGTGCGTGCTGGTCGGGTGGCTGTCGCACGGGACACACTGCGGACGCTGACCATGCAGCTCTCGGGGCCGTTCGATGCCCTGCTGGGCCTGGGTCGATTGACGATTGCGGAGGAGCTGGAAGACGCAGATAGCATCGAGGCCGCGCTCACGCAGATCGATACCCTCATGGTACGGTTTGGGGTGGGTGAGTTCCGGGGGGAGCGAGAGCGCGCAGTGGCGCTCGCCTCGGAGCTGCGCGGCGCGTGCGACCAGGCCATGCCTCGCTATCGGCGAGCGCTCGAGTTGCAGCCCACGCTGCGCGAGGCGTCACTGGGACTCGCCAGGTGCGAGCGGAAGACCGGCCAGCTCGATGACGCCACGAATCGATTGCAGGAGCTCCTGCGCCAGCGGCCGTATCACCCCGTCACGCTGTACGAGTACGCACTGGTCCTGCGCGATCAGGGCAAGCGCGGCGATGCGGTACGCGAGCTGCGGAAAGCCATGCAGGTGTTCGCGAACGCCGAGCCGGCGTGCCTGTGGGCGAATCGTGTGAGGGAGGAAGTTCAGCGGTTGGGCGGATGAGCGGTCGGGCGGTTAGGGGGGTGAGCGCTAGGCCGTTGATCCCGGGATCCCAAGAGCTATGAACAGTCGCGCGCGGGTCCTGAAGGCCATGAACCTCGAGGTCCCCGATCGCGTGCCGGTCTTCTGCCAGCTCGCGATCGGCCACTACTTCCTGAACGCCGGCCCATCACCATTCGACATTTGGTACCGGTCGGATGCGTTCGCTGAGGCCCTGGTCGAGCTGCAACGGCGGTATCGGTTCGACGGTATCCTCGTGAATCTGCCAGGTCGCGATCCCAACTTCGAGCGACATATCCAGCGACTCGAGAACGATCATCGGGGAATACGGGTTCGTTGGAAGAACGGCAGCTACACGCGTATACCGCCCGACGAGAACCCGCACCACTTCCAACCCGACGGGTCGCGACCGTTCCCCGCGTTCGACGCCCTCGATCCCGAGCAGCTGTGGTACGTGGAGCCGTGGGACACCACGAGCATTACGCATCCGTTCCGCTGGGGGTTCGCCACAGAGCCGCAGTCGATCGCCGGGTGGTTCCCTCCCTACCATCTCGACGCCATCACCGCAGTCCTCGAGAAGACCCGGGGCGATGTGTCCGTCCACGGCGAGGTGTTCAGCCCGTTCTCCCAGTTCTTGGAACTCCTGGACTACGAGGGCGCGCTCGTGGCGCTACGTGAAGATCCGGCGAAGGTGCATATCTGCCTGGACCGCCTGACCGATGGAGCAATTGATCTCGCGTGCCGCCAGGCGGGAGCCGGCGTCGACGCCGTGCTCATCTCCTCGGCGTTTGCCGGCAGCGGGTTTATCTCTCCACAGCAGTACACCGAGTTCGTGCTGCCGCACGAGCGTCGGCTCATCGCGAGCGTCCACGATCGCCATCCCGGGGTGAAGCTGTACACCCACACGTGTGGGGGCATCGGTGACCGGCTGGACTTGATGCTCGAGACCGGCACCGAGGGCGTCGACACGCTCGATCCACCGCCGATCGGCACCGTGGAGTTGGAAGACGCCGTCGCGCAGTTGAAGGGGAGGGCGTTCATCAAAGGGAACATCGATCCGGTGAACACGCTGCTGCACGGTGACCGGAACGCGGTGCGCGCGGCCGTGCTGCACCGCCTTCGCGTCGCTGCGCCCGGTGGCGGCTACATCCTGAGCTCGGCGTGCTCGGTGGCGCCGAGGGTGAAGCCCGAACTGGTCGACTTTATGAGTGCCGTGGTGATCGAGCACGGTGCCTACCACGCGTAGGCTACTGGCGGCAGTGTTGCGCCCTGCGCCCTGCGTCCGGCGGTCAGACCACGATCCGTGCCCAGCCGATCCGCCTGAGGACCACGGCGACGCCGATCGCACACGCCACCGCGCCGGTCAATGCCAGCGCTCCTCTGCCGAACTCGCCGAACAGCAGCAGGCCCACGGCGGGGAGCGTGCAGTACACGATGCCTGCGGCGAGGAGGGCAGCCACGAGCGAGAGGCCCAGGTGGCGGTCCGGTTGGACGTCGGGAAGTGCATGCGCCACCGGCCCCCAGCCAAACGCGGCCGGACGGACTTTGCGATAGAAGGACTCCAGGGTTTCTCGGCCTTCCGGCGCGGTCAGGTAGGTCACGGCGAGCCACGCCACGATCGTGATACCGGCCACCAGGGCCATCCGGTATTCGTTCGCCTCGACGAACCGACTCACGATGACGAACGCGCCGAGTGACACGACCATGGCAGCGATCTCGGTCCACGCATTGATGCGCCACCAGAACCAGCGCAGCATGAAGACCGCTCCGGTACCAGCGCCCAACGCGGCGAGGATCTTCCACGCCTCGTCCACCGAGATGTCGCGCATGATCCAGGCCGCCACACTCCCGACCCCCAGCACGAGCAGCGACGCCGCACGCGAGACGCGCGTGAGGTGCCGGTCGTCGGCGTCGGGTCTGAGGAACCGTTTATAGAAATCGTTGACCAGATACGACGCGCCCCAGTTGACCTGGGTCGAGATGGTGGACATGAACGCCGCGAAGAATGCCACCAGGATGAGACCGCGCAGGCCGGCCGGTGCGAGGTCGCGGATCACGCTCGGGTACCCAACCCCCGGATCCGAGGCTGTGCGCAAGTCCGGGTAGAGCGCGAGCGCGGCGAACGCCACGAGCAACCAGGGCCACGGCCGCACGCAGTAGTGAGCGATCTGGAACCACAGCGTGGCGAGCACCGAATGCCGCTCGTCCTTGGCCGACGCCATCCGCTGCACCACGTACCCGCCGCCACCCGGCTCGGCACCGGGATACCACGAGGCCCACCACTGCACGAACAGCATCACCAAAAAGATCCCGATCGGCATCCAGGGATCATCGGCCGAAAAATTGGGAAGGAAGCGGAACGCCTCGTCCCCTTGCGGAAAGGCGGCTACGACCTGCTCCCGCATGCGATCCATGCCGCCGAGGTGATTTACGGCCAGCACCGCCAACGCAATAGAGCCGGCCATGGCCAGGAAGAACTGTACGAAGTCCGTGATGGCCACGCCCCACAGGCCCGCCAGGGTGGAGTACACGCCCACGATGCCGAGCAGGATCACGATGAACAGCCATTCGCTTCCCGCCCCACCGCTCCGGCCGGCGAACACGGTCTGCTGCAGCACCGTAATCATCGCCCCGGTCACCCACCCGATGATGATCGCGTTTACGAGCAGCGCGATGTAGAGCGCCCGAAACCCGCGGAGAAAGGCGGCCGGCTTCCCACCATAACGCAGCTCGATCAGCTCCACGTCGGTCACGACCTCCGCGCGGCGCCAGAGCCTGGCGTACACGAACACCGTGATCATGCCACCGAGCGCGAATGCCCACCAGAACCAGTTGCCGGCCAGGCCGTGGCGGGCCACGAGGCCGGTCACGGCGAGCGGGGTGTCGGCGGCGAACGTGGTGGCAACCATGGATGTGCCGGCGATCCACCAGGGTAGGGAGCGGCCCGACAGGAAGAACTCGGCGATGCCTCGTCCCGCGCGTGCCCGAAACAGGAGCCCGACGCCGAAGGCGAACGCGAGATACGCGACGATGACGGCCCAATCCAGGCCGTTCAGCTCCATGGGCATGCTCAGCTCCTCAGCTCGTCGACGATGGTACGGATGGCGCGGATGTGGTCCGGCGTGGTGCCGCAACAGCCGCCGATGACCGCAACGCCCAGCTCCACCAGCGCACGCGCCCTGTCGGCCATGAACGCCGGCGTTTCGTCGTACACGATGCCACCGTCGGTGGTCTGCGGCAATCCGGCGTTGGGTTGAATGATCAACGGCAGCTCGGTGTGGCGGCGGAACTCGCGGGCGATGTCGATCATGTGTTCGATTCCGTTTCCGCAGTTCGATCCCACGGCATCGGCGCCGGCATCGGCAAGCCCGGCCGCCGCCTTGGTCACCGAGACGCCCATGATGGTGAAGAACCCGCGCGGCGTGCGGTCGAACGTCATCATGGCGGCGACCGGCAGGTCGGCGGCCACGTCCTTTGCGGCGCGGATGGCGAGCGTTGCCTCGGTGAGGTCGGTCATCGTCTCGACGAACACGCAGTCCACGCCGGCCTCGAGCAACACGCTCATCTGGTGAAGGAAGCTGTCGTACACCGCGGCGGGCGCCGTGTCACCGTGCGGCTCGAGCAGCTGACCGCACGGGCCGCAGGAGGCCGCCACATAGGCACGGTCCCCGGCACCGGCACGGGCGGCTGCCACCGCCATGCGGTTGACCTCGTCAACGGTGCCCTCGACCCTGGAGAGGGCGAGCTTGAGGGGCGATCCACCGAAGGTGTTGGTCTCGACGATCTCGGCACCGGCCTCGACATACAGCCGAGCCAATTCCGTCAGCACGTCGGGATGGGAGAGCGTGGCCGCCTCCGGGGCCTGTCCATCGTCGAGCACGCGCTCCAGCAGCATCGTGCCGGTGGCACCGTCGCCCACCAAGACGTCCCCGGCTTGCAGTCGCTCGGCGAACGGCCGCACCTCAGGACAACCCGCTCAACCGTTTCACGACGTCGACGGCGTTGGCGGCATCGAACCCGTAAGCGGTCGCGCCGATCTTATCGGCGAACGCTTGTGTCAACGGCGCTCCACCGACGATGGTCTTGATGTCGGTGCTCAGCTTGTCGTCCCGCAACCGCTCGACCACCTCGCGCATCACCGGCATGGTCGTGGTGAGCAGCGCGGACATACCGATCACGGGTGCCCCGTGCTCCTTCGCAGCCTGCACCATCTCCTCGGGCGACACGTCGTTCCCGAGGTCGATGACCTCGAAGCCGGCACCACGCAGCATGATGCCGACGAGATTCTTGCCGATGTCATGCAGGTCTCCCCGCACGGTTCCGATCACGACCTTGCCGATTAGCGGAATCCCTTCGGCAATGAGCAGCGGCTGCAGGTGGTTCATCCCAGCGTACATGGCCTTGGCCGCGAGCAATACGTCGGGCAGGAAGATGTCGTGCACCCGGAACCGCTCGCCCACGACGTTCATGCCCGCAATGAGCCCGTCGTCGAGAATGGTCTTAGGCGGCACGTCCTGCGCGATCACCTGCTGGGTGAGCTCGCCGGCACGCGCGTGGTTGCCGTCGATGACCGCCTGGGCCAACTCGGCGAGGACCTTCATGAGGGCTCTCCATGTGGATCGCCGTGCGATCGGCCGAACAGTGCCCGCAGGCGTTCTCGGCACTCGTGCGTTTCGCAGTGTCGGCAGAACGAATAGTTGGGTGAAAATCTATGGATCTCCCTGGGTCCTGCCAGGATCACGCCCGAGACGGATTTGAGCGGTTGCATGAGGCAGCTCTCGGTGAGCGTGATCCCGATCGTCTCTGGCTCGAGGTACCCGAACAGCCGCTTCTGACCGCTGGTATGCCACCCGCAATAGCCCGGACTGTACCTGAGCGCCGCGCCATCTTCGGTCAGGCGCCCGTCTTGACGCAGCGCCGACTCGTACCGCCGTTCCAAGACGTCCGCGGCGCGATCGGCAGAATCCGATGCCACGGCGTCCAGCATCGACGCCAGGGCGAAGTCGTGGGACTCAAAGCCCGCGGCGATCGCTCGGCTCGTGTCCGCGCCCAGTGTTGCGGCGAACAGCGCCAGGTGCGGCGTGCGCGGGAACACGTCTCCCACCACCGAATCCGGCTCGTTGTACCCTTCGCCTTCGTAGACCGCGGCGAAGTCCTCCGAGCTGATCTCGCTCACGATCCCCACGGGAGTCGCGGTCTCTTTGAAGCGCGCCGAGGCCGTCGCATAAAGCCGCTGGATGTGTTCGGGGACCGGCCGGTCGGTCGGAATGCCGAGGCTCGCGAGCACCGCGTCCCGATCGGGCGCGGTGTCGGCGATCGACAGCTCGATGATCACCGGTACGCGCTCATGCCGGCAGGGTGTCCATCCCGTAGCGCCGGGCCTCCGCGGTCATGCGTCGGGTCAGCTCTGCTTTCGCGTCGTCCGGAAGGCGCGACGGGGCGCATTGCGCCACGAGCCGCTCGACTTCGGCGTGCGCGCGCTCACCGAGCGTTCGCGCGCCTTCCTCGTGCCACCGTGCGCGGTTCGCGCGGTCGATGGCGGGTCCCGGGAATCGGATCTCGTCCTTTAAGTACTTGCGCGTGTGATCGGAGATCAGCAGGTGCTTGTCCTGGAGCAGCTCCTCGAACCGACCCAGGGCGGGGAAGTCCTCCCTCGCCTCGATGCCGGCGATCAGCCGCCTGGTCATGCCGCAGATCTCGTTGTCCACCACCAGCTTTTCCAGGCTCACGCAACTCTCGAAGTCCAGCATGCCGGGGCCGGAGACGCTGTTCACCCCGGCGAGTGCCGCCAGAGTGGCACCCATCGACGTCTCGAGGCCGCTCTGCGCGTCGAGCAGTTTGGCATCGCTCAATCCCATGTACGCCTGGGTCGGGAGACCAAGGTATTTGCCGATCTCGTTGTAGGCGCACTCGACCATCATCGTCTCTACCGCGCCCATCGGCGTCGTCTCGTAGCGGATGTCGAACGCCGCAGGTGAGCCGCCGTAGAGGGCCGGTGTGCCGGGGCTGGTGAGCTGGCTGATCACGATGCCACTCAGCGTCTCGGCCGTGTGCTGCACCAGCGTGCCCACGATCGTCACCGGCGCCACGAACCCTTGGAGAGGCATGGAGACGTACTCCACGGGGATGCCGTGCTTGGCGCAGTCCACCACGTTCTGCGACGTCACGTCGCTCCACTTGAGCGGTGCGGTGGGACAGCAGGAGAAGATGGTGAGCGGTTTTGCCTTGAGCGCTTCCGTCGAGCCGCGCACCGCCAGCTGTAGGTCCCGCATTACGTCGAAGGCCTCGATCGTGAACGCACCAGTCACCACCGGCTTCTCCCCCAACAGCAGGCTCAGGTACAGTCGATAGCTGTCCGAGATCTTTTCCGGTACGTCGGACGGGACCAGCGCGGTGCTCTGAAACGCGAGGTTGTCCAGCCGAGTGACGAGCTTGGCGTAGCGGACATAGTCCGCGGCGATGGGCGGCCGCGCCGTGTCGGCGCCGTGTTCCAGGAACTGGATGGCGGCGGAGCCCGGTGTGAAGTGCACCG
>JBFIHA010000052.1:0-17102 GCA_041602035.1 Gemmatimonadales bacterium | reverse complement strand
GCCCCGCGGGCCGTAGTAGCCGATCGCTGACACGCTCACGAGGTGGGGAGGTGAGGCGGCGCCGCGAATCGCGTCCACCACCTGTCTCGTCGTGTCCACACGGCTCGCGCGCAACAGGGCTTTGCGTGCGGCGGTCCAACGCTGCGGCGGATCGACGATGCGCGCACCCGCCAGATTGACCACGGCATCGCATGCTGCCACGTCCTGCTGCCACGGTCCGGGCTGTGTCGGATCGCCAGCGATCACTCGAACCCTGGTCTCGTGCCAGTGATCCCGCCCCGACCGCGACAGCACGACACAGTGGTCGCCCCGTGCCACGAGGGAGCTGACGAGATGCGATCCAATGAAGCCTGTGCCACCCGTGAGGAAGACGTGCACCTGTAACTCTCTATTCGGCGGTAACTTGGCGATCGAGCGGTTGTGAAGGCCCCGCGTCGCGGGGTATGTTGCATATGTTAATTTCGCACGAGGCGCGTTAGCGCGACACGGGTTACCTGACCCCGCCACTCCGAGCCGACATGGGAGGCATCATGAGGGTGCGCTACACCACCCACCTGTCCAAGCTCGACGGCCTGACCCCCGAGGAACGTCGTCGCCTCGAACCCGTGGCGGCGCGGTACGCGTTCCGGCTCAATTCCTACTACGAACGCCTCATCGATTGGGACGATCCCGACGATCCGCTGCGTCGGCTGGTCATTCCGCTCGAGAACGAGCTCAACGAGTGGGGCGATCTCGACGCCAGCCACGAGGCGAGCTACACGCCCGTGCGCGGCTGCCAGCACAAGTACACGGACACGGCGCTGCTCCTCGTGAACGAGGTGTGCGGCGCGTACTGCCGCTACTGCTTCCGCAAGCGGCTGTTCATGAACGACAACGATGACGCGTCGATCGATCATCGCCCCGGGCTCCGCTATATCAAGGAACACGAGGAGATCACGAACGTCCTCCTCACCGGCGGCGACCCGCTCATCCTGTCGACTCGGCGGCTGGAGCAGATCATCAGCGATCTCGTGGCGGTGCCGCACGTGCGGATCGTGCGCATCGGCACCAAGATGGCGGCGTTCAACCCGTTCCGGGTGCTCGACGACCCGTCGCTCCCGGCCATGATCAAGACGTTCTGCGATGACGGCACGCAGATCTACATCATGAACCACTTCGATCATCCGCGTGAGCTCACGCCCGAGGCGCGGCGTGCAATCAAGGTGTTGCGCGACGCCGGGGCGATGACGGTCAATCAGTGCCCGATCGTTCGCGGCGTGAACGACGATCCTCGCGTTCTCGCTGCCCTGTTTCGCGAACTGTCGTTCATGGGATGCCCGCAGTATTACGTGTTTCAGGGGCGCCCCACCGCGGGCAACGAGCCCTACGAAGTTCCCATCGTCGAAGGGTACCAGATCTTCACGGAGGCCAATCGACAGGTGTCCGGTCTGGCCAAGCGCGCCCGGTTCGCCATGTCACACCGGACCGGCAAGATCGAGATCTTCGGGGTGGACGACCGCTACCTCTACATGAAGTACCATCGCGCGCATCGGAAGGCAGACTACGGGCAGGTGGTGGTGGCCCATCGGGACGATGACGCGTACTGGCTGGATCAGCTCACCGTCGTGACAGGCCCGCGATCGGCGACACGGGCGGCGGCTGATCACCGTCCCTGGGGACGGAGCAGCCGACCCCGCCAGCCAGCCGGCCCCTCTTAGCCGCTCACCTGCACTCGGGCGTCGATGGCCTCGACGCCGTCCGCGCGCGCCACGAGCGGGTTGATGTCCATCTCGACGATTCTCGGATGGCGGTCGGCGAGCTGGGCGATCCGAAGAATGGCATCGGCCAATGCGTCGAGATCGCGCGGGGCTTCACCGCGAACACCCTCCAGCAGCTTGAACATCTTCACGTCGCGGATCATGGCGTGGGCATCGGTATCCAGTAGCGGGGTCAACCGCAACACCACGTCCCGCATGACCTCGACGTAGATCCCCCCGAGTCCGAACATGACGAGCGCGCCCACTTGCGGCACGCGTGTGAGGCCGACGATGGTCTCGGTGCCGCGCCCGGCCATTCGCTGCACCAGGATGCCGTCTCTCGTTGCCGCGCGCGCGCGGCGGTTCCCGGTCGGGCGCTCGCCCACCTGCTTCACCATCCCGCGCACCGCTCGCTCGGTTTCGGCCTTGCTCGCGATGCCCAGCGCCACGCCACCCATCTCGGTTTTGTGCGTGATGTCCGGACTCACGATCTTGAGCGCGACTGGAAAGCCGAGGTCGCCGGCGGCATCCGCCACAGCGGGCGCCAAGCCGCGGCTCCCCTCCGATGATACGAAGCGCCACGGGACCGTCGGGATGCCGTACGCCTCGAGCACGCGCAACGCATCCGGCTCGCTCAGTTTGGTGTGACCGGCCGCCACGGTTGCATCGATGATCTCGGCCACCGCACCATCATCGGTGTCGAACGTGACCGCCGTACCGGGATCCCGCTCGGCGGTCTGGCGGAAGCGCCACATGGCGGCGAGCGCCCGGGCGGCCGATTCCGGAAAGATGTATGCGGGAATCCGCGCCTCGTGCAGCTCCGTGAGTCCCGCCGGCAGCCCTTGCCGACCCATCAACACGGCCAGCAGCGGTTTGGCGGCGTACCGCTCGTTCACCCGCACGATCGCAGCCGCGACGTCCTTGGTCTGAATGCCGAGCGGCGGGACGAAGGCCGCGATCGCCGCGTCGATATTCGGGTCCTCGAACACGCAGTCGAGCGCGAACTCGTAACTCTGCGGTGTGGCACTCGCGATCAAGTCCACCGGATTGTTGACACTTGCCTCTTCCGGGAGGCGCGTGCGGAGCTTGTCCTTGGTTTCGGCCGCGAGCGCTACCACGCGAAGCCCGGCAGCCTCGCAGGCGTCGGCGGCGATGATTCCCGGCCCGCCGGCATTGGTGACGATCGCCACACGGTTCCCCGACGGGAGCGGCTGGTTGGAAAAGGCCATCGCCAAATCGAACAGATGATTGACCGACTGCGCGCGAATGGCGCCAGCCTGCGCGATCAGCGCGTCCGTGGCGAGCTCGGTTCCGCCGAGCGCGCCGGTGTGTGACGCGGCCGCCAGGGCCCCTGCACCGGTCCTGCCGGACTTCACCACGCAGATCGGCTTGTGCCGCGTGATGCGGCGTCCCAGTTCGACGAAGCGAGCCGGGTTGCCGAAGCTCTCGAGATACATCAATACGACGCCGGTGTTGGGGTCGGATTCCCAGTACTCCAGCAGGTCGTTGCCGCTCACGTCGGCCTTGTTGCCGCTGGACACGAACATCGAGATCCCGATCCCGAGGCTCTCGGCGTAGTCCAAGATGCTGGCACCCATCGCGCCCGACTGGCTGATGAACCCCACCGGCCCCAGCGGTGGGGTCGCGGGCGCAAACGTGGCGTTCATCGACACGTCGGGGTTGTTGTTGATCACGCCCAAGCAGTTGGGGCCGACCATACGAACCCCCGCGTCCCGCACCAGCTCCACGAGCTCCCGCTCGCGGTCGATCCCCGCGCCTCCGACCTCTTTGAACCCGGCCGAAATGACCACGAGGCCCTTCACGCCGGCCTCGACGCACTCGCGCGCCACGGCGGCAACGTGGTCCTTGGGCACCACGATCACGGCGAGGTCGACGGGTACCGGGACCGCGGTGATCGAGGGGAACGCCGGGATCGAGTGGATCGACGTCGCCTTGGGGTTCACCGGATAGACGGGACCCTGAAAGCCGCGTCGTAACAGGTTGTCCAGGATCTGCCAGCCGATCGTGTTCTGTTGGCGCGAGGCGCCGATGACGGCAATGGACTGCGGACGGAGGATGGGCTCGAGGGAGTGCATAGTGGCAGGAAAAGTAGCTGGCCGGGGAGCAACGTGGGATGCGGGGGTCCACCCGGGCGATCGGAACGGGTGGCACCCCCTAGACAAGCTCCCTCGGGGTTTCGACTATTCGTGTAGTGTTCACCATCCTCAAGATCGTCCAATACCTCGTCCGGGCGCTGAACTCGGAAGGGACGCCGGGTCAGGTGGCGGTCGGGTTCACCTTGGGCGCCGCACTCGGTCTGACACCGATTGCCAACCTGCACAGCCTGCTGTTCATCGCCGCCATCGCCGTGTTCCGCGTATCGGTGCCCGGCGCGTTCCTCGGTTGGCTGCTGATGACGCCCGTGGGATTCCTGCTGGATCCCGCGTTCGACGCCATCGGCCGGGCCCTGCTGCTCGATGCGGGCGAGCTCACGCCGCTGTGGACCACGATCTACAACACGCCGATCCTGTCGCTGGCCAACCTCAACAACTCGGTGGTGCTGGGCAGCTTGGTCGGGTGGGTGGGGCTGACCATCCCGATCTACGTGCTCGCGCGCATCGGGGTGGGGCAGTACCGCACGCACGTGTACCCGAAGATCGCGACCTGGAAGATCTTCAAGGCCGTCAAGGCGTCGAAGGTGTACAACGTGTACCGGCTGTTCCAGCCCTGATGGCGAGCCTCAAGCTGTTCCGCTGGCAATCCTTGATCCCGCTCGGGATCCTGCTGGTGCTGCTCGGCGTGTTGCTGTGGCTGTTCCTCGACCAATTGGTGGAGCGGTCGGTCGAGCGCTCGGGTACCTACATCGTGGGCGCACGCGTCGATCTCGCCAGCGCCGACGTGCGCTTGGGTGACGGCGTGGTCGTGTTACGCGGCCTGCAGGTCACCAACCCCGACAAGCCGATGACGAACCTGATCGAAGCACGAGAGATCGTGCTCAACGTGCGGATGCGGCCGCTGCTCGAGAAGAAGCTGCACGTGGATACCGTGGCGCTTCGGGATATGCGGTTCGGCACGCCGCGCACGGAGTCAGGCGAATTGAAGAATCCGCCGCCCGGCAGTGGGCAGATCAAACGGGACATCGATCGCTGGGCGCGGCAGATCCGTATCCCGTCGTTCAGTCTCGAGGGGTTGGGCCAAGTGGTGAACGTCGGCGCCATTCGACCCGAGAGTCTTCAGACGTTGGCGCAGGCTCGAGCGATCGTCGGAGCGAGTGACTCGCTCGTGCGGTCGTGGGATCAGCAGATCCGGGCGCTCGACCCGCGGCCGCAGATCGATTCCACCCGGATGCTCATCGCCGAGCTGCGCGCGGCCGATCCCGCGCGGCTCGGCGTGGCGGGTGTTACGGCGCTGGGCACCAACGCGCGCTCGAGGCTCACGGCTATCACCCAACTCCGGACCCGGGTGTCCGCCCTCGACTCGTCGGCGCGCAGCGGCGTCGCCGACGTGCGGGGATTGGTCCAGGGTCTGGCCGACGCGCGGGACGCCGACATCGCGTTCGCCCGCGGACTGCTCAAGCTTCCGTCGCTGGAAGGTCCGCAAGTCTCGCCCGCGATCTTCGGCGAGGCGGCCCTGGGCTGGGTCAAGCCCGTGCTCTACTGGCTGCGCGTGGCGGAGGAATACGTGCCGCCCGGCCTCAACCCCCGACGGTATGCCGGCCCGCGTCGCGCGCGCCGGCGCGGTACGACGGTGCTGTTCCCCACGGGAGCGTCCACGCCGCGATTCCTCGTGGAGCACGGTGAGGCGAGCCTCGCCCTCGGCGGGACCGGTGCGGCCGCCGGCAACTACGCGGCCCGGATCACGGGGCTCACGTCGGATCCGATGCTCACCCGCACGCCCATCTCCCTCCTCGCGTCGCGCACTGAAGCGGCGCGCGGGCCACGAGACATCCGGGTCGCGGCGCTCTTGGATCACGCCTCGCGTCCCGTTCGCGATTCGCTCACCGCCGACCTCCAGGGTATCTCGCTTCCCTCCCTCACGCTCGCGCCGCTCGGGGCGCGGCTGAATTTGGGAAGTGGTCTCTCGTCGCTGTCGCTGTCACGTACCGGTGAGCAGCTGCAGGCCCGTTGGCTGTGGCGGTCGCCCAATGTGCGCTGGGAACGGCTCACGGCAGCTGCTCCAGCCGATCCCGCCGCGCTCCGCATCGGCACCAAGGCGTGGGCCGACGACTTGTTGTGGCGCACGGTTGCCGGCATCGACAACGTGGAGATCGATGTTCGGCTCTCCGGCACCGTTACTCGGCCCTCGCTGGCCGTGCGGTCCAACGTGGGTGAGACGATCGCCCAGAGCCTGCGTCGCGAGTTAGGGCGCGAAGTCGAGCGGGCCGAGCAGCAGGTGCGGGCCAAAGTGGACTCCCTGGTGCAGACGGAGATGGCCCGGGCTCGGGCCATGGCCGAAGCGGCGCGCGCCAAGGCGATGGACGAGATCGCGCCACGGGTGGCCGAAATCGCGGCGCTCGAAGCGCAGCTCGATGCCGAGATCCGGGCCCTGGCCGCGCGGCTGCCGGTCGGCGTGCGCGTGCCGTCGCTCGCCATCCCGGGACTTCCGCGCGCGGGCCAGGTCGACACTACCCCTCGCGACACGACACCGAAGGCTCCGCCGGACACGACGCCGAAGACCGTCCCCGACTCGACCGCCAGGTACCGGTCATGACCGTTCCCAAGGATCGCCTTGCGCCGAAGGCGGCTGAGGCCGTGCCGCAGGTCGAGGCACTCCTGGACGATGCCGCCAGCGCGGATCCGCGTGACGTGCGAAGCTACCAGATCGACCGCGAGCTGATCGACGCGCTCCAGGAATCGCTCGGGAGTGATGCGGTGCTCGCCCAGGTCGACCTCGGCCGGTTGGCGGCGTTGCTCGAGCGATGCACCGCCAGGGTGGCGGCCGGCGACACCACGGACGAACCGTATCGGCGACTTGTGTGGGACGTGCTCGATTTCCTGCGGCGGCCCGCCGTGGTGCAGCGCGTCGAGCGGTCCGAGGTGCCCGTGTGGGCCGACCGCTTCCTCGCCGCGGTCGACGCGTCGCACCTGACGGTGGGCCACCTGTTCCGGCACCGCGCCAGAGCGTACGGCTCGAAGGTCCTGTTCGAGCTACCGGGGCGGGGCGGGGGCAAGAGCCTCACCTGGCGTGACGTGGCCACGCGGGTCGACACCGTGGCTCGGGGGCTCATGACGCTGGAGAGCAAGAGCCCCGTGGCGCCGGTGGCGATTCTGTCGGACAACCGGCTGGAAATGGCGCTCACCGACCTGGCGTGCCTCACCTCGGGTCTCGTTGACGTCATGGTGCCCGCCAACTCGACCGAGACCGACGTGGGTTACATCCTGCGCCATGCCAAGGTGCGGACGGTGGTCGTGTCGGGCCGCGAACAGCTCCACAAGGTGCAGCACAACCGAGAGCAGCTGCCCGACCTGCAACGCGTGATCAGCTTCGATCCGGTGGATGAAGGCGACGTGATGGCGTTCGCGCACCTGGAGAAGCTGGCGACGAAGACCGCACCGGAAGAATTGGCGCGACGGCGACAGGAGGTACGCATCGGCGACCTGGCCACCGTCATGTACACGTCGGGAACCACCGGGACGCCGAAGGGCATCCAGTTTTCGCAGCGGAATCTGGTGTTCAAGCGGTTCGCCCGCGGGCTCGCGTTGCCGGGTATCGGCGACACGGACGTCTTCCTCAGCTATCTGCCGCTGTTCCACACGTTCGGCCGCTACCTCGAAATGCTGGGCTCGATCTTCTGGGGGGCGAAGTACTGCTTCCTGCTCGATCCGTCCGTCGAGGCGTTGGTCGACGGTATGCGCGCCTCCCGCCCCACGGTGTTCATCAGCGTGCCGCGGAAGTGGATTCAACTGTACGAGGTGATCGCCCAGCGGGCGGACCCGCTCGAAGCACCTGACGACGAGCTGCGAGACGTGACGCGCGACGTCACCGGCGGGCGACTGCGTTGGGGCCTGTCGGCCGCGGGGCATCTCGACCCGGAGATCTTCAAATTCTTCCAGAAGCAGGGGGTGGAGCTCCACAGCGGCTTCGGCATGAGCGAGGCCACCGGTGGGATCACCATGACGCCCGCCGGGGAGTACCGGGACAACTCCCTGGGGCCAGCGCTGCCGGGGATCGAGCTGCAGGTCGCCGACGACGGCGAGCTGATGATCCGCGGTCCGTACGTGATGATCGGGTACTTGGATCCGCCCGACGGGTCACCGTCGTTCGATGCCGACGGATGGTTTCACACCGGGGATTTGGTGGACATGGACGGCGAGGGACACATCCGCCTGGTCGATCGCAAGAAGGAGATCTACAAGAACATCAAGGGCCAGACCATCGCGCCGCAGCGCATCGAAAACCTGTTCCGTGAGTTCGAATCGGTGGGTCGGGCGTTCCTGGTCGGCGATCACAAGCCTTACAACACCCTCCTCATCCATCCGAATCCGAGCTACAAGGAACTGGATTTCGCGTCGATGCCGGCCGACGACGTGCGCGATCATTTCCGCTCACTGATCGTCTCGGTCAACAAGTTCGTCGCGCCATTCGAGCGCATCGTAGACTTCGCGCTCGTCGATCGGGATCTGGAAGCCGACAGGGGCGAGCTGACGCCCAAGGGCACCCCCAAACGGAAAACGGTGGTCGAGAACTTCGCCGACGTGATCGCGGCGTTGTACCACCGCACGCGATTCCAAGTGGGCGGGGTAGAGCTCACGCTCCCCAACTGGCTGTTCCAAACCCTGGGTCTCACCGCACAGGACGTTCGCGTGCACGACGACCGGATCGCGCTTCCCTCCATCGGGACGAGCATGACGGTACGTCGGCTCGACGAGACCGTGGTCCGAATCGGTACGGTGACCTATACCGTACCCCGCACGACGGTCGATCTGGGCGCGTTTCTCACCACGCCGCAGCTGTGGTTGGGGAACGAGGAGCTGGTCGCCTTCGCGCCGCTCGACCTCCAGGCGCGGGAGCGCTACAGCCGCGGGGAGCAACGGATCGCGTGGCGCGAGCGGCCCGAGCCGTACGAGCCGGCGCCGGCAGATCGGGACGCGCTGGCCGAGTCGATTCGCCGCTCCGACTGGGACCTCGAGGATTTGGATCGGGCGGCGCGCATGCTGGCGGCACCTGACGACGAGACGGCGCTCGACGCGGTGCGCTTGCTGGAGCGGGTGTTGGCCAACGAAGAAGGCCCCTTGGCGGAGCCCGCCCGAGCACTGTTGTCTCGCACGGCCGGGTCGCCATCGGGCGAGGTCCGGCGGCGGGCGTTTCAGATGCTGGTCCCCACCGAGCGGCCAGCCCGCATTGCCGACACCCTCGAGCGGTTCTTCGAGCGCGACCCCCGGATCCTCGATACCGAAACCTCGGGGTTCCTCTGCGAGCGGACCCTCGCCGAGCCCACGGTCGCGGCGTTCATCCGATGCGCCGAGCAGGGGTGCTCGCGGGCGGACAGCGACGCCGACGGCATGCACCTCGCGCAATCGCTGTTGGGGTTCCTCGCCGAGTACGGCGCCGCGCATCCGGCGCGGTTCAGTCGGACCCGAGCGTTCGTCGTGCGCATGAGCCTGTTCGCCGCGACGTCGGAGGTGCGCCGTCACGCAGCTGACGCGCGGGTGACGCTCGAGTTCGGGTTCCGGCAGTGGCTCGGGCCGACCACCAAGATCGCCGTCGACACCGAGACGGGGCAGGAATATCGCTGGGAGGATGTGGTGGTGTTTGAAGAAGGCACCGATGATGAGCATCGGCGCCGAATCCTCTCGGCCATCCGCAACACACCGTTTCTGCGGGAGGCGTTGTTTCTGTTCTACCGCGGGACCGTGATCAAGCTCAATGACGTGCCGCCCGGCGGGGTCTGGATTCGCCTGCTTGGCGAGCGTCACGGGAAAGCCGTGTATCGCATCACGGTTCAGACGCGGGCGCAGGAATCGTACGACCTCGCCGTCAACCTGAACCTGTCCATCGCCGCCGACGCGCTGCAGGAGGAAGTCGACTGGCTCGTGCTGTGTGGCGACGATGATGTCGGTCCCCCGGTGGTGGAACGGTTCGGCGGCTACCTGGCGGAACAGGATCTGTGGAGCGAGGAGTACATCCCGGGCGACACGCTCGACCGGGAAATGCGGCGTCTGTCGCGGCGGGCCACGGCCGAGGAAGGGCTGGCCCAGCTGTGGCCGTTCCTGGCGTGGAACGCGCTCAGCGCGTACGTCGATTTCTGGCGCCGCACGCGCGGCACCGAGGAGATCGCCGAGTTGGACCCGGGCGACGTGGTGCTGCCGACCCACGACTACCACACCGGGTCGCGGATCGTCTCGTTGTCGGCGCGACGAGCCCACACGAGCCTGTTTGCGCTGTTGCGCGACTTCAAAGCGGGGTTCGTCGAGCCGGTAGAGCGGGAATACCCGGAACTCGAGGGATTGGTGGGATGGGACGTGGTATTCGCGTCCGTGCCGGAAGTGCTGGGCGAGCGTGCCGGTCTCGCGCTGTACCGGCACGCGCTCGAGCGGGAAGCGGACGCGGACGTCGATCTGCGGGCGGCGTTGGCCGATTACGTGGCCCGGGTCGAGGCGACCGGTTTCCTGCCGATGCGGCTCTTCTTCGCGGCCAAGCGGTACCGGCGGTGGGCACGGCTCAATCAATCCGCCACCAACCCGGCGCGCGCGGCCACACTGCAGGAGTTATACGACACCTATGCCCTCGACAAGCTGTCCAAGGGCTATCCCGAAGTGCGGCTCCGCTTTTTCCGCGAGACGGTGTTTCGTGATAGCGCGGCCGATCTGGTGCAGGGGCTGGACGAGCTGATCCGATCGATCCGCGCCAAGGAGACCGCGATCGAAGAACTGGCCTCGGCGGTGGCGGATCTGCGCCAGCGGTACCGGGTGGAACCGGACGACGACTACTTCCTCGCCCGAATCCCATTCGGCTACCTCCGGCCGGATGATGCCGTCGATTTCATCAGCACGGATCTTGGAGGTGGAGCACAGAGCGAGATCGTCGTGTCGTTGGAGGACTCGGACGGCCACCTGTTCCGGGTCCGGCACGCGTTGCTCCCGAAAGAGGTGGAGCGGCTGCACCGCATCTTCCTCGCTGCCAAGCTCGACGTGCGCTTCCGTCCGGAGCACCGCTATTTGGTGGCCATCAACGAGCGCGAGCAGATCATCGGCGGGATCTTCTACGAGTTGACTGACGACGGCGAGGGCGGGCACCTGGAGAAGATCGTGGTGACCGACCGGTACCGACGGAAGGGTGTGGCGGACGGCCTGATGCGCGAATTCTTCAACCGCTTGCGGGCCGCGGGGGCGAAACGGGTCACCACCGGGTTCTTCCGGCCGGAGTACTTCTACAGTTACGGCTTCACCATCGAGCGCCGCTATGCCGGCCTGGTCAAGTCACTGGAGGAGGAGAAGACATAGCGCCACCCCGCCGCTCGGCGCTCCGCGAACGACAAAGGGGGATCCGTGCGGATCCCCCTTGTCGTGTGAAACGCGGTTGGCGCTTACTTGGTGGCGCCGGCCAGCTCCGCGGCTGTGACGCCGGCAGCCTCTTCGAGCATCGTCGTGGTCAACGACTTCGGCCGCTCGATCGGGTACCCCAGCGCCCGGTCCCACGTGATGTTGGCCAGCACCCCGATGGCGCGGCCGATACCGAACAACACAGTGTAGAAATCCCACTCCGTGATGCCGTAGTACCACTGAATCACGCCGGACTGCGCGTCCACGTTGGGCCACGGGTTCTTCGCTTTGCCGTGCTCCTGCAGCACGCCCGGGGCCACCTTGTAGATGGTCGAGATCAGTTTGAACAACGGGAACTGGGGTAGGTGCTTGAGGCAGAACTCCCGCTGCGCCATGTAGCGCGGGTCGGTCTTGCGCAGCACCGCGTGCCCGTAGCCCGGCACCACCTGGCCGGCGTTGAGCGTGTCCCACAACGCCTGCTCCACGTCCTTCTCGGTGTAGTCGTCCTTCCCCAGTTGGGTGAGGAAGTTCATCGTCCACCGCAGGACTTCCTGATTCGCCAGGCCGTGCAGCGGGCCCGCGAGGCCGTTGATTCCGGCCGACAGCGAGTAGTAGCAGTCCGACAGCGCCGACGCCACGAGGTGCGTGGCGTGGGCCGACACGTTGCCCGACTCGTGATCGGAGTGCAGCACGAAGTACATGCGCGCCACGTCGTCGTACGGTGCGCCGATGCCCATCTGATGGGCGAAGTTGCCACCCCAGTCCAGATTGGGATTCGGGGCGATGTGCGTGTCGCTCTTGTACTTCATCCGATAGATGTACGCACCGATGGACGGGAGCTTGGCGAGGAGGTTGGTGCAGTCCTCGAACATGGGATCCCAGTAGTCCATCTTGCTCATGCCCTCGTTGTACCGCTGCACGAACACGGACTCGCGCTGCATCGCGAGGATCGCGGCGGAGAACAAGGTCATGGGATGCGTGTCACGCGGCATCGCGCGCAGCAGGTCCATGACGTAGTGGGGAATCTGGCGACGAGTCTTCCAGTCCTCGACCACCTCGAGCGTCTGCTTCTCCGTGGGGACGTCACCCGTGAGCAAGAAATGCCAGAAGCCCTCGACGTACGGGTAATCCGAGCCTTTGGGGCGGGGCAGAGCGGCGAATGTCTCCGGAATCGTCTTGCCGCGGAACCGGATACCTTCCATCGGGTCGAGGTAGGAGATATCCGTGACGAGGCATCTGATGCCGCGGGCACCGCCGATCGCCTGCCCGATCGTCACCTCGCCGAGCTTGACGTCCGAATAGTCCTTGAGCAGCCGTGTGGTGCGGGGTCGGTGCTGCTCGATCTTCTTGTAGAGCGTCTTCTTGAGCGTCGACATGGGTCCTCCTCCGTGAGCCCCCTCCACCCGTGGGAAGATCGCCGATCGGGTTTGACAGTTAACGACGTTAAAGATACAACATTGAGACCCCAACGGTTAGGCAGGAGTTCCGGTCATGAACGCATCTTCACGTCGAATTTCCCTCGTGACGCTCGCCCTGGCGCTGTCGGCGTCGGCGGCGCTCGCCCAGGCGCCGACCCTCGAAGCCGTGACGGGCCACGACTTCGGCGAGCGCATCACGTTGCATCACGACATGGTGACCTACCTCGAGCGGCTGGCCGCCGAGTCACCGCGTGTGAGCGTTGCCGTGCAGGGCACGAGCTGGGAGGGTCGCGAGCTCATGCTCGCAATCGTGACCTCACCCGAGAACCATGCGCGCCTCGAGGCGATTCGTGATGGTTCCGTTCGGCTTTCGGATCCGCGCACGCTCGGCGCGGAGGACGCGCGCCGCCTGATCGCCGACCAACCGGTCGTGGTGTGGTTCGGGGGGTCGATCCACGGGTTCGAGCTGTCGGGCGCCGAAGGGGCGCTCAAGCTGTTGGAGCACCTCGCCACCCGCGACGACCCCGCTACCCTCGACGTGCTTCGCAACACGGTCGTGCTGATCGATCCGATGCTCAATCCCGACGGGCGGGACGCGTTCGCGACCCTGAACCACGAGAACATCGGCCGAGTGCCCAACCCCGACCCCAACGACTGGGCCAACGACTTCACGGGATGGCAGGGCGTCAAGTTCCGCACGGGGCATTACTACTTCGATACCAACCGCGACTGGTTCGCCCACACCCAACGCGAGACCAGCGAGCGTATGCCGACCCTGCACGCGTGGCGCGCCCAGGTCGCGGTGGACATGCACGAGATGGGATCGGGGACGGAGTTCTTCTTTGATCCCCCGGGCGAGCCCTACAACCCCAACTTCCCGGACTTCGCCCGCCGTTGGTTCGTGCGGTTCGGTCAGGCGTACGCCCAGGCCTTCGATTCGGCGGGGTTCGAGTACATGACCCGCGAGCGGTACAACTACTTCTATCCGGGCTACACCTCCAACCGCGGCTACCAGGGCGGGGTGGCGATGCTGTTCGAGCAGGGCTCGAGTCGCGGGCTCGCGCTGGAACGGCCCGACGGCACCGTCCGTGGTCTGGCCGACGCTCTGGAGCAGCAGTACGTGGCGGCATGGACGGCGGTGCGTACGGCCGCCACGAGCCGCGAGGCGCTGCTCACCGAGTACTACGAATCCCAGCGGGGGGCGGTGACGCCGGCCGCCAACACCACTTGGCGGTACCTGATCGCCAACGAGGGCGATCCGGTGCTCGTCCGCGAGCTGGTCGGTGCGCTACGGCGGAACGCGATCGAGGTATCCGTGCTCACGGCCGACGCCGTACTTGCCAACGTGCGTGATCGCGAGGGCACGGCAATAGGGCGGCGGACGTTTCCGGCGGGGACCTACGTGATCGAGGCGGGTCAACCCGCTGGCCGGGTGGCGCGCACGCTGTTGGATCCGAACACGCCGTTGCCGGCCGACTTCCTGACCGCGGCCCGCGCGCGGGTAGAGCGTGACGAGAATCCGCGGTTCTACGACATCACCGGGTGGTCGCTCCCGCTCCTGTTCAACGTCGGCGGCTACAGCACCACCGACGGGCGCGAGCTGTCCGCTCAACCGCTGGTGGAAATGGCGGTGCCGCCACCGCCGGCGCCTGCCGGGCGCGCCGGATACGCGTACGTGTTCGACGGCCGGTCGGCCGCCGCGCTGGCCGCGCTGTATCACCTCCGGGCGGCCGGCTACCGCGGGGCGGTTTTGACGGGGCCGAGCCGGTTCGGCGGCATGGACGTCCCAAGCGGCTCGGTGATCATCCGCGTGGGGCAGAATCCGGCGTCCGTGCACGACGCGGTGCGCGACGTCGCCGCGCGATTCGGCGTGGGAGTCACCGCGATGCCCACCGGGCTGTCCGACCCCGGGTTCCCATCGCTCGGCTCCGGCGACTTCACGTTCAACGTCGAGCTGCCGCGGATCGCGATCCTCGCCGAAGACGGGATCGCTGGCTACTCGTTCGGCTGGGCGTGGTACACGCTGGATCAGCAGTACGAGATTCCCACCGCCGTACTCCGCACACGGTCGGTAGCGGGCACGGACCTCGCGGACTACAACGTGATCGTCATTCCGTCCGCATCCGGATCGGGGCTGGCCCAGGCGATCGGTGATCGGGGCCAGGACCGGCTCAAGCAGTGGGTGCGGGATGGTGGCACGCTGGTCACGATCGGGGGCGCGACGGACTTCGCCCGCAGCCAACTCGAGCTGATCGACCTCCGCAACTGGTACGACACCGACGACGGCAAGGATCAGCAAGAGTTCCGTGTGCCCGGGGCCATCATGCGGACCATCGTGGACCGCGGCTACTGGCTGTCGGCGGGGTACGACGCCGGGGAGTTGCCGGTGCTGGTCGATTCGGACCGCCTGCTCTTGCCGCCCAAAGGCCCGCCGTCGTCATCCAAGCGCGTGGTGGCGCGCTACGCGGACCGCGCGCGTGTGCTGCTGTCGGGTCACGCATGGGAGGAGTCGCTCGCGCGCCTCCCGGGCGGCGTGTTTGCGTACGAGGAACGCGTGAGCCGTGGACGGGTGATCGCGTTCACCGAAGACCCCAACTACCGAGCCTACTTCCGCGGCGCCAACCGGATGTTTGTGAACGCGGTCGTCCTGGGGCCGAGTGCACCGTGACGAACGACGGTAGGATGGCCGGACGGAATGGCGGTAGGGTCTCCCGGTCCTGCGGTCCTACCGCCTTACCCACGTACCGTCCTACCGTCCTACCACCTTCCCGCCCCTCGCATGCGTCGTCGTGACTTTCTGAGCTCGCTAGCCGGCCTCGCCGTCGTGCCGCTCGCGGGGCTGGCCACCGAGACGCTGCCCACGCGGCGGTTGGGGCGGACGGGGCTCGAGGTGCCGATCCTTGGCCTCGGCGGAGCCCACGTAGGGCGGGCGGGATCTGAGCGCGCCGCCCGAGAGCTGATCGAGCTGGCGTTCGAGGAGGGCATCCGCTTCTTCGATACCGCAGAGAGCTACCAGTCCGGGGGATCGGAGCGGTGGATCGGCGCGGCGATCAAGGACATTCGCCATCACATCGTGTTGATGACCAAGACGTTCTCCTTGGCGGACCGGAGCGCGGACAGCGCCCGGCGCCACCTCGAAGGGAGCCTCCGGCGCCTGCAGACCGACTATCTCGACATCTGGCAGCTCCACAGCGTGCGCACGGTGGCGGACGTGGATCACGCCTTTCGACCGGGTGGCGCCATGGAGTTCATCATGGAAGCCAAGGCCCAAGGCATCGTGCGCCACGTGGGCGTTACCGGTCACGCCCTTCCGGCTGCCAACCGGCGCACCATCGAGTACTGGGATCGCGGGTTCCGGTTCGACGTGACGCAGATCCCGCTCAATCCGGTGGACTACCATCAGCTCAGCTTCGAGCGCGAGGTCGTGCCGGCGTTGGTTGAACGCGACATTGGCGTCATCGCAATGAAGACGTCGGCCGATCGCCGCCTGTTGTCTCGAAACGTGTGCACCATCGACGAGTGCCTGCGTTACGTGTGGAGCCTCCCGGTCGGCGTGGCGGTCGTGGGCATGGAACGATCGTCCTGGCTCCGCCACAACGCCCGGCTCGCGCGGGAACACGCCAACATGTCCCGGGCGGAACTCACCGCGCTCAGGGAGCGGGTCAAGCCGCGTGCGCGGCTGGATTTGGAGTGGTACAAAGGCGGTTGAGCGGTTAGGCGGTTAGGATTGAACCTCCCGTCCTCCCGTCCTACCGTCCTACCGTCCTACCGTCCTACCGCCCTACCGTCCTACCGCCCGCGTTTGTGTATTTGCTGTGCAGCGCCACCGGCTTTCCCTGCTTCTTGAGGACCTGGAGATTCAACACCTCCACCATCACGGAGAACCCCATCGCGAAGTAGAGGTAGCCCTTCGGGATCTCCTGATGCAGGCTTTCGGCCACGAGGGAGAACCCGATCAGGAGCAGGAAGCTCAAGGCCAGCATCTTGATCGTGGGGTGCCGGTCCACGAACGTCGAGATCCACTCCACCGAGATCAGCATCACGATCACGGCGATGATGATCGCCGCGGCCATGACCCACAGCACGCGCACCATGCCCACCGCGGTGATCACCGAGTCCAGCGAGAAGACCATGTCGAGCAGCATGATCTGCATGATCACGCCGCCGAACGAGGCGGCGACCTTCGCTTGGTGTCCTTCCCGCTCGCCCTCCAGTTTGTCGTGGATCTCGTGCGTCGCCTTGGCGATCAGGAACAGACCGCCCACGAGCAGGATGAGATCGCGTCCCGATACCTCGCGTCCGAACACGCTGAACCACGGCGCGGTGAGCCCGATCAACCAGCTGAGCGAGAACAGCAGCAGGAGCCGCGTGATCATCGCCAAGGCCAGGCCGATCTGGCGGGCGCGCTTCTGTTGACCCGCCGGCAGCTTTCCCGCCAGGATCGAGATGAAGATGACGTTGTCGAT
>JBFIHA010000051.1:0-18004 GCA_041602035.1 Gemmatimonadales bacterium | reverse complement strand
GGGGATGCGCGCCCGAGTCGTGGAGGCCGAGGCGCAAGTTCCCCTCGCGGTGGCTCAAGCGTTTCGGACGGGGCAGCTGGGCGCGATCACTGCGCACGGGTCGGCTCGCCACTGGGCTGGGGATGCGTAACGCAGGGTTCTTGCAGTGTTTCTTCTTCTTCGGAGGTAGCCAGATGCGTTTCTGCAAACTCCTGCCAACCGCCACCGCAATTGTCGCGCTCGGCTGCACAGCGGGAGAGTCGGCGGAGTATCCGGAGGCCGTGAGCGCCGACCCGGATCACTACTCGGTCGAGTTCGAAAACGACGCCGCACGGTTGCTACGGATCTCGTACGGTACGGGTGAGACGTCCGTGATGCACACACACCCGGAGAATTGCGGGATCGCGCTCTCGGATGGGTCGTGGGAGATGACGTTGCCCGACGGCTCCGTCATCGAGGAGACTGCGAGTTTCGGGGACGTCGATTGCTACGAAGCCGGCGCCCACAATCCCCGGAACCAGACCACCGAGCCAGCCGAACTCATCCTCGTCGAACTCAAGGAGGGCGGCGCGCCCGGAACCGACTGGTCCCCCGAGGAGCCACACGCGGTGACGGCCGATCCCGCTCACTACACGATCGAGTTCGAGAACGATGTCCTACGGATCGTTCGCGTCCGGTACCAGGGCGGCGAGACCTCCGTCATGCATCACCACCCGGCGAACTGCGTGATCTATTTGTCGGACCAGACCGTGACGTTCGAGCTGCCGTCCGGCGAGGTCATTGAAGCTCCGCAGAGCGAGGTCGGGGCGGTGAACTGCGTCGACGGCGACGTGCACTTGCCGACGAACACGGCCGACGAGGAACTCGAAGTCGTCCTCGTCGAGTTCAAGGGCCGCGCGGCACGGGGCGGTTGAGCGAGGTTCCGAAGGCTCCTGGCTGATCGCCAGGGTAGGCAGCATGGGGGATGCAGATTGCGGTGTGCAGATTGCAGAAGTGGCCGGTTCTGCACTGTGCACGCTCACTGCAGGTTCCTCGTGGTCCTGATGCTGCTGACGAAGATCCGGGTCAGCTCGTCGCGTTTTCGAGCGAGCTTACCGAGGCGTTCGGGACTGCCGATGCGTCGCAGGATCGCGAGCCAGACAGCGGTTCCGCGGAGTTCCTTGAGGCATATCTGCATCTTGTGCACGAAGTCCCGGCGTGATTCGGCAGCCCACGCTTCGACATAATTTGGCCGCCACTGAGGCGGCCCACGTCGTATCACATCCGGCCGTCCCGATGCACCAAAGACCGATCCGGCAACCTCTCGCCGGACCGGTCTTTGGTTCCGGTTGGCGGCGCCCTCACCGGCGGAGCGCCTGCGGGGAGTTACCGGACGAGTGAGGCTCTCTCCGACCCCTGGATCTCCGTTGCGGCGTTCTACATCCCGGGCGGCGCCTCACTTCCCATGTCGCGCAGGATTCGCCAGGTACCGTCGGCGCCCTTGCGCCAAAGCACCGTATAGCGGCCCTTGCCGCTCATCGCCGCGCCGTTCTTCTTGGAAACGCCGGTCCAGGAGTAGCGCCCCACCTCGAATGCGTGATCGCCGAGCAGGATGACCTCTTCGGTGATGTCCTCGCGAGCACTGATCGTCACCGTGTCGAAGTGCGCCTGCATGTCTTGGGCGATGGCCGCGCGGCCACGATACCACTCACCCGCCCCAATCGACGCGGCATCCTCGGCGTAGAGACTGCCGATTCCGGCGGCGTCCCCCGCCAGATACGCCGCAGACCATTGCTTCTCGGTGGCTTCGATGGTACTCCGTACCGCTGCGAGGTCTTCCATCACGTCACCCGCCGCCGAGGCCTCGCCGGCCGGTCTGGGTTGACAGGCCACGAGTGCGAGCAACGTGGCGAGTCCTAACAAGCGCTGATGTGGCTGCATAGTCTATCCTTTTGATTGGGCTGGCCCGCCGAACGCGCTCGACGGATATTGGCAGAAAGTACCGCGTCCCACCTCCGTCCGATAGAAGCCGGACCGGGCGTGTGGCGGCGGCCAACCCATTCATCCAACGAGAGCTGCGCAACTTCCATCGCCGCCGGGCGCTTGGCGTTGCCAGGGTGGTTGGGTCAGCCACCGCGCCCTGGCCGGCTCGCCCACCAACGACCATCTTTACAGCGCTCCACCCACGGAGCCGTACCCAGTGACGAACGAAGCGTCTCAGCTCGAGCGCCTCACGACCGCCCTCGCCGGCCGCTACAAGCTCGAGCGCCGCCTGGGCGAAGGCGGCATGGCGACCGTCTACCTCGCCGAGGACCTCAAGAACCATCGCCTAGTCGCCATCAAGGTCCTGAAACCCGAGATCGCACTCGCGCTTGGCTCTGACCGCTTCCTCCGCGAAATCGAGATTACTGCCCGCCTCGACCATCCCCATATCCTGCCGCTGCTCGATTCGGGCCACGCCAACGGTTTCCTTTATTATGTCATGCCTTATGTCGAGGGCGAGACGCTGCGCGATCGGCTGAATCGCGAGAAGCACCTTCCCATTGACGATGCCTTCCAGATCACCCACCAGGTCGCGGACGCCCTCGACTTTGCACACCGGCACGACATCGTGCATCGGGACATCAAGCCGGAGAACATCTTGCTGGCCGCAGGGCATGCGCGAGTAGTAGACTTCGGTATCGCCCGGGCTGTCACGTCGGCCGGCGGTGAGCGGCTGACCGAGACGGGCTTGGTGGTCGGAACGCCGGAGTACATGTCGCCAGAGCAAGCGACGGGTGAGAGCGATCTCGATGGGCGAAGCGACGTGTACGGACTCGCCTGTGTGCTGTACGAGATGGTTGGGGGCCAGCCGCCCTTTACGGGCCCGAGCACCGCGGCTGTCATCGCCCGGCATTCGATCGATCCCGTGCCTCGGCTGCGGACCCTGCGGCCAACGATTCCGGACAATGTCGAACGAGCTGTCGAGAAGGCGCTCGCCAAGGTGCCCGCCGACCGGTTCGCAACGGCGCGCTCGTTTGCAGACGCGCTGGCGGCCGGCACGGCATCGCCACCGGATCACACCGCACGTCGAAGGCCGCGATCCCGCTCCCTCGTGTTGGGAGCAGTGATGCTCACAGTCTTGGGTGCGAGTGTCGCATGGTTCGTGTTTGGATCACAGGCCGCCGAAGAGGCGCCACTCGCCGAGAATGCCGTCGCGGTCTTCCCCTTCGAGGTGCGGGGCAGCGAGGAGCTTGCCTACCTCGGCGAGGGAATGATGGATCTCTTGAGCACCAAGTTGGACGGTGCCGGCGAGCTGCGGAGCATCGATCCCCACGCCGTGATGAGCTTGGTGCGGCCCCTGGAAGGCCGCGTCGATCCGGCACGAGCGAGCGTACTGGCCGAGCAAGCCGGGGCCGGGCTTTACGTCCTGGGGAGCGTAGTCGAGGTCGGCGGTCGCCTACAACTGCGCGGTTCACTGTTCAGCACCAGGGAGCAAGATACCCCGTTGGCGTTAGCGAGCCTCGAAGGAACCACTGCCGAGCTGTTCGAGTTGGTGGACCGCCTCGTCGCCGAGTTGCTGGCCGAGCGGTACGGCGACGCGACGCAGCGGTTCGCGCGTCTCGCCAGCCGCACGTCCCCGTCGCTCGATGCGCTCAAAGCGTATCTCGATGGCGAGCACCTGCTTCGCGCGGGACGATGGAGCGACGCCCGGTGGGCGTTCGCTCGAGCCGTCGAGACGGACACGGCGTTCGCCCTCGCCAACTATCGCCTGGCAACTCTTGCTGGGTGGGGCACGGACGGACCGCCTGCCATCACGCGCGGCGCCGCGGCACGGGCCCTCCGGCACGCGCACCGCCTCTCTCCGCGCGACCGGCAGGTGCTCGAGGCCTTCGTCACCTTGGAACGGGACGTGGTCGCGTCCGTGAGCCTGTATCGCGACCTTGTTGCCCGCTATCCCGATGAAGTGGAGGGCTGGTTCTGGCTTGGGAATCTCTTGCTGATCAACGGTCCGCTCTGGGGCTGGTCGATCAGCGGGGCGCGGGCGCCATTGGAGCGCGTGTTGGCGCTGGACTCGACCCACAATCGTGCACTGGTGCATCTGATGGAGGTCGCCGCCCTGGAACGACGGTATGCGGAGTTCGATGCCCTCTTCCGCCGGCTGGATCGGACCGCCACGTTCGAGTTGTGGGCCGGAGCAACCCACACGGCATTACAAGGAGATTCAGCTGCTCGCGCCCAGCTGCGTGTGGAGCTGGAACGGGCGAGCGACGCGGACCTCACCGCGACGGTGATGCACACAGCCTTTCTGCTGGATGATCTCGGTGAGGTGGAGCGACTCGCCGGATTCATGACGGCGCCCCAACGCGCGCCGCCTACACGGGCGCGCGGTCATGGCCTCGTGGCTGCGCTCGCCATGGCCCGCGGCCAGGGACGAGCGGCGCTCGAGGAGCTTCGCAAAGCGGAACCGCTCGACATGTCAGGAACCGTGGAACATCGTGCCATGCTCGCCACGCTGCCGTTCATCGAAGTCCCGGATTCCGAGGTCGCCCAGGTGCGGATCGATCTGGAGCGATGGGACGCCTCGGCCACGCCGGCCGTAACGAGGGGTCATGCGTATGCGCTCCACCCCCACCTCCGGGCATACCTGCTGGGAGTGGTCAACGCGCGCCTCGGTGAACACCGTGCGGCACGCCAATATGCAGACTCAGTGGAGCGCCTCGGTGAGAGCGACGGAGGGACGTGGACCTTCATTGCCCGTGACCTCGGTGATGCCGTTCGTTCCCACATTCTGTGGCGGGAAGCCAGACATGCGGATGCGCTGGCGCTGCTCGAGCAGATCCCATACCGACGGCGGGGCTCGGACTCCGATCTCCACCTCTGGCGACCGTTTTTCTCTCACCTGCTCGAGCGGTACCTCCACGGTGAGATCCTCGTGACCCTGGGGCGTGACACGGAAGCGCAGCCGTGGTACGAGTCGCTCGTGTCCCACGATGCGTACGCCATGCTGTACGAGGCACCGACGGCGCTCAGACGTGGAGAGATTGCCGAGCGATTGGGCCAGCGCGAAGCTGCTACTCGGTACTACGCGCGCTTCGTCGACCTCTGGCAGGACGCCGACCCAAGACTTCAGCCGCAAGTCGAAGAGGTGAAGCAACGCCTCGTGCGTCTCGGCGGAGAGCCACAGTGACCGAAGCCCTACCCACCGGCCTCTCGACCGCTCTCGCCGGCCGCTACGAGCTCGAGCGCCGCCTGGGCGAAGGCGGCATGGCAACCGTCTACCTGGCCGAGGATGTGAAGCACGGGCGCAAGGTCGCCATCAAGGTCCTTCGCCCTGAGCTCGCCGCCACGCTCGGCCCCGACCGCTTCCTCCGCGAGATCGAGATCGCGGCCAAGCTCTCCCATCCACACATCCTGCCGCTTTTCGACAGCGGGACCGCGGGACCGGGCGATGGTGGCCCGGTGTTCATGTACTACGTCATGCCATTCGTCGAGGGCGAATCCCTGCGGAACCGGCTCGAACGGGAGGGAGCGCTCGAAATTGCAGACGCCGTTCGGATTGCCGATCAGATTGCGTCCGCACTCACCTACGCGCACGAGCGTGGTGTGGTGCATCGCGATATCAAGCCCGAGAACATCTTGTTGACCGGTGACCAAGCCGTGGTCGCGGACTTCGGGATTGCGCGCGCGGTGGAGGCAGCCGGCGGTGAGCGTCTCACGGGAACCGGCATGGCGCTCGGCACGCCGGCCTACATGAGCCCGGAACAGGCGGGCGGCTTGGAGACGGTCGATGCGCGTACGGACGTGTACGCGCTGGGCTGCGTGGTCTACGAGATGGTCGGCGGCCGAACACCGTTCCACGGGGCCACACCGATGGCCCTGTTGGCCAAACACATGGCCTCAACCGTGCCGAGCCTCCGAACGATCGATCCGAATATTCCGCTGTTCGTCGAGCGAGCGGTTGCACGGGCGTTGGCAAAGGACCCGGATGACCGCTTCACCAGCGCGTCCGAGTTTGCCAAGGCGCTCACCAGCGAAACGGTCGTGGCACGCGTACGGTCGCCTCGTCTCCGGCGCCATGCACTGGTGGGAGCCGCGTTGGTGGTCGTGGCCGTCGTAACATGGTGGCTGGCCGGCGTGATGGAGACGCCCCGGGTCCAGGCGTTGGCCGTCTTGCCGCTGACCAACCTTTCCGGCGATACGGCCCAGGAGTACTTCGTCGACGGCGTCCACGAGGCACTGATCTCGGAGTTGGCGCAAACCGGCGTCACCGTGATCGCGCGAGGTTCCGTCATGCAGTATCGAAACGTCGACAAGCCGATCCAGGAGATCGCGCGCGAGCTCGATGTTGATGCGGTGCTCGAAGGAGGTGTGTTCCGCGATCGTGACAGCGTCGAGATCGAAACACGGCTCATCGACCCGGGTTCCAATCTGCCCATGTGGCAGGGCGCATACGATGGCAATCTCCCCAACGTGGTGGCGCTCTACCGGGGTATCGCACGGGCCATCGCGAGCGAGATCGAGGTGGCGCTGAGTCCGGAGGCGGAATTGCGCTTGGAGCGCGCGACGACGGTGGATCCCGGTGTCTACGAGGCATACCTCAAAGGCATGTACCACCTGAATCGCGCCACACCCGAGGACGTCGCCGAGGGTCTCCGGCATCTCCACGACGCCGTGGACCGCAATCCCGTGGATGCCCTCGCGTGGGCAGGCTTGGCATACGGTTACATCACCATCGGCCACAGCTTCAACCCCACACCCGAAGCTCGTGCGCGTGCCACGGCCGCCGCCGAGCGTGCGGTCAAGCTCGACCCCAGCCTCGCAGACGGATGGGCCGGACTCGCCGCGGTCAAGACCTACTACGAACACGATTGGGAGGGAGCGGAGCAGGCATTCCAACGTGCCAACGCATTGAACCCAAGCCTGCCCATGAACCACTATCACTACGCATGGTACCTTGCGCTCTTCGACCGCCTGGACCAAGCGATTGAGGAGCACGAACGGGCCCGGGACCTCGACCCGTTCACTCCACTGCACACGGCCTGGCTCGGTCCACTATACGCGCAGGCGGGCCGCTTGGACGACGGGATCGCCGCTGCGGAGAAGGCCAAAACACTGCAGCCCGGCGCACCGGTTGGCGCGCTGGCGCTCGGGACCACCTACGAGTTGGCGGGACAGTGGGAGGATGCCATCACGGCATTTGAATCGGCTGCCGCCGCCGCACCGCGACTCGTGGGATTCTTGGCTGCTGCCTACGCCGGTGCCGGGCGCCCCGATGATGCGCTCGCCATCGTCGCCGCATTGGAAGCGGCGCCCCCCACCGCGATGTCCGCATTGACGCTGGCGCGGATCTACATCTTGCTTGGCGATTTCGACACGGCGCTGCGCTGGCTCGAATACGACCCACCACATGTGTGGCTTCCCTGGCTGATGAGGAGTGAACCGCGCGTGCCTCCGGAGCTACGCCAGCATCCCCGGTTTCAGGCTTTGCTCCGCAAAATGAATCTTTGGGATCCGATGATCGCGGTAAATCAATGATCGAATAGCGGGTCCACGATCCGTCTCATCCGCACGACGAATTCCCGCACATTGGAAATGAGGCAGCTCATGTCGTAATTCCCACCCGATCCATCGTGGCCTCCCGGCCAGGCGCATACGATCTCGCGGTGTTTCACGCGAGGGCGATCGAGTACCTTTGGAGGCAACTGAATACGAATGGGATACGTGCATGCCGTCAATCACCGTTGTGACCATTCTGCAGGTCAGCGTCGCGTTGGGACTCCTCAACGTGTGGCTGGTGCGGGCCAAGTCGTCGACGGCGTATCGCGGCGGGGCCGCGCAGTCGCTGAAAGAGGAGTTCGCGGCGTACGGTCTGCCAGAGTGGTTCTTCTACTTGATCGGTGCTCTGAAGATCGGTTCGGCAGTACTCCTGATCGTCGGTCTGTGGGTACCAGCGCTCGTGCGACCTGCGGCAGCTGTGGTGGTCGTGTTGATGGTGGGAGCCCTTGCGATGCACGTGAAGGTGAAAGACCCACCGGTCAAATCGCTGCCCGCATTCTTCATGTTGTTGATGAGCGCGGGCATCGTGGTGCTGGGCTAGGCGGCCAACCAGATCGGCTTCAGAGCAGGGTTAGAACACCCTCCTTCAGCTGCCGATGCGTCGCGTCGAGGCAGGCAGGGGGCCGCCCGCGCTCGTCGATACCAGCGCGACGCACCACTAAAGCGAGCGGGAGGAAACGCTCGCACGGGGCCATCGCGAGCGAGATCGAGGTGGCGCTGAGTCCGGA
Organism: Gemmatimonadales bacterium; assembly: GCA_041602035.1. Lineage (GTDB taxonomy): Bacteria > Gemmatimonadota > Gemmatimonadetes > Gemmatimonadales > GWC2-71-9 > JAOTVV01. The sequence goes on along the minus strand of JBFIHA010000051.1, from coordinate 9,779 downwards.
GTCGGCTGCCGCCACCGCACCGCGACTCGTGGGATTCTTGATTGCTGCCTACGCTGGTGCCGGGCGCACCGATGATGCACTCGCCATCGTCGCCGCATTGGAGGCGGAGCCCCCTGCTGCGAGTCCGCATTGCCGCTGGGGCGGATCTACATTCTGCTTGGCGATTTCGACACGGCGCTGCGCTGGCTCGAATACGACCCACCACATGTGTGGCTTCCCTGGCTGATGAGGAGTGAACCGCGCGTGCCTCAGGACCTACGCCAGCATCCCCGGTTTCAGGCCTTGCTCCGCAAGATGAATCTCTGGGATCCGGTGATCGCGGGGAATCAAAGATGGGATCGCCGGGAGCGCCTTCAAGACGGGGGGGTCCTTTGGGAATTCGAGACCCGGTAGAAAGACTGCGAAGTTCTGGCCACCGCCGATCTGTTCGGTAAGGCAACAGTAAGCCTCTCGCGTCTTATTGAAGTTGTCAACGGTTCCGATCGGCGATCCCGCTGGTGGATCCACCGTCACGACATCCCCCCGTGCCGCGGCCGGCGCTCCTCTGGCGCAAGCACGCCGAGCATACGTGACTACGGCCGTCTGGGGGTGTCTCATGGCAAGACGTCTCTCGCTTTTCGCACCGCTTGCTACCGTATTCATTGTCGCCAGTTGTGATCAGCCTCTTGCGCCGGACTTATCCGGGCTGACAATCGAGCCGTCGGTCGCTGCCGCGCTCGGCACCGACCTCAGTGGCGAGTTCGATTTTCCAAATCCACCGCTCTTTTTGGATTTTGAGTTCAAACCGAACGGCTTCCTTTGGGTCAAACGGATGATTGTCGAAGTGAGGTTTTCCGGCGATCTCGTGGCCCAGGGTGTCATCGATCAGCGAGGTGCCTGGAACCAGGAGGGCAATGGGTGGCTCGGCGGCACCTTCTCGGTGGAGGTCTCAGAGCTCAAGGGGAAAGCGATTTCCGGAACACTGAATGGCCGGTATAGTCTCCCTGTGCGCAAGTTCTTTGTTCCCGCCGGTCAGCTGTTTCGCTTACGAGGTGGTGGCGACCTCAAAGGCACGACGCTCGTTTTCACCAACGACAGGGGACCACTGGGCGGCACGTTTCCGTGGCAAGGTCGGCTCGTGAAGGATTCATTCTAGAGCTTCGACGCGGCGCGCCACAGAGCGCGCTGCACGGGGAGCACCGCTACGAACGCCTTAGTGGCTTCACAAACGCCTTCATCTGGGTGCGAACGAAGACGTCGCACGCGACGTTCGAGCCCTGTACGGAGCGTTCGCCGTGACTACCGCTGCTCAGGCACGCGCGAAGCGAGCCGGATGACCGCCTTGCTTATTCCAGTGGACCGGTTCCCCGAATGGCGATGGCACGGTCGACATCGCCCGCTTGGGTGTTCCTGCGGACGAGGAACTCGCCTTTTCTCCCGTCCTCGAGCTGCAGGAGATACCGCTCGCCGGAACCGAGGCTCGTCAGGTGGGCCGCGGTGATGGTGCCGTACCACTCGTCGCGCTTCGTCTCCGCAAGCATGACCGTGACGTTCTTGGCGATGGGACTGCCATCGTCCTGGCATATGGTACACCGAAAAAAGGGCATCTCACGGGTCTCCGAATAGCGGGCCGAGTGCGTACATCTCCTAGAAGACTACGAGGCCGCTGACGCCCGAGCAATACGCCGCGGAAGAGTGTTTTCCTTTATTACCTCACGCCAACCGGCCAACCAGCCGCTCCCTGATCTCTCGAATGTGCCGCGGGCCCGTGCGGCAGCACCCGCCGATGAGACCCGCTCCTGCAGCGTGCCACTCCGCGCTGGCAGACGCGAAGTCCACCGCCTCTGCGGTTCCCGTCCAGCACTTCCTTTGCGCATCCCATCCCTCGCCGGAGTTGGGATACACCACGATCGGCTTGTCTACGGCGTGCCGTGACTCGGCAATGAGACGCGGTACGAGGCTCGGCGCCGTGCAGTTCACCCCGACCGCCACCACCTGCGGCTGATCGTGAAAGGCAGCGATCGTCTCGGCCAACGGTGTTCCATCGCTCACCCGTTCGTCATCACGACAGCTGAAGCTGAACCAGCCATACGCCCGCGGCGTTTCGTGCAGTAGGCCGAGCAGGACACGACCCTCCACGGGAGACGGAATGGTCTCGCACGCCATCACATCGGCACCACTCGTGGCCAGCACGTGCCACCGCTGACGGTGGAACGCGCGTAGTCCGGCTTCATCGAGGTCGTAGCGGCCGGTGTACTCCGAACCATCGGCGAGCGCGGCCCCGTAGGGACCCACGCTGGCGGCAACCAACGGCCGCAGACGACCGGTTCGGTTAGCGGGATCACTCCAGAACGCGTCTCGGACCTGAACGGCGAGACGCACCGATAGCCGCAACAACTCGGCAGCCTCGTCTTCGTTGAAGTTGCGGCGGCGGAATCCTTCGAAGCTTGCCTGATAGCTGGCACCCGCGATGCAGTCCGCACCGGCGGCCAGGTAGTCCGCGTGGACCTGCTGCAGCAGGCCGGGATCTTCGATGAGCACCTTGGCCGACCAGAGCTCATCGCGGAGATCACAACCGCGTGCCTCCAGCTCGGTTGCGAGCCCCCCGTCCAGGATCATCACTCCTTGGCGATCGAGGAATGGCGATATGGGGTTGCCCGTCATCAATGCCCGTCACTCGTTGTCCAAGCCATGTCTCCACCCAAGCCGAGCCAATTAGCCAGGCTGGTCCGGGATTGCGCGTTTGGTGAGCAACCGTTCTGCGAAATCTACCCGTTCCTCGAGCTCCGTGAGCTGACCCTGGTGGATGCGTTCGAGATTTGCAAACTGGTGTTGGTGGCGCTGCTCCAGTTCCGTTATGCGATTATCCAAACGAGCATCGACCTCCGCGGTGGACCTGCTGGCCCTCATCCGTTCGATCTTCGCACGGTACCACGCGGGGATCGCCGAGCCACCGATGATCAGCCCACCAATCAGGGCCGCCACCGACTGCTCCTCGGCCATCCCGACGCTGGCCAAGATCGTGCCCAGCAGCACTCTGCCGAGGAGCGGTAGCGCCATCCTCCACATGCTCGGTGCCGGCGACCCCTGCGGTACCGGAAGAGAAACTCCAGACGTTCCGGTCCCGATGGGGTACGCACAGTCGGGACATGCGGCCGCGCTGCTCGAGACTTCCCGCCCGCATTCGGGGCATTCAATCAACGCCACGGAGACTCCCCTTTTGACCGGAACGATCACTATCTGTCACGATACGTTAACACGCGGTGTAGGATTTCGGGATGCCCCGTACCGGCTCACGAGCCAGGGCGCTCGCCCGCCGTAGGTTCCGTTCCCCCGATCTCCGTCCCCCTCGCGCTCTCCGGATTCGCTCTGCATCTTGGCGAGACGTCGAAGCGAATCGTGCCTCCAGCCGCCGAGCGAACGATGATCCGGCTCCTCCTGTTCGTGAACCTGCTCCTGATCGCGGTCCCTGGTCTCGCACTGGCCCAGGAAACGGCCCTCCAACGCGTCCAGCGAATCCTGGCGGAGATCCCACTCGTCGATGGACACAACGATCTCCCCGGCGCCATCCGCGAGGCCGCCGAGGGGGGACTCGGCGACGTGGCGGCCTACGACCTGCGCTTGCCGACCCCGGGCAATACGGACCTGGAGCGGCTGCGGCGGGGTCTGGTGGGCGCGCAGTTCTGGTCCGTGCATGTCAACGTCACCGAGCCCCGGCCGGCCCGGCAACAGCTCGAGCAGATCGACATCGCGCTGCGCACCATCGCTCGGTATTCGGATCATTTCGAGCTCGCGACCACGGCATCCGAGATCATGCAGGCCTTTGGCCGCGGGAAGATCGCGTCGCTGCTGGGGATCGAGGGGGGCCACGTCATCGAGAACTCGCTTGGCGCGCTCCGGGCCTACTACCACCTGGGTGTCCGGTACATGACGCTAGCCCACTTCGCCAACACCGACTGGGCGGACTCCGCCACCGACGAGCCGGTGAACGACGGACTCTCGGCGTTTGGCGAAGAAGTCGTGCGCGAGATGAATCGACTGGGGATGCTGGTGGACCTGTCTCACGTCTCGCCGGCCACGATGAGCGACGCGCTCAATGTGGCGGAGGCACCCGTCATCTTCTCACACTCCGGAGCGCGCGCGTTGACCGACCACGTGCGGAACGTCCCCGATTCGATCCTGGCCCGGCTCAAGGACAACGGCGGTGTGGTGATGCAGGTGTTCTACCCGCCCTATGTGTCCGAGGCCTATCGGTTGTATGACGAACGTTCGCAGCAAGTGGCCCAGGTGGACATCCAGCAGCGGTTTGGCAACGACCGGGCAGGCATCGAGCGGGAGCTCGAGCGCTGGCGCGCCGAGAATCCGGGACCACCGGTCGGCATCGCCGACGTCGCCGATCACCTGGAGCACATTCGGGACGTGGCCGGGATCGACCACGTGGGGCTGGGCAGTGACTTCGATGGGATTCCGACGTACGTGACCGGGCTCGAGGACGTCTCGACGTTCCCCGCCTTGTTCGTGGAGTTGGCGAACCGTGGGTGGTCGGACGGTGCTCTGCGTAAGCTGGCGGGCGAGAATCTGTTGCGCGTCATGCGCGAAGCCGAGGCGGTGGCGGCTCGATTGCAGCGCAGGAAAGAAGCATCGACCCGGACGATGGACGAGAAGGGCGAGCATGAGTGGTGATCGGAAGCGTTGCGCGGCAGGCGCCACACAGCGCGGCCCACCGCCTCCACGCGGTGCTGCCCCTCACGGACAGCATCTGGCGGGTCTCTCTCTTTCCCACCTGGGAGCTTGAAGAAGCGAGATAGCCGTCATCCTGCGCTCCCGACGCTCACCTCTTACCCCCGACCACGAAGAACGCCGCAGCTGCCCCGATCCCGTGACCACGAAGCGATACCAGGACAGCGCGGCTCCCTCCACCACCCACGGAACGGGGCCGGCAAGGCATCCCAGCGGCGAGTGCCACAGCCTGACGTGAGCACCGCAATGGATTGGACGGAGCACGTCACGAACCGTTTGTGATATCGCCCGCGGTCAGGCGGCGAGCGATTCCCTACCATGTACCTGATAGCGCGCCCACCTGCGGGAGCGTCGCATCGCCCTTCCACGAGCACGCTTCTACCGCGCCCCCTCGCTCAGCGAGTCAACCAATCGGTCTCCAGCCGGGAGCCACGTCGTGCCTGTACCCGCCATAGCCATTCACGGATCGGGACCGCGCGGCAAGATCGCGCAAGTGGTCAATGCCAACTTCGAGCACGCGGAGCTCTACGACAGAGTCGAGACCGTGGAGTTCGACTGGGACCGCATGGTCCCCCGCCCGAGTCATACGGGCTTGCGCAACCTGTACCGGTTCTTGAAGCGGAACGCTGCTCTCATGAGGGCGGTGTCGGGCCTGGGGTTGCAGTTCCGCGCCAACTATGTGGATGGGGTACTCGGCACGTGGCAGGCCCGACTACACGGGCTGCTTCAGTGGTTGGTGCCGGCGCTGGTCGCAATGGTGGCGCTCGAGATTACGGCCGAGGTCCTTGTGCTGGCCCCTGCCGCCTGGTACGGTCTCCCTACCCATACGCCCCCACTTCGGTGGCTGGTCGCCGCTATCGATTGGACGACGTTGGGTATCGCCAGCGGCCTGACCGCACTCCTGGCGCTCGCGGCCCTGCGTCTTTGCTTCACGTTGTCCCCGCGTGCGGTCATCATCACGTTTCGGAGCATTCTCCTCCTGTTGCTCCAGCCGCCATTGATCATCGTGATTGGCCTCTTCGCCGCCGATGGCATGCTCCTATGGGCATCCATCGGCTTGCTGGGAGCGGCTGCATTCGTCCTGAGCGGCTTCGCTGCGCTCGCCTGGTGCGCTGTCGTGTTCGGCTCGCTGCTCGTCCTCCGCGCGCGCTGGACGCGCCCAATTCGCGGTTCTCTCAAGATGATGGTCGACGGCTTCCGGTATCTCGGCGAGCCGGGGTATCGCATCCGGATTCAGAAGGCACTCGACAAAGCGATTCGCCAGGCACGCCAAGACACCGGGGAGGATGCCGAGTTCGTTCTGGTGGGACAAGGGCTGGGTACGGTGATCGCGCTCGATTCGCTCACGCACTCGGGTGCCTGGCGCAAGACACACCGCGTGCTGTTGGTGACGATGGGCTCGCCGCTGCGACGCTACGTGCTGCCTTTCTTTCCCCGCATTCTGTTTCCGGAAACGATCGAAGACGGGGTCGACCTGATTGCGGGGCGCCTGCACAAGTTTCATTGGATGAATATCTACCGCCCAGGAGACGCCGTCGGTGGCGACCTCGGCCTGGCAGCCTTCGAGGGACGAGACATCTCGACGGGGCAGTCACGCCGCATCGTCGGCGGCCATGCCGACTACTGGCTCGATCTCGACGCTCGCCGCGCCTTCTGCCGCGGGCTGCGGGAGATCACACCGGTGCGCCCGCTTCAGGTCCCGATGATCGATGCGGCTCACCGTCTGCCTCATGCTCCGAGCTCCTCTACGGAACTCCGGATCCCAGCGTCGCTGCGGCCCCTATTCCGGCCTGTCCTCTCGCTCGCCGTGTTCGCCGGAATGCTCTGGTGGGTGGCAACGGGGTTGGGTGTCCTGACGCCTAGGATCGACGCCACGCCCGAGTCGCTGAAACGCGGAGTGGTGGTCGACGCGACCGCCACCCATCGGCGCGAGACCGTCAAGCAGTCATTCGGGCTGACGTTCGTTCACCATTGGCAGTTCGAGTTCACCGATCCGAAAGGAACGGTCAAGCACCTGCGCTTCAAACGCGACGCAAGCGATGCTTTTCTCGACATGCCCCACCGCTTCGACGACCACGCACTCACCCGCCAAGTCCGGGCCGGGTGCGAAGGCAGCGCGCGGCGGGTGTCGTGGCCAGGTCAGGAAATGGAGACGCCGTGCTCCCAGCAAGGAATTCGGCTGCGGTACTATCCAGGAGACATGACGTTTTTCGATTTGCCCGATTTTCCTCGACACCGCTTCGGGAGCGACCCGCTCAGGAATTGGACCGAGGCGGGACTCGTAGCCGGAGCGCTCACGGTCCTGACGCTCGCTTCGTTGGCCTTCGGGTTTCGCGTGTTCGTCCTGCTCCTGGGGTGATCTGCACCCGATCACGCGGGCGCTCTGCGCCGAGAAGCTCTCCTCAGGCATCGCAGCAGCCTACCGACACTGAAGGGAGATCACCGCTCCGTCGCCTCCACCACCATCTCGATCTCCACGGTGAGATGCCATGGAAGGGATGCCATCCCCACGCCGCGCGAGCATGACGTCCGACACCCGTCCGCTGGCTCGCTCGGCCCCTACACGGCATCTTAGACATGCCACTCGACAAAAGGCAGACTCGTGCCGGACCCGTCGCTTCGAGGAGCGCGGACGTTAGAATTGGTCGCAACATTGCCCTCCGACGCATCACCAATACCCGCTCCCCACGAACGGAAGATGCGATGACCTGGATAATCGTCTTTCTTGCCTTCTTCGGCCTCATGGTGCTCATCCTGATCGTGAGGGCCAAGCAAGCCGGCCCTCGGCGAGTGTCCCAATTCGACTTGGACCGCGCCCGCCCCCTGATTCGGGTGACCGCACACGACCCGGGCGATGGTTGGCAGCAGTTGGGGAGCAAGACCCGCGCGGAGGGACTCAATCTCCGCTTCGATCACGACGACGATCCTCAGGCCGAAGCCACGCTTTTCGTGCCGGCGCCTGAGCGTGGGCGACGGGGGAATACGTTCGGGCACGCGCTCACGATCCGCCTGACCGACGCCTTCGAGACGCATCACGTGCAGACCTCAGGATTCGTGTTTCGCGTACGGCTCCGCGGAGATGCCGCGGTGGCCGGGAAGGAAGTGCGGATCCTGATGAAGGTATCGGCCGGCAAGCGACCCTACGGCGGCCAGATCGAGAACGACGACGATACCGATGCCGCAGTGGGTGGGTGGATCGAGGTCGAGTGGGCGGAGATACTCGAGCTGTCTGGCAGATAACAAGGACGCAACACAACCAGGGTGCCGCGGGAATGCGACCGTGATCCGCCCTATGCCGGTTCGGGCTCCTCACCGCATCGCGGCTCCGCAGCTCCTGCTTCCGAACTAGCTGACCCGCGCTCGTCGGCGTATGTTCGCCGCGACTTCGCCCGCCGCTCGCATCATCGCGGCGTGCTTAGCGAATTTTTCTCAAATCCAACGCCAACCATGGACTTTCAGTTCGACCAATTCGACACGGCGTGTTTCCGCGGTGATCCAAGGCGCACGGTGCTGGGCCAATGGACCGTCGAGCACCGGAGCTTCGCCGCGGCATCCACTGCACACCGGCCGCCCCTGCTGTTCATTGGCGGTGCGTTTCAGAACGCCTGGTCGTTTTACCGCGAGGTAAAGCATTTCTTGCCACAGCGGCCAGTCGTGCTCGTCGATCTGCCCGGCCAGGGACAGAACGATCAGCTGTCCGCCGCACTGGACTTCGGGGATCTGGCGGACCTGCTTCGCCGGTTCCTGGACGGGGAACACGTGGACCGCGTGATTCCCGTTGGGCTGTCGTACGGCTGCGGTATTGCGTACACGTTCGCGCAGCAGTTCCCCGAACGCGTCGAGCGGCTGCTGCTAGGCGGGATCACGGATCAGATTCGCCAGAGGGTGGACCAGGCGCTTCGTTCCTCGTTCTGGTACCTGGACCACGGTCGGCACGAGGAGTTCGCGGATGCCGTCGTGCACCATCTGCTCAATCTCCACAAGCGCGATGTTACGCGGGTCTCGAATCGGCTCATCGAACGGCTGCACCTGGGAATGATGGAGCTCACGAATGTCGAGCACCTCCGCTACCGTCACAACTCCGCCCGTTTGTTCAACGAACGTCTCGGTGGTACCCTCTCGTGCCGCACGCTGGTGTTCACGTCCAAGTACGATCATTTCACGGCACCGTTCGAGGCCTTGGCGGTGGTCGAACGTTGCCCGTCCGGCGAGTTCGCCATGATCGAGCGGGGGGATCACCTCGTGCCCATCGAGGATCCCAAAACCGTCCTGGCCATCTATGACGCCTTTGTGAATGACACGCCGCTCCGCGACGTGCGCGGTGTGATGGTGGGCGCAGGCGCCGCGGCCGAGTGCAAAGAGCGCCGGATCCTGGAGCGGCGGCCGGGTCGGCGGCGTGACGTGAGGGTAAGCGACCAGTCTGGTAGGGAGTGGCAGGCGCAGCTTCTCGATTACAACGCGCACGGCTGCCTGCTCGAGATGCCGCAGTGCCCCAGGGTCGCCGACGAGAACGAGCCGTTTCGCGTATCGATTCCTTCGATCGGAGCGAAGGGAGATGCCGTGCTCCTGCCTGCCGCCGAGGGTGCCCGTGCCGTGTTTCTCCACGACGCGTTCGGCTCGCTCGGGAAGCTGCCGGTCACCACGGTCGAGATGCCGGTGCCGGCCGCGGCCCCGCCCGGAAAGCGGCGGCCCTCGCTGGCCGAGCGTCTGGCGGAGTTGACGGACGAGTGAGGGCCTTCCCTCTCGAGGTGCGGAGCAGCAAAGCGATCGTGGAACTGGATTGAGCCGACCGTCCGGCGGCCATCACGGACGGCTGGATCTACCCCGGTGCGATCTCCTCCACTTCCCGGAGCGCCGCGAGCCGGCGGTCCACCGCTTCGCCAATCGCCTTGGCCCGCTCGAGCTGGAAGGTCAGGTCGTTCACCGATGCCATGCCGGCCTGCAGCTTGAGCATGGCGAGCCGCAGGTTCTCGAGCGCCGCCATCGTCTCGTTTAGCGGTTCGCCCGTCTCGCCTCTTGCGCGCAGGCGTTCGGCGCGGTCCTCGAGACGCTCGACCACG
>JBFIHA010000050.1:0-18950 GCA_041602035.1 Gemmatimonadales bacterium | reverse complement strand
TCCGCCCATTCGAGGAACTCCCCGGCTTCACGGCGACGGTGAAATTCCTCCCGGGTAAAGAAATAGTAATCTACACCCTCGCGCTCGTTTTCGCGCGGTGGCCGGGTCGTGGCCGACACGCTGAATCCCACGTCCCGCCGTTCGGCCACCAGGCGTCTGGCGAGCGTGGTCTTGCCCGCGCCCGATGGGGAGCAGAGGATGACCGGTCTCGCCGTCACTCCAAGTTCTCCACCTGCTCGCGCACCTTCTCCAGTTCCGCCTTGAGGTCGATGGCCGACGCCGCGATGTCGGCGTCGTTCGCCTTTGAGCCGATCGTGTTCACTTCGCGGAGCATCTCCTGGCCGAGGAACGCCAGCCGTCGACCGATCGCGCTCGGGGTCGCCAGCGCGTCCCGAAACGCCCCAATATGGGTCCGCAGCCGCACGATCTCTTCGGTGATGTCCATCTTGTCCGCCAGAAACGCCAGCTCCTGCGCGAGCCGGTTTTCGTCCGCCGGCCGTCCCTCGAGCAGCTCAGCGACCGCCGCCCGGAGCCGGTCCCGCTCGGCCACGAGTCGCTCGGGTGCTCGCAGTTCAATGTCCCGGAGGCAGGCGTCAATAGTCGACAAGCGCCGGTCGAGGTCCGCCGCCAACTCCGATCCCTCCCGTTCCCGGCTCTCCACGACCTGCGATGCAGCCGCGTCGAGGAGCGCGAGGAGCGGCGCCGCATCGGTCTCGGCGACCTCCGCCTCGGCGAAGGTGAGCACCTCGGGCTGTCTGGCTATGAAGCCCAGGTCGATGGAGCCTTCCAACCCGAGCACGCGCTTCAGTTCTTCGAGCGCCGCCAGCACACTCCGTGCCCGATCCAGATCCAGCTGCACGCTCACGGGACTGACGGGCGACGCTGTCCATCGCACCGTCAGTGTGGCGTGTCCCCGCTCCATGAACCGCCGCAGGCGCTCCCTGAGGTCGGCTTCCAACCGCAGGAGCTCCGACGGAAGCCGAAACTGGGCACTGAAGTGACGGTGGTTGACCGTGCGCAGCTCCATCATCACTCGACCGCCCGCAAACGGCCCTTCAGCCGTCCCGAATCCGGTCATCGATTTGGGCACTGCTGGCCTCCTCCCGTACGCGGGTAACCGGTACCGACCTGCCCCGGTCCATCAAGATCACGAACGTGAGTCAATTGCCAAAGGTCCACGACACTCCGAAATACTGCGCGTTGCCCGGATAGACGAGCCCCGGAACGTATTCCGCCTCGGTGAGACGCGCATTCCGGAGGATCCAGAATCCGGTGAAATCCACCAGCTGAAACATGACCTGGGTCTCCCAGAACGTCGCCTCAGGCAGGACAATCGTGCTCCCGTCCGCCCGCACGCCCGCCGTCCCAGCGTTCCAGCGCTCGACCGATGCCTGCAGCTTGAGATCGAACGCGCCGGAGCGGAAGGTCCGCCAGAACTTGGAGCGCCAGGTGAGCGCGGCCCGCACGTGTTGTGGCGGCTGCAATCCGGCGAGCGGGCCCGACAGCGGATCGGCATACCACCCCGACACCGAGAGCGCCCTGGTGGGGCGAAGCACCGCCTCGACTCGCAGGTAGGTAGCCGCACCCGAAGGACCCAGCGACGGGAGGAGCGGAAGCTCTCCGTAGGGACGTGGCTGAAAGGCGTCCTGCCTCGCCAGTGTCACGCTCCCCGACAGCCAGCGAGTGTCGAGACCGGCTCGAGCGGCCAGATCGCGAGTCGGGATCACCGTGTCATCGACGAGCGCCGGCACCTGCACCGCCTCGCGCAGGGTTGCCTCGCCCGCGAGCGTGAACGGGCCGAGGTACACCCCGATGGCGCCCCGGACCCATTGCGAGTGACGATCGCCGCGATGGGTCCGGTACCCCGCGTCGGCGGCGAGCGCGACACCCGAGGCCGGCACCCAGCCGACCCGACCTTCCAGGGCGAGCGGGGTGCGGGCGTCCGCGACGCGTGCGACCGTCTCGGCCGTCCAGCTCGGGCGCTGATACCGCAGGCGCACGTGCGCCTGGCGGACACCGTGATCCTCCAACGCCGCCCCGGAGTCGGCCGACCACGAGCTCGATGCCAGTCCGGTCTCCACTCGAAGCCCCAGGCCATCCGGTCGCGTTGCGGCGGTGAGGGTGATGAGCATGTCGGTGCGGGCGCCTTCGCGGACCGGCACCGAGGTTCCGACCGTGGACGGGAGACCGTCTCGATCGACGTCCTGCCGTCGCAGCTGATAGCTTGCGCCGACCCGGTGGTCGGGCGTCCACGATACCCGTGCCCACACGTCGAACAGGTCGGCGCCTGCGGCCCCGGCGGGGCCATCGGTGCCGGCGTAGTTGGCCGCCAGATCGAGCCCCACGCCGGCCGGGGTACGCTTCTGGAACAGCGCGGCGTATTGTGCCGACTTGAAGGCGCCGGACTGCACATGGATCTTCGAGCGCACCACGGGGGTCTCGTGCCGCTCGGTCACCAGATACGCGCGAAGCATGCCGGGAAGGACCTCGACGTCCACCCGGCGGAGATACGTCAGAGGGAACTGGCCGGGATCCACGAATGCGGTGTCGCCGCCGAGCGGTTCCCAACGCATGCCGTCCCAGTATACCTCCAAAGCCGCCCCACCACGCCCGCCATACTGCACGTACTCCGGCTGCGCCACGAACCCGGCCCGTGCCACGTAGACTCCGGGAATACGAGCGAGCAGATCGGCGAGGGTGAGACCGCCGGACCAGAGCAGCGAGTCGCGTGTGAAGGTGTACCGGCTGCCGGGAGGAAGGGGCCCCGACGGTGCCTCCGGCTCGAACACTGGGAAGGTGAGGCCCGCCGCGAACGGTTCGGGGGGGAGGCTGTCCGGGCGCACCCGGGTCGTATCCTGCCCAACGGCGTGCGGTGCCGCCACGAGCGTGAAGACGGCGAGCGCCGCGGCGACTCGCCCGGCAGCGGTCACCCCCCGGCGCGCCCCAACACCAGTTCGGCGAACAGCCGAACTCCCATGCCCGTGGGCCCCTTGGCGAGGTCGGGTCGGTCCGCGTCGGTCCACGCCGTTCCTGCGATGTCCAGATGCGCCCACGGAAACTGGTCCACGAACTCGCGAAGGAACCAGCCGGCGGTGATGGTGCCCGCTGGTCGACCCCCCACGTTCTTCACGTCGGCGAAGTCCGACTTGATCTGGTCTCGGTACTCGTCCCACAGCGGGAGCGGCCAGCACCGCTCGCCGGCCAGGTCCCCTGCTTGCCGAACCTCGTCGACGAGCTGATCGTCGTTGCCCATCAGGCCCGTAGCATGATGCCCCAGCGCGATCACCACGGATCCGGTCAAGGTCGCGGCATCGACCACACACGCCGGCTTGAACTTTCTCGCGTACGACAGGGCATCGCACAGAATGAGTCGTCCTTCGGCATCGGTGTTGATGATCTCGATGGTCTTGCCGAGGTGGCTGCGCACGATGTCACCCGGCTTGATCGCGGTCCCCGAGGGCAGGTTTTCAGAGGCGGGAATGATGCCCACCACGTTTACCTTCGGCTTGAGATGGCCCAACGTTTCGAACAGGCCGAGCACGGCAGCCGCGCCCGACATGTCGTACTTCATTTCCTCCATCTTCTCCGGCGGCTTGAGAGAGATGCCGCCGGCATCGAACGTCACCCCCTTCCCGACCAAGCAGACCGGGGCCTTGCGGGCGCCCGCGCCGCGGTACTCGATCGTAATCAGTTGCGGGTCCTGGGCCGTCCCCTGTGCCACCGCGAGCAGTGCCCCCATTTCCCCCTTGGCGATCTCCTCCCGACCGAGCGCGGTGACCCGGTAGCCATACGCCTTTCCGAGCGTGCGGGCGATGCCCGTCAGATAGCGGGGGGTGCACACGTTTCCCGGCAGCGCCTGAAGATTCCGCGCCAGCGCATGGCCGGCCGCGACGGCCGCCCCGACCCGCCGTCCTCGTTCCAGGTCCGCCCGCTCTTCGCGGGTCGCGACCAGCTCGAGGCCGCCGAGTCCCGGCTTCTCATCCGTTGCCTTGAGCCCATCGAGCCGCCACGCGCCCTGCGCCACTCCTTCGAGCACCACCTGCCCGACCGTCTGTGGCGCGACACCACCGCGCGCCTCCGGAAGCACGTAGAACGCCATGGCCTCGGCACCCATGCCGAGCGCCCGCCGCGCAGCAACCGCCGCCGCCCGGCGAATGGCCCCGCGGGTGACTTCCCCATGGGTGCCCATACCCACGAGCAACACCCGGAGGGGCCGCTTCGGAGGGTACAGCATGGCGACCTGATCGCGTGTCCCGGTGAAGTCCCCGCTCGACAGAAGTCGGCCGATTGCCCCTCCGGCGTGGGAATCCAGTGACAACAGCGACGTCGGAACCTTGGGCGATGTCAATTCGTCGACAGCGACGGCGAGCAGGGGTTGGCTCACGCGCTCGAGGGGAACGACTCTGACTGAGGAATTCACGAGCTGTACCGGAGTTGCGGGTCGGAAACCGTGGATCGAGCAGCCTCAGGGCCGCGCGAATGGCCTGAAGGTTAGCCGAAGCCCGAAACGACGGCAAGTTGGCCTCGCGAGGTGCGCCCGCCCCTTGAGCCGGATGTGCTGTGCGGTAGCTTTGGTGCCACGGTCTCGGTGACACACCCCCTCATCCGTCGAGGATTTCATGCAGCGGTTGTCGTGGCTCGCGGTGCTCGTGCCGGTCCTTGTCCTTCCGTCGACGGCGCTGGCGCAGACGCCGGAACGATACGGACTGTGGTTCGGGGGCGGAGCCGGCGCGACCCTGGGGAATGTTCGTATTGGTGACGACGCGAGCGCAATCATCGATGTGCGGAACGTGGGACCGATGGCCTATATCACCATGGGTGGGACGTTGAGCCCGGCGGTGCTTCTGGGAGTGGATCTCGCCGGGTGGACGCAGAGCGCCACTGACACGACCCGGACCTTCGGGCTCATCACGTTCGGCGCCACCCTCTTTCCCCTCCGCCAGTTCCCCTTCTACCTGAAGGGCGGACTCGGCGTGGGTGCCTATCGAGAAACGGCTGGAACCGACCGCTACGATGCCAACGGCTTCGGCGTCCATTTGGGTATCGGGGCGGAGTTTCGCGTCGCCTCGAACCTGCAGGTGGGGCCCTACGTTCAGTACGCGTTTTCGAGAGAGAATGTGAAACGGAATCAGCTGGCGCTCTTCTCCCAGCTCGACATCGACTTCGTGAGTGCGGGGGTGGGCGTGCGGTGGCACCGTGCTCGGTGACCCAGCGCAGGACTCAGAGGTGTACGCGCCCCTTCGTCACCTCCCAGTTCTCCCAGAACCGGATGTAGTAGTAGCGCGAACGGCTCTGCGGCACCCGCCACCAAGGATGTTCCGCGTCGTCGATCGGTCGCAGCACGGTCGCCTCGGCCACGGAAAGACGTTGGCCGCAGAACGGACACAGGTACGACTCGACGTCGGGCGCGACCCACCAGATGTACGGTGCCTTGGCAGCCTCCGCCCAGCTGGCGCACCCGTGCACGGTCGGGACGTACGGGATCGGTGAGCCGCCGACCATCTGGGTGAAGCCGCAGAATCGACACTGGCGATAGCGTCGCTCGGTTGCATCGATGCGGGGTCCGTAGAAACCGGTCCGACCGCAATCCGGGCAGGGGCCGGGATCACGACCTTCGCCGAACGCCTGGAAGCACTCGTCATCCCAGTCGTCCAGCGTGTACGCCGCATAGCTCGCGGAATCCGCCTGCTCGGAGCTCGGTGACTGCATGCGACGCCTGTCCTCCCGGGACCAGCTCGTTCTGGATCGTGTTGGACTCATGGCGCCCGTAAACCCAAGCCGTGTCGAGTCCTCGAGGATATCTCGCCACCCCCGCTCCCCGCTGTGCCGTCCCGCACACAATGTATTTCGAAATGGCGCCGCGACCAGACTCGGTTCGCTGCTCGGTGACGGGCGGCT
Source organism: Gemmatimonadales bacterium (assembly GCA_041602035.1). Classification (GTDB taxonomy): domain Bacteria; phylum Gemmatimonadota; class Gemmatimonadetes; order Gemmatimonadales; family GWC2-71-9; genus JAOTVV01. The sequence goes on along the minus strand of JBFIHA010000050.1, from coordinate 13,052 downwards.
CGTTGGGCTCGGTTCTGAGGGATCCGACGATCTATTAGAATATGCTGCAGCGACACAGGTCTCCGTTTCGGCGAACGCCAACGGGAACATCGCATGCCTGAGGACATCGAGCGAGATGCAACGAACCGAGAAGAAACCGCAAAAGGCCGGGCGCATCGTCGCCCTCCTGGTGGCCCTGGTGGTGCTGGGGGCGGCACTCATCCTGGGAACCCGATCCCTGGTACGGACCGAGTGCGAGCTGTGCGTGACGTACCGAGGCGTCACCACCTGCCGCCGAGGCTCCGGATCCAGCCAGCCGGAGGCCATGCAGGCGGCGCAGAAGGCTGCCTGCGCCGTCATGGCCAGTGGGATGAACGAGAGCATCGCGTGCGACAACACGCCGCCGACCAACGTGCAGTGCACCGGCAACTGACAACGGAACGGACCCGATGAACTCCTTCCTGCAACGCACGTTCTTGGACAACCCGCTCGAATCGTGGATCATCGCGGCGGGTATCGCCGTTGGCGCTTTCATCGTCCTCAAGCTCGCCGTACGCTGGATCCACTGGCGAGTCGCGGCCGTCGTCTCCCAGACCACTTCCAAAGTCGACGATGTCCTCGCCGACGTGTTTGGACGCACCAAGGGCTTCTTCCTCTTGGCGGTTGGGGCGTATCTGGGGGCGCGGACCCTGGCGTTCCCCGAGGGGCTGTGGGTCGGGTTCACACGCGTCGTCGTGGTGATCGGGTTTATCCAAGCCGGGCTATGGGCGGCCGCGCTCGTCCGTTCGCTGTTGGAGGTCTACCGGCGCGAGCAGTTGGCGGACGACCCGGCCGCGGCGACCACTGTCGGCGCCATGACGTTCCTGCTGCGGCTCGCCGTCTGGGCCGTGGTGCTGGTCCTGGTGCTCGACAACATGGGCGTGGATATCACGGCGCTGATCACGGGGCTCGGCATTGGCGGGATCGCGGTCGCGCTGGCGGTGCAGAACGTCCTGGGCGACCTCTTCGCCTCGCTGTCCATCGTGCTCGATAAGCCGTTCGTGATCGGCGACACGCTCGCGATCGACGAGCACATGGGCAAGGTCGAGCATGTGGGACTCAAGTCCACCCGCATCCGCAGCCTCGCGGGCGAGCAGCTCGTGTTCTCGAACAGCGATCTCTTGAAGAGCCGCATCCGCAACTTCGGGCGCCTGTTCGAACGGCGGATGGTGTTCACCATCGGAGTCACGTATCAGACACCCCGAGTGAAGCTGGAGCGGATTCCCGCCATCCTCCGCGAGACCATCGAGCGGCACGAGCACACGCGGTTCGATCGCGCTCACTTTAGAACGTACGCCGATTCCTCGCTCAACTTCGAAGCCGTCTACTTCGTCACCGTGCCAGAGTTCGTGGTGGCCATGGATATTCAGCAGGCCGTGAACCTCGAGATCTACCGACGGTTCGAAGCTGAGGGAATCGAGTTTGCCTACCCGACTCGCACCCTCTATCTGGTCGGCCAACCGCCGCCGGGTACTTCCTAGGGAGCGTTGCATGCGGGACGATCCGCCGCGGTTGGGCCCCTGGCTCCGGCGGTATGCGGAGGAACGGCGACCCAGCCGCAAGGAGCGAGCGCAAGAAATCGCCCTGGCGGCCGGGGCTGGGATCCTCTTCCTCGCCCTGCTCGGCGCGGTCTTACTCGTGTTTGTGCGCTTCCCGGTGCCGACTTTGGGAGGCCTCGTAGCCCTGTGGGCCGTCGGCTTCGTAACGCTCACGGTGAAGCGACGGCGCGCCGAACGCCGGGAGCGGGAGCTCCGCCGCTCCATCGACGAGCACGGCGCCCGATGATGGTGTCCCTGGTGCGTCAGCGCTGAGGCACGACAAGGCGCTCCGTCCACCGGAGCAGCACCAAGCTCAGCAGCGCGAATCCCAGGACGCCAACGCACGGGATCACGACGATCGCGACGAAACCCGCCGTGACCTTCAGACCGAGGGTAGCCTCTGGATCGAACATCGCCACGTTGTTGGAGACGATCCAGAACGGCACCACCAGCTGAAGCCAAACGATGTTGACCACGAGCCACACCCACACGTAGGGTCGCGGCCAAATGGACGGGGTGGGGGATTCGGACCGACGATGCATCACGGGCTCGTGAAAGGTCGGCCGAAATGTAGCGGGGAATCACGCTCGGGGCTGTGGCGGCGACTCCGACGCTCGCGCGGACGGCCCCCGGGTCGGCGAGCTCCAGGAACCGATCGGGGCTCCCTACATCGCGCTCGAGTGAGGGAGACGGGCGGTGAGCTTCCGCAGCTTGGCGGCCTCCGCTTCGGCACCAAGCCGCTCGTACACGGCGATCGCGTGCTCCGCGAGGTCAATGGCCTCGGCGGCCCGCTCTTCAGCGGCCAGGAGGTGCGCGAGGTCGCGGCGCGCATTGGCCGCGAGCAGCGGTCGGCCACGCTCTTCTGCGATCGCCGCTACCTCGCGCAGCGTGGTTTCGGCTTCCGCACCGGCTCCGGAGGCCGCGAGGGTCCCCGCCCACACGCGCCGGTCTTCGGCCTCGCCAACCACGTCGCCAAGCGTGCGCCGCAATTCCATGACCTGCTCGATTTCCCGCCGCGCCACCGCCGCCTCGCCCGCCGCCAGCCTGATGTCGGCCCGACCGCCACGAGCCAGCGCGGTCATGCGCCGATCACCGGAAGACTGCGCTTCGTCGACGGCTCGGTCGGCGGTTTCGAGCCCTTTCGGAAAATCACCCTGATCCCGATAAGTGATCGCGAGGTTGTGGAGTACCTCCGCAAGACCGGCCTTCAGCCCCGAGCGTTGAAAGGCCGCCAATGCCGAGGTGTACGAGCCTATCGCGCGTCCGAAGTCGCCCCGCAGGTTGGCAATGATGCCCAGGTTGTTGGAGCACCGTCCCACCGTCGCATGATCGCCCACCCGCTCCGCCTCGGCGAGCGCAAGCGCCACGAACCGCGCGGCGTCATCCACCCGCCCGCGCTCCAGCGCCAGCGCCCCTGAGACGTTGAGGGCCCGCATCTCGGTGGCCCGGTCGCCTCGGGCCCGCGCCCCGCGCAACGCCACCTCGATCCACGCTTCGGCTTTGGCGTTCTCGCCGAGGCGCGCGTAGGCGATCCCCAAGAGTAGGGCGAGGCTCGGTGAGCGCTCCGTCTCCTCGGGTGGACGAGCGCCGAGGAGCGACACGACCGCCGCATGCTGCCCCGTTGCAGCAAGCGACTGCGCTTTCCTCAACAGTTCCAAGGACTCGCTCGCGTCCATGTCAGTACGAAACGGCGTATCCCGAGTACGAGACGGCATATCCCGAGTAACTCGCTGCGTCGTCCAGATTGGCGATGAACTGCTTGTCCTCAATCGACTGCGCGGCATCCAGCTCGATCCACGGATCGAAGGCGTTCACCTGGGTCCACACCTGCAGGCGCTCTCGCTCGATCGTGTCGTCGAGGCTGTCGATCTTCCCGTCGCCGTTCAGGTCACGGTCGGCTCCCGTGTACCACAGCGTGAGCTGTGCGGGTTCTTGAGGGTTGAACATGAGGCCGATCGGTCCGATATACACCCTCAGGTTGACCGTATCGACCCGCACCGTGACGAGGACCCGCTCGCCCGACGCGAACGATTCCCCGTCCGGCCACGCGAGTAAGGAGTTCCGGTTCAAGACGAAGTCGAGGTACGGGAGCCAGGTGCCGTCTTGCGCCCGGTAGTTGATCCGCATGGATGTCGCGGTCCCCACCGTCGCCCAGAAGGACACCTCGGGGCGATCGAGCGGCGGCACCAATACCGGCGAGTGGAGCACACCAGTGTCACCGCCTGGGATTGCCGCGAACTCGAGTGACACCAAGGGGTCCCACCGAAGCATGTGCAGCGTCGGGCCAGTCTCTGGCGTCTCCACTGGGTCCTGCGGGGGAGTGGGAGGGCCCGTCGACTCGGCGCAGGCGAGGAGCACCACGACTCCAACACCCAGCGCCATGGTTATCGCTCGGGAACGCATAAAACACCTCCGATCATCCTGGGCTTCCGGGTGGCATCGGGCCGTCCGGACGCATGGGCCCACGACTCCCACCGTGCATACCACATGCCGGCTCGGCGTTTCGCCTAACCTATTGATCTATCATTGGTTAGCTGGTATTGCCGGACCGAGCATCCCTGGGGCGGCCGGCTCCACATGGTGCGTTTCGTTCCAGGCTGCAGCTAGGTGTCGCGTTGGTCCATCGCGAGCAGGCGGCGCAGGCGCTTGCGAGAAATCCCGAGGCGACGAGCGGCTTCGCTGCGGTTTCCACCGCAGTAGTCCAGCGTGGCGCTCGCCGCCGCCGACTCGATGGTTTCCAGAGGGGCAGGAAACGGGAATCGGCTGTCGCGTGCGACGACGGGCTTCTGCACAGGAACCAGCTCGTGGACAGCGAGTTGACCACTGGGGGAAAGCAGCAAGGCCCGCTCGACCGCGTTTCGCAGCTCGCGTACGTTTCCCGGCCAGCTGTGCTCGCGCAGCGCTCTCCTGGAAGCCTCGTCCAGTGGCGGCTCGGGCATCTCGTGTTGGGTGGCGGCGCGGCGGAGCAGCTCCTTGGCGATCAGGACTACGTCGTCGCCGCGCTCACGAAGCGGTGGGAGGCGCAGCACCACGACACTCAAGCGGAAATAGAGATCCTCGCGGAATTCGCCGCTCCGGACGCGGTCTTCGAGCCGCTCGTTCGTGGCGGCAAGTATCCGGACGTTGGCGAAACGCCACTTCGTTCCTCCCACTCGACGCACCTGCCGGTCTTCGAAGACGCGCAACAGCTTGGCCTGCGCATCGACAGGGAGCGTTCCAATTTCGTCGAGGAAGAGCGTCCCGCCCTCTGCCAGCTCGAAGAGCCCCGGCTTGGCCGCGTGCGCGTCGGTGAACGCGCCGCGCTCGTGCCCAAACAGCTCCGATTCAACAAGGTTGTGAGGGAGCGCCGCGCAATTGACGGCGACGAACGGAGCCCGGCGCCGTGGCCCGCCCTCATGGATAGCGCGTGCCAGGAGCTCCTTGCCGGTTCCGGTTTCACCTACGATGAGCGCCGTGGCATCGCCGTGCGGGACCAGACGGCCGGCTCTCGCGAGCACCGTCTTCAGTGAGGCACTTTCGCCGACGATCGCGCTGAAGGCCTCCGGCTTTACCTCACCTTCACCGTTGTCGTGCCGGCGGCCTGCCCGACAGCGGGCGACGGCCTCCTCGGTCGCGTTGTGCAGGAGCTCGAGATCTTCGGGGAGCGCGAAGTAGTCGGTGGCGCCACGGCGGACCACGCCCGCCGCGATTCGGCGACCAGGGTCGGCCCCCACGGCAAGCACGGGGACCGACGACGGAACGGCATGACGGTCCAGCCAATCAAAGGCCGCGGACTCGCTCCCACCGGCGGCGAGCACGACGGCCGCGACCTCCGGCGGAACGATGCCCACGTCCTCGGGACCGACCACTCGGAGGTCCACCCCGAGATCGCGACCCAGTTGGCCCCAAAACTCCCCAAACGAGGGAGACAGCTGCACGACGAGCAGGGTGATCGAACCCGTGCGCGCGGCTGCGGGCTCGTATCGAACACGGTTTGGGGCGGATCGCCCCACTCGCGTGTGATCGTTCACACCCACCCCTCAACTGGTGCCATTCGTACCAAGGAGCACCAAATGTACCACCTGCGCTCGGCGCGGCAAGGATTTGTAACACCTTGCTGCAAAGAGGCTTAAAGACCGAGGTTCATCCGGTCCCATACTTGCCATCCTTCGAGTGCAGCGCAGATACCCCGATGTGAAGCGTATTTCCAGCACTCGTGGAGGCACACGTGCCGTTGTCCAGTTCCCCCCGTGTGAGGCCGAGGCCGCGCAAGGTCGAATGGCCCGGAGTGCACGGATTAGGAGCGGGGCGATCCGCGCCATCCGGGGCATACGGCGCGACGCGAGCACTGCCGCCGGGTGCCTTTGCCGAAGCGGTGCGCCGAGTCGCCGAAGCCATGTCCGCCAAGGACGCGTACACGCGGGCGCACTCACGCCGCGTCGCCCGGTACGCCGCGGCGTTGGCCGGCGAATTGGGAATTGGCGGTCGCGCCGCCAAGGAAGCTGCGTTTTGCGGGCTCCTCCACGATGTGGGCAAGGTCGGTGTTCCCGACGCCGTCCTGTGCAAGATCGGTCCGCTGTGCGAGCAGGAGTGGAGCCGCATCAAGCAACACCCCGTCATCGGTGAGCACATCCTGGGTGCCCTGCTCCGCTCACACCCGCGCATCCTCGCCGCCGTCCGCTGGCACCACGAGCGTTTCGATGGCAGTGGCTTCCCCGACGGGCTCCGCGGGGACGAGATCCCATTGGAGGCGCGGATCGTGGCGGTCGTCGACGCCTACGACGCCATGACCACCGCTCGGCCCTATCGCGGCCCGTTGCCCCTCCGGCGCGCCGTGCTCGAGTTGCGACGCGGCAGTGGCACACAGTTCGACCCGTGGTGCGTGGCGGCGTTTCTGCGGCTCATCGAGCGCATGCGGCGCACCGGGTGCCGCGTCAGGAACGCGGCGCGGCGGTGGCGCGTCAGCGCGCGGCGTGGCCAATGGAGCGCACGTCGCCTCGGGCCGCGACGCGACGGCCAACCGTCCGATCCGAACCGGGCGCGGCATCCCAAGGCCTCGCTCACCGTCGCGGGCACCGAGCGGCCTGCGCCGTGCGCGGAGACGAAGGCGCACTCGCGGGCACCTCCGCCCGCGTCACGACCTCGGCATCACCCCTCCACCTCCCCGAGGAGGCACCATGGTGGCCATCTTCGCGTGCGGCTGCAGGTTCTCGGGCGCCGATTGCGGCGACGTCGACACGGACGGCGCGATGGAGTTCTGCCCGCTGCACGAGGCGCATCGGATCACGATCGAGGCCCAGCGACCGGATCCCGTCCCGCGCCTTCGCGCAGGATGGTCGCGCGACGAGGTGCGGCAGTCAGTGCAGGCTCCGGCGTGCGCCGGGTCGCTCCCCTGACCGTGCCAGCACCATCTACGATAGGCTGCCGGACCTCAGGTGATCTATTAGATCTTCTGGCCTATCGCATTGTACAGCAGCAGGTTACGACCGGCGACTCATGTTTTGGTTGCGGTGCGGATGCGGCCGTGGCTCAAGAGGCGCTTCCCTTCCCTGGCTTTCTTCTGGCGATCGAGGGCATCGGATTCGGAGGCTGAGCGTCGGGCTGCGCTCCGGCCTGGAGGACCAACGAGGATGCATGGAAAGGAGCCCCGTACCGTTCGGTACGAGGCTCCCGATGCCCGAGGACGGAGTCGAACCGTCACGGGGTTGCCCCCACGGGATTTTGAGTCCCGCGCGTCTACCAGTTCCACCACTCGGGCGTACCGAATGATAACCCGCTCTTCAAGCCCGAGTGAGGTCCAATGGCGATGGGACCGATCTCACAGCATCGGGCCCATCCTGCTCAGATGAGCGGACGGGCCCGTCACCCTGTCTGCGACTTCTAGCGGATGGTGCGGCGGCGGCTGCGACCTCACCGCCGCTGTGCCGACGCCCGCACTCGCACGTCAGTCGTCGTCGTACACCTCGAGCGAAGCCTGGATGTTGCCTTCGATGGCGGACCGATTGGCTGGGTCGGTCGGATCGAGCATATCCCCCATCGCCGCAAACCAGCGGCTCATGTCGATCGTCAACGAGACCACCGTGACCGGATTCTGCTCGGCCGTGAACGCTCGCGGCGTATCGAACAGCAGCTCGAGATCGACGTCCAACGGCGCCGCGAACGCGAAAGGCTCGGACGAACCCCTGTCTCGCGTGACGGTCCCCTGGACCAGCACGCTCGCGTCGGCGAGCATCGGCCACATGTCGATCAGCGGCTGCTCCGCAGGGTTCCCGATCTCCAGCTTGTCGATCGACACCTCGAGCTCCTTGTAGATCCCGGGCGGCACGTCGGTGTCGAACGCGAGCGTGGGTGCACCCGTCAGGTCCAGCGGGATCACCACCGACTGTTCGAACACCCAGTCGATCGTATTGTCGAGCCCGGCGGTCTCGAGCTTGAGTCCGCCCAGCACGAACGTAGCGCTCTCCACCACGACGGTCGTAGCGGCACTCCCCGCCGCCGGGCCGTTGACCACCCGCACGCTCACCTGAAGCTCACGATCGCCGAGTGGCGCGGTCGAGTCGGCGCACGCGGCCGCCATCACGGCGGCGGTCCCGAGTGCTGCGACTTTCCAGCTCAGCGTCCCTTTCACGTATTCAGCCCTCGTCCAAGGTCCAAGTCGAACGGTCCCGCCCATCCTCGGGCAAGGACCGTTCCTGTAACGACTCGAATTGTAACACCTTGAGGCTCAGCTGGATACAGTAGACGAGCCCCAGTGACCCGCCGCGTCGATTTGATACACCCCGTGCCACAACGAGGCGATCGACCTCGTCGCTACTGCCGCACCATCCGGATCATCAACGTTGCCGGATCGTCGCTGCCGTTGCTGTCGAAATCGTACGCGTTGGTGGTGTCCGTCAGGGTAAGCACGTCGCCCGCCCGCTGGGCGGCGTACGCCGTCCCTGCAATGGTCAGCGTCGTTCCGTCGGGGGTGAGAACCCCCGAGTCGGAGCTGGTTCCTCCCACACCGTCATCGAACAGCGTGCTGACGGTGCCGTCGGCCGTGACCGTCATGTCGAAGCTGGCACCCTGGACAATCAGGTCCACCTGCTGGGCCGGATTCGCGTTGTCCGTGTACTGGTACAGGCTGGCGTTCCAGCTGCCCACCAAGTCCTGCACCTCCACACCGGTGGAGTCGCCACAGGCCATGCCCACGAGGGCGAGGCCAGCGATCGCAATCAAGGCTCTCACGCGCATTGACGTCTTCTCCATGCCTCTCGAGTCAAATGAACGTTCTTGTTGGCAAAGCTACGCCGCTCGAGGGCGCGCGACCGTGACAGTGCTCACGATGGGGACACCCTGGTTGTGGACCCACCGGTGGTGGGAAACACGGGAGAGACACCCTCGGATCGGGACGCCCGAGAGCATGTGGCGGCTACGGTGAGGACGATGCAGTGAAGCGCTAGAGGCCCGGTCCTCCCGGACCCCGCATCTGTCCGCCGCGCACGCGCTCGATCTGCATTTGAAGCCGGCGCCACGCGAGCGTGAGCTGCGCGCGCTGCACGGGCGTCAAGAAGGTCGCGAACTCGCGCTGTTCGGCCCGCGCCCGCTCCAGGCGTTCCGCCTCCAGCGCGAGCAGTCCGTCAATCAGCGTGGTCACGCTATCCGCGTTGGCCGCGATGCCAGGACGCATCTGTCCTTCGAGCGCCAACCACAGGGCGCGTTCGCGACGGGCCAGGTCCGCCCGTGCCTCGAACGATTGGCGCGTCAGCTGCTCGAACCGCCCATACTGCTCGTCGGTGAGGCCCGCCTGCGACCGGTAGTTGGTCATGAACCGCTCGACGATCTGCTGCTGCAACAGTTGACGTCGAGCCTGCGGGTTCTGGGCCTCGAGCGGTGCGGCCATCACCACGAGCGCCATCGCTACCATGATCGCTCCGCGCATCATCCCTCCATGCTCTCCAACAATTGAGTGAGCTCGTTCTCGTCCAAATCGTGAAGCCCCGCCGAGACGAGCTCGGCCACCGGGACATCCACCTGGAGCGAATCCAGCACCTCGTCCAGTTCGGTGACCGCGAGTTCGTAGAGGTGCACCGGCACCACGTCGGCCACGTCCTGCGGCGATCGCCGTGTGAGTTCCACGATACCCACACCCACCGCGAGCACCGCGGCAGCCGCGGCCGCGAGCGGGAGGAGCTTGGCCTGCCGCCACCACGGACGGCCCACGGGACGAGCCCGGAGCCGAGCCAGTACCCTCGCGGAAACCCGCGCCGGGTCGATGCGGTGATCCGCATCCACGCCTAGCTGTTGGGCGAGTCGTACCAGGTCCCGCTCATCCATCATCGTTGCCTCCCGATCATGCCAGCGCGACCTTGAGCCGCTTGACCGCATGATGGTAATGCACTCGTGCCGCACCCTCTGACGTCCCCAGGGCCGCCGCGATATCCGCGTAGTCGGCGCCCTGCTGTGCCCGCATCAGGAACACGTTCCGCTGCATCGCGGGCAGCTGCGCCACGGCCTGCCCCAGCCGCTCCAACAACTCCCGTGCTTCGGCCTGCTCCTCCGGCCCATGGCGCGCATCCGGCATGTCCCGGTCTTCGATCGACAGCACGTTGGCGCGCTTGCGCCGCCGTCCCAGGTCCTTGAGCACGTTCGACCCGATCGCGAACAGCCAGGTCCTGAAACTGGATCTCCCGCGAAAGCTCTCGATCCGGTCGAACGCGCGGAAGAACGTCTCCTGAACGACATCCTCCAGATCCTCGCGGGCACCCGCCGCGGCGAGGAAGCGGGCCAGCGGCGGCGTGTGACGCTCGACCAGCGCCGTCGCCGCCCCCTGGTTTCCCTGCCGCCACGCCGCCACCAGGTCGGCGTCGGAATCGCCTCGAGCTTCCACGGCCGCTGTCACACCTCGTTGGACGAATCAGTGGCGAGGAAGTTAATACACCACAACGAGATCTCCCCTGCTGCCGAATTGGCGCCCGGTGGCGCGAAGCGCGCGACACTCCACCGCATTCTCACTGGAACAGGCGACCTGGCGTTGACAAAACCGATCCTCGCTCTAGGTTTTCATTCGAACGAACGTTCGAAAAGACGATGACCTACGACGAGCGCCTCGAACACCTCCTGGTCACCGCGGCCGACGTCTTCGCCGCCAACGGCTTCCATTCCACCACCATGCGAGATCTCTCGCGGGCGACCGGGATGAGCCTGGCCGGTATGTACTACTACGTCGAGGGCAAGGACGAGCTGCTATATCTGATCCAGGACCGCTGCTTCACCGAAGTGGTGACCGGTGCCCGGGCCGCGATTGCCGCGGCGACGGACCCCGTCGAACGCCTGCGGCGATTCATACGGCACCACGTTGGTTTCTTCACCGCGCACATGTCCGAGATGAAGGTGCTGTCCCACGAGGCCGAGAGCTTGAGTGGTGATCGGTGGAAGGCGATCAACCGGCTGAAGCGCAGCTATGTCGACCTGCTCCTGTCGTTGCTCGATAGCGCCCGTCCCGACAGCGACGCGTCCGTCGACCGACGGGTGGCCGCATTTGCCCTGTTCGGCATGATGAATTGGATTTACACCTGGTACGATCCCGACGGGAGCGTGGCGCCGAATCAACTGGCCGACCAGCTCGCCGAGCTGTTCATGCGCGGAATCATGCCGGCGGCCGTGCCGGCGACGCAGGAGGGATGACGCCGATGATCGCGATGACCCCAGGGAGGGGACGGTGACGCCCACGCCGCGCGACCCCGCGGAGCAGGCGCTCATCGACCGTATCAACGATGGGTTCATGCTCGAGTCCGATGCGGACATGACCCCCGGCTACAAGAAGGCGCTCCTCACGCAGCTGACCGTGCAGGGCGACACGGAGCTGATGAGCGCCCCCGCGTACTACCTCGCGGCCCGCGACGCTCCGACCATTAACAGCCGCATCGCGGTGACGGCCATCGTCCATGACGAGTTGGGACATGCCAACATCGCCTACCGGATCATGGAGGACCTGGGCGCCGACAAGCACCGGCTGGTGTATGGCCGCCAACCCCACGAATTCAAACATCCGTACGGGTTCGACCAGCCGCTGGAAAACTGGGCGGAAATGGTCGTGGCCAACGGCTTCTTCGACCGAGCGGGAATCACGCTCCTGTCCGACGTGCATCAGCACACGAGCTACGGGCCCCTCAAGCGCGCCTTGGTCAAGGTCGATCGTGAAGAGGTGCTGCACCTGCGGCACGGCGAGTCCTGGATGAAGCGGCTGGCCAAAGCCGGTGGAGAGGCTCGGGAGGCGCTGCAGCGCGCCGTCGACTGGATGTTTCCAATGACCCTCGAGTGGTTCGGACTGCCCGACGACCTGAAGCGCCACAGCGGGCAGCTCGCGTACCGCCTCAAAGGACTCACCAACGACCAGTTACGGCAGACCTGGATGGCGGCGACGGTGCCGTTGTGTGAGGGGATCGGCATCGACGTCCCGGCACATTTCGACGACGCGCGCGACGAGTACGTCATCGACTTCCCGTTCCCGTGCCAGTACGACGCCGAGGCGAAGCGGTGGCTGGTGGACGCGCCGCTCACTTGGGATCAGGTGTTCGACCGCTGGAAGGCGCGGGGGCCGATGAACGAACGCTACGTGGAGATGATCCAAGGCACGTTCGGGAGCGTCGTTGCCAACTGAGCGGCAGGTCTGGGACGCGCTCGGCGAGGTGACGGATCCCGAGTTCCCGCTCAGCATCGTCGATCTGGGCATGGTCTACGGCGTCGAAGTCGCCGCCACACGAATCCAGGTGACCATGACGTTCACCTCCATCGGGTGCCCGGCCATCGACATGCTCGTCGCCGACGTGCGACAGGCCGTCGGGGCACTCCCCGGCGTGGACGCGGTCGCGGTGGAGATCGTGTGGGACCCTCCATGGACCCGGGACCGGATCAGCGACCGCGGGCGGCGCGTGCTGGCCATCTACGGTGTCGTGGGATGACGGGAGGAGACGGATGAGCGAAGCCAGCGTCTACGAGGTCTTTGCCAGGAAGAACCACGACGAGGAGTTGAAGCACGTCGGGAGCGTCAACGCCACCGACGACGACCTCGCCAAGGCCTACGCGTGGACCCTGTACGACGAGGAGCGTTGGATCGAGATGTGTGTCGTGCCCCGGAGCGCCATCGTGTCGATCACGAACGACGGACCGCTGCCCGTGTGGGGCAACTAGCCGACTGCTTCCCAACGCATTGAACGAACGCGTACGGACACGAGACCGCATGAGCGAATTGACGACGACCGTTTTCGAGTCCACCCACGGGATGAGCGAGTCGTGCGCCCGTGGCCTCCGCCACATGTTGGTGGCGTGTGCGGACACCAAGCTCCTGCTCGGGTATCACTACGGCGAGTGGACCTTCGGCACGCCGGAACTCGAGGCGGCGGTTGCAAGCTGTTCATTGGCTCAGGGGGAACTCGGCCACGTGCGACTGCTCCACGCCGTACTCACCAAGCACTTCGATGACGACGCCGACGCGCTCGTCGACCGGCGCGCGGCCGGCGATTTCGCCAACGTCGG
>JBFIHA010000049.1:0-19518 GCA_041602035.1 Gemmatimonadales bacterium | reverse complement strand
TGCGGCTCGAGCGCGAGCCCCGCGCCCAACCAGTCCAGCAGGTTCACGAGCGTCGTCTTGCGGGTGCGCACCGCCTTGAGGCGGGCCAGCTCGCCGAACACCGCCGCCAGCGTGCGCGCGTCGTCCAGGGCATGATGCGCGCGGCCGACGTCGATCCCGAACCGGTGCGCCAGGTTGCCCAGCCCGTGGCTCGCCCGCAGGAGATCGCGGGCGAGTGGGTACGAGTCGAAGAACGTGAGTTCGGCGAACCCACCCGAGCCGGCGCTGATGCGCCGCAGCACCGGCACGTCGAAGTTGAACGCGTTGTGCGCCACCAGCAGGTCGTTCCCCACGAACGCCACGAAGCGCGGCCACACCTCCGCGAACCGCGGCGCGCCACGCAGTTCCTTCTCGCCGTATCCGTGCACGGCCTTGGCCCGGGCCGACACCGGACGAGTGGGTTTGACCAGCGTCCGGAACTCGCCGACGGGCCGGCCGCGCCGCACCCGCACCGCGCCGATCTCCACGATCTCGCACGCGTCCACCTCGTTGTCGGTGGTCTCGAGATCGAAGGCCACGTAGTCGGACGTCGGCACGCCGAGGTCGCGCGCATGCACCAGCTGCAGCGCCTTGAACACGGTGAGCGGGTCCGCGGTCACCCGGAGCGTGCCCGACGGGTCATCGAGCGTAAACGGGGCAGAGGACTCGGTAGGGTTGGTCGGGGTGGGGTCGTACTCGGCGGTCGTGACGCCGCCACCGAAGAGAAGCGCCTTCACCGCGATGCCCGTCCCACCGGCAACCGGAACCGTCACACGCCGCCGGCCGTCCAGCGAGCGCTCCAGGCCCGCAGCGAGGTCGACGACGGCCGCGTCGTCCGCGGGATCGCTCAACTCGTCGTGATGTTCCTCCAGCATGTTGCGGTACTCGCCGACGCGCTTGGACAGCAGCTCCTCCACGATGCCCATCAGGTCGCCGTGGAGGCGGCGGATCCCGCCGAGGTTCTGGACCTCGTACACGAAGCGCCACAGCTTGGCGCGGTCGGGGTCGGCCTGCGGCCGCTCCCGGGCCAGCGCCTGCGTGGCCGCGAGGAAGTCGGTTTCCCGCTCCTTCACGGCACGGCGGATCTCGTCCACGAGCCCCTCGGCCAACAGGAGCTGCGCCAGCCCTTCCACCAGCACGGAATCGTCGGGCTGCCGCATCAACCGGATGGCCGCGACGACGTATTGAATGATCGGGTCGTCGCGGAGCGAGCGGCCCCGGGCCAGCCGACACGGGACGCCGGCGCGCACCAGCCGGCCCTCCAGCGCGTTCCCCACTTCGTGCGTGCGGTACAGCAGTCCGTAGTCTCCCCACTCCCGGCCGTTGGCGTCCTTGTCGGCGAGGAGATCGGCGACGATCCAGTCGCACTCGGCCACGTCCTCCGCGAACGCCTCGGCCCTGACGTCGTACGGCGAATCGCGCGTGGCGGAAATCTCCTTGTGCGCGAACAGTGGCTCGTTCACCGACAGGAGACGACGCGCCACGTCGAAGATCTGGCGCGAGCAGCGCCGGTTCTCGTCCAGGATGATCGGGCGTGGGATGCCGAAATCCGTGGCGAACCGCTTGAGGATGGTGGGGTCGGCGCCGGTCCACGAGAAGATGGACTGCTCGTCGTCGCCCACGCCGAACACGTTGCGGTGCCCCCACGCCAGTGTCTTGATGATCTCGTACTGCGCGGGGTTCAAGTCCTGAAACTCGTCCACCAGCACGTAGTCCCACCGGGCCGCGATCGCCTCGGCCACCGCGCCGTGCTCGCGCAGCAGTTCGGCGGTGAGCGCGATCAGGTCGTCGAAGTCCAGCATGTTCTGCCGTCGCAGGTGCTCGCGGTAGCGCTGGAACAGCCGCTCGTCGGCCTGTGTGAGCTCGTGTCCCTGGAGCCGTCGTCGCCCGAACCCGCTGAGCAGCGCCGTCCACCGCTTGCGCCACGCGCCGAGCCGCCGCAGCACGATCTGTGAATACGCCTCGTCCGCGATGCCGAAGCCGCGGTCGATCCCCACGACCTCGCCGTGCTCCCTGAGAAGACCGGCGCACAGCGCGTGCAACGTGCCGCGCGTCACGTGCTCCGCCGCCTCGCCAAGCGTTCCCTCCAGTCGAGTGGCGATCTCTTCGGCCGCCTTGTTGGTGAACGTCACCGCGCAGATGCGGTCGGCCTGAAATCCGCCAGTGCCGATCAGATGACCGACCCGCTCGATGAGGCAGAAGGTCTTCCCGGCGCCCGGGCCCGCCACCACCAACACCGGACCGAGGGGGGCCTCGATGGCGTCACGCTGGCGATTTGTGGGGGTTGGCATGGGGGGGAAGGTAAGGGGCAGTGAAGGGTGCGTCAGGGCCGCGCCGGGTGGGACAGCCCGACGCTGCTGCCTTCCACGCTTCGTGTCGGTGCCGGTGGGACGGCAGTTCGGTTCAGCCGCCGCTCTCCTCCGTTCGCCTCCACGCGGTAACGAGGCGAGTGAGGGCTTCGGCCAGGCGATAGACGTCGGGGTGCGGCGTCGCGTCGTCCCGAAGCTGCCCCATCATGTGCTGACGGACCTGGTCCAGCAGGAACTCCGCCTCGTGCCTGTCCCGCCAGTCGAGGAACAACGCGTGCGAGAGTAACCCACGCCCCACGTGGTCGGATCGCGACACGGCGGCAATGCGATCGGGGTGGGCTGCGGCCCGCACGTCCTTGAACGCCTCGATGAGGGACGCGTCCACGTCGCCGCTCATGAGGTCCTTGGTGCCTGGACCCAGACGCTCATGCAGCTCGGCGAACGCTTCGATAGCGGTGCGAGTCATGGTTGCTCCAGCGAATGACCTCTCTACGATAGCACCTGCGGAGCGCGGCGTCAGCAGGGTCCGCGGGTGGACCCTGCCGGTGCCTATCCACTCGGCCCGGTTTTCCGTATTGTTCACATGAGCGCCACACGAGACGCTGCGAACGTGCCAGTGGCATCTGTCGTTCCCACGACGTACTGGCACACGCTCGAGGACGGGCGGGTGCAGTGCGACATGTGTCCCCGCTACTGCCGGTTGCGGGAGGGGCAGCGGGGCATGTGTTTCGTCCGCGCGTGCGAAGACGGACAAATCGTCCTCACCACCTACGGCCGGTCGAGCGGTTTCTGCGTCGACCCGATCGAGAAGAAGCCACTCAACCACTTCCTGCCGGGAACGCCGGTGCTCTCCTTTGGCACGGCCGGCTGCAACCTGGCGTGCAAGTTCTGCCAGAACTGGGACATCAGTAAATCGCGCGAGATCGATACGCTCGCGGATTCTGCATCACCAACGGCACTTGCCGACACCGCTGCCCGCCTCGGTTGCACCGCTGTGGCGTTCACGTACAACGACCCCGTCATCTTTCACGAGTACGCCATCGACGTCGCCCAGGCCTGCCGCGAGCGAGGCATCAAGACCGTTGCCGTGACGGCCGGATACGTCTGCGACGAGCCCAGGCGCGAGTTCTATCGGTACATGGACGCGGCCAATGTGGACCTCAAGGCCTTCTCCGAGGATTTCTACTGGCAAGTCACGAAGGGGCACCTCCAGCCGGTCCTCGACACGCTCCTCTATCTCAAGCACGAGACCGATGTCTGGTTCGAGATCACGACCCTCGTGATTCCCGGCAAGAATGATGGTGAACGGGAGATCGACGAGATGACACGGTGGGTCGTGGAACACCTGGGCCCCGATGTGCCGATGCACTTCACGGCATTCCACCCGGATTTCCAGATGTTGGACGTGCCGCCTACCCCGTCAACGACACTCACGCTGGCGCGGGACATCGCGGTCCGCAACGGGGTGCGCTATCCGTACACCGGCAACGTGCACGATCTGGAGGGCGGGTCCACCTTCTGTCATGGATGCGGCGAAGTCCTGATCGCTCGGGACTGGTACAACCTACGCGCCTGGCGGCTCACGGACGACGGGTCCTGCGTTGGCTGCGGTACACCCTGCGCCGGTGTCTTTGCCGGGGCGCCAGGCACGTGGGGAGCAAAGCGAATGCCGGTACGGATCGGTGGGTAGCGTTAGAAGATCGCGGAGTCTCTCTCCTCCAGCCTGACGGCGGCGATCCTGTCGCCGCATCGCTTGCAGTAAGTCGCGTCGACATCGTGTCCCGTCAGCTCGCAGCGCTGGCACAGCCGTTCCGCCCGCGCTCGACGAGCGACGTTCCCCAGCTCGACAGCGAGCCCATGATGACGACCAGCGTGAGCACCGCGGCAATGAACACCGTGATCTTCTGGCGACTCTGACGCAGCGCGCGCATCAAGACTGCAGCCTCAGACACGTACTGACCGAGCTTGAGCACGCGAAACGCCCCCAAAAAGCGGAGCGCACGGACGCTGAGAAGCGCCTGCCCGCCGGGGATGAACAGGCTCAGCTAGGTGGGAAGAATCGCCAACAGGTCCACGATGCCGAAGAAGCTCCGCGCGTACCGGATGGCCTTTGGCACGCACCACAACCGCACGACGTATTCGATGGTGAAGAGGATGGTGAAGATCCACTCCAGCGTGCGGAGGACCCCGCCGTACTCCAGCCGCGCCGTCCGGACGCTGTCCAGCATCACCACGATGACGCTTGCCACGATGGTGACGATGAGGATGATGTCGAACGCCTTCCCGGTCGGCGTGTCGTGGCCGAAGATCATCCGATGCACCCGCTCGCGGGTGGTCTCGGGTGTGGAAGGCCGGCCCTGATCCTGGGACATGCTAGGCTCCGTCACGGAAACGCGTGAAGATGGCGACCGGTGCGCCCTTCAGGGCACAGGTCGCCTTACGCAGGAGCCGAGTGAGACCTAGGCCTTGCTCAGGGGGAGCCGCAGGATCGTGCGCAGCCGCTCCGGTGGGACGCGGCGCGGATCGGAGAGATAGATCTCGTGGTGGGGTCCACCGTACGTGTATCCCTGCGGTTCCGCGAAGGCAAGCATGCGCTTGATGCTCTCGATCTCCCGGTCGTAGGGCCCCACGTGCAGCATCTGCACGCACACGCCCTGCGTCACGTCGTAGACCGCAACCTCGTCCGCCCGGTCACCCTTTCCCTTGGCAGTGAGCTTCGCGACCGCGTCCTTCACGTCCGACGCGCCCACGACGGCCGGGGTGCGGATCATGAGCCGCCAATTCATCTCGTCGAGGGGGGGGTCGAACGGATCGGGCACGCCCGGGTCCGGCCAGTATTGACCCTCCAGCTTTCCGACGACGTAGTCGCCCTTGCCCGCGAACTTGCGCGTCATCTTGATGGTGAACGCCACGCCGAACAGTGCTCCCAGCTTGGCCTGGAACTCCTCACCACCCGGACGGCCGCGCCCGGTCACGGCGAGGTAGCGCGCCGGACCCACGGTGATCAACTGCGGCTTGCTCGGCGCCACGTACTCCGCGTGGTGCTTCTTGAATAGATCGACCTTCTCAGTTGCCACTGTGCGTTTGACACCCATCGTTCCCTCCCTCACCTCGGCTCGAGTGGCATGTAGATGTCGGTGAGCAGTTCCTCCGGCTCGGTACTTTCGGGGCTGTTGAGATAGACCTCGAGACATGGTGCAGATCGGATGACGCGCCCGCTTCTTGGGATCCACTCGCCGCAGAGCTTGGCATACGTGTCGCCAAGTGCGTCGTACGGGCCGTGATGTGTGGTGACCGCGAAGACGCCCTCCGGAATCGTCTGAACACCGATCGGACCCTGGGGTGCGAAGTCGTCGTCCACCGTTACGCAGCAGTCATAGCGTGTCCTTTCGGCCGGAGTGATATCGGGGTCGTCATGACACATGCCGATGAACAGGGTGCCCGCGCCCAGGTGACCCGCGGCGCCCATGCGCGCGAGGAACTCCTCCCATACTGGGGCGCACTTGTCGTAAGGGCCGATGTGACGAGTGAAGGCGACCTGCCACGGTCCCAGATGCTGGATGGAGACCTGCATGCTTGCACCTCCGGAATCCCTGGGGGTGAACGCGGGGACACCACCGGAAGGCTCGTACCGCACACCCGACGGTGTCGTGTCGAACCGCGGGAGCCGGTGCCGCGCCCGGAAGGCGGAGGGTGATGTACCGGTCATGGCGCGGAACGCTCTCGTGAAGGCCGCGTGGCTCTGGTAGCCTGCCTCGAGCGCGATGCGCGTTACGCCGTCGTCCGAGGATCGGAGGCGCTGGGCGGCGCGCTCCAGACGGATGCGACGGACGTGGGCGCCGAGGCTCTCTCCCACCATCCCGCGGAAGATCCGGTGGAAGTGGTAGGGCGAGAAATGGGCGAGATCCGCCAACTCCTCGAGTGCGAGCTCACGGTCGAGGTTTTGCTGGATGAACACTAGCACGCGCAGCATGCGCTCGCGGTAGTCGTCGAACGTCACCGGTTTCATGACCGCTCCGTCACCATGCTACGTCGTCGTCGGCCTCGTCGCTTGACTTGTCTTGCTGGTTTGTCGGCGCGCGGACCCCGGGACGTCGCATCATCGACGGTACCGGGGCTGAGTGGACCTGTCCAGCGCTTTTCCCCGCGCGGGCCGCTACCGTGGCCGGCTCATGATGGTCCGGTGCTAGATACGCGGAGCGCCCCGCCGCCAGTTGCTCCGGCGACGGGGCGCGCTGCGCTCACCGCTGCTCAGGTGGTGAGGACCTTCAGTTGGGCTTCTTCGTCGTCGGCACCATGATATGCACGTAGGGCGTTCCCTTCCACATGACCCATGGGCCCCCGTTGTGAGGATCCGTCGTCAGCCCCTCGAGCACCTGGTGATCGGGAACGATGATCATGATGTGCGGGATACTCTCGCTGATCCATTGGTTGGTCGGGGTGGGCCCCGTGGCGTAGGGTTCGACATTGGACTCGGGGGAGCTCCCGGCCAACATGTATCCGAACCCCATGGTGGTGTACTCCGGCTTTTGCTTGTTCATCCATGCGTGCGCCCAATTGAGCCACGGCGCATCGAGGCACATGGGGTCGTTGCCGGAAGATTCAGGGTTGTCGGGCATGCATGTCCATGCGTTGGTGCCCTTTCGCAACACCGTCCCATCCCAATCGCTGACCGTGGCGCCGTTCGCGATCGACGCCGGCGCGGCACTCATGGCGCTGGCGACCTTGTCCGGGTGCTTCGTGTAGCTGGAGCCTTGAGCGAATGCCAGTCCGGGCACCGTCAGGGCAACCACGAGGGATGTGAGAACTGCTCGCATGAAAGCCTCCTTGATGGGTGGTCTGGCCGAACGAACCGGCGCGGCCGGTCGGGAGATGTTCGGCCCGTGACTGCATTTGGCTTCGAAAGGAAGGTTCGCGGTGCCGGGTCGCGCCGCCGCCGGAGCCGTGAGGTGTCGGCTCGCGGTGCGAGGGACGAAACTGCCGACGATGAACGAGTGCCGACGATGTCGCACACTCCGGAAGACGGAAGAATACCCACCCACCTGATAACCGACTTCTTTTCTCGATATTAGTGACCGCGGTTGGCCCGTCAAGCGATACGGGTCGGATGAGCGACGCGCGGTGATGCAGACGACGGGGGGCCGTGGCACGCCACGGCCCCCTCCCCCCGCGGTCCGATCGCTGGGGCTACTTCACGTTTCCGTCGGCATCGATGAGTTGCACGGGTCCGAACCCCAGCTCGCGGATACCGGCTTCGATCTTCTCTCGGTCGCCTACCACGACCCACACCACCTTGTCGGGATGCAGGACGGAGCCCGCCGCCTTCGAGATCTGCGGCAACTGCAGGTCACGCACCTTGGATGCGTAGGTCGAGAAATGGTCGTCCGGCAGACCGAACTGCACGATCTGTGAGATGGATCCCATGATGGCACCGGCAGTCTCCCACCGTCCCGGCAGCGTGAGCGTCTGTGAGGCCTTCACCCGCCCGAGCTCGTCGGCGGTCGGCGGGCGGTCGCCACGAATCGCGCTCAGTTCGGCCTGAATCTCGGCCATCGACTCTTTGGTCTTGTCCGTCTGAACCGGAGCGTAAACGAAGAACGGCCGCTGCCCCTTGGCTGGCCAGAAGAGGCTCTGTGCGCCGTACGACCAGTGCTTGTCCTCGCGCAGGTTCATGTTGATCCGTGCGCTGAACTCGCCGCCGAGAATGGCGTTCATGGATTCGATCGCGATCTCGTCGGGGTTGTTCTGCGGTGGCGCGACGTGTCCGGCGATGATCATCGACTGCAGCGCCCCCGGCCGGTCGAAGAGGTACACGGCCGACGCGTCCTTCTGCGGCACGACCGCAAGGTTCTTCTGCGGGACCTCGCCGGACCGCCACGATCGGAACAACTGCTCGAGCTTGGGTCGGACCTCATCCATAGTAACATCGCCCACCACGAGCAGCCTGGCGTTGTTCGGCTTGAACCACGTGGTGTGGAATTGTTGGAGGTCGTCGCGGGACATGCCCTGTACCGATGCCTCCGTACCTGATCCCGTGAGCGGGTTCCCGTAGGCGTGGCCTTCGCCGTACAGAAGTTTCGAGAACACCCGTAAGGCGATGGCGATCGGTTGGGCCTTTTCCTGCTGGATCCGGGCCAACGTCTGCCGCTTGAGGCGCTGGAACTCGTTGTCGGGAAACGCCGGGTTTAGGATCACGTCGGCGTAGATGTCCAGGGACGCGTCCAGGTTCTCCTTGAGCGCCGACAACGTGACGGTGGCAGCGTCGAGGCTCGCGCCCGTGCCGAGCGACGCGCCGAGCTGCGCCAGCTCCTCGCTGATCCGGAGCGCGTCTCGCCGGCGGGTTCCTTCGTCCAAGAGGTCCATGGCCAGATTCGCCGAGCCGGGCACGCCGAACTGGTCAGCGGCATAGCCGGCGTCGACCAGGAGCTGGAACTGCACCACCGGAATGGTGTGCCGCTCGGCGAGTACGACTTCGAGACCGTTGGACAGCGTCGCGCGCTGCAGTGTCGGAAATTCTGCCGTCGGTGGGGTTCCCGCGGTCGGCACCCCGGCGGTCCGGTCGACGTCGGACGTGGCCGCCGCGAGTTCCGGGAACGGGTGGACCTCGATCTTGAACACGCCGTCGGAGAGCCAGCGTTCGGCGGCACCGCGCAGGTCCTGGGCGGTCGCCCCGGCGATCCACGCCTGCCGCGTCTTGTAGAATCCCGGATTGCCGGCGTACACCTCGCCCTGGGCGAGGACGTCGGACTTGCCGCCGAACCCGCCGATGCGCTCCACGCCGCGAATGAAGCCGGCCCGGGCCTGCGTCTTGACACGCTGCAGCTCCGCGGGCGTCGGACCGGTCCGGATGAGGCGCGCGATCTCTTCGTCCACGCCGCGCTCCACCTCCGCCAGGTCGGCGTCGGGCCGCGCGGTCGCGATCACGATGAACTGGCTCCCGATCTCGCGGGTGTCGACGAAGACGCCCACACTGGTCGCGATCTGTTCGTCGTACACGAGGCGCTTGTAGAGCCGCGAGGTCTTCCCGGACGTCAGCACGTCACCGACCAGGTCCAGCATCTGCGCGTCCCGGCTCGTGCCGGCGGGCACGTTCCAGACCATGTAGATGCGCGCCTGGGGCACGCGATCCTGCATGATCTGCCGCTGTACGCCGCTTCGCTTGGCGATCCAGGTCTGATGCTTCGCGATCGGTGGCCCCGGCGGGATGTCGCCGAAATAGCGCTCTGCCTTCTCCCTGGCGGTGGCGACTTCGATGTCGCCGGCCATCACCACGACCGCGTTCGACGGTCCGTAGTAGGTGCGGAACCACTCCTGCACGTCCTCCAGGCTCGCGGCGTTGAGATCTTCCATCGAGCCGATCACGCTCCAGGAGTACGGATGTCCCTTGGGGTACGTGTTCTGCGCGATCTCGTTCCACACCTTGCCGTAAGGCTGGTTTTCACCCTGCCGTTTCTCGTTCTGTACCACCCCGCGCTGTTCGTCGAGTCTCGCCTGATCGATGGCGCCGAGCAGATGGCCCATCCGGTCGGATTCCATCCAGAGGGCGACGTCGAGTGCGGAGGTCGGGACGTTCTGGAAGTAGTTCGTGCGGTCTTCGTTGGTCGTGCCGTTGAGGTCCGTCGCGCCGAGGGGTTCGAGCACCTTGAAGTAATCGTCGTTGTAGTGCTCGCTGCCGTTGAACATGAGGTGCTCGAACAGGTGGGCGAAGCCCGTGCGTCCGGGTTTCTCGTTCTTCGAGCCCACGTGGTACCACACGTTCACGGCGACGATCGGGGCCTTGTGATCTTCGTGGACGATCACGGTGAGCCCGTTGTCGAGCGTGAATCTCTCGAACGGGATGTCGACAGTGCTGGGGGTTTGCGCCGTTGCGAGGCTCGGTGTGAGCAGCGCTCCGACCGTGAACAGTGTGCCTGCGAGCGCAGGGAGTTGTCGCAGAATGCGCATGATGTGCTCCCGCCGTGTGAAGTCGTTGTGTGGAGCTATCTCCTCGTCGGCGCCCGGTCAAGAAGGGCGGGCGTCGCGGGAGGAACCCTACGCAGTCCTACGGGGATCTGGTGAGAAGGGTTCCACCGTCGGCTGTGGCGAGGGCGGGGGATGCGAAACGGGGTCGGCGATGCTCGCCGACCCCGTTGGTCGTGATCGATTGCGGCGGCCTGTCGGTGCCGGCCGTCCGGTGCTACTGCCTGACGAGCACGATCCGCACGTCCGCGGGGTCGTCGGTGCCGTCCTGGTCGAAGTCGAAGTCCTCGTCCGACGTCGTCATCGTCAGGGTGTCACCCGAGCGGCGGGCCATGTAGGGCGTCGGGCTGCCCTGTCCGGACTCGGAGATCGTCAGCGTATCACCCTGGATCTCGACGGTGCCGCTGCGCGTCTCCGGAGCGTCACCCGGCTCCTGGATCGTCGCGGTATAGGTGCTGTCGGCCCGGATCACGATGGAGAGGGAGCCGCCCAGCGCGATGAGCTCCACGGTCTGTGACGTGTTTGCCGGATTGGTGAATCGGTACTCGAGCGCACTCCAGGTGCCGGCCAGCTCCACCGGATCGAGACCGGTCGCGTCGCCGCAGCCGATCAGCACCGGGGTCATGAGAGCCAACAGAGAGAACGTCGTGCGGGTCATCGGAACCTCCGTCTCGCATGAGTCGTGACTGGTGGCCCGCGGGAGGACTGGGCACCCAGCCACGTCGCGGGACGAGCGGACCGAAGATGAGTGTCCGGCTCGGCATTATCTGTGAGCTGGCTGACACCGGGCGGCCGCCTGCCACCCCTTGCGCCCGTGTACTAAGTAGTATACACTACACGGCAAGATGTCGACATTTGGCACCTACGTCCGGGACCGCCGAGAGCGGCTAAAGGCAAGTGACGCAACCTTTTCCGTGCGTCAAGTGGCGCAGCGCATCGGCGTGGAGCCGTCGTTCTTGAGCAAGGTGGAGCGCGGGGAGACCCCTCCGCCTTCGGAAGAGAAGGTGAAAGCGCTGGCCCTCGAGTTGGGCGAGGACCCGGACGTCCTTCTCGCCCTGGCGGGCAAAGTGTCGTCGGATCTGCAGGAGGCGATCCGGAAGCGGCCGGAGCTGTTCGCCACCGTGATCCGGGAGCTCAAGGACATGCCGGATCACGCGGTACTGAGGATCGTGCGCGAGGTGAGGGACGGAAAGTGGTGAGATCAGGCGGTCAGGCAGTTCAGCGGTTAGGCGGTAGGCCCTTCGGTGTCCCTTACCGTCCCTACCGTCTTACCGTCCTACCGTCCTACCGCGCCCTACCGCCCGAAAGGAGCCACCCACAATGATCGAGCTCAACCAGGATTCGCTGAGGTTCCGGTTCCCCGAGGTGCATGAGCGCGCCGAGGTACGCATCGATTTCCAGCGTACCCTCCGCATTCCGGACGATGGGAAGGAGTATCCCCTGCCCGCGGGACTCGGACGGTTCCCCGTGCGCCACGTGGACGACTTCGCCCAGCGCGTTCCTGCGCGCTGGTTGGAGCACGGTGGCGTCATGCTGCCGATGTATCAGTCCGAGGCGCTGTGGATCAACTTCACTGGAAGCCAGTTCTCCGGGAGCTACCCGTTCGCCATCAAGATCGCGGCGGGCAAGATCAACGCGGTGACCGGGAAGCGGTGGTCCGATGGGCTGAACCGGGGGCCGCAGGATTACGTGGTGGCACCGGAGCAGCCGTGGCTCGACGGATACTGCGTCAAGAAGGGAATCATCCGGCAGTTCGTGGCCATGCCGCTCGGCGATGGGTACAGCGCGGAAGAGCAGATCAGCGGCGAGGCCGAACACGGCGGCCTTCAGATCATCGCCTACCCGATGAAGCGGTCGGTGTACGAGCGGCGTTTCGCTCCACGCTTCGCCCGGTTCGAGGAGGGGATGGCGCTTGGCACGCCGGGGATGTTGTTGAGCCGGTCGGTCGGCATGGGCCTCGGCGCCGGCGGCCGGATGCGGCAGGAGATCTTCGACGATCCGTTCGACTTCTCGGACTGGGATACGGAGCACGCGTCACGCTGTTTCGTGCACCTCGCGAACTCGCTGATGTGGTGGGAGATCACCGGCGAGGGACCTCCCACGACCCCACTCACTTCTCGCGAGTATGCCAAGCACCACATCCCGTGGTTCGAGTACTACTCGGATGGGGAAGCCGTGCCGGGATCCAAGATCCTGGACGGGATCAAGAGTGTGTTCGATCTCGGCAAGTCCAAGAAAGCGGTCCCCCTGCCCGAGAACGAGAGCGTGGTGATTGAGGATGTCGTGGAGCTGCGCAAGGGCCTGCGAAAGGGGCAGGTGCGGGAAGGAGCGTTCTGAGCGCGCCGCCCCCGGGGAAGAAAGCCCTACCCATTTGTGGGGGGCTCGTATACGTTGCGTGCCCTTGATTCAACCGGAGCACGCACGATGAAGCCAGGAAGTGTCAGGATCGCGTTCGCCGTCGCCGCCGTCCTCCTGACGGTGGAGTCCGCGACGGCGTTCGCGCAGGACGAGAAGGCCGTGGTAGTGACCGTAGACCTCGGGTTCGTCAACACCGCCGGCAACACGGACGTCACCACCCTCAATGCCGGCGACAAGCTCGTGTACACGAGCACGCCGTTCGTCTTCACCCAGACCTTCAACGTGGTCTACGGGCGGACCGACTCGGTGACGACGGCGAGCCAGTGGAAAGCGGGTGGCCGGCTCGACTATGAGCTGACACCGCGCGTGTCGCTCTACGGGCAGGCCAGGTACGAGCGCAACACCTTTGCCGGGATCGCGCGGCGGTTAGAGGAGTCGGTGGGCGTGGCCGCACTGTTGTTCGAGTCCGCCGGCGGGAAGCTCACTGCCGAAGCGGGCGCCTCGCTCAACCAGCAGAAGTCGACGGCCGACGTGACGAGCAACTTCACCGCCGGCCGTGTTGCCGCCGAGTACCGTCGAGCGCTGACGGAGACGGCCTACTTCACACTGGGTACGGAGTTCCTGCCGAACTTCGAGACCTCCGAGGACTACCGCATCAACGGGCTCGCGGCGCTGGTCGCCCCGATCTCGAGGTCGATTGCGCTCAAGGCGTCGTACGAGGTGCGGTACGACCACCTGCCGGAGCCGGGGTTCCAGAAGAGCGACCGCATTCTCACCACCGGCCTGCAGATCGTCTTCTGATTCCTTCCTGATGCACCGCTGAGCAACGGGAGGCGGTTATGCCGCCTCCCGTTGTGTCGTTCTCGGGACTGTGCTCCCCGTCGCGCTACTTCTTGATCCCCTGCAGCTCGTCGGCAATCCGTTCGGCGTCGTATACCTTCCGCAGCCCCTCCATGATCCCCGCCGAGTGGACGCTCACGGTTCGAGACACCTCGTCGGTGAAGATGAAGCGGTTGGGCAACATCTGGATGTTGCCGTCGAACACGAGCCCCACGACTTCCCGATTCTTGTTGATCACTGGGCTGCCGGAGTTGCCGCCGATGATGTCGTTGGTGGACACAAAGTTGATCGGCGTCGCCAGATCGAGCCTGTCCTGCCGCTCCTTCCAGCGAGGGGCGAGCTGCCACGGGTATTCGTGGCCGAACTCCTCCGCCCGAGCGTACAAGCCGTAGAGCGTCGTCTTGTACGGCGCGAACGTTCCGTTCATCGGATAGCGCTTCGCCACGCCGTCGCTGATGCGGAGCGTGAAGGTGGCGTCGGGCGGCAGCGCCTTGCCGTACGCAGCGAAGATGGCCTGACCCACCAGCTCGGCGTTGGCGGAGATCGTGGCGTTCAGGGCATCCGCCCGCCGGGCCAGTTCCAGCGAGAGCGGCGCCAGCTTCCTCGCGGCGACGATGAGCGGGTCGGTGGACTTGGCCACTGCATCCGCGCCGCCCTCCACGAGCGCCATCCGCACGCCGACGTCGGTGAGCGTGGTGCCGCGGATCAGGGCCTCGGCGGCGGCCGCCGGCTCACGACCCGCGAGCATGGTGGTGAGATACGGATCGTTGGCCGGAAGCTCGGCCTTGGCAGCCTCGAGGTACGCCGTGAGGCTCATGATCTCCTGATCGAGGTCGATCTCCTGCTCACGCAGCACCTGAGCACGAAGCTGGTCCAACCGATTCCCGCGGTACTGCGCGAGCCGTTGCTCGTCCGGGAGTGCCGCTTGGTGTGGGAGCCGCACGATGCCGCCAGCAAGACCCACGAGCTGTGAGCCGCCGAACCCCGTCCAGCGCATCGAGACCGCAAAGGACGCCAGCTGCGCCTGCGCCTTGGCGATGGCATCCCACGCGCCGCCGTATTTCCGCTTGAGCGCCGGGTCGCGATCGATGCGGCCGCGGAAGTCCCCTTCGAAGGCCTTCTTGCGCGCCATCTTTTCGGGATCCCGCAGCCCGGTGAGATAGCCGCTGATGGCCTTGTGGGAGTTCTCGAGCCCGAAGATCTGATTCTCGTACTGCCGCCGTGCTTCGGGGCTCGCCGCGGCGAGCTGGCGCACCATCGCCAGTTGCCGCTCGATGTTCGCGATCTGTGCCGGATACTGCACGTCGCGCAGATACTCCATCTGGGCCATGGTGAGCAGGCGCCCGGTGGAGCCGGGGTTGCCCGTCACGAAGACCAACTCGCCCTCGGCAGCGCCGTTCGCGCTCCACGAGAAGTAGTGATCGGTCTTCCGCGGTGCGCCGTTTTCGTAGACACGGTAGAAGGTCACGTCGAGGTCGTAGCGCGGATACGTGAAGTTGTCGGGATCGCCGCCGAAGAAGGCCGCCAGACCTTCCGGCGCCATCACCAGGCGCACGTCGTCGAACCGCTTGTAGCGGTAGAGCGAATACATGCCGCCCTGATAGAACGTCACTACCTGACAGTTGAGGCCGGTGGTCGCCGCGCATTCCTGCTCGACCGCGTCGATGGCGGCCTGTCGCTGCTCCACTTGTTGGGCCGCCTCCGTCGCCGTCACCGATTGGCGGATCCGGGCCGTCACGTCTTCGATCGACTGCAGCTGATCCACCCACACCCGCGGGCACGGTTTTTCCTCTTCCAGCGTCTTCGCCACGAAGCCCGTCTCGTGGTAGTTGGAGTCGGCCGGCGACGTAGCGCTGATGCAGCTCCGCGCGCAGTGGTGATTGGTCATCACCAGGCCGTTTTCGGAAACGAAGGAGGACGAACAGCCCGGAAGACGCACCGACGCGAGACGGACCTGATCGAGCCATGCCTGATCCGGCGCGAAGCCGTAGGTTGCCTTCCAGTAGTCCAGGGGCGGCGCATCGAACGTCCACATCGTGCCGAACTCCTTGATGAATCCGGTCGATGTGGCCGCCGCCTTCTGCTGTGTCGAAGCGGTCGACGCGGTGAGGCCCAGCAGGAGCCCCGTCAGCGCGACCAGCCGCAGAACGTGCGTGGGGTTCATGAGATCTTCACTCGGGTTGAGCGTTTACGATGACGAGCCGGCCGGCAATCCGGATGGCTCCGGGTGCATGACCTTCATGCATGTCGATCGCTGCATGAAGGGACGCTGAAGGCGCCATGAAACGTCGGAACCTCAGGTGTCCGGCTGCAGGTCCCGGACAATGGAGACGAGATCCAGCGGACGCTGCGCCACGAAATCGGGCTGAGTGCGCCACTTGCGGGGCTCGCCGTTGTCGATGAACGTGGCCGCCACGCTGTGGACGTCGATGTCGAGCTGGCGTTCGCGAAGCACGCGCTGAGCGTTCCTTGCACACGTGATGTCGGTTTCGTGGTCCCCGACGTACAGCACGCATCCGGCGCTGAAGCCCGTGAGGGCTTCGAGACAGGCCAGGAGTCCATCCGGCTCGGGCTTCTGGCGCTTGATGTGCACGCCGTCGTATCCGACTACGAAACGGAAATACCGATCGATCCCGGCGCCCTCGAGTGTCCGCCGAATCTGCGCTTCGGCGTTCTGTGAGACCACCCCGTGCTGCAACCTTGTGAGCGCTGCCAGTGCGTCGCCGATTCCGTCGAACACGGACACCGGGGTGTCGTCCTGCAGCTGGTACTCACTCCACAGCCGTCCAATCCGGTCGGTCTCTGCTTCGGAGAATCCGAACTCGTGGAGGTACAGCTCTCTCCAGTTGACGTATCGCCGGGTCACTTGGTCGTAGAACTCCGCCGACCGGAGCGCCGGAATTCCCTCCGGCAGCGCTCCGGTCGCGTCTGCCAAGAGGCGCCGCACGACATTGTAGTTGCGCTGTCGAGTATCGACGAGAGTGCCGTCGAAATCCCAGATGATGGTGGAAACGGGAAGTGTCACGAGCGACGTCGGATCACACGCACGCGGTGGGCAGGATGTCTTGTCGGCCGGACCTCGGCCGGGCCGAGGAATGAGCAAACCTCCTCGGCCCGTGCACGAAGCACGACCTCAGTTGAATAGGTACCGCAGACCCACTTGGACGCGCCAGCGGGACAGCAGGCTCGGGTCGTCAACGAACGTCTCTGACGGTCCAGTGAAGTTGAAATGCGGCGCGCCCTGTGGGTCGTCCGCAGGCGACGTTGTCATGGTAAGCGGAGATGTAGCCGCCGGGCCGGCGACTTTCCGGACCCCCCAACCCGAGTTCAGCAGGTTCGCGACGTTCAGCACGTCGACGCTCAACTGGAAGCCGTGCCGCGTGCCCCCAGCCCGAATAGCGAAATCCTGTAGCACCCGGAGATCGATGGTCTGATAGAACGGGTTCAGCGCACCATGTCGCTCGGCAATCTGACCGCGGTTGGCGCTCAGGTACTTGTCCTGCTGGATGAACGCGTTGAATGCGTCCCACTGCTGTTGTGGTGTGCGGCCACTGGGGTCGGGATCGAAGATGATCTCACTCTGGTCCTGTGGAATGTAGATCAGGTCGTTGCCGCCGTACCCGTCACCGTTCACGTCACCGGAGTAGATGAACGAATACCGGTTGCCACCCGCGCCGGCGAAACGGTTCCCCTGACCGACTTCGAGGAACACGCCGAATTGGGTCTGGAGCGCGTCCGACCAGACCTTGACGTAGGTTGCGCCACCGACGATGCGGTGCCGCTGGCCGAACTCGGAGTGCGACAGCTCGGGGTTGTTGGGATCACCCCGCACCGGCTGGTTCTGCCACAGCACGCTGGCGATCTCGGTGGACTTGAGGTTGTTCTTGGCTTCCGTGAAGCTGTACGAGAGCTGTGCGTTCAGACCGAAGGTGAAGGCCTTTCGCAGCTGGGCCGTGATGCTGTAGTTGTAGCCCTCCGACGTGTTGTCGATGACGTAGATACCGGCCTGACCATCCGGGTTCAATTCGCAGAAGCAGTTGAACGTGGCCGGATCAAAGCCACCGTAATACGGTCGCCCGTCGGGTGCCGGCAGGTTGCGCACCGGCGCCACCAGGTCGGCGTTCCGCATGAAGACGGCGTTGAGGTCCTTGCCGTAGATGAACTCGAGCGTCCCCAACACGTCGCCGGGGAGTCGATGATCGATGGCCACGTTCGTGGTCCAGACCTGGGGCCACTTGAAGTCCGGATCCATCGCGTTCAGATCGAACGACTGCTGCAGAATGGCATCGTCCGACGTGGGGATCTGCGGCACGCCCTCGTTGCTGAACGGTGCCCACAGATTTGGATTCGCACCCGGGTTCGAGATCACGTTCCCGACCCACACCATGGGTACCCGACCGGTGAAGATGCCAGTGCCTCCGCGGATCTGCGTGCTGCGGTCCCCGGTCACGTCATAGTTGAACCCCAGCCGCGGCGAGAACAGGGGCTTTATGCCAGGCAGGCTGGCCTGGTCGACCGTCTCGGAATTGCCGTTCTCGTCCAGCGCAGTCAATGACGTGGAAAACGGATTCGCAACCGGGTCGGTGAAATACATCGGAAAGTCGACACGCACACCAGCCGTGAGGCTGAGCCGATTCGTCAGGGCCAGCTCGTCCTGAATGTAGAGCCCCAGCTGCCCGACGCTGATCTTCTCGCCCTTGAACGGAACCGTGTTCGGTGTCACGAAAGAGTTGAAATCCGCTTGGTTTGGATTGGCCGGATCCGTGGCATTGAAGAACTCGTCCAGCGTAGCGAACGTCGTTCCGCCAAATCCCACGGGGTTGAACCCCAGGAAGAACACGCCGTGCCGGAAGATGTTGAACGAGTTGAAGTACGAGAACCGCTCGAAATTGGCGCCCAAGGTCAGCACGTGGCGACCGGTGAAGTAGCTGAAGTTATCGGTGAACTGAAGCACGTCTTGATCCAGGATGTTGTGGATCGAGAATGGCTCGTGTCCAACGGTGGTGTACGTCACACCACCCTCACCGATCTCGATGGTCGGGAAATCGGTGCTGAATGGCTCTCGGAAATCCCGGAATCGGTTGTAGCTGGCGAAGAACCGGTTCCCGAATCGGCCGAACAGGCTGTTCAGCTCCATGGCAAAGGAGTGTATCTCGTTGTTGATGGCGTAGCCGGAATTCTGGAACGGGAGGCTGCTGGAGTTCGGCCCGCGCCCGCTGTTGGCGAAGCTCAACACGAAGGGGTGCGGCGGCAAGTCTCGCTTAGCGTCGAGATAATTGTAGCGCACCCAGAAGCTGTGGTTGTCGTTGATGTTCCAGTCCAGCTTGGCGAGCAGCTTGTTGTTGTCCGTTTCGTGGATGAACCCCTGATACAGGCCCGGATCGTAGTTGTACTCCTGCATCATGCGCGTCCGGATGGAGTCCATGATCGATGCCTGCACCCGCGAGATGCCGAGCCCTGACGTGCCGGTGCTCGCCACGAAGTTCGTACCCGGGTCGTCGTTACGCTCGATCTCTGCGTTCACGAAGAAGAACACCTTGTCACGGATGATGGGCCCGCCGAGCCTGGCGCCCGACTGCAAGAAGGTGAGATCGGGGTTCGCGATCACCGGTGACCCGCTCACCTCGTTGCCCTGGAACTCCTGGTTGCGGAAGAACGTGTACACGGAACCTCGGAACTCGTTGGTGCCGCTCTTGGTGACGGTGTTGACGTTGGCGCCGGTGAATCCGCCCTGGCGCACGTCGAACGGCGCGATCGAGACCTGGACTTCCTCCACCGCATCGAACGGCACGGGCTCGGCGTTGGTCTGGCCACCCGGGGCGGGGTCGTCGAGGCCGAACGAGTTGTTGAAGTAGGAGCCGTCCAGCGAGATGTTGTTGTACAGCCAGTTCCGCCCGCCGAACGCGTAGTTGCCGTCGTTGCGCGGATCCGTGCGGATCAGGTCACGCGTGCTGCGCTTGATGGACGGCAGCAGGTTCACCTGCTCCGGGCTGATGAACGTCGCGGCGCCGGTGCGGTCCGCATTGAGGATCTC
>JBFIHA010000048.1:0-19697 GCA_041602035.1 Gemmatimonadales bacterium | reverse complement strand
TCGGCTGCCCTGCCCACGCTGGTGACCGGCGACCACCGCTTCCGCCAGGTGAGTGCGGGCGGCACCCTCACGTGCGGCACGACAGTGGACGGCAGCGTGCTCTGTTGGGGTCTCAACACCGAGGGCCAACTCGGCGCGTCCACCGACACCGAGCCGTGCGGCTCCACCGAGATCGACTGCGCCGCACGCCCGATTCCCATCGCCTCGACGCTCAAGTTCCGCGTGGTCGCCGCGGGCGGGCAGCACGCGTGCGCGATCGCCGAGAGCGGGGCGGCGTACTGCTGGGGAGCCAACGGCACCGGTCAGGTGGGGAACGGATCGACCGTGGGCCAACCCATGCCGCAGCGCGTGGCGGGCACGCAGGCGTTCCAAACCCTGGCCGCCGGCGACACGCACACCTGCGGTGTCGGGCTCGACGGCGCCATCTATTGCTGGGGTGACAACTTCCGCGCCCAACTCGGCAACGGCAGCATCGGCGTGCGAAGTCTCCAGCCCATCGTGATCACCCTACCGGCAGGCGGCGGGTGACGGAGCGCGTCCACCGCATGCTCGCCACCATCGCGTCGCTCGTGGCGTGCGCGTGTGCCGACGTCACGGGTGACGTTCCGCCGGTCGCCGACGTATCGGTCTCCGTACCGGCGGTGGAGCTGTCGCTCGGGGGCACCGTAGCCCTCAGCGCCTCGGCACTCGACGAATCGGGACGCGTGCTCGTGAGTCAACCGATTCATTGGGCCAGCAACGATCCACGCATCGCGCGCGTCTCGACCGACGGTGTCGTCACTGGTGCTGGCGGCGGAACGACCACCGTCACGGCGGAGTCGGGGGGCCGAAGCGCTCGGGTGACCGTGAACGTCCGGATGGCGCTGGTATGGGTGGGACCCGGCTTGTTTCACACCTGCGGTGTGACGGCCGACGGATTTACGGCCTGCTGGGGCGGCAACAACGCGGGGGAGCTGGGCGACAGCACCATCTTCTCCTCCCGAACACCCGTCCTGGCTCGATCGCCGATGCGCTTCACCTCGAGCGACGGCGGCGGCACGCAGAGCTGCAGCCTCGCCGAAGACGGCCGAGCCTTCTGCTGGGGTGCCAACTGGAGCGCGCAACTGGGTCGCGGGAGCTTCGACCGCGCGCTGTATCCCTTCCCCGAGGCCGTCCCGGGTCCCTGGATCTTCGATGCCCTGACGGTAGGTGACCGGCACGCCTGCGGTCTCACGCGCGACGGTCAGGTCGCGTGCTGGGGCGGCGGCTTTTCGGGACAACTCGGCGTGACCACGGCGAGCGCGCAGTGCCCGGCGGTGAACGAGCCGTGCAATACGACGCCGGTCGCCGTGGAAGGAGTGAGTGCATTTGCGACTGTCGATACCGGCGAAGAACACACGTGCGGCGTGGCGACCGACGGGCTGGCCTACTGCTGGGGCGAGAACTCCGGTGCCCAACTCGGCGACGGGACCGTCACCGACCGCTCGGTGCCGAGACCCGTCGTGAACCTCGCGTCCCTGGACCACGTGAGTGGCGGCGGCATGCACTCCTGCGCGGTCACGACGGCCGGTGCAGCCTATTGCTGGGGAAGCAACGTGTTCGGGCAACTCGGTGTCGACCCGCCGGTCAGCTCGACCACGCCGCTCCCGGTGGCCGGCGCCATCCGGTTCACACAGATCAGCGCCGGTCGCGAGCACACCTGCGGTCTCGCGGACGACGGCGTGGTCTACTGCTGGGGATCCGATCAGTTCGGGCAGGTGGGCAACGGGTCGGGCGGCACGGCGTTCCAGCCCGAGCCGGTGACGGGCAACATCACGTTCACGTTCGTTCGCGCGGGCGCCTATCACAGTTGCGGTATTGCCGACGACGGCATCACCTACTGTTGGGGATGGAACAACGCGGGGCAGCTCGGCACGGGCCCTGGATTCACCCAGCACGTTCCCACACCGGTGGCCGGGCAGGCGAGGTGATCCGTACCGTGCTCCGTTACGGGCAGGGGACGCGCCGATAGGGGACGTCGAACCCCCGCTGCGGTTCCCCCGTCACGCTTTCCGCCCGAGCCGCCATCCCGCCGTCGTGCTGACGCCGATACGTGAGGCGCTGGGGAAAATCGTGTTCCGGGTTTTCAAAGCTCACCACGGAGTCGGTGAGCACCGCTTCGGCGAACTCCGCGAGTGTCTGTCCAGACGGCTCTGCCACGTAGACGAGCCGATCTTCCCGCAGGTCGATGCGCACCAGCTCCCACCCGACGGTGCGACCATCCCGAACGGTGCGACTCATTCCGAGCATCGTCCCGCCGCGCGGTCGCATCCATTGTTCCTCCACCACCGTCGTGCTGCCCTCGAATTCCCAGCAGCCCGCGAGCCAGGCGACGCGTTCGAGCCGATTCTCCTGTTCATCGACGGGAACCGACGAGGATGCGAACGCGGACGACAGTACGAGGGCTAGCAGTGGCGTAACGCGCATCACGGTTGCTCTCCAGTCAAAATGCAAACCCGCTCCCGAAACTCACCGCCAGGCGGTTTCCCTCCCACCCCTCTCCAAATCGATACCCCACGTCGATACGACCCACGTTCTGCCCGGTGGAGCGCGTGGATCCAATCCGGAGGCCGAGCCCGACGTCTCCGCCCAGCCGACGCGGCTGATCTCGGTACCACGCCCCGCCGTAGTCGACGAACGCGGCGAAGCCGATCCCAAACAGGCCGGCGAACTCATCGATGAGAAAGGCGCGCTGCTCCACCGATCCCCAGACCGAGGTCTCCCCGGTGAACGCATGGGGGCCGAAGGCCCGCGGTCCCTGCCCGTGACCGAGATCGTACTCGAATCCCGGCGGGGTACCGCGACGCGTGGTCCACTCCACGTGGATCACCGTGGCGTTCTTGCGAATCACCTGCGACGCCGCGGTGAGCGAGACGCTCACCTGACCCGAGTCGAGCCCGGACGACGTGAACAGCCCGTTCGCCCAGCCCACCAGCTTCACGAAGTTCTTGCCGGCCGAGAGGCCGGTCTGCACGCGCATGCTGGGACCGATGCCGTCTTCCTGGTAGCCGAACGCTCGCGGCGCGAGCCACACCGCCGCGTTCACGCGCGTGCTCAGGTCGATGTCTTCGTCGCGGACGAACCCGCTGTAGTTGCGCACCACCTTGAACCGCGGCTTGAGGAAGTCCGCGAACACGCCTATCACACCGGTCACCGTGTCCGGCACGAGCGCGCTGGGTGCTGCGTACAGCAGGAACTCCTCGCGCCGCACTTGCCCGCCCACGCCGACGCGAAGATACCCGTCCGATCCGGCGATCGGGGCGATCGCCAGCTCGGCACGCTGCACGAACAGCCGGCGCCGGTAGGTCTCCAGCGAGTCGCCGTCCCGGAACTGCAGCATGCGCTGCATCCCCGCCGACCCTTGCAGCAGGAAGCCGTGCCGATCGCCGAGTGCCCGGAACGGCGCGCCGGCGAACCACGAGCCGAAATCGCCGTCGCTCAGGTTGTCCCAGAACCCGCCGACTTCGAACCGCGAGCCGCGTATGCGTCGTAGGGCACCGTTGAGCTGCAGGGCCGTGCGGTCCGGCACGTCCCGGTACACCACCCCCGCCTCGGCACCGGCGCCGAGAAAGTTTGTCTCCCTCCCCCCGAGCGCCCACGAGAACTCGCCGGCCGTGAACGACGCGTTCATGATGAGCTGCGTGCTCCAACCGTCGAACGTCTCGACCAGGACGTCGACGCGATCGGCGACCTCGCTCGGCACGGGCTCGATGCGGACGTCGCGAAACAGGCCGCGGCCACGGAGGTTCCGGAGCGTTTCCGCCACCTTGGCGGAATCGTACGGTTCCCCCTCGTGAAACAGCAGCTCGTGCCGGACTACCGATTGGCGGGTCGTGATGTGGAGCGAGTTGGCCACGCGGAACAGGAAGTTTCTGGTGGCTTCCGCGGAATCGAAAACGTTATGCGTGCGGACGAGGATGCGGTCGATGATTGGGGGACGGGTAGTGGAATCCTGCTGCGCCGACAGCCTCGGCGCAGTCAGACCGATCAGATACAGCAGGAGCACGATCCCACGCATGACACCTCACCCGTCGCCTCAGCACAGCGACGCCACCGAATCGAGCACACGGTCCGGCACGACACCGCTCGCCGCCAGCACATCGTCTCGGAACTTCCCCGTGCGCACCAGCCAGCCTTCGAGGCCCGCCCCCTGCGCGCCCTGGATGTCCGACGACACGTCGTCGCCGACCATCGCAATGGGGCCGCCCGACCGATCGTCGGACCGGTGGGTTTTCGGATCGGCCAGTGACGCCACCGCGGCGTTGAAGAACTCCGCGTTCGGCTTGCCGCACACGACCGCATCGTGCCCGGTCGCGTACTCGATGGCCGCTACGTACGCGCCGGCATCCAGTTCGAGACCGGTGGGGCCCATCCAGTAGCGGCCCCGTTGCAGCGCCACCAGCCGAGCCCCGTCCATAACATAGCGGAACACCTCGTTCAGGAGACCGTGCGACCAGCGGTCACCGAGGTCGCCGATCAGGACGGCGTCGGGCGATCGAGGGATCGATGGACCGTCGGAGCGTGGGATAGATGGACCGGCGGTGCCGCCCACGAGGTCGAAGTCCCGAAGATCCTCCAAGGCATCCTGCGTCACGAACGGCGCCACCCGACGGATGGTGTGATTGCGGAGCCACGCCACGGCAGCGTACACGGCGGTGTAGATCTCGTCCGTCTCGACCTCGATGCCGTGCGCACCGAGGCGATCCACCACGCTCCGTCGCGAGCGTCGCGTAATGTTCGTGACGATGCGAAACGGAACGCCCCGACGCCGCAGCTCGGTCACGACCGCTGCGGCGCCGGGGACGGCTCCATGTTCAGTGAGCAGGGTCCCGTCGACGTCCAACAGCACGCCGGCGAGACGATCGATCAATGCTGGCCGAGGTATCGCGTGACCTCCCAGCCACTCACCTGGCTCGAGTACTCCATCCACTCGGCGCGCTTTTCTTCGAGATACATGTTGTAGATGTGTTCGCCGAGCGCGCCGCGCACCACCTTGTCCTTCTCCAACTGGTCCAGCGCCTCGTGCAGGTCGCGCGGCAGCTCGTCGATCCGATAGCGCCGACGCTCCCGCTGACTCATCGTGAAGATGTTCTTGTTGACGGGATCCGGCGGCGTGAGGCCGTTCTCAACGCCGTCCAGCCCCGAGGCCAGCTGCACCGTGAGGCTCAGGTACGGGTTGGCCGACGGATCCGGCATGCGAAGCTCGCAACGGGTACCCTGGTCACGCCGCTCGGGGATGCGGATGAGCGGCGAGCGGTTCCGCATGCTCCACGCGACGTTCACCGGCGCCTCGTACCCCGGCACCAACCGCTTGTAGCTGTTCACCAGCGGGTTGGTAATGGCGCAGAACCCGCGCGCGTGCTTGAGCAGGCCCGCGATGTAGCTGAGCCCGATCTTGGACAGCTCCCACTTTGCCTTGGGATCGTAGAACGCGTTCTTGCCGTTCTTGAACAGCGACTGGTGCGTGTGCATCCCGGAGCCGTTCTGGCCGAAGACCGGCTTCGGCATGAACGTGGCGATGAACCCGTGCCGGTAGGCAATGTTGCGCACGATGAACTTGAACGTCGCGAGGTTGTCCGCCGTGACCAGGGCGTCCGCGTACTTGAAGTCCACCTCGTGCTGCCCTTCGGCCACCTCGTGGTGGCCTGCCTCCACCTCGAATCCCAGATCGACCAGATCGTGGATGATGAGGCGGCGGATCGGCTCCGCCTTGTCGACCGGCGCGAGATCGAAATAGCCGCCCGAATCGTGCGTCTCGAGCGTCGGATCGCCCTGCTCGTCGAGATGGAAGATGAAGAACTCGGCCTCGACCCCCGCCATCATCTCGTAGCCGAGCTTCTTGGCGTGGGCGACCTGGCGCTTGAGCGCCTGCCGCGGGCATCCGGGAAATGGCGTCTCGTCCGGGTTGTAGATGTCGCAGATCAGCCGCGCCACCCGCCCACCTTCGTCCTCGTACGGGAAGATCCGGAACGTGTCGAGGTCGGGCTTCAGCACCATGTCGCTCTCCTCGATCCGCACGAACCCCTCGATCGAGGACCCGTCGAACATGATGTCGCCTTTCAGCGCCTTCTCGAACTGGCTCTTGGGCACTTCGACGTTCTTGTTGACGCCGGTGATGTCGGTGAACTGAAGTCGCAGGAAATCGACGCCGAAGTCCTTGGTGAGCGTCAGGATGTCACGGGCACTGGCCCCTAAGGGATTGAGATGGTTCCCGCGGATGGGGCGCTTCTCCCCGCGGGCCGGGACGGTGATGTTCTTGCTCGGCGGCACGATGCGAATTCCTCCATGGACACGAATTCCGGCCTGCACTTCCCGACGGACCCCCCGGCGGGCGCGTGAACCCTAGTCGGGTGGGGTCACGGTGTCAAGGAAATCGTGCAAAATGTGCGCCGCTGAGTTGTCACCTGCGCAAATCCAGCCGAGAATCGGGTGAAAAGCCAGGAAAAATGTGCGGATTGTGCTGCAGATATGCGTCAACTTGTCTAACTGAGGGATCAGGGCTGTTGCAGGGATCCCAACAGATTCCACAGCTCCTGGGCCGAAAACTCCGTGAAGCGGGTGTCAATGTCTTTTTCGTGCCACTCCAGGAAGATCCAGCCCGACAGCCGGTGAATGTTGCCCGAAATGAAGTGAATCCTGCCTCGAATGGCATCGACGGCCGGATCCCGGACGGTCTCCAGGAGCACGTCCCATCGGCTCTCACCCCGGGCAAGCTCTCCCATCTGTCGCGCTTTGATCTGACTCCAGGGGGGGTCAAAGCGCGTGGATTTCTTGCCCTCGGGATCCGTGGCCATGAGGGCTACAGTAATGCCGGTCGATGACCCGCGCCAGCGTCCTTTTCAGAGGGAAACCGGCCGTTTCGGAGTCCCGGGGACCTCATTGGGGCTCCGCGGTGAGGGTCGCGAGCGGGCGCACCCCGGTCACACCCTGCTCGCCCAGCAGTAACGGAAAGGAAACGTCGGGCACGCGCGCGCCGGACAACACGTAGGTCACGATCTGCGCTCCGGACACGGTGTCCTGCACCGTCGCGAACAGCGAATCGCGGTCGAACCGCCCGTCAATACTCTTGCGCACCGTCCGCGGTACGTGGATCAGTGCGCCCTCGGGTCCGGTCGACCGCACGAACCACGCACCCGTCAGGAACGCGGAAAAGTCCGCAGACTCGAGTGGCCGCTGCAAGTAGACGGCAAGCGTGGCATCGACGTCCACGCCCTCCACCTGCCCGGTCAGCCGGTAGATTCCTTCACGGGGATCCTCGGTGTCGCTCACCACCGCGAGTCTCGCGGTCGCGGCCACGGCGCTCCCAAACAACCCCACCCCGCCCGTCAGATGATTGATGAACCCGCGGCCGGTGAACTCGTTGGAGCGCGAGCGGGCGAAGTCGAAGTAGTTAGTGTCCGACAGGGCCACGTTCACCACGTACTGCCGGCCGCCCACAAACACATCGGTGCCGTCGCGCGTGAAGAACACATCGATCGCGTTGCCGGGAACGGCCACCGCGGTCGTGTCGGCAAAGACGGTGGTGCCGTCATCCTCAATCATGCCGTCGCGGCGGATGCCCACCTGCAGCAGGCGCCCCGCCGTGGCGGTCACGCGCACGCGCAGCGTGTCGCGATCACGGTTGAACCCGAGCACCGTGTCGCCGACAATCACGATGGAGTCGGGTCCGATGACGAGCGCCGTTTCGGTCATGCCCGGGATGCGGGTCACACCTGTCACGATGTCGCCATCCGCGGTCCGGATCGTCAACTCCAGGCGATCGCCGGCCCGCATGGTCGGACAATTCGGCGGTCCCCAGTACACGCCCGGCACCTGTACGTAGGGCAGCGGCGGCTGCGCGTCGAACAGCACCGGACTCCCGCACGGATCGCCGAGGAGGTCGAGGTTCACCACCTGGACGGTGGCGCCGGCGATGGGAAGCCGCGGGAAGTTCGGCGGGATGGCGCCGGTCTCCGACGTGGGGTCGGTGATGCCGTCGAACGATCGCTCCACGATCACGAATTGATTGGGCCGGTCAGGCCGCATCACGGCGTGCACGATCACCACCGGATCGCCGCCGGGAATGGTGACCTCCTGCAGCTCGCACCCCCCACCAACGAGCGCCACGGCCGCTGCGGCCGTCACCAGCCAACGCCGGCTCACCATTCGAACTCCAGGCCGATCGTCGGCAGGAGGGGGAGCTGCGAATATCCCGATCGGGTGGCCGGCACCGTGGTGTAGTCGAACGTATAGATGAAGACGTTACGCCGGTTGTAGAGGTTCACGAACTGCAGGTACGGCCGCCACACCCCGCCCCACCCCTCGAATCGCCACCGGAACCCGATGTCGAGCCGGGAGTAGTGCGGGAACCGCTCGGCGTTGGTGGGCCCACCCAGGACCTCCTCCTCCGGGTCCTCGAACAGGTGCAGCTCGGCGTTGTACTGGCGGTGGAGCCACTGCCCGGTGATGCCGGTATAGGGAATCGGCGACCCGTAGCCCCAGCGGATGCCCAGATCGCTGCCGAGTGGGCCGGGTGCTTCGATCACGACGTTGACCGTGTGGCGTCGATCGTGCGCGGGCGGGAACGTCTCCGCTCCCACCGAGCGCTCGGTCTTGGCCAACCCGTAGCCGATCCAGCCTTTGATCCTCCCCTCATGCTTGCGCAACAGGAGATCGACGCCGCGCGCGTAGCCCGTGCCGACCAGGAACCCGTCACCCCGCACGCGCGGGTCGTCAGCACGGTTGCGGATCACGAGATTGTCGAACGATTTGAGGAATCCCTCCACGGAGAGCGACATCGCCGGCCCAAACCAGCGCTCGAACCCCAGCACCAGGTGATCGGACCGGGCCACGGGCGTGAGATCGTCGGCCCCGATCCAGAAATCGAACAAGGTGAGTGGAACTTCCTGATCGCGGATCGAGTGCACGGCCTGGTAGTAGCGACCCGCCGATCCAGTGAGCGCGAAATCGCGTGACAGAAACGTCTTGAACCCCACGCGCGGCGAGACCCCGGTGAATCCGGCTCCGCCGGACACGTGTTCCAGCCTGACACCGGGCCGGAGCAGCAGCCACGGCGCCGGTTGCCACTGGTCGTCCACGAACGCAGACCACACCGTGGGGCGGTAGCGCAGGTCGAGGATCGCTGTCTCCAGTGCCACGCTCTCGAACCCGTAGTCCATGTGATGCCGTTCGACCCCCACCCCCACCTGGAAATCGTGGTCCAGGCCGACCGGCAGAGTGAGGCTGGTGCGGGCCGCCAGCTGCACCACGCGGTTGTCGATGTCGAGCACCTCGGGCTCGAGCCGGAGCCCGGTGGAGAACGCACTCACGCTCAGGTGCTGCTCCAACTCCATTCTGCCGAACGGATAGGTGAACGTGAGCCCAGCGAGACCGTTCCCCCAATGAAATCCCAGGTCGGCGCCGTCGCGCCCCGGTTCCGGCGCGATCCACTCGAACACCGACGCGTCGCGCCCCCAGTAGCCCGAGGCGCGGAGCGCACCGGCGCCGATTGGCACGGTGAGCTTCGCCACCGCGTCGGCGAAGTAGTAGGTGAAGACCTCATCGTCGGAGAACGTACCGATGAACGCATCGGCATAGGTGCGCCGCGCCCCGACCAGATACGTGACACCGGTGTTCCCGATTGGGCCGTCGACGAGTGCCTTGGCCGATAAGACCGACACCGCACCGCTCACCGTGGTCTCGCTGCGGCTCCCCTGTCTCAGCTCCACGTCCAACACGCTGCTGAGCCGCCCCCCGAATCCGGCGGGAAAGCCGCCGGTGATGAGATCGACGCGGCTCACCGCCGACGGATCGAACGTGCCGAACAGGCCGCCCAGATGGAACGGGTTGAAGACCGTCGTCCCGTCGAGCCGAATGAGGTTTTGGTCGCTCTCGCCGCCGCGCACGTTGAGCCCGACCGAGAAATCGT
Source organism: Gemmatimonadales bacterium (assembly GCA_041602035.1). GTDB lineage: Bacteria > Gemmatimonadota > Gemmatimonadetes > Gemmatimonadales > GWC2-71-9 > JAOTVV01. The sequence continues at coordinate 9,772 of JBFIHA010000048.1, read as the reverse complement.
TCTTGGCCACGAGCCCGGGAAGGAGTTGCACCGTGCGCGCCACATCGGCCTCGATGAGCGCCGGCGCCGCGCGCAGCTCGGCCTGTCCGATGGTCACCGTGCTGGGCTGTGCCACCTGCTCGAACCGTTCCCGCGCCGGCAGCGCCCCTTCGGCCACGAGCGGACGCACCATCACGGGCTGCGGCTCGAGGTACACGGTGATCTCGTCGACGGTGGGAGGGAGCGCCATGGTGTCCCGCGCCACGCCGAGCCGGTCGAACACCAGCGTAAGCGGGATTGCGGGGAGCCCCGTCAGCACGAAGCGGCCGTCGCGGTCGGTCTCGCCCCGCGCGGTACGCTCGACGACCGAGACCCGCACCCCGGCGAGGGGCATGCTATCCGCCGCGGACCGTACCGTCCCGGAGACCGTGCGCGGCACCTGAGCGGTGGCCGTGGCCGCGTCGAGGCTCACCATGAGGACGGCGATCACCGCCGCGCGCCACCTACCGCTCACGCCACGCTCCTAGCGTACGAGGTTGCTATATTACTTGCCGCCCAACAGGGCATTCGTCAACGAACCTCCGAGCGGACCGTTCCCATGGCCGACACACCCCGACGACCCTGCGTCAGCTGCGGCGCCTCCTTGAGCGGATCCGCACGCTTCTGCCACGCGTGTGGCGCCAAGCAGGAAGCGTCGCAGCGATCGTTTCCTCCGGTGCTCATCGGTCTCGTCGCGTTGGCAGTCGTGATGCTGGTGGCGGTGGTGGCGTACAGCGTCGGGCGCTCATCCCAACCCGACACCGCGACGGCGGCCGCGCCGTTCGGCGCCACCGGCGGCGGCGCACCCGACATCAGCAACCTGTCTCCGCGCGAGCAGGCCGACCGGCTGTTCAACGTGGTCATGTCGGCGCACGAGCAGGGGGACGTGGCCCGCATGAACCAGTTCGCGCCGATGGCGGTCCAGGCCTACGGATTGCTCGGCGCGCTCGATCCCGACGCGCATTACCACGTGGGGTTGATGAGCGCGGTGTCCGGGAATCAAGACGAGGCACGCGCGCGCGCGGACTCGATCGAAGCCGCGGTGCCCAATCACCTCTTGGCCTTGATGCTGCGCAATTCCGTGGCGCAGATGCAGGGCGACGACGCGACGAGCCTGGCGGTGCAGCGAACGTTCCTGGACGTGTACGACGCGCAGATGGCCACGCAGCGGCAGGAGTACCTGGACCATCAGGGCGGGATCGCGGGCTTCAAGGCGCAGGCCGAAGCACGCGTCAGGGGCGGCTCCGGCACCTGAACCGTCCGTCCGTGTTGCGGCACGGCACCATGCACGACATGCGAAACCCGAGCGGTTCGACCCACCGTGCGTCCCTCCGACGTGCCGGTGCTCCAACGCGACGTCTCCTCTCACTGAGCGCCGCGAACGCCGCATTCCTGCTGGCCGTGACAGCCTGCAGTGCCCCGCCCCGCCGGGTGGCCGTGGCCGGCGAGGACGGCACCGTGGTCATCTACCATGCGGACCTTACCGTCGCCGACACGCTAACCGCCGTAGGCGGCCAGGTGGCCGGGGGGTGGCTCGGCCGTGATGGCAGCACCCTCTACCTCGCGCAGCGCACCACCAACGCCGGCAGTCTGGTCCGTGCGCGCCGCGCCGACGGCGTCATGCTCGATCGCCTGGATTTCTACCGCGGTGTGCCACGGCTGGTGCGCATGCTGCCGGGCGGCCGCGCGGTGATCGCGGTCACCGACGAGCGCGCGCCGGACGCGGCGACGCGAAGCACGCTGCATTTCCTGGGTCCGGATCTCGCCACGCTAGCCGAGCCGGTGCCGGTGTGTGACGCCCCGGTGCTGGGCGCCGCGACCGAGAAGACCACCGATCGATTGTACGTGCTGTGCGGCGGCGACCATGTGAGCGAGATCGACCGCAAGCTGCGGCGGTTCGTGCGCGCGATGCCGGTGCCGGGCGACACAACCGGCCGCCGCTGCGACGCCACCGACATCGCCGTCTCCTCCACCGGATCGATCGTGTTCGTGCTGTGCACGAGCTCGGGCGAGCTGCGCTATGTGGACCGGCTGACGCTCACGTGGCTCGCGTCGCTCGACATCGGAGAGGGCGGGACCGCGATGACCCGCTCACCGGACGGGCGCTACGTGCTCGTGATCCGTCCCCGGGTGAGCGAGGTCGTCATTGCGGACGTGCGCCGGCGCGCGGTGCTTGCGCGGATCGAGACCACCGGCACACCGGCCGCTGCCACCGTGGCCACGGACAGCCGGTCGGCCTATCTCGTGACGCACGGGATCGACACGGTGGGCGCCCGCGTGCTCCGCATCGACCTCCGCGACCTGCGCGTCGTGGCCGAAGCATCGGCACCCCGCGCGCCGCGCAGCGTGTCGGTGTGGCCGGACGCCGACAGCCCCGTGATGCGCTGGAAGCCCACCCGCGGATCCACCTGACGGGACCACCGACGCGTCAGTTCCAGCGCTTGAGCCGCCCCAGTCGCGAGGTCGTGAGCGATTCCGCCGCCACACCGCGCCGTACCACCAGTTTGGTGTTGGCCGCGCCGAGCCCCATGCCGTTGGAGTAGATGCGGATCACCGCGCGACTCGCGGTGAGCGTGACGCCGTGACGCGCCGGTCCCGGTCGCACCAGGAACGTCGAGTCGGTCACGCCCTCGAACACCGCGCGCAGCGCGGTCTCACCGAACTCAAGACGCACTCGGGTGCCGCGGAACATGGCCGCCGTCCGCGCCTGCTGGTAGAACAGTGCGAGATCCCGCGCCGCACGCTCGGCGGCGAGCCGGTCGCTCCACGTCGCGAACCGTGGAGCGGCGATCACGACCAAGGTCCCGATCATCGCAAGGGCGATGAGAAGCTCGAGGAGCGTGCTGCCGCGCATGGTGCACAATGAGGAATCGCGCGTGCCGGGTCGTACGCCGATTGACGCGGTCGGGAGCGAAAGCCCGCACCCAGACCCGGCCCTTGCCGGTCGGTGGGCGCGCGTCCATACTAGGCATGCTTCCCGCTACCGGTTTCTGACGGGCGAACGGAAGGAAACGTTTATGGCCGCAATCGGCGGAGGATCGGAGCGCGATCCTCTCCTCACCTTGAGAGAGTATCGCCGATTGGCGCCGTGGAATCTCAGGGACCTTGCAGCCCTCACGGCGGCCATGCTCGACACCGCCGGGGTGCGGCCGATCAACGCCGCGGCGGCCGCGCACCCGTCGGAACGTACCATCCGGTTCTACGTGACGCGCCACCTCGTGGCTTCGCCCGAGGGGCGCGGCACCGCCGCCACTTACGGCTACCGTCACCTGCTCGAGATCCTGGCCATCAAGCTGCGCCAGATGGAAGGCGGCACGCTGTCCGCCATTGCCGAGGAGCTGCGCACCACCACGGGCGACGTGCTGGAGCGTCGAGTGGCAGCGAGCCTCGGGCCCGGCCTGCCGCCGCCGACCGTGCTCCCGCTGTACGCGGGCAAGGAGCAACCGCGCGGGCGCGCCGGCCAGGTGCTGCGCGCGCCGCCGCCGGAACCTGCCAGGCCGCCCGACCGTACGTCAGACACGTGGCGGCGTGTCCGCGTGACCGAGGGGATCGAGCTGCACGTGCGTGACGACCATGCGTTGGCCGACGAAGCGGAGTTGCAGCGCCACGTGGCGGAAGCGGTCCGGTTGGCGATTCACCGGCTGCTCTCGCCATCGCGGCCGCCGGCACCGCGGCCCGCGCCGCGGGTCGCCGCCGAACGAACCGAGCACCACGCGTAGCAGCCGCACGCTGCCGTGACTTGACACCAGACCTCGGAGCGCATCATGGGAACGTGGATCTTCCTCATTCTTCTCGCCGTCGTCGTCATCTGGGGCATTTCGGCGTACAACCTACTGATCCGGCTCAAGGGTGATACGCTCAACGCCTGGAAACAGATCGACGTCCAGCTCAAGCGACGGCATGACCTGATCCCGAACCTGATCGAAGCCGTGAAGGGGGCGATGGAGTTCGAGCGTGACACGCTCGAGTCCGTGATTCAGGCGCGCAATCAGGCGGTGAAGATCCAGGCCAATGCGAGCCCGACGGGCGGCGTGCAGCAGTTGGCCGCCGCGGAGGCCGCGCTGTCGTCGGCCCTCGGCAAGCTGAACGTCGTGGTGGAGCGGTACCCCGACCTCAAGGCAACCGGGAACGTGGGGCAGTTGCAGGAGGAGTTGACGTCCACCGAGAACCGGGTGGCGTTCGCGCGCCAGTTGTACAATGACACGGCGACCACCTACAACGTGAAGCAGCAGCAGTTCCCGTGGAACCTGATCGCGGGCCTGGCGCGGGCCGAACAGGTCGAGCTGTGGGAACTGGTTGACGACGCCGCGCGTGAAGTGCCGAAGGTCGACTTGTCGTTCAAGCCCAAGCAGTGAGCGAACAGAATCTCTTTGCGCAACAACGTGCGAATCGCCGCCGATCGACCGTCCTCGTAGCGATCTTCATCGCGTTCTTCGCGTGGATCGGGTTCGGCGGCGATCTCGCGTACTATCTGGGCACGAGCGGCGCTCCGCCCACCGCGTACCATCACACCATCCCCTGGTTCGGCATCGGTGCCACGCTGCTCGGCATCGGCATGACGTGGTTCGCGTGGAAGCGCGGCCCGAAACAGGTGTTGTGGGCCACGGGGGCGTGGCAACTGCTGGAGGCGAGCAGCGACAAGGAGAAACAGCTCGTCAACGTGGTGGAGGAGATGGCGATCGCCTCGGGACTACCGAAACCCACCATCTGGATCGTGCCGGACGCCGACCCCAACGCGTTCGCCACCGGCATCGCGGAGACGGACGCGCACGTGGCCGTGACGGAGGGGCTGCTTACCGCGCTCAACCGTGACGAGCTGCAGGCCGTCATCGCGCACGAGATGGCGCACATCCAGAACGACGACGTCAAGCTCATGACCCTGCTCGCCGCGCTGGTCGGGGTGATCGCGCTCATCTCCGACGGCGCGTGGCGCGTGATGCGCTACGGCGGGTTCCGGGGTGGGCGTGGTGGACGCGGGGGCGGTGGCGGCGGCGGCAAGAAGGGCGGCGCCGGACCGCTGGCGTTGGTGGTGCTCATCGTGTGGCTCATCACGCTGCTCCTGGCACCGCTGGTATCGCAGCTCCTGGCACTCGGCGTGAGCCGCAAGCGCGAGTTCCTGGCCGACGCCACCGGCGCGCAGTTCACCCGCAACCCCGCGGCCCTGGCCTCCGCACTCCGCACCATCGAGAACGCGGCCGCGCCCACCAAGGCCATCAAGCGCGGCACCGCGCATCTCTGCATTGCCGACCCCATGGGGCGCCGGCTCAGCTCGCAGCAGGGGTTTTTCGCCAACGTGTTCGCCACCCACCCGCCCATGGCTCTCCGCATCGCCCGGCTCAAGGCGATGGCGTATCAGTACGAGAAGACCGGAGTCCTCCCCGAGGAGGTCTGATCCTCACCGTCACGGATTGGTTACTGCTGGGGATGGCGGCGCTCCTCACCGCCGGGCTCACGCTGTGGACCATCCGCCGCACGCGCCGGGCCATCCGCCACTGGTTCAATCGCGCGGTGCTGCGCGCGCTCCACCAGTTCCGCGTGCGGCTGGACCGCTACAAGCTCGTGAGCCGGCGCGCCATCCGAGAGGACCTGCTGCACGACGCCGTAGTGCAACAGGCCATGGCGGCCCATGCCGCCGAGCACGGCATGGCAGAGCTCGAGGTGCGAAAAAGCGTCGAGCGCTACATCGACGAGATCGTGCCACAGTTCAACGTGCTCTCCTACTACAAGTTCGGCTACAACCTGGCGCGGGTGTTCATCAATCTCCTGTACCGGGTGGAGAGCGACTACGTCGACCGGCAGGCGATCCAGGCCATTCCGCGGAACGACGTGGTGGTGTATCTCATCAACCACCGCTCCAACGCGGACTACGTGGTGGTCGCGTATGTGCTGGCACGCGCCGTGAGCATCAGCTACGCGGTGGGCGAGTGGGCCCGGGTGTGGCCGCTGGAGTACGTGTTCAAGTCGTTCGGGGCCTACTTCGTGCGCCGCGGGTTCCGCGATCCGCTGTACCACACGGTGCTGCGCCGCTACGTGCAGCTGATCACGCGGAACGGCGTCACCCAGGGAATCTTCTTGGAAGGCGGGTTGAGCCGAGATGGACGGTTCCGACCGGCCAAGATCGGGCTGTTGGATTCCATCGCCACCACGTTACCCGAGCTGGGCGCCGGGCGCGACATCAAGCTCGTGCCGGTCGCGCTCAACTACGACCGTGTGCTCGAGGACCGGGTGCTCACGCACGAACTGCTGGAGCGCACCGAGCGGCCCGGGCGCCTGCGCCAGCTGGTCGGTGTGGTGCACTACCTGTCGTGGAACGCGTTGCGGTTCGTGACCGGCAACCTGCGCCGTTACGGACGGGTGCACGTCACGTTCGGCACCCCGGTCTCGCTCCGCGCGTGGCTCGCTGCGGCGCCCGATGCGCTCGACCTCCCTAAGGACGAGCGGCTCCCACGGATCAAGGTGCTCGCCGACGAAATGTTGGACCACATCGGTGACATCCTTCCCGTCACCCCGGTGCCGCTCGTGGCCGCGGCGATTCTCGCCGAGGGGGAGACCGCCATCGACGCCGGCCGGCTGCTCGAGCGCATCGACACACTGCGCGATGAATTGCTTCGGAAGGGCGCGAATCTCATCCATCCAGAGCGCACGCCGGATGCGATCTTGGACCGGGCGTGGCGCACGCTCCGGATGCGGCGGCTGGTGGTGCGCCATCGAGAGACCTACGTGGTGCTGCCCCGGCAGCGCCCGCTGCTCGAGTACTACGCCAACTCGCTGGAGCACCTGTTGCCCACGCGATCGTACGAGTCGGTCATGCACCCGGCGCACGAGCCCGACCGGGACCTGCCAAGTCTGGGTCGCTGGCGGCGAGCGCCGAGCCCTTAGCTTTCCGCACATGGCCCCGACCCGACCGCTCGACATCCCGGCGCTCGCCGTGGGCGACCGCGTGCAGGACCCGTTTCTCGTCGTCGACGTCGAGGTCCGCACCCAGGCGAGCGGCGATCCGTTCACCATTCTCACGCTCGGCAATGCCACCGGACGGATCGCCACCGAGCCGTTCTGGTCCGAGCGCGCCGGTGAGATCGCGGGCCTTTCGCGCGGGCACGTGGTGCAGGTGATTGGCGAAATCGCGAGCTATCGCGAGCGGCGCCAGCTCCGTGTGGTGTCCATCCGCCATCTACCGAGTGCGTCGGTGGACTTCGCGCTACTCCTTCCGTCCGTGGCGTCAATCGATCGCTATTGGGAGATCCTGGACAGTTGGCGGCGCCAGATCGAGAAGCCGCGTCTCCGGGCCGTGGTGGATCTGTTCTATGAGGAAGACGTGTTCCGCCAGCGGTACGAGCGGTGTCCGGGTGCCGTGTTTGGGCATCACGCGCAGCTGGGGGGATTGCTCAAGCACACGGCCGAAGTGGCGGCCATCGGGCGCACTGTCGCGCGGGCGTCGGGCGCCGACCAGGAACTCGTGCTGGCTGGCGTGCTGCTGCACGACATCGGCAAGCTCGAGGCGTACTGCTGGGACGGCGTGTTCGAGCACACCGAGGTGGGGCGGCTCGTGGGGCACGTGGTGCTGGGCGCGCTGATGTTCGATCGCCGCCTGGCCGAAGAGGCGACGCCACCGTGCACGCCCGCCGAGCGCGACATCCTGCTGCACCTGATCCTGTCGCATCACGGCCGGCTCGAGTTCGGGAGCCCCATTCTCCCGATGACGCTCGAGGCCGAAGTGCTGCACTGGGCGGACAACGCCAGTGCCAAGACGGCGTCGATGGGCGAGGCGCTGGCGGACGACGGCAACTTCCCCGACGGGCTGGTCTCGGTGAGCCAGCGACTGCTCGACCATCGCCGCCTGTGGCGCGGCAGGAGTGACTGGGGGAACAAGGAGAGCGAGTGAGCGATCTGCACGTGGTGTTCGGGGCCGGCCAGGTGGGGAGCCGGTTGGCGGATGTGCTATCCAAGAACGGAAGGCGGGTGCGCATCGTGCGCCGGTCGGCCGGAGAAGTGGGCGACGGCGTGGAGGTGATGACGGGTGACGCCGCCGATCCGGCGTTCTGCCGCTCGGCCGCCCAGGGCGGCGCGGCCGTGTACCACTGCATGAATTCCGCGTACGACACGGACCTGTGGGCGCGGTTCGTCCCGTTGTGGACGAACAACCTGATCGGCGCCGCGGGTGCCGCCGGCGCGCGACTCGTGGTGCTCGACAACCTCTACATGTACGGCCGGCCCGATACGCCGATCGACGAGGACACGCCGTTCGCGCCACAGAGCAGGAAGGGCGAGATCCGCGCGCGCAACTCGGAAGCGCTGTTCGCCGCGCACCACCGGGGTGACGCCCGCGTGGTGGTGGGCCGCGCCTCCGATTTCTACGGCCCCGGCGGGGTGGGCACGCATTTCGCCGACCGGTTCTGGAAGCCCGCGCTGGCGGGCAAGACCGCGCGCATGCTGCTCGACCCCGACGTGCCCCACTCCTACAACTACATCCCGGACGTCGCCACCGGGCTCGCCAACCTCGGCCTCGCACCGGACGACGTGCTGGGAGGCGTGTGGATGTTGCCGGTCACGCCGGCCACCTCGGCCCGGGAGCTGGCCCAACAGTTCGCGAACCCGTTCGGCCGAGAGATCCGCGTAGCGAAGACGCCGCGCGCGATGGTGAAGCTGCTCGGCCTGTTCATGCCGATCGTGAGGGAGATCGGCGAGATGCTGCATCAGTGGGACGGCCCGTTCATCGTGAACGACCGCCGGTTCCGCGACCGCTTCGGGGTGGAGCCTACACCCATGGCCGACGCCGCGCGGGAGACGGTGGCGTGGGCGCGTGACATCTACGGGACGTAGGCGTCGCGCGCACCCACTTCCCCGATGTCACGCACGACCCGGGCGAGCCGGTCCAGCTCGCGGTCGATCGCCTGCAACAGCGCTCGGTCTGCGCTGCTCAGTGAGCCATCGTCCATCAGGGCGAGCGCACAGCGGATTGCCGACACCCCCGCTGCGACGTCGGCGCGGACAGCGTCCCGTCGCGTCTCGCCATCGGCCGGCATGGTGAACCAGGGCGTCATGGCCTAGGATGGGGATCGAGCCGGTGGAGCTTACACTCCATCTCTTGAGATCGGTATCCAAAGATGGCGCACCGTTTCCTGCCGCACACCGCCGACATCCGGGTCGCCTTCGAGGCCGAGTCGCTGGACGCGCTCCTGGCCGAGGGGCTGGCGGTGTTGCGCGGGTTGGTGGCGGGGGAGTCGGTGGTCGAGCCGCGGGAGCGTCGCGCGATCTCGGTCGGCGCCACCGATCCGGCCGATCTGTTTCTCGCGTTCCTACGCGAGCTGCTATACCTCCATGCCACCGACGGCTTCCTGCCTGCCGGGTTCGAGTTCGCCGCCGTCACGGAGACCTCCGTCGAGGGCACGCTGCTTGGCGAAACGTCTGACCCGCAGCGGCACGCGCATCAGCCCGAGGTGAAGGCCGTCACGCGGCACGGGTTGGTGGTTGAGCGAGTGGGCGGAGGGTGGCGGGCGGAGGTGGTGTTGGACGTATGACGGCAAGACGGTAGGGCGGTAGGACGGTAGGACGGTAGGCAAGTGTTTTGGTCCGCGCTGCACCGTTCTGGTGGTTGGCGGAGCCGCTGCGGTTCCGAGCTTGGTCTTCCTGCAGCCCTCTTCCCTCACGGATGGTGGTCGGCTGGTTGCCGAGGTGCGGCGGGCGATTCGCGCACGGCACTACAGCCGGCGGACGGAGAAGGCGTACATCGGGTGGGTGCGGCGGTTCGTGCGCC
>JBFIHA010000047.1:0-21050 GCA_041602035.1 Gemmatimonadales bacterium | reverse complement strand
TGGCCATGACGGACACGCTCGTACCGCTCGTCGCGGTCGACGTACCCGACGCCTTCGCCCGCACGGCCATCTACCTGGCGCGGGGCCGCTGGCGTCGCGCGCTCGATCCACCGGCCACCCATGGCGATTGGCTCTGGTACCAGAACGCCGACCTCGTTGTGTGGCCCGACAGCATCCCCGTGGCCGCCGAGATCGACTGGGCGCTGGGAACCGCGGCGCGGTTCCTCCGCTGGCGCGACGCCATTCCGCGACGCGACCGCAGCGAGGCCTGCCGCGAGCTCCGGCGTGTCGTGGAGATCTGGCACGACGCACAGGGCGGATTCCGGGCGCTGAGGGACGAGGCGCGAGGGATCGTCGAGAAGGGCTGCGGCGGTTAGGCGGCTAGGCAGTGGTCAGCATCGAACCGCCTAACCGCCTAACCGCCTAACCGCCCGACCGCCTACTTTCACGAAAAATTCACTTCCCTTTCACGGCGCCGGGTCGACTCTCCAGGTGCCGTGCAGTACCAGCTCACCAAGTCCCGGTTCATGGACGGGTGGCACTGTCCCAACCTCCTGTGGTGGCGGGTGCACGAGCCCGACGCCGTGGAGCTGACGGCGTCCTCTGCCCTGCAGCATCGGTTCGCACAAGGCTACGACGTCGACCTCGCCGCCCGCACGTTCGTGCCGGGAGGCATCGCAATCGACTATCCCCACGACCGAGCAAACGATCGGCTGCGCGCCACGAAGCATGCGCTGGCCATGACCCCCCCGGCGATCTACGGCGCCACGTTCCTTGCGGACCACGTCTACGTGGTGGTCGACATCCTCGAGCGTGCACCCGACGGATACCATTTGATCGAGGTAAAGTCGACCACCAGCGTCAAGGAGGAGCACATCCCGGACGCGGCGATTCAGACCTACGTCGCGCGGGCGAGCGGCATCAAGGTGCGGAGGTCGCAACTGATGCATCTCAACCGGGAGTGTCGCTTCCCCGATCTGTCGAACCTGTTCGTGCGCGAGGATATCACTGAGGCGGTCGAAGAACTCGTCCCGATCTTGGCGGAGGAAGTGATCGAGCAGCTGGAGACCTTGGAGGGACCGTACCCGGCGCTCGCGGTCGGCGAGCAGTGTTATGACACGAAGGACTGTCCGTTCGCCGACCGCTGCTGGCCCGACCGGTCGGGGCATCATGTCACCACGCTGCATCGATTGGGACTCCGGCGAGCGCACGAGCTGATGCAGCGAGGTTACGACCGGATCGAGGACCTCCCGCTCGATGTGACGCTCCCGAAGCTCGCGCAGCGCCAGCGGCGTGCGGTGCAAGAGGGCGAGATGGTCGTGGGCCCGAAGCTCGCCGAGGCGCTCGAGGCGTTCCGGAGCCCGCTCGCGTTTCTCGATTTCGAGACCGTGAGCCTCGCGATCCCGATCTGGTATGGCTGCACACCGTGGCAACAGGTGCCGGCCCAGTTCAGCTGTCATGTGGAGGATGCAAGCGGTGGCTACGAGCATCACGCGTGGCTCGCGGATGCGGCGAACGACCCGCGGGAACCGCTGGCGAAAGCGCTGATCGCGGCATGCAGCGGTGCCCGGTGCATTGTGGCCTACTATGCCAGCTTCGAGCAGGCGTGCCTCGACGCCTTGATCGAGGCACTCCCACATTTGGCCCGTGACCTGCGGTCGATCAAGGACCGACTCGTCGACCTCTATCCCGCCGTACGGGACCACGTCTACCACCCCGAGTTCTACGGCAGCTTCAGTCTCAAGGCCGTCGTCCCCGCGCTCATCCCGGAGATGAATTACGGCGACCTTGGCATCGCGGACGGAGAGCTGGCCAGTGCCGAAATCGCACGGATGCTGTTCAAGCCCGAAACCCTCTCAGGACCGGAACGCGAGCAGCTGCGCTCGGAGCTGCTGGCCTATTGTGCTCGGGACACCGAGGTCATGGTGGCGTTGTTGGACCGGCTACGGGCGCTCCCCGCCACGTAACACAACCAGTTTGCCCGTAATACACAGGGAACTGGGCATGCCATCGAGGCCCTAACCCGAAGTTGCAGTGAGCAGTGCTACCGCTCAGCTTATCTGCGGGCCATGGGGCCACGTCACGTTCCCACTCATCGATGGGACACACCATGCCTGATCAACAGAGCGCCCGAGATCAACTGCTCGCGGGCGCGCTCCAGAGCTACCGCGACGAATACAAGGAGCTCTCCGATACCTGGCGGCACGTGGAAGGCAAGGCACAAGGGACCATCACGGTCAGCGGCATCTTCCTGGCGGCAGCGTTCGCGTTCGTCCGCGATCTCACGGGTGCGGGCACCGGGCTGTTGGAGAAGTCCGTCCTCGCGGTTGCCGTGGGTACGCTCACCGCAACCGTGATTCTCGCCGTGCTCTCGCTCCGCGTGCGGGAAGTCGTCGCCCCACCACTCGGCGAAAGCCTAGACGAGATGATCACTGATCTCTCCGGCCTCACCGACGCAGCGGAAATTGCAGAACGCCTGCCGCGATTCATCGGAGATCAACTCGAGATGTGGAAGAACGCCAACGAAGCGGTGGACCGCGTGAACAAGGGCAAGGCCGGCCTGGTCGCGTGGGCTCAGCGGCTTCTGCTGCTGTCAATCGGCCTAGTGGCAGTGCTCACGGGCATCACGATCTTCACCTGAGCCTGGCAAGAGGCATGGAATGCCTGGTGTGACCTGTCTCAAACGAGGCTGCAGCGAGCCCGCGGTTGAGGGTGGTAACTACTGTCTCGCGCATCGACCCGGGTCCGGCGTGCGCACCAAGCGAGCCGTCAAGAAGAAAGCCGTCAAGCGGAAGCGGGCAAAGAAGAAAAAGACCAAACGGAAGAAGGCGAAACGGAAGTCGGCCAAGCGGCAGTCCGCCCGAAAGCGTTCCAAGCGCTGAGCATTCAAGAGCCCGGCACCCTGGCTGCACTACGGTGAGTGCAGGGAAGCCACTCGACCGGCGTGCCCAACCCTCAACGGGAGAGGAAACAGGAAAGCTCGCACCCTCGTAGGGTGGGTATATGGAAGACGATACCCGCCGCATTCTCGCCGACTTCGACCGCAGGCTTCAAAGCGTCGATGTGTCGGCGCCTCCGAGCGGGCGGCGCGCATGGCGGTTCCGCGCCAAGTCGATTCCTCGCCTGTTGCTCACGATGGCCGTGGCCGTCGTTCTGCCGTTCTTTCTGCTCGTGCGGCTGGGCTCCTGGCTGTACCTCCGCTGGAACTACCCAACCTGGATCGCGCTCGGCGTGGCCGCCGGGATCACGGTCCTGCTGCTGACCGTGTATGGCGCCTGGATCTCGCGGGCGCTCACGGGCCGCGCCCGGCTCAAGACCGTGGCAAAATGGGTGGCCCTACCGCTGGTGCTCGCCTATTGCGGGTATGCGCTGTTGTACGTGGCCGACACCAACACCAAGAGCGCCGAGGTTCGCTCGTACTACCGGACACTCCACCCGGTGCTGCGCCTCGCGCTCTCGACCCTGATCCTGGCAGACGAGGACCTCGTGATCACCGACCTGGCGCGCGAGCCGGATGATTACGAGCGCATGGGCCTCCCGGTCCGCCAGCGGTCCGACCACTATCGCCAGGGCGACGGCTACGTCCATGCGGCCGACCTGAGGACGATCGGGCGGCCGGCGTGGCGGAACTGGCTGATAGAGGGATACTTCCGCGTGATGGGCTTCCGGACGTTGCGGCACGTGGGGACCGCCGACCACCTCCATGTTGCGCTCGGCGTGCCAGAGGATCCGAGCAACTAACGTCATTCCACGACCATCGAGCGCACGACGCGAGCGCCGTCAGCGGCTACCGCCGTACCGTCATCCGTCTTACTGTCCCACCCTCCTACCGCCCCGACAGCTCCACCAGCATCGCCGCGTACATGGTCAAGGCCAGTCGAAAATCCGCACGGGACAGGTACTCGTGTTCGCTGTGCCCCGTGTACGGCTGGCCGGGCATCGCGGGGCCGAAGTTGACACCGTTCGGCATGAGGCGGGCGTGGGTGCCGCCGCCGATCGCGATCGGCTGCGCGTCCTCCTGGCCGCTGTAGAACCGAAAGACGTCGAGCAGGACGGGGACGTGCGGCGCGTCTTCGGGGAAGTACGGCGGGGTGATCACCGTCGTGAGCTCCACGGCCAATCCTGTGTCGCGTTCCCAGCCCTCGATGGCCTCGCGGATGCGGCGGTCGAGATCGTCACCACTCCGGCCCACCGGACTGCGGATGTTGATGGTGGCGGTGAGCACTCCATCGTTTCCGGTACGCACCAGGGTGAGCGCGAGGGTGAGCGGCCCCATGAACTCGTGCGCGTGGGCGACCTCGCCGAATCGCTCCGCGTAGTCCCCAGTGCCGATCAGGTCGTTGGTGAGGCGTACGAGGCGCGCCGCGGGCGTGGCCGGCCAATCGGAGCCGAGGACGGCGGCCAGGTGGGTGACCGCATTGACGCCATCCCACGGCTTTGAAGAATGCGCCGCCACGCCGCGAGCGGTTACGACGAGGGAGTCCCCCTCCCGGCGGAAGGTGTAGCGTACCCGGTCGTCCGCGCCGGCGCGTTGGCGCAGCATGCGCTCGACTGGCGCCGTGCGGGGAACGATCACCGCTTCCGCGTCTTCAGGTACCTGCGAGGCAAAGGCGCCACCCCGAAAGGACACCAGCCGTGGGTCGCTGCCCTCCTCGGTATCCGTGCCGCGTGCCGGGAATCGGATGGTGATCGCGTTCCACCCCTTCTCTGCTGTGACGACCGGGTATTCCGAATCGAGCGCCACATTGAGATCGGGTGGCGGGTTCATGGACAGAAACCGCTGAAACGGCGTCCAGTCCGATTCTTCCGTATAGGAAATGATCAACTCTACGCGCCGTGCCAGCGGGATCTCGAGATCGCGAAGCGATTTCATAGCGTAGAGTGCAGCCACGATTGGCCCCTTGTCGTCTTCAGTGCCGCGCCCCACGAGCCTGCCGGGCTCACTGATTGTATCGAGGGCGAACGGATCGGCGGCCCACTTGGTCGGGTCGGCCGGCTGCACGTCCGCGTGGGTCACGAGACCGAGCCGCCGTTCGGCGTCGCCCAACCCGATGACCACCACGGCACCGTGATCGGCGAAGTCGAGACCCAGCTCCCGCACCCGGGCTTCCAGGTAGTCGGTCATGGCCCGGAATTCGGGATTCAGGGCGTTCGGTAGTCCCGGCCGCGCCACGCTGCGGAACGCGACCAAATCGGCGAGCGTGGTGACGGCCTCATCGAAATACGTATCGGCTGCGTGCGCGGCTGCGCGTTGCGCGGCTTCCGACAGTGACGCCGTTTGGGAACGAACAGCCACGGGGTAGGCCAGAGCGAGAAGGCAAGCAATGGTGGCGATCCGGGTCACAGCATGGGTGGCCGCCATGGGATTTCTCCGTTGCTTCGTGGATTTCATCCGCACCCTTTCGTGGCTCTTTTCGAGCAATTCACAGGATACACCGATCGTCTGGGTACCGTGCCGAGGCCCCGGAGGGTAACGCGGCCGACACGCTCCTGCTCGTGAAGTGGGCTCCCTCACCCGAGAGACCGACGCGGCTCACTCGACCTAACTGAGGTAGACCACTTTCTGACGCAGTACAGCTCTGAAGGAACTATCCGAGCCGGGCGTGGTTCTCACCGCTCCGGCACGGAGGCATCGGGCGCCGCAAGCTCGGATGCGGCGGCACAAGCGGCTTGCTCCCACGTGCACGCGGGACACAGGTTCGCGCATTGATTCTGCTCGACGCAGCTCGCAACGATACTCTGGTCGTCGGGGTTCACGCAGTTCCCGAGTCGCTGTGCTTCTCTACACCCAACTGCCGTCCCGACGATCCCCACAGCGACGAGGGCCCAGAAGAGGAAACGGAAGGGTCTTGATCTTGAGGCGGTTCGAGACGTGGACATGCTGTCAGACCTCCGTTGACGGTGACCGATGCACAGTCGACACGGGTCTGCCGCTAAGGTGGGTCGCGGCAGCGTTGGCCGCAAGGAGCCGATGCTCACGGGCTTGCTGCCTCGCCGGCGAACGGCAGGGAGTCCAGCGGGATCGCCATCGAGCCACCCCTACCGACCACGTGAAGGAACTGACCGTCTGTCGCAAGGTCGGTGACATTCACGGTCATCGGGACGTCCACCCGCACCCACCGGCCTTCCCGTGCGGGTGACGCCCACACCTGGAGCCACCCCCCAACACCAGATCGCCCGGGATTGGCGAAGCCAGCGACGAGGCGACCATCGGGCAGCGCGACGAGCGCGCTGACGTTCGCCTCGCCCAGTACTCGCCGATGTAAGGTAGCCACAGGAGTACTGCGGTCCGAGCGGTCCCACACGCGCATCCACGACCCCGCAACCACCACGTCCCCGTTCGGCAGTGCGACGAAATGGTCGCCGATCCCGGCATCGCCGGTGAGCCGACGCACCACCGTCCACACGCCGAGCGTGTCCCGCTCGAGGACCACCGCGGTTCCGACTGCGGTGACGACCCCATCAGCCGAAACGTGCAGGCCCCATAACGAATCACCTTGCGCCTCCACCGGGATCCGTTCTCGGCGAGGCCCACGGTCACCGAAGATCACCACGAGCCCTTGAGCGCCGACACCGATCAGGCGGCCGTCGCTCAGAACGGCGATATCCGTGAGGGGGCCAGGCTCTGGTTCGAGCGGTACCCAGTCACCGCAGCGAAGCTGGGCACCCCCGGACCCCACGGCGATGGGCACTTTCGCGCAGCGTGACACGTGCGCGCGGCCTCCTGCCGTGAGGAGCCCCAGCAGTGTGTCGCGCGCCAACAGACGCCGGGGCGGCGTGGCATCGGAAACCCCGTCAGGCAGATCCGTGAACGGCGTGACGAAGAATGGCGACAGAGTGTCGGGTATTCCGGGTTCGTACGTCACCGTTGCGCCCGTCGCCCGCGCGACTACGCCGGGTGCCGCGCCCACCAATCGGTGTGGCAGGTCCGGGACCTTCCCGACGAATCGCCACGCGCCATCGACACGGCGCCACACCGCCCCGTCGTCGATCAAGGCGTACACGGCCTCGTCGGTAGACGTGACCTGCACGATCAGCTTCCCCGTCAGATCCTCTACGGGCCGGAGCGTTCGATCGGCGATTTGCCACAGACACGGCTGTCCGGCCGGGCACCCAGCAACGCCCCGTGGCGGGCTCTGGCGACATGAAGTCCAGTCACCCCACACGTAGTAGTCGCGCCGATGGCGGCCGGCAGCGCCGTAGAGCACGAATCGGTTCCCGAGGCAAGTATCGCTCGCCGCACGCGGTTGCTCGGTCGGCATGCCCCTGCCGGGCGGAACCATGATGCGTCTCCACGCTCCTCCGAATTGGTCCTGCTGCAGCAGCAGTGGAGCACAGCGCGCGTCGACGCTGCACGTTTCGCCGAATACCACCGTCGCCCCGTCCGGCAACGTTGTGCCACCGGCGTACCAGGCTCGCTCCGACGATCCGGCGGGAAGAGCGTCCTCGAGGCGCCAACTGATGCCATCGTACACGAGCAAAGAGTCACGTGGCTTTCCCGCAATGGCAAAACGGCGCCGGATGTCGCGACCCCACATCTTGATGATCTGCCCCGGGGTCCCGGTCGGTTCGGGTAGCCAGCCCGACGGGGTCAGGCGAGTGATCGACGGGAGCCATGTCACAACCTCGCGGCCGTCCGACCACCATAGAGACCGCACCAAATCTGGCTCGTACTCACCCAGCGCTTCGGCGGGGTCGAGGCGTGTGTCAGCGAGTGTCAGCCGCCAGTACTGGATGAGCCGATTGCCGTCCCGATCGATCCTGTTCTTGGTCGCCAGCAGGCCAGCACCGCCTATCACGCCGTTGTAGGGGCGGAGTGAAAACGAGTCTGGCACGGCAAGCCCCACCCACCGACGGCCATCGAAGGTGAACAGCGAGTCGGAGCCGAATCGGTGAATCACCAGCGTCGAATCCGTAGCGGCCACCACCGGGAAATGCTCGCCGGAGAGCTCCGTCCACGGCGGCCACACCGGGCTATCGCTGTAGGTGGCAGCCCCGCGACCGCTGAGTCGCGCACTGATTGCGGGCGCCACAAGCGCCACGGCAACCACGGTCACGGCCAGAAGCCCCGTGACAAACGCTGCACGTAGCCGGCGGCGCCTCACCTCGCCCCGTGTGCGCGACGGCGGAGGCACACCCCGATCGCGCGGTGCTCCCTCGATGGCAGGGGATGACGGCGAGAGTACCGCGGCAAACTCCGCCGCTGTGCTGAACCGGTCCGCCGGCACCTTGGCCATTGCCCGCTGAATGGCAATCTGAACACCTATGGGAACGGTGTCCCGAAGTGTCCGAACGTCCGGCCGCGGGTCCATCGCGTGCTTTGCTATCACCGCTTGGACGGTCGGACCAACGAACGGAGGCTCACCTGTCAGGGCCTCGTAGAGGACACAGCCCAAGCTGTAGATATCCGAGCGCCCATCGATGTTTGGATCACCGGCCGTCTGTTCCGGACTCATGTACAGTGGTGTGCCGACCGACGTTCCGATCGATGTGATTGCGGCACCACCCGCGAGGCTCACCGCCTTGGCAACGCCGAAGTCGGAAATCCGCGCCTGACCCGACGCAATCAGAACATTCCCGGGCTTGATGTCGCGGTGGATCACACCGGCCTTGTGGGCATACTGGAGAGCCTCAGCGACTTGACGAGCGATCGATAACGCGTCGTCGATCGGCAGCTGTCGCTCACGGCGGAGTCGATCGCGCAACGACTCCCCATCCACGTACGGCATGATGTAGTAGAGCAACCCGGCCGCCTCACCGGATTCGTAGAGGTCAAGGATGTGCGGATGGTTGAGCTTTGCGGCAATCCGGATTTCACGCAGGAACCGCTGCGCACCAATTGTGGCGGTCAGTTTCGGGAGCATGACTTTGACAGCGACGTACCGGTCGTGTCGCACATCCTGCGCGAGGTACACCGCAGCCATGCCGCCACGGCCCAATTCCCGCTCGATCAGGTACCGGTCGATCAGGGCCGCACGTAACCGCTCCTCATCGATTGGCTCCTCGATAATGGTGCCGGTTGGCGTGGCCTCGCCACACGCCGGACAGAACGCAGCGTCCGGCGGCAGGGGGGAGGCACACGAGTCGCAGACTCGGCTGTCACGATTCATCGTCACTCGGGAGGCGTTTTTCGTCAATGTGGGGCTGCGCCGGATCCTCGTCAACTAAATCAAAGGCACCCCTGGTGCAGCCATTGCACCTTACCATCCTGCCGCCCTTGGCACCATCTTAGAAAGGCGCCCTGCCCTCCGGGAGAGAACCATGCCGAGAAACGTGCCCGCCCGCATCGCGGCCAAGTTCGCCCCCGTGTTCTCCCACAAGGTGTCCGACGAGTGGCGGGCGGCTGACCAGTTTACCCGGGTGGATTTCGGGGGTCCGCTCACGACGATCGCTCGGAATCCGAGCCGACTATTCGCACTCGACAAGGATCACGAGTTCGATGATCCAACGGTCTACTACAGCGTGTGTGAGACGACCACGCATTGGTTTATCGTCTACGCCGTGTACCATCCGTTCGACTGGTGGAAGCGAGACCGGCCCACCAACCTCTACGACGCGATTCGGGACCGCGTAGACGAGCACGCGCACGACATGGAGGGCGCGTTGGTCGTGGTGCGCAAGGTGGAGGGGTGGATGGCGGGCGGGCGGCGGCGGCGTTCGGCGCTGGTGATCGACGGCTTGGTCACCGTGAGTCACCTCAACTTTTACCTCTACACCGAGCCTCGGATCCCCGTCAAGAAGGGCGAGTCGAAGCCGGCACCCGGTCCACCCGCGCTTCGCGTCGTCAAATTCAACGAGACAACAGACGGCAATATCTGGCTCGACAAGGCGACGGGCCACGTCAAGCTGTACGTGGAATCGCGCGGGCACGGCATCCGTGGGGACCACAGTTCGTGGGGTGGCGGCGATCGAGTGTGGTACTATCGGCTCAAGGGTGTCGGAGGCGATCCGGGGGCGCTCAACGACGACGACCAGACGCGCGTGTTCAAGTACGAGCTGGAAGATCTGTTTGCGTCCCGGGGCCTGTGGGAGCACCGGTACGACGAGAACGTGTTCCGCCAGGGCGAGAATGGCCGTTGGGGGTTCACGTGTCTCGATAAACTGACGCGGGGGAAGCCCGTCGCCAGCGCCGCGAATCCGCCGTGGAGTTGGAACGATCACAACGATCCGAGCCCCATCGGGGAAGTTGCCACCGATCCCGCCTGGTTCATCGCGCGTTACGCGCAGGGGTGGGGACCGGTCAGCCAGGAGTACCTGCGCAACCCGTACTTCGGGATCGGAACGGTCTGACTCCGGAAAGCAGGGGGCCCGAGCACCAGCATCCCGGAGAACCGACACAATAGGGGGGCACTACGCCGGATCACAGCGAGCAGCTGAAGCAGCTTCACGAGCAGGCGCCGCTGACGGACGTCCATGTGCATCCGTCGCTCAAGGCGTACCTGTTCCGACGCAACCTATGGCGCCACTACTGGTCAGGGAAACACTTCGATCCGTTCTCGAGCCGAAGCGATTTCCAGATGCTCGAGGCCGGGGGTGTACGCGTCATTTGGGCCGCGCACTACCTGCCGGAGCTCGAGCTGTTCCGCCAATGCTTCTGGATGCGGCTCGCCGGTCTGCTCACCCTCCCCGTGTATCGGAAGCTCGTCTCCGGCAGCCGCATGGACCGCGTGCTCGACATGATGGACGCGATGGAAGGCGAGATCGCCCGCAAGCCCGATCGGGTGGAGCTGGCGCGCAGCGCCGCGGAGGTGCGGCGCATTCAGGCCGCCGGCAAGATCGCGGTCGTGCACACGATCGAGGGGGCGCACGTGATGGAGGGCGACGTGGACAACCTCGACCGCCTCGCCAACCGCGGCGTGGCGATGCTCACGCTGACGCATTTCTTCGATCACGATGTCGCGGCCCAAGTCGTCAGCCTCCCCACCAAGTACGTTGTGAGTCAGCTCTGCCGCTTTGACTTCAGCTGGCGACACCCCGAGGCACTCACGGACTACGGCAAGGCAATCGTGCGCCGCGCCGCGCAACTCGGCGTCCTGATCGACATCACGCACTGCATGCTTGAGGCTCGGCAGGCGGTGTACGTCGAGATCGGTCGCAGTCGGCCCATCGTCGCGAGCCATGTCGGAGTGCAGCACATTCACGCGGACGCCTACAATCTGCGCGACGACGAGATCCGGGAGATCGCCGCGGGTGGTGGGCTCATCGGCGTGATCTTCTTCAACTACTGGCTCGACCCACGGGATCCCAAAAACGGCCTCGATCCCATCTGGGAGACCATCGAGCACCTCCACACCGTCACGGGATCGTTCGACCACATCGCGCTCGGCACCGACTTCGACGGTTTCACCGATCCGCCGGACGACGTCGAGGATTCGTCCGAGATGGGTGCCGTGACCCAGATGCTGCTGGACCGCGGCGTCCCGGAAGCCGACGTGCTCAAGATCCTCGGTGGGAACGCGCAGCGGGTATTGGAGGCGGGGTGGCGGTAGACAACCAGCGCATGACGCAGTGACTACGTCGGGCATTGGCATCGACCGCGCCGCACACACGGAGACTGATCACTCCCGACCCTTGCAGTCACGCTTTTTCGAGTGGGATATTGCGCTGCCCGCTGCCGGCACGACACCGCATCGCGGAGGACCCTGATGGGCGCATGTCTTCGTTTGGCCACCATGTTGGTCGGCTGTGCCGCACCACTGGCGCACGCGCAGACCACCGTGGTGCGGGCGGACAGAATGCTGGACGTCGAGTCCGGTCGCCTCGTGCCGAACGCCGTGGTCATGATCGAGGCCGGGCGCATCACGGCCGTCGGTGACCGGATACCCGCCGGCGCGTCGGTGATCGACCTGGGCGATGTCACGCTGCTTCCCGGCCTGATGGACGCGCACACCCACCTGGGATACGACCTCGAGGGTGACTGGGTGAACCGCCCGGTGAAAGAGACGGCCGCCGACGTGGCACTTCGCGGAGCGCGGAATGCCCGGCGCACGCTCATGGCCGGCTTCACGACGGTGCGCGAGGTGGGCTCGGCAGGCTTCGCGGACATCGCCCTCATGCGCGCGATCGATCGCGGCTTCGTGGAGGGACCGCGCATGATCCCGGCGGGACATGCACTCGGGATCACAGGCGGGCACTGCGACCTGACTGGGTTCGCGCCGGGCATCGGCGAGACCGGACCGGAACAGGGGATCGCCGACGGACCGGACGCCGTGCTACGTGCCCTCCGCTACCAGATCAAACACGGGGCTCAGGTCATCAAGATCTGCGCGACGGCCGGCGTACTCTCGTTCGAAGGTCCGGTCGGGGCGCAGCAGTTCTCCGACGATGAGCTGCGCGCGATCGTCGAGGAGGCTGATCGCCACGGACTGCGCGTGGCTGCGCACGCCCACGGGACCGAGGGCATCAAGGCGGCGATACGGGCCGGCGTCGCGTCGATTGACCATGGGTCGATGCTCGACAATGAGGCGATCAGGCTCATGCGCGAGCGCGGCACCTATCTGGTACCGACGTCGTACTTGGCAGGGGCCATCGATTTTGAGCAGCTCCCACCGCCGATCCGCGCCAAAGCCGAGTACGTGCTGCCGCGTGCACGAGCGAGCCTGAGAATGGCCATCGCTGCCGGCGTGAACATCGCGTTCGGCACCGACGCCGGGGTCTTTCCACACGGGCACAATGCCCGGGAGTTCGCGGTGTTGGTCGAGCGCGGGATGACACCGATCCACGCCATTCAGAGCGCGACGCTCGCCACCGCACGCCTGTTCGGTGTGGAGGACCGGGGGCGCATCGCCGTAGGACAGCTCGCCGACCTCATCGCCGTACGTGGCAACCCCCTCGACGACGTGACGGTACTCGAAGATGTGCATTTCGTCATGAAGGGCGGCGTCGTCTACAAGCAGCCCTAGGGAGTCCGAGAGGAGGTGACTCTGTGCCCCGGTTCCGCGTGCCATGGATTGTGGGCGTCCTCATCGTGGTGGGCGCTGCCTGCACCCCCGCTGACGAGGGCTTGACGCCCACCCACGCCGACGCGATTCAGGACAGTGTGCGGCAGATGCTGGACGATTTCGGGCAGTACTCGACAGCGGGACTGCGCGATTCAGTCCTCACCTTCTATGCCGACACCTCGGTCTTTCGCTGGGTGGAGGACGGCCAGGTTCGGTACCGGTCCGTGGGCGAGGTGCGCGAGGCTCTGGCGGCCCTCCCCTCGACCGTGCGCGTGCGCACGGAGCTCGAGAACACGGAGATCATCCCACTCGGGCCGGGGCTGGCGTCGGTTGTCACCGGGTTCACGACGCAGTTTGTCGACTCTACGGGGGGCGGTTTCAGGTTCGGCGGTGTAATGACGATGACACTCGTTCACCACCAAGGCGGCTGGCGCATCCTCAACGGTCACACATCATCTGCAGCGCGGGGCCGACCGTGATATCCCCCCCGAACGCCGGGAAGCCAGGTCGTCCCGAACGCAACGGGCCGTGTCTTCAAATCGGTAGATCAAGGTAAGCACCAATCCCGACTCTTGCGGTCGGATTTAGCGCCCCTACATATTGGCTTCCGTGTACCACAATGCTGCGGACCTTTCCTCCCGGAGGCCCCGATGAGTTTGTGTGCATCACGGTCGTCCATGGTTGGCGTTGGAGTGTTGGCTGCCGCTCTTGCGGCGTGCGGTGGCGAGCGGACGGTGCAGGGCGAGTGTCGGCAGGTGTTCGAGGGTGACGTCTGCACCTGGGGAACCATGGTCGGTGGCGACGTGACCCAGTTCGGCGCCACAGTCTCGATGGCAAGTGTGGAGAACGCGCCCGCCCACGGCGAGATGGTCTTCCCCCCGCCGTTCGTCGGCGTCGTTCCCCTGCCCCAGGAAGTCGCATCGGCGACCGGATTCAACCACCTTGCCGTGAACTGGGAGCCGCACGGTCATCCCCCCGCTCTGTTCTTGACACCGCACTTCGACTTCCACTTCTATACCCTCAATCCCGCCAGGGTGCAGGCCATCGACTGCGCGGACCTGAGTAAGCCCTCGGTGGTCCCGGCGGCCTACACGCTGCCAGATCTCGACATCCCCGGTCTGGGCCAACTCGTAGGGCTGTGCGTGCCAACGATGGGCATGCACGCGATGCCGGCAGCGGAGCTTGAGGAGACGAAACCGTTTGGCGCCACCATGATCGTGGGATACTATGGGCGGAACCTCATCTTCCTGGAACCGATGATCGCCCGGGCGAAGCTGATGGAGGGGAAGAGCTTCACGATGAACATCCCGGCGGTGCAGCGCCCGGGTGCCAACGTGACCTGGCCGAGGGGCTTCGAGGCGAAGTACGACCAGGCGTCGCGCACCTACCGATTCGTGTTCTCGGTGTCGGCGACGGATTGAGTGTCACGACCCGAGCCGGGAGCGGTCGGCGCTGATCGCTCCCGGCTCGGGATCACCGGAACGGAACGAGGCGCAAGGTGAATTGGACCGGTCACCGACCCGACAACCGCCTCTGTCCCTCGCGCGCTTCCGCAACGTAGTGCGCCAGCTCGGGGTCGGCCTCCCGCCAGACGGCCGCGACGAACGTGTAATCCTCCCGGGCCAGTGCCGGCCTGCCGAGCCGTTCCGCCAACCGCGCGCGCTCCAGTCGCCAGAGCACCCGTGCCGTGAGCGGCCAGTTGCTGAAGAACTCCCGCTGGAGTGCGCCGAGCGCCGAGCGTTCGCGGCCCGTCGCTGCCAGCAGCCGGGCGAGCACGATCATCCCGGAGGGGTCGTCGTTGTACAGCGGTCGCCAGACCTGGAGGTCGTTGATGGCACCCGCCGTGTCCCCCTGAGCCAATGCCAGAGCCGCGGTCAGGTCGGCGCGCGGTGACTGGCTACGTCGGACAACGGTGGAAAGCGATGCAGTGTCCCCGCGGAAGGCCCACCACCAGTACGACCACTTCAGGCCTGGCCCACCGAACGGATCCCGCTGTACCCAGTCGCGCATGATCGAATCCGCGACGCTTGGAGGGACGACCCCAATGCGCGCGAGGTCGGGCAACAAGTTCGAGAACCAGCCGTCGTCATCGGTTCCGGCGACCGCCAACGCCTCCCGTACGTGACCGCGGTACGCCAGGCTCGCGGCGAGATTCCGCCGCAAGATGCGTGGTGCCGTGAACCAGTAGCGCGGGTCGTGCGGGCGGCGCACACTGGCCCGTGCCACCTGGATGGCGCGTTCGGCGCTGTCCGGTAGCAACCAGAGGCGAATCCATCCGCGGAACAGTGCCTCCGGGGGCAACGAGTCCAGCAATTGATCCCGGCCGGCATAGCTCACCGACGGATCGAGCATGCGATCGATGAGTAACGGCAGTCCGCGGGTCGCATCTGGTAGACCGAGGGACAGAAACTTCTGCGCCAGCCGTCGGCCGGACAGGGTGTCCCCCTGGCCGAGCACATACTGGAGGGCCATCGAGTAGGCAGGAACGAATGTCGAATCGACAACCGTGGCCCTCGTGTAGGCTTCGGCTACTTGGGACCAGGTGACGGGCAGGAGATTGAAGAGCACATTGCGGACGGAACCCACGGCATGCCATGACTCGGGATCGTCCGGGTAGTCGTGGGTGAGGGCGAGGGCCGTGCGATAGACCTGGGCTGCACGCGCTTCGGCCCCGTCCGGTGGCACGGTACCGCTGTTGATCGCCGCAATCCCGGCGGCAACGTCCACCAGCATGCTATCGTGCCGCGAGAGCTGGCCCGACGAGTCGAGCGCGCGGAGGAGGTAGCCCCAGCCAGGTCCTCCTTCGACATCGATATACAGCGTGGTAATCCCGAGCCGCACCCAGGCGAGCGCAAAGGTGCTGTCCAGACGGACGGCGTCCCGAAAGGCGGACTGCGCGGTGTCCCACGCGCCGCGGCGCAATGCCATTTCCCCTGCGAGGAACGCCTTGAGCGCTGGAAGCGAGCGCGCTGACAGGCGGGAGTGAGGCAACGGGACGACCCGCCTGGCCGCGCCGAGCGCGCGAACGATCTCCACCGCCAGCGAGTCCACCACCACATCCACACGCTCGCGGGTGCCGGCGATCTCGATGTCCCCCAGCGGCTGCCCCTCCCTGGCATCGACCAGCGTGGCGCTGATCCGCACCGAGTCACCACCCCGACCCAACAAGGATCCCAGCAAGACGATCCCGGCCCCGGTTTCGCGACCGAACCGGGACGCCGACGCGAGGTCGACTGTACCGCTCCACGCACGCATCGCGACACTCGGCGGAACCATTCGCAGCCCTCCCGCCTGATCGAGGCTGCGGGAGACGAATTCCACCACCCCGACGGCCCACGGCGCGAGGGTTGTGTCGAACACCTGGAACGGCGCAATGGCGAGGCGATCGGGATCGAGCGTCTCGTCGGTGCGCTGCCGCAGCGCCACGAAAGCCACGGTGAGTCCCAGGATCGCGATTACCGCGACCGGCAGTGCACGTTTCCATAGACTGGAACGCGCCACAGCACGTGGGGGCGACAGGCCCGGCAAGGGAACCGCCACCGCTTCCCCGGGCGGCGCCGGCTCGACGAACGTGAGATGGCTTTGGCTGCGCGCCCGGATCGCCGCCACTAACGCCGTGGTTTCCGGCGCCGGATCCACATCGTACTCGTCGGCCAGGCGGGCGGCGAAGGCCTCAAAAACCTCGAGCGCGCCAGCCCGGTCGCCCACTTCGTCGAGCAGGAGCAGCAGACGCCTGAGCAGCGTTTCGTCCGGCGGTGCCAGGTCGACTGCGCGTCGCGCCCAGCGCACTGCGTCGGTGAGGTCGCCACGCTCCTGTTGCGATTCGGAAACTGCCGCGGCCGCCTCCGCGGCGCGCTTGCGCAGGCGGAGCCGTTGTCCGTCCAGCCAGCGTTCGAACGCCGGGGACGCATCGGCATGGAAGCCCCTTAGGAATTCCCCGCGGTACAGTTCCACTGCGTCGCGTGGCCGGCCCTCGGCGAGCGCGGTCTCAAACGCGTGGACATCGGAGTGGAAGACCGCGAAATCGATCGTGAGCTCATCGTCGCCGCGGCTTTGGATCACATCGGCACCGAGGGCCGCGCGGAGCACGTGCACCGTCTTGCGGAGCGCAGCCCGGGCGCGCTGCTCGTCGTAATCGGGCCAGAGGAGCGCGAGCAACTCATCCCGACGGCGAAACCCCACCGGGCGGGCGAACGCCAGATACGCCAGCAGCGCCAGCCGCTTGGGCTGCCGCAGCACGGCAGATACTGCGCGTCCTTCGGCATTACGAAGGTCTATCGTGCCGAGCGTTTGGATTGTCACCGGCATGCTGCAAGCTCCCTGGCCAACGGGCCTCGGCGGCACTTCTAACATAGGCCCCGGGGTAAAATCTGCGGAGCATGTCGCGTGCCCGCTTTGCGTATCGCGGCCCAACCCGTTGCGCGGCAGCCAGCTACGGTCGAGAACGGCTGGGGAACGGCAGGGGAACGCGGGCCCACGAGATTGGCACCCGTTCAGGCCACCAGATCCCACAACCGGAGACCCATCATGCGAATGACCCACACCCTCCCGTCCGTCGTCGCAACCGCCGCCCTGACCCTCCTGGTCGGAACGGCGTGCCAAGACTCCTCCACGGCCCCGCTGCTCGACGCGAGCACCATCGCGGCGTCCTCGAGTGCCGGCCCCGTGGTGCTGTCCGCCACCGGCAGCGGGCACGGCGTCTACACGTTCGAGCAAGGCACCGGGTGGCGTACCTTCGCGTTCAGCGCCAGGAAGTACGCTGACGGCAGCGTTGACGGGCAGGTGCAGGTGCACAATCAAGTGGCGGAAAACGGGCTCCATGGAGAGATCGTCTGCATGGGCGAGGTCGGTGACGGCATTCTGGGGATCGGCGCTCGGGTCACCACCTACGGCACCTTCACCGTGGCCAACCTGCCGAACTTGACGGCGGACTTCGCCATCTTCGCGGTGCGCGACAACGGTGAGGGCGCCGGTGCAGCCGCCGACCAGTTCACCGGAGTCGACATCACGGGGGTGACGCCTACCGGGGTGAACCTCGCGCTCCTCGCGTGTTCTAACCCCGCCGCCTTGGGACTCACACCGGAAGTAGTAGAGTTGTTTCTGCTGGATCTTCAGCACGGCAACATCCAGGTGCGTCGCTAGCAACCGCCCAACGACGGGAGACGGCCCGCCGTTCAGGCCGTCTCCCATCCCTTCCCTTCACTAGAAGGCTCGAGCCATGCTCGGCGCGATCGCGGGAGACATCATCGGATCTGCATACCGTCGCCGCGGTCCGACGTTGATCGACTTTCCCCTCTTTACCGTTGCCAGCCGCTTTACCAGCGGCACGGTGCTAACCGTGGCCACCACCCAGGCAGTCCTCAGCGGCACGTCGTACGCCGATGCGTTCCGGGAAATGGCCCGGCGCTACCCTGGCGCCGGCTACGGCCCGGAGTTCCGGGCCTGGCTGGCCAACGGCGGACGTCGAAGGAACAGCCGCGCCAGCGGCTCGGCGCGTCGGGTCATCCCCGTCGGATTCGCCATGCCATCGCTTGACCAGACTCTCGCCGAGGCAAGGCGCAGCGCAGAGCCCACACACAACCACCCCGAGGGAATTCGTGGAGCCCAGGCCGTGGCCGCGGCCGTGTTCCTGGCACGCACCGGCAGCACCAAGGAAGCCATCCGAAACGAAATCACCGCGCGCTTCGGCTACGACCTCACGGGGTCACTCGCAGCCGTGCGGCCACGCTACCGGTTCAACCCCTCGTGTGACGGCTCGGTACCCGAGGCACTCATCGCGTTTCTGGAAAGCGACAGCGTGGAACGTGCCATTCGTCTCGCCGTCTCGCTGGGCGGGGATGCAGACGCGCAGGGGTCGATTGCGGGCGGCGTATCGGAAGCGTTCTTCGGGACCGTCCCGGGATGGCTTGCGGTCGAGGTGTTCGAGCGTATTCCGCCAGCGCTGCAGGCGCCGGTGCGGGAGTTTCTTCGCCGCCACGCCGCGCCTCCGTGAGACAAGGGCGCCCACCGGCCTCCAGCAGGCCAGCAGGCGCCACCACCCTCATTGCAGGTGCCGCGTCCTAGCTGCGCTTGGACGTCAGCAGCCGGTCCAGCGACCACGCTCCGCTGCCGCGGATGACTACGGCGAGCGCAAGGCCAATCGCGAGCAGGTGGAATTCGAACCCCTCGCCCGGGAGCGTGCCGCCCCAGTTCATGAAGAACCCGTTCGCCCAGTGGGTGGTCGCTATGGCACCGACCATGACGGCGGCGATCCCCGCAGCCATGAAGCGGCCTGCAAAGCCCACGATGAGCGCAAGCGCACCGACGGACTCGATCAGGATGACGGCAAGACCCAGGATCCAGGGCAGCCCCACGCTCTGCGTCAGAAAGCCCATCGTGCCTTCAAAACCGTAGCCACCGAACCAGCCCAGCAGCTTCTGCGCGCCGTGGGGAACCATGACAAGTCCCAGCGTGACACGGGCAATGGTGAGCCCGGCCTCGTTGGGGGTGCTGAGGAGCGCTGCCACCGCAGTCGCGGTCGAGCCTTCGGCGGTCGGACTGATACTTCGCGAAGCAGCCAGTGTGTCGGTCGAACTCATTTCATCCTCCTGCATCGTTTACGAGTATACCGCGAGTATACCATCCATGGACCAACTATTGATTCATCAACTACTGATCCAAAAAAAGGCTCAAGGTTCCTCCGCCCGTACCTTCTCCAACGCACCGATCAGCGTCTTGAGTTCCCGGCTGCTGAGGCGAGTGGCCCACAGGCCCTCTGCCTCGTTCAGCGCCGGGTCCAGAGCGCGGAGCACTTCCAGCCCGCTCGGCGTGATGAAACAGTGCACCTGGCGCCGATCGTCCTTGCAGCGCTCCCGTCGCACCAGTTCCTTCGCCTCCAAACCGTCCAGCAGTCGCGTGATCCCGGGCGCCTGCTCTATGAGGCGCGAGGCGATCTCCAGCGTGGCCATCGGTTTCCCGTTGGCCCCCCGCAGGATCCGGAGCACGTTGTACGCCTGCGGGCTCACCCCATAGGGCTCGAGCAGCCTTGCCAACCGCCGCTTCAGCACGTCCGCGGTCTTCACGATGGCGACCGTGGCCTCCGCCGCGGGCGACCGGAACGGTCGCGTCTGCTTCAGCTCGTCTTGGAGGCGCCTGCGCTTTGGCGACATGGCAATAACAATATCATCATTACTTGATTTGTCAAGTATTTTCCGGGGGAATCGAAGAGGCGACCCGAACAAACAGCGTAAGTAGTTGAGAACAAAAAGCTTACATGTGTTGATCGGGGTGAAAACCCTGCCCTCTGCAACTCACCAACCCGCGGAAGTCGTGGCTTGCAGCGAAATCCCGACAGTCGTATTCTGAAATCGGACGGGCCATTGCATGAGTCGCCCGTCAGGCACCCACCTCCGGAGGAAGAGATGTCCCGATCACTGGTCCGCACCACACTCGCTCTCGCCCTCGTCGTTTCGACGGCGTGCAGCGAGAGCCTCGCCCCCGACGACATCGTCGGCACCTACGACGCCACGACGATGGTCTTCACGAGCGTCGCCGATCCCAACACTACGGCTGACGTGCTCGCGATGGGCTACACGTTCACCATTCAATTCAACGCCAACGGCACCCTCTCGACCGCGTTCACCCTCGGCGGCAGCACCGACACCGACAGCGGGACCTACATGATCGACGGCTCGAACTTTACGCTCACGATCGGCGGCGACCCGTCTACGGGAACGATCAGCAAGAGCGGCGACCGGCTGACGATCATGCTGATGACCGGCGTGGAGTTCGACTTCAACGATGACGGCACCGACGAGCCGGCCACGCTGCGACTGGTGGTGGAGCGGCTCTGACAGTTAGGCGGTTGGGCGGTTGTGTGCGCGGCGAGCCACCTGCCCTTCCGGCGTGCAGCCATTCGCGTATAGATGAGGGACAGTCGGCGAGCGGGTGTGCGGCGCAAGATGACCCTTGATGAGCTAGCCGCCTAACCGCCCAACCGCCTAACCGCATACGCTCGGCGCCGGAGCCGGAAGTGCATCCACGCTCGCCGCTGCAGGTCGCGATCGAATGGACCGTCCGCTCCCCGATCCGCGCCTTCCTCATCGTCTTCGTACCGGCGCTGGCCATCCG
>JBFIHA010000046.1:0-21084 GCA_041602035.1 Gemmatimonadales bacterium | reverse complement strand
GGCGGCGGTTGCAAGCTGTTCATTGGCTCAGGGGGAACTCGGCCACGTGCGACTGCTCCACGCCGTACTCACCAAGCACTTCGATGACGACGCCGACGCGCTCGTCGACCGGCGCGCGGCCGGCGATTTCGCCAACGTCGGATACCTGGATCGACCGGTCGCGGATTGGGCGGGCTTCGTGGCGATGAACTACGTGGTCGATCTGGGAATCACTCGCGTGCTGCATGCCATGCGCGGCTCCACGTTCAAACCGCTGCACATGAGCGTCGACAAGATGTTGGACGAGGAGCGCTACCACCTCCACCATGGGCGGGGGTGGTTTCGCACCCTGGCCACGCGCGGGGGCGAGACCAAGGCCGCCTTGGAGCGGCAGGCCGAGGTGGCTCTGCAGTCGGTGGCAGAGTGGCTCGGACCGGCGGACGAGCCGGGCGACCGAGCCCTGGTCGCGGCGGGGGTGAAGCGGGCGGACAACGGGACTATCCTCCGGTCGCTGTACGAGGACGTCGAGCGTCTCGCCACGTCGGTGGGCACTCGGGTGCGCCCCTCGGCCCCATCCGACTTCTCAAGCTGGACCCCCACCAACCGCCGCCTTGGCGGCGGCGGTCCCGACGAAGAGATTCTATTCCATCTGCGCGGCACCAAGAACGAGATCTTCAAGCTGAACTGATGACCGAGCCCGTCGTGCCCTGCCCCTTCTGTGGGTCGACCGAGACCGAGAAACGATCCGACTTCGGGACCGCCCTCATGGTCCGGCTCCACTATTGCCAGGCCTGTCACTCGTATTTCGAGGCCATCAAGTGGGGGGACCGCTCGGCGAAGCTCGACCTGCCGCAGTTTCTCGAGGAGCGATAGCGGCGTCATCATCCTGGCGGCGCCATGGCACGCTGCGCACCGTCACACCTTTCCCGTACGGAGGACCGATACCGATGACCGATTGGGCAGCGCCGACCGACAAGACACTCGTGGAGTATCGGGTGGAGGACGGGATTGCGATCCTGACCCTCAACGACCCACCAGCCAACACTTACACCTACAACATGATGCAGCAGCTGGATCGGGCCATTCTCACGGCACGCATGGACGACGGCGCGCACGTGATCGTGCTCCGCGGCAAAGGCGAGAAATTCTTCTCGGCCGGCGCCAACATTCAGATGCTGAACGAGGTCACGCCCCGGTTCAAGTACTTCTTCTGTCTCCATGCCAACGAGACGCTCAACCGCTTGGAGCACACGCCGAAGCTCGTCATCGGGGCGCTCAACGGCCACACGGTCGGCGGCGGCCTCGAGATTGCATTGGCGTGCGACCTTCGCGTGGCCGCCAAGGACGCCGGGAAGATCGGCCTTCCGGAGGTGAACCTGGGTGTGCTCCCGGGCACCGGTGGCACCCAGCGCCTGTCCCGCATGCTCGGGAAATCGCAGTCGATCGAGATGATGGCCACGGGCACCCTGTTCTCGTTCGAGGAGGCGAAGCAGTTGGGGCTCGTGAACCAGATTCTTCCCAAGGCGTCGTTCTGGGACGACGTCATGACGTACGCGCGTCAGTTCGTTCCGCCAACGAAAGCGGCCAAGGCCGTGGGCGGCATCAAGCGCGCGGTGTGTTCCGGTTGTGAGGTGCCGTTCGAGAGCGGGCTGGCGATCGAGCGCGAGCTGCAGCAGCAGCTGTTCCAGAGTCAGGATGCCAAAGAAGGGCTCGCGGCGTACGTCGAGAAGCGGACCCCGAGCTTCACGGGCGCGTAGGTGCAGACGCGGCTGTTCATCGGGAACGAGTGGTGCGAGGCCACCTCGGGCACTACGCTCGAGGTGGTCAATCCGGCCACCGAAGAACGTCTCGCGACCGTCCACGCCGCCGGCGAGGCCGACGTCGATGCGGCCGTCGCGGCGGCCCGCGCCTGCTTCGAGTCGGACGGGTGGCGGGGACTCTCGGGCCGCAAGCGTGGCGCCCTGCTCCTCCGCGCGGCGCACTTGCTCCACGAGCGCCGAGACGAGTTGGCCGAGATGGAGACGCGACAGAACGGCAAGCCGCTGTTCGAATCGAAGATCGATGTCGCCTCCACGGTGGAGACGCTGACGTATTACGCCGGCTGGGCTGACAAGCTGGCGGGCGACGTGGTGCCCGTCGACGGGCACGACTTCGTGTTCACCCAACGGGAGCCAATCGGCGTCGTAGGCGCGATCGTCCCGTGGAATTTCCCTCTCAATTTGGCGAGCTGGAAGGTGGCCCCGGCGCTTGCCGTGGGCTGCACGGTGGTGCTCAAGCCCGCACCTGAGACCCCGCTCACGGCACTGGCCCTGGCCGAGGTGATGCTCGAAGCGGGATTCCCGCCGGGGGCGCTCAATGTGATCCCCGGTGACGGGCCCACCACAGGGGCAGCCCTGGTTCGCCATTCCGGCGTCGACAAGATCGCGTTCACGGGCTCAACGGCCGTGGGGCGGCAGATCATGCGCGAGGCCGCCACCACGCTCAAGCGGGTCACGCTGGAACTCGGCGGCAAGAGCCCCAACATCATCTTCGCGGATGCCGACTTGAAGGCCGCTGTGCGAGGCGCGCAGACGGGCATCTTCTACGGCAAGGGTGAAGTCTGTGCGGCCGGATCCCGTCTGCTGGTCGAGCGCTCGGTGCACGACCAGGTGGTGGAGGAGCTGGCGGCGCGTGCCGCGAAGCTCCGGCCAGGCGACCCGTTCGACCGGGGCACCCGCATCGGCGCCCTGGCGTCCAGGCGTCAGTTCGACAAGGTCATGTCGTACGTCGAGGCCGGCAAGCGCGAGGCGAAGCTGGTGGCCGGGGGAACCTCGGCCACCGTGAATGGAAAGGGATATTTCGTCGAGGCCACGGTGTTCGACGATGCGGAGCCCGGAATGAAGATCGTCGACGAGGAGATTTTCGGTCCGGTGCTCGCGGTGCTGACCTTCGACGACGTGGACGAGGCCGTACAGCTCGCCAATCGGACGATCTACGGATTGGCGGCCGGCGTGTGGACCAACGACATTCGCAAGGCTTTCACGGTGGCCCGCGCCGTACGCGCCGGCACGGTCTGGATCAACAGCTACAACCTGTACGACTCCGCCGCGCCGTTCGGCGGGTTCAAGGGCAGCGGCTTTGGCCGCGATTTGGGCCGCGAGGCGCTGGACGGATATACGGACGTCAAGACGGTGTGGGTCGGCCTGCGGTGACCGGTCGCTCCACCGGCACCGACGGCCTCGAGCACATCACCGTCGAGGTGACGGACCGGGTCGGCACCATCACGCTCAACCGGCCGGACAAGCTCAACGCATTCGCAGGACGGATGCGCGACGACGTCTTGGTGGCGGTGGAGCGTTTGGCCGGTGATCCGGCGGTGCGCGTCCTGGTGCTCACCGGCGCCGGACGCGCCTTCTGCGCCGGAGCCGACATCGGCTACATGCGCGACCTCCTCGCTGACAATGATACCGAGAGCATGGCCGCCCTGGTCGAATCCGGCAGACGGATCGTGACCCGGATCCGCGCCACGCCCAAGCCGGTCATCGCGAGCATCAACGGTCCTGCGGCTGGAGGAGGGGCAAACCTCGCCCTTGCCTGCGACATCCGGATCGCATCCGACCGCGCGTCCGTCGGACAGACCTTCAATCGCATCGGTCTCCACCCCGATTGGGGCGGCACCTATTTCCTGCCTCGCTTGGTGGGGCAATCCAAGGCGCTGGAGCTGATCTTCACCGGTGACATGGTGGACGCGCCCGAAGCCCTGCGTATCGGACTGTTCAATCGGGTCGTCCCACACGACGAGCTGGCGGCCACCACCAGGGAACTCGCGATGCAGCTCGCCGCCAAGCCGCCGCGGGCTCTTGCATTGGCCAAGCGCGCCGTGTACCTGAGCCTGGACGGCACCATGGACGAGGTGCTGGACCGGGAGTTGGCTCACCAGCTCGAGTGCGCTATGTCCGACGACACCCGCGAGGGGCTCAGGGCGTTTCTCGAGAAGCGCGAGCCCCGGTTTCGGGGGACGTAGTGACGCTCGTCGTCGCCCACCGCGGAGCGTCAGCGTACGAGGTCGAGAACTCCCTGTCCGCGTTTCGACTGGCTCACGCGATGGGCGCCGACGGCATCGAGTTGGATGTGCACGTCGCGGCCGATGGGGTGCCGATGGTCTACCACGATCCCGTGGTGGACCACCACGCCATCTGGCAGACGCCGTCGTCCACGTTGACGGCACTGCAACTCGCCAACGGCGAACCGATCCCCACCCTGGCGGAGGCGCTGGAGACGATTGACCCGTCGCTGTCCGTCTTCATCGAGGTCAAGGCGCTGTCACCGCGATACGATGTGGACTTCCTCGCCATCGTCGACGCCGGTCCGGCGCCGTCCCGCTACCAGGTGCACGCGTTCGACCACCGCATCGTGCATCGGTTGCGCGCCCATCGACCGACCCTGGGCGTGGGAGTGCTGTCGGCATCCTATCCCATCCGACCGGTGGCCGAGGCCCGGGATGCGGGGGCAGCGGTGCTGTGGCAACAGGAAGCGCTCGTCGATCACGACCTGATCACGGCCGCCCACACCGAAGGCGTCCACGTCTTCGCCTGGACCGTGGACGATCGCGCGCGCATGCAGGTGCTCGCGAGTTTGGGGATCGACGCGCTCTGCACCAATCGACCGGACGTGGCCCGGGAGGTGCTCGGATGACGCGGGTGTGTGTGATCGGTGCTGGCACCATGGGGCACGGCATTGCCCAGGTGGCCGCCATGGCCGGCTACGACACGACGCTCACCGACACGCACGTCGAGGTGCTGCCGCAGGCCAAGGAGCGCATCGATGCGAATCTCGAGGGCGCCGTGACGCGCGGAAAGCTCTCCCCCGAGGCAGTTGATGCGGCGCGCGGCCGCCTGGCGTTCCACGAGCGTCTCGGGGACGGCGTCGCGGGCGCCGACCTGGTCATCGAGGCCATCGTCGAGGACCTGGACGCCAAGCGGAATCTGATGGCCAAGGTCGACCAGCAGGTCTCGCCGCAGTGTGTTCTCGCCACGAATACGTCGTCGCTCTCGGTCGCGCGCATCGCCGAGGCCTCGTCGGCGCCCCAACGCGTGATCGGCATGCACTTCTTCAATCCAGTCCACATCATGAAGCTGGTGGAGTTGGTGGTGCACGACCGGACGAGCGAGCGGACGGTGGCGTTCGCTCGGGACGTTGCCAAGCGCATGGGCAAGGTACCCATCGTGGCCAAGGATCGACCGGGCTTCGCATCGTCGCGGCTGGGCGTGGTGCTCGGACTCGAGGCGATGCGCATGGTGGAGGAAGGCGTCGCCTCGGTGGAGGACATCGACACGGCCATGGAACTCGGCTACGGGCACCCCATGGGACCGCTCAAGGTGAGTGACCTGGTGGGGCTCGACGTGCGCCTCGCGATAGCGGAATATCTCCACCGAGAGCTCGACGGACCGTGGTATGCGCCGCCAGACATCCTGCGCCGGAAGGTGGCCGCGGGCGAGCTGGGGAAGAAAACAGGGAGGGGGTTCTACGCATGGCCAACCAAGTCGTCGTAACTGACATCCAAGGCCGCGTCGCGACGGTGACGATCAACCGGCCCGACAAGCTCAACGCGCTGAATGCCCAGATCCGTCGGGACTTCGTCACCGCGCTGCACGACCTCGCCCGCAACGAGGCCGTGCGGGTGATCGTCGTGACGGGCGCCGGTGACAAGGCGTTCGTGGCCGGCGCAGACATCAAGGAGTTCGCAGGCCGCTCCGGCTACGAGCAGTACCGCGTCACGAAAGGATTCGGAATCTTCGAGGCGCCCGAGCAATGTCCTAAGCCGGTGATCGCCGCGATCAACGGCTTCGCGCTCGGCGGCGGTTGCGAGCTGGCCATGGCGTGTGACATCCGGATCGCCTCCGACACGGCCAAGCTGGGACAGCCCGAGATCACCCTCGGCATCCTGCCGGGTGGCGGCGGCACGCAACGGCTGCCCCGCCTGGTCGGTCTTGGTACGGCCTACAAGCTCCTCTACACGGGTGAGCTGATCGGTGCTGAGGAGGCGCGGCGGATTGGCCTGGTGGACGAGGTGGTCCCCCACGACGCGTTGATGCCACGCGTGCGGGAGCTTGCCGGGCAGATTGCCGAGAAGAGCCCTGCGGCGCTCCAATTCATCAAGGAGGCTGTACGCGCGAGCGTGCGAATGCCACTCGACGAGGGTGTGCGGCTCGAGACGACCCTGTTCGGCCTGGCGTTCTCGACCCAGGACAAGGAAGAGGGCGTCCACGCGTTTCTGGAGAAGCGCAAGGCGGACTTCAAGGGCTCGTGAGTCGGAACTCGGATCAGTCGGGTGCCACGGCGCTGCCCGGTGTGACCGATCTCCACGTGCACATCCAGCCGTGGAGCCAGCTCAAGCCGGACGTGACGGCCGCCATGCGGCGTGGCAAGGAAGACCACTGGGAGCGCCTCCTCGCGCTGATGGACGATCCCGCCGCACTGCTCGACGTTTTGGATGCGAGCGGCATCTGGCGCGTCGGGTTGGTGAATTATCCCAGCCCTGACCTGATGGGAT
Source organism: Gemmatimonadales bacterium (assembly GCA_041602035.1). GTDB lineage: Bacteria > Gemmatimonadota > Gemmatimonadetes > Gemmatimonadales > GWC2-71-9 > JAOTVV01. The sequence continues at coordinate 14,573 of JBFIHA010000046.1, read as the reverse complement.
TCACCGACGAGACCAACGTGTTTGCGTCGCGCTACGCCGCCGCGGCCCCGGAACGAATGCTTCCCTACGGCGGCGTCCATCCGCGATTCACGACCGATCCTGAAGGACAGGTGGAGGAACTGCTTCAGCTCGGTATTCGCTGCCTCAAGATCCACCCACCCCACCAGATGTTTCCCGCCAACGCCCACACGATGGGGCTCGACGCCCTCGGTAGGATCTATCGGCGGTGTGAGGAACGCGGTCTGCCGGTCATGATCCACACTGGCACCAGCATCTTTCCCGGTGCACGCAGCAAGTACGGCCGGCCCATGGAGCTCGACGATGTCGCGATCGACTTCCCCGATCTCACGATCCTCATGGCGCACGGCGGTCGGCCGCTGTGGATGGACGAGGCGTTCTTCATCCTGCGGCGTCACCGCAACGTGCATCTGGAGCTTTCCGGGATCCCACCAAAGAAGCTGCTGGACTACTTCCCGCGGCTCGAGGAGATCGGCGATCGCGTCGTGTGGGGCACGGACTGGCCCAGTCCTGGCGTCCGCGACCTCGGGGTGAACCTCGAGCAGTTCCGTGCGTTGCCGTTGCCCGCCGCGCTCAAGGACAGCATCACGCGCACGACGCCGCTGAGGCTGTTTCCGTGATCCTGATCCGCTGGCTTCCCCTGGTGATCGGTCCCGCGCTGTGCGTCGCGGCCGTGGTCGTCCCCGCCCCGACCGGGATTGCCGAGCCGGCGTGGCGTACGGCGGGTGTGGCCTCGTGGATGGCCATCTGGTGGCTCACTGCAGTGATCCCGCTCGAGGCCACCTCGTTGCTCCCCATTGTGTTGCTCCCGATCGTGGGCGTACTGCCGGTGACTGAGGTGACGCCCTCGTATGCCGACCCGATCATTTTCTTGTTCATGGGAGGGTTCTTTCTCGCCGCCACGTTGGAGCGCTGGGGGCTGCACAAGCGATTCGCGCTGGCCACGGTGCGCGCCATCGGAACCAGCGCGCCAAAGGTGGTGCTGGCGTTCATGATTGCGTCGGGCGTGGCGAGCATGTGGATCTCGAACACGGCCACCGCGGTCATGATGTTGCCGATCGCCATGGCGGTCGTCGGCACACGGGGACAGGAGTCCCCCGCGGACGGGTTTCCCACGGCGCTCCTGCTGGGCATCGCGTACGGCGCGTCGATCGGCGGGGTCGCCACGCTGATCGGGACGCCGCCCAACGCGATCTTCGCCGGTGCGGCGCGCGAGCTGCTCGGCGCCGACGTGGGCTTCGCGGAATGGATGGCGATCGGCATTCCCGTCGCCATCCCGATGATGCTGGGCTGTTGGCTCCTGTTGGTGTGGCTGTTCCGGGTGCGCGGCACGATCCCGGGGCTCGCCGCAAACGTTGATCGCGAGCACGCCGACCTGGGCCCCGTGCGGGGCGGCGAACGCTTCGTGCTGGTCGTCTTTCTCCTCACTGCCGCCGCGTGGATCCTTCGCTCGCCCAAGGCCATCGGCTCGGTGCGGATCCCGGGTCTGGCCGACGTGATTCCCGGCATCTCCGACGCCGCCATCGCGATCGGCGCCGCTCTGGTGCTGTTTGCGGTCCCGCTCTGGCGCCAGCGATTCCCAACCGCACTCGACTGGTCCACGGCCCGCCGCATCCCGTGGGGCGTGCTGCTGCTGTTCGGCGGCGGACTGGCGCTCGCCCGGGCCTTCGAGGTGTCGGGACTCACGGAATGGCTTGGTGGGCAGCTCGTCGGGCTCCGCGGCGTGCCGTTCCCCCTCGTCATCGGCACCACGGCCCTCTTGTTCGTGTTCCTGACCGAACTCACGAGCAACACAGCCACGGCGGCCCTGGGGATGCCGCTCATGGCCGGCGTCGCCGAGGGACTCGGCGTGGCGGCGCTGCCGCTGCTCACGACGGCGGCGCTGGCGGCCTCGATGGCCTTCATGCTCCCGGTGGCGACGCCCCCAAACGCCATCGTGTTCGGCTCGGGCGCCGTGTCGCCGCGCGACATGGCGCGCGCAGGCCTTCGGCTCAACTTCTTGTCGGTGACTATTATTACGGTGTTCCTTTGGATGCGGCTGGCATGAGGTTCTGCGAATGACACACTGGGTGGCCATGACATGACGCCGGATCGCGTGTTGGCGGTGGTGGGAAGTGTGTCCGCGCTGCTGAGCGTGGGTGCCGGGGCGTTCGGTGCGCACGCGCTCCGCGCGCGACTCTCGACCGATCTCTTGGAGATCTTTGAGACCGCCGCCCGGTATCAGATGTATCACGCCCTCGCGATCTTCGTGGCGGTGTATGCCCACGGACGATGGGCTGGCGGTGCGCTGACCGCCGGGTGGCTGTTCGTTGCCGGAACCGTCATCTTCTCGGGAAGCCTCTATGCCCTGGCGTTGACTGACACCCGCTGGCTCGGGGCCGTGACCCCGATCGGTGGGGTGTGCTTCCTCGCGGGATGGGCAGTGCTGGCCTGGTCGGTCCTTACCGCCCAGCCGTGAGTGGTGCGTTCGCGTCTACCCGATCGAAATGGCTGACACGATGAAGAAGGTCCTCATCCCCATCGCTCTGCTGCTGACCGCGGCGGGCTGCATCGCCGACCTTCCGCCGGTGCTCGCAATCTCCGTACACGCGCCTCCGCCGGACTCGACCACGCAGCAAACGGTGACGATTGCAGGCCAGGTGGTTCGGTCGCCCCCGAGTGCCAGCGCCACGTTCACGGTGACCGTGCAAGGCGGAGCGGCGACGGTCGAAGAACCGGCCAATACGTTCGGCGTGTTCACGCTCGACGTGACGCTCAACCGATTCGAGGTGAATGTGCTCACGCTCCGGGCGCGCGACAATACCGGAGCGGTGAGCGACGCCCTGCAATTCACGGTCGTGCACCTCGAAGACGTGCCGGTGGCGCCGCCGGCGCTGAGGACCTCCGCCGCGATTCCTTGAACGGGATCGAGGGCGGTGGGGGTGTGGACGGGCTACGCGGGAACGGACACCATGTCGACAACGGTCTATCTCAACGGCGCCTACCTCCCGAAAGACCAGGCGCATCTTTCCCCCGACGATCGGGGGTTCCTGTTTGCAGACGGGATCTACGAGGTCGTGCGGAGCTACGGTGGGAAGCTCTTCGGACTCGAGTCCCATTTGAACCGGATGGCCAACGGCCTCCAGGCCCTGCGCATCGCGGGCGTCGACGTTGCGGGCCTCGCCACCGTCTGTCGAGACCTGCTGGGGCGCAATGAGCTTGCCGGCAGCGATGCGCTGATCTATGTCCAAATCACCCGGGGAGCGGCGCCACGCACGCACGCCTTTCCCGATCCGCCCACGTCCCCCACGGTGTACGCCACGACCATGCGGTTTCAGCCCAAGGCGGACCCCGCGATCGGCGTCAAGGTCATCACCGCGCCGGACCAGCGGTGGACCCGCTGCGACATCAAGTCGGTGGCACTGCTCCCCAACTGCCTTGCCGCACAGACGGCACGGGAGGCCGGAGTGTCGGAGGCGCTGCTGGTACGCGACGGCGTCGTGTTGGAAGGCACGCACACCAGCTTCTTCGCGGTGATCGGCGACGTGGTGCGGACGGCCCCGCTGACCAACTACATCCTCCCCAGCATCACGCGTCAGGCGGCTCTCGACCTCTGCGCGCGGCACGGTCTTCCGACCAGTACCACCCCCGTGTTCGTCCACGAACTCGCGACGGCGGATGAGCTATTCCTCGCCGGCACGACCATGGAGATCATGCCCATCGTGGAGGTCGACGGCCGCCCGGTGGGCAGCGGAGTCCCGGGCCCGGTCGCCGCCCGTCTGCTCGCCTTATTCAAAGACCTCACCCGGTGACTGGAACCGGTCTCCCCATGGTCGCGTAGTGGTACCCGCATGAGCCCCCGTCCCCAGCGCTGCGAACGCTGCGGTCACTCGCTCGACCTGCTGCGGAAGCCACTTCGCCGTCTCCGGTGGAGTCGATACTGGTGGAAGGGCGCTAAGAGCTTGTTCACCGGTCCACTCTGGGTTTGCTCGCAGTGCGGCGCGATGTACTCCACCGAGGGCGAGCTGGTGGCGGTCGGGGCCATCGAGACGAATGCCGAACGTCGGCTCGATGTGTACCGCAAAGACATGGCTTATCTCCGAGACAGCTTTGCCGGCGTCATCATCGCGGCCGAGGCGGTCGCGCTCTGGCTCGGTCTGGGGCCGGGCGGAGCGGGAATCACGCAAGTGGTGATCGCCGGCGCCGTGGGCGTCGTCTCCTTCGTGCCGTTCATCTTTTTTGGCCAGCGGGCCAGCAGCGCGAAGCGAGATCTCAAACAGCTCAGGCAGGCCCGGCGCTCGGGCGAGATCCTCCCTCCGGCCACGCCACAGTAGACGCACCCGAGCACAAAGAAGAAAAAGGGCGGCAGATCTGCCGCCCCTCACGGGATCTACGGCGCCACCCGACCAATCAGGACGCGACGGCCTCCAAAGGATACACGCTGATGCGCAGCCGCCGCTTGTCCTGATGCTCGAACTTCACCACACCGTCGATCACGCTAAACAGCGTATCATCCCGCCCACGGCGCACGTTGCGACCGGGGTGGAACTTGGTACCGCGCTGACGCACCAGGATGTTGCCCGCTCGTACCTGCTCACCACCATACCGCTTCACACCGAGGTACTTGGGCTGTGAGTCCCGGCCATTGCGGCTCGATCCGACACCCTTCTTATGCGCCATGGTCGCTCACCCCTTCACATCCGTGATCCGAATCTCCGTGAACCCCTGCCGGTGTCCGGTTTTCTTGCGGTAGTTCTTCCGCCGCTTGAACCGGAACACAATGATTTTCTCGTCACGGGCATGGCGCACGATCTCCCCGACCACCTTGGCGCCCTTCACTACCGGCGTCCCGGCCTTCACCGTGTCGCCCCGGCTGGACAGCAGCACCTCGTCGAACGTCACCTTGTCCCCAGGCTCTCCCTGGAGGAGCGGCACACGCACCGTGGCACCCTTCTCGGCGCGGAACTGCTGGCCCGCAGCCTTGAAAATCGCGTAAGTCATAGACCTAGAAGGCTATTCGAGCGTGGCTCCGGGGTCAAGGCCTCCACCCACCTGCTTCCCGCTCACGCCACCGCATAGTGCTGCGTCACGTCCCGTCCCGCCGGCTGGGCCACCAGCCGGAACTGATCCACCTGGATGATGGGATCGTCGCGGAGTTCGAGGTCGATGCCCGTTTCCTTGATGCGCTGCTTCAGGAACGCCGGCTCAACCTCCATCAGGTACAGTGCCACCTCGGGATGCAGCCGGACGGTGAGCCGCGATTCCTTCCTTTCGGTCGCGACACGCCGCAGCGCCCGCTCGAGCCGCCGCACCACCACCCCGGGCCGGAACACGCGGCCCGCACCGTCGCACGCCGGGCAGGGACCGGCCATGGTGTCCAACAGGGACGGGCGCACCCGCTGCCGCGTCATCTCCACGAGCCCCAGCTCGGATAACTGAAACGCTCGGGTGCGCGCGCGGTCGCGCGCGAGAAGAGAGCGCAATTCGTGCATCACCTTGTCGCGGCTGCCCTGGGACTCCATGTCGATGAAGTCGATGACGATGATGCCGCCCAGATCCCGAAGTCGGACCTGCCGCGCGATCTCACGCGCCGCCTCGAGGTTGGTGCGGAGGATCGTCTTCTCCGGGTCCTTCTGCCCCGTGTAGCGTCCGGTATTCACGTCGATCGAGACCAGGGCTTCGGTCGGCTCGATGATCACGTAGCCACCGGTCGGCAGGTCCACGCGCCGATTGAACAGGCTCTGGATCTCGGTCTCGATGTCGAACTGGTCGAACAGTGGCTCCTGGCCTTTGGCAAGGCTCAGGCGCTCGATCAACTCCGGCTCCACGTTCCGCAGGTACGCCTTGATCTCCTTGAGGAGTTCCTTCGAATCCACGATCACGCGATCGACCTTGTCACTGAAGAGATCGCGGATGATACCGCTGGTGAGCGACGTCTCGCGGTACACGGGTGCGGGAGCCTTAAGCCGCACGAAATGGGCTTTCCGCTTGATCTTCTTCCACTGATCCAACAAGGACCTGAGCTCGACCTTGACCTTCTTGTCGGTGAGGTCTTCGGCCACGGTCCGCACGATCACCCCCCCAACGTCTTTGGGGAGTAACCGGCCAACCATCTCGCGCAGACGCTGTCGCTCGTCCCGCGCGCCGATCTTGCGGCTCACGCCGATCTTAGACGCATACGGCATGTACACCAGGAACCGCCCGGCAAGAGAGATCTGCCGGGTTACCCGCGGTCCCTTGGTGCCGATCGGCTCCTTGGTGACCTGCACCAGCAGGGACTCGCCCCGCTTCACATGATCCTGGATGTTGGGAAGGCGGCGCCCGTTGCGACGTGGGCGCCCGTTGTCGTCCTCGTCGTCTTCGTCTGGCTCGATCAGGTCCGAGGCGTGGAGGAACGCGCTCTTGCCCGTCCCGATGTCCACAAACGCCGCCTGCATTCCTGGCAGGACGGCCTCGACCTTCCCGAGATAGATGTTTCCGACCGTGCGCCGGATGTCCGGCCGGTCATGAAGGACTTCGACGAGCCGATCGTCCTCCAAAATGGCCACACGCGTCTCGCGCGGGCCGGCATTGATGAGAATCTCGCGTTTCAAATGTTCCTACCTCGACCCGCGTGACGCTGCCACCGAGCGTCGGTCGCACGGCGGCCGTCGGCACCCCGGGTCGATCAATGGTGTGACGCCGAGCGGGACACCATGTCGTGGCACGCTCGGCGAAGGCTATACTCGGAAAAGGACGCTCCCCGGAGCCCACGGGGGCCGCGGCCGGGCACGACTCGCCAGGCGCACCCACCGCCCTCTCGGGCGCGTCATTCACCTGAGTGAGGTGAAGCACGTTGCGAAGCATCGTGTGGAACTTTAAGCAATACAGGGAGTTACGTCAACGGTTGGCGGTCAGGGACCCACGGATCGCCTGCGCCGCACTCACGACCGGCCGGATGCGGGGGCTGTATTTGCGTACTGAATCCGAAGCTGCGTGAGGACCGACTGAAGCAGTTCCTGTTCGTCCTTGGACAGGTTCCCGCGGGTCTTCTGTTCCAGCATTCCGAGGGTATCGATCAGGTGCCGTGCGGTCTCGAGCCCGACTCGGCGGCGCTCAGCCAGCTCCTCCGTAGACTCGGGTTCCTTCCCTGCCTCACCGGCTGGCGACTCGGCGTTCTCGCCCGTCTGCACCTGTGTCAGTGCGGTGGCGGCACCGGCGGCGAGGCTGGCCACCAGGCTGGTGAATTCGGCGCCTGACGTCATCGCACCACGCTACCCCGTGACCGCCACCAGGTCACCCAGCAGATGCCGCGCAATCACGATGCGCTGGATCTCGCTGGTTCCCTCGCCGATTTCCCCGACCTTGGCATCACGCATCATCCGCTCCACCGGGTACTCCGTCGTGTACCCGTAGCCGCCGTGCAGCTGGACAGCCTTGATCGTGGCCCGCGTCGCAAGCTCCGACGCGAACAGCTTGGCCATTGCCGCCTCTTTCTTGTAGGGCTTGTCGTGCTGCCTCAGCCAGGCGGCGTGGTAGACGAGATGTCGTGCCGCCTCAATCTCGGTAGCCATGTCGGCCAGCGCGAAGTGCACGGCCTGGAACGATCCGATGGGCCGGCCGAACTGCTTCCGCTCCGCCGTGTACTTCAGGCACTCGTCCAGGGCACCCTCGGCGAGCCCGAGCGACAGCGCGCCCACCCCGATGCGCCCGTCGTCCAGGGTCTTGAGGAAATTCACGAAGCCCATGCCAGGCTCGCCGAGCAGGTTCTCCTTTGGGACGATCGCCTCCTCGAGAAACAGCTCGCGCGTGTCCGAGGCCCGCCATCCGAGCTTGTCCTCCTTCTTCCCCGCCTTCACGCCCGGTGTCTTGGGCAGGTCCGGGATGTGCCCCACCCCCACGGCGGTGCACGTCTCGACGTCCACCGTGTCCTTGGTCACGATGAACGACGTGATGCCCTTGCTGCTCCGCGCGGCGGTCGGTTTGGTGCGGGCGGTGACGATGAAGATCTCGCCCACGCCGGCATGCGTGATGAAGATCTTGGAGCCGGTCAGTACGAAGTGATCGCCCTTGTCGACCGCCACCGTTTGCGTGCCACCGGCGTCCGACCCGGCGCCGGGCTCGGTCAATCCGAATCCGCCCAGGACCCGGCCACTCGCCAGGTAGGGCACGAACCGCCGCTTCTGCTCGTCGGTCCCGAAGTTGACGATAGGCGACGTTCCCAGCGTGGTGTGCGCCGACACCGTGATGGCGTGGCTGGCGTCGATGCGGGCCAGCTCCTCCACCACGATGATGTACGACAGGTAGTCCATGCCCGCCCCGTCCAGCTCGACCGGCCACGGCGCTCCCATGAACCCCAACTCGCCCATCTGCTTCACGGTCTCCCACGGGAACCGCGCCTCGCGATCGAGGTCCCGCGCCACGGGGCGGATCTCCCGCTCGGCGAAGTCGCGTGCGATCTCACGGACCTGATGGTGCTCGGGGGTCAGGTAGGGGATATCGAGCATAGGTTTTCGGCCGATCCGGACCGGCCTATTCCATTCCCTTTGGGTGTGAAAAGATCGCGGTCCAGATCACCGCCTCGCGTGCCGTCGTGGGCGTGAGGCGATACCGGTGCCGAGCCCGCGGCGCCGACACGGCCGGCACGTCGACGTACCGCTCGTGGAAGACCCGGTGGCTCGGCTCACCCGTCGGTTCCAGCGTCTCGAGTGATGCTGCCTCTTCGGGGAGCACCTCGGCTTCCGGAGCCCCGAACTCATACGGCTCGGGTTCCGGTTCGGGGACCCGCATGGCGTCGGGCAGCTCGCCCTGCAACACGTCGCGGAGCAGGTCGGCGAGCGTCTCAGGTTGGCGGCGCGGAGGGGGCGGGGCCTGCCGCGTTGGTGCCGGTGCGCGACCGGTCGGCGCGCCTGCGGACGGAGCGGCCCGCGGACGCGCCCGAACCTGAGGTCGCGCTCGCTGCGGGGGTTGCGGCGGGCGCTTCGACTTCTTCCTACCGGTCCCGATCAGCCAAAACAGGATGAAGACGACGAAGACGGCGAACTGAACGAGCTCATCCACGGCCTAGTTCCCCGCCGGTTCTTCGCCCTTGGCGATGCTGTTCCGCATCTCGGTGTCGCTCTCGATATTCTTGTACCGCACGAAGTCCATCACGCCCAGTTGCCCCTTGCGGAACGCCTCGGCAATCGCGAGCGGTACCTGGGCTTCGGCCTCGACCACGCGGGCCTGCATCTCCTGCACCTTGGCCGTCATTTCCTGCTCGAGTGCGACCGCCATCGCGCGGCGCTCCTCTGCCTTGGCTTGGGCGATCCGCTTGTCGGCTTCCGCCTGGTCGGTCTGCAGCTCGGCGCCGATGTTCTTGCCCACGTCCACGTCCGCGATGTCGATGGACAGGATCTCGAACGCGGTCCCGCTGTCGAGTCCCTTGGCGAGCACGGTCTTGGAGATGTTGTCCGGATTCTCCAGCACCGCCTTGTGGGACGCCGACGAGCCGATGGTCGAGACGATGCCCTCACCCACACGCGCGAGGATGGTCTCCTCACCCGCGCCACCAACCAACCGATCGATGTTCGCCCGGACGGTGACCCGCGCCAAGGCGATGAGCTGAATCCCGTCCTTGGCCATCGCGGCCACGCGCGGCGTCTGAATCACCTTGGGCGTCACCGACACCTGGACGGCTTCGAACACGTCCCGTCCGGCCAGATCGATCGCGGCCGCGCTCGGGAACCCGAGGTCGATCCCGGCCTTGTCGGCCGAGATGAGTGCTTTCACCACCCGGTCGACGTTGCCACCGGCGAGGTAGTGCGCCTCCAGCTCGTCCACCTTGAGTTCGAGACCGGCTTTGGTGGCGTTGATGAGGGGCCGGACGATCGCCGCGGGACTCACCTTCCGCAGCCGCATGCCGACCAGCGTGCCCAACCCGATCCGCACGCTGGCCGCGGCCGCCTCGATCCACAGCCGGACCGGGATGAAGTTGAACAGGAGCGCCAACAGTATCGCGCCAAGGATGACGCTGGCGATCAAGATCAAAGACCCAAGTTCTGCGACGTCTGGCATGGTCGATCCCTATGGAGTTACGCGTCGGCGCCGCTGTCCAGCGGCTCGACGACGTGGCGGTAGCTCTCGGTTCGGATGATACGAACTGTGGTGCCCTTCGAGATGAAGCCGACATCGGAGACGACGTCGAGCCGCTCGGAGCCCACTCTGACGGTGCCGGCCGGTCGGAGATCGGTGATGGCCACCCCCTGCATCCCGATGAGGTCCTCTCGGGCGTCACCGGCGATGTAGCCGGCCGCCTTCGAGGTGGCGGCCTGGAGGAAGATGCCCCGGGTACCGCGACGGGCCGGGAGCTGCCGAACGAGCAGATAGACGGCCGCCACGATGATGAGCGCGGCGGCGAACAGGATGCCGCTGGCCCGCGTCACATCGGCCCAGGTGGGCAGATTGCCGATCAGCGCGAGGAACACGGACGATCCGATGCAGAGAATCGCGATCAACCCCGCGATGCCGAACCCCGGCACGACAAACACCTCAATGCCCAGCGCGATCAGGCCGGCCCCGAGGAGGATCAGCTCCTCCCACCCGGCGAGCCCGATGATTAGGTGGCTGCCGAAGAACGCGGCCAGCGACGCCACCCCCACCGCACCCGCGATCCCGAACGACGGGGTCTTGATCTCGATCAGGATGCCCAGCGTCCCGATCGAGAGCAAGAGCGGCGCGACGAACGGATTGGACAGGAACCGCACGAGCTGTTCGGCCCAGTTGATCCCGACGGTGACGACATCCGCGCCCCCGAGTCCGAGCCGATCCAGCAGGGCGTCGAGGTTCTCCACCTCGTTGACCGCGACCGTCAACTCGACCGCTTCCTGGGCGGTCAGCGTGAGCAGCTTCCCTTCCGCGATCACGCCCGGAATGGCGACCTCTTCGTCCACCATGGCCTCGGCGATCCGCGGGTCGAGCCCGCGCCGCTCCGCAAGCGCCCGCATCTCGCTCCGCATCGCACTCACGATCTTCTCCGGCGCCTTCTCGCCCGCGCCGGTGACCGGAGTGGCCGCCCCAATGGACGACGCCGGCACCATGTAGATCGAGTCGGTGGCGAGGGCAATGATGGCACCCGCGCTCCACGCGTGCGTGTTCACCAACGCATAGATGGGAACCTTGCTCTCCGTGGCGGACTTGACGATCTGCTGCGCCGCGTCGATCCGGCCGCCCGGTGTGTCGATGTCCAGCACCACGGCCACCGCACCGGCTTCGGCCGCCTCACTGACGCCCCGCGCCACGTACGGGGCCAGTCCCAACTCGATCGTGCCCGTCACGGGGATGCGGTACACAACGCCCTGCGCCCCGGCTACCGCCGGGACGGCCACGAGCCACACGAGCATTGCGATCAACCTGCGGTTCACAGTGTCCCCCAGACTGGGTCCGACTCTCAAGTTAGGAGGCGGCGAGTGGTTGCGGTAGCTCGTGATGGCGCAGGCGAGGGACGAAGCTTGTGACGGAAGCCGATGAAACGCAGTATTGAGGGGTAGAAAAGACGCTGCGGCTGCTGAGCCCGGGCTTGCGTGGTCCCGCTCGTCCCCTCCCGACGAGATTCCTTGTCTGGCGACAAGACGCTCAGCAGACCGCAGTGTTTTGCTGCCCCGCTACAGTGAAAGTTGCGTGCCACCGCTGCGGTAGTGCGTAAGTCGTTTCTTGACAATCACTTATGAGATCAGGTGCCACTCCGGTTCCGTGCAGAATGCCCGGAGTCGGGTACGTCGAGTCTCGGGAAGTGGACACCTCGGAGCGGTGTCCTCCTGCCCACCGGTCAGGTCCGGTCAGTCGCGCACCGGTCACACCCTCCACACGAGCGCGCGGTTTCGCCCAGATAGCCGAGCAGGACGCGACGGCGGCAGCCGCGGGTTGAGAGGTACCGCCGCATGGCGGCGAACCCGCGTCTCCGGGGCTCGGCTCGGCGGGCCTGCCCGGGCGAGCCAGACTCGAGCCCGGCCAGCTTCGACGCGAGCGCAAGATCCCCGCCCGTCCAGAGCACCTCGCACCGGGCCGGAAGTCCGTCCCGACCTGCGCGCCCAGCTTCTTGAACGTACGCCTCGGGACGTGGTGGAAGTCCGAGGTGCACCACCAGCCGCACGTCTGGCTTGTCGATCCCCATGCCGAACGCGCTCGTGGCAACCATGACCCGACACCGTCCATCCAAGAATCGCGCGAGCAGGCCACGACGAGCGCGCCCTGGGAGTCCGGCGTGATACGGGAGCGCGTTGACTCCCCACCGGCGCAGGACGGCGGCTACCCCATCCGTCCGATTGCGCGTCGGCACGTACACGATCGCCGTGCGGCGCTGTGGAGCGAGCAGCGATGCGGCCGCCTTCATGCGGTCGCGCTCCTTCCGGAACCTCCGGGCCGCGAAGAACAGGTTCGGGCGATCGTGCGAGCGGATCACCCGGACCGGCGCTCGGAGTCCGAGCACGCGCACGATGTCCCGTCGAGTCGCGGGCGTCGCCGTGCCGGTCACGGCAATGGTGCGCGGGCTGCCGAGCGCCCGCCGATGGCGGCCGATGGCGCGATAGTGCGGCCGGAAATCGTGGCCCCATTCACTGATGCAGTGCGCCTCGTCTACGGCCAAGAGCGTCACGCGCCTTTGCAGCAATGCGGATAGGGAAGCCAACCGCTCCGGAGCCGCGTACAGCAGCCGCAGCTTCCCGTCGAGCACGGCACGCTCGACGGCCCGTCGCCGATCGGGCGTCTGCGTACTGCTCAAGTAGGCGGCCGGCACGCCTCGCTGTTGGAGGGCCAGTACTTGATCCTGCATGAGGGATATGAGCGGCGAGACCACCAGCGTGATCCCGGGCAGAAGCAGGGCTGGCACCTGGTAGCAGATCGACTTCCCGCCACCGGTGGGAAGCACCGCGAGGCAGTCACGGCCCATCAGGGCCGCGAGCACCGCCTTGCGCTGGAAGTAGCGGAACTCGTCGTAGCCCCAGTAGCGGCGGAGCACCTCGTGGGCGTCGGCGAGGGTGGGGGCTCGCGCCGCCGAGAGACGTGAAGGCGGCGCGGCACACAGCAGTGGCGAGCACGCCGGGGAGACGGGAATCATCGAGAGCCGTAAGGGAGAATCGCGTCGCGCCCCACAGGGGCGAGACTCCGAATCACTGCATCAGTGGCCGAAAAGCCGCCTCAGCCGTCGCGTGGGTCTCCCCGCAGGCGAGTGACGGCATACAGGAACACGTCCTGCGCCTCATCGCCGAGATTCGGGAAGAACAGATACCGCTCCAGCCGACCCTCGCGCCGCATGCCCGCCTTCTCCATGACCCGGGCGGACGCCGAATTGTCCACGTGACACACCGCCTGCACCCGCTCCACGTCGGGAAGCGAGAAGGCAAACGCGATGACGCCCTGCACCGCCTCCGTCCCGTACCCCCCGTTCCAGTGCGGCCTGGCAATGTTGAACCCGAACTCGGCTCTGGGCGGATCCACCCGCAGATGCATCGCGCCGATCAGCGCGTCATCCTCGGCGCGGATCATGACCCACGGGTAGGACCGCTCCTCCTCCCCATGACGGATGAAGTGGTCCAGGAATTCGTGCGTGTCGGCAAGGGAGCGGTGCGGGAGCCAGATGACGTAACGGGCCACCTCGGAATCCTGCGCGTAGCCGTCGTAGATCGCCTGCGCGTCCTCGCGCACGGGCGGGCGGAGCACGAGCCGCGCCGTCGTGATCGTGTGGGCGGGCATCCTCGGCCCGCCCTAGCCGCCAACGGCGGGGACCTGCCCGGGAACCGACCGGAACTGCGCGGTGACGGTGACGTTCGTGGCGCCGGACCCGCCCGAGAGCACCACCGCCTGGAACGTGACGGACCCGACGATCTGCTCCGCGCTCGACGCCGTGATCTGCAGCGTGCCCGACTCGGAGATGAAGAAACCCGATTCCCCGCTGGCCCGCTGGAACACGTACCCGGCGTCGAAGTCGTCGGGACTGCACGTGGTGCACGCCCCCGGAATGATGGTGAACGTGCCGACGACGGGGCGCTCGGTGTTGAACCGGCCCAGCACGATGACGTCCCGGTCGAACTGGGTCGCGCCCTTGTGGTCCAGCGCGATGACAAACCCCTGGCGCCCTCCCTGGGTCGTCACCCCGAACACGGACGTGCCGCTGAGCGTGAGAGCGAGATCGCCCGAGATGGTGCCGGTGAACGATCCCTCGTCCCCGGGTCCGTTGGTCTCGCTGCACGCGATGGCGACCGCGAGGGCGAGCCCGCCCGCCAGCCATCGCATTCTCGGCTGCATGACCCTCCTTCCGTCACGGCGCTCCGACAGCACGCTCACGTGTCCAGAAACCGTGCAACGGCCGCCTTGAAATCCGCCGTGGCACGGGCCACCGCGTTGGTGCTGGCGCCGAGATGAATCGCATCTTCGAAACTCTGACCGTCGATCGCGTACAGCTGCTGCTTGATGAGCGCGAGCGCGGTGCCGCTCCCCGCAGCGAGTCCCGTCACCAGCTCGTTCACGCGATCGTCGAAGCCATCGGCCGGGATGACGCGGGACACCAAGCCCACCGCCTGCGCCTCGGCCGCACGCAGCAGGCGGCCAGTGGCCACGAGATC
>JBFIHA010000045.1:0-21727 GCA_041602035.1 Gemmatimonadales bacterium | reverse complement strand
GTGAGGTGGAGCTCCGGAGAGACGAGCAAGGCTGGTCGACCGATCCGCTCCGGACGTTGTACCTGGGTGGCGGCACGCCGTCACTCCTTCCGCCACCATCGCTCACGCAACTCGTCCATGTGGTACGCACGATCGCGCCATATGACGATCCCGGCGGCATCGAAGTCACGTTGGAGGCGAATCCCGAAGACGCGACGCCGGAGTCCGCTGAGGCATGGGTGGCCGCAGGGGTGAACCGGGTATCCCTCGGCGTACAGTCGTTCGACGAGCGGGTGCTCGAATGGATGCATCGCTCCCACGGCGCGGCGGCGACGCCAGATGCGGTGCGCACGCTTCGCCGCGCGGGCATCGGCGCCGTCTCCCTCGACCTGATCTTCGGGCTGCCGGAGGAGGTGAAAGGTGATTTCCGTGACGACCTGGCACGGGCGGTGGACCTCGGACCGGAGCACCTGTCGGTGTACGGGCTCACCGTGGAGCCGCGCACGCCGCTCGGGCACTGGACCACGCGGGGCACGGTGATGGCGGCACCGGACACGCAGCACGAGGCGGAGTTCCTCTTGGCGCACGACGTCCTCACCGCTGCGGGCTTCGAGCACTACGAGGTGTCGAACTACGCGCGTCCGGGGCACCGGTCGCGCCACAATGCGGCGTACTGGAACGGCAGTGCCTACCTCGGCCTCGGACCGTCGGCCCACAGCTATCGGGAGGGGGAGCGTCGCTGGAACGTGGCACCGTGGGCCGCCTACGCGAAGCTCCTGGAGCAGGGTGAGGACCCCCAGGACGGACGGGAGCACCTCACCCCGATGCAACAGCGGCTGGAGCGCGTCTACCTCGGTCTCAGGACCAGCCATGGTGCCGACCTGAATGACGTGCCCGGCTGGCGATCGCCGGCTGGGGAGGCGGTGGTGAAGGCCGGATGGCTCCTCGTCGATCGGCCTTCGGGCCGGGTTCGGGTCACCGCGGCCGGGTGGCTCAAGCTCGACAGCCTGGTCGAGGCCTTGACCACCGAGCCCTGAGGTGGCTAAACTGAGCCGTTGACCACTCATGGCCAAGGTGGCTAATCCGTTCGACGACAATGACTTCTAAGATGCCCCACGGTCCGCTGACCGAGCGTGAGCGCCAAGTGCTGGAGGCGGTGATCGACATGTACGTCGAAACCGCCGAGCCGGCGGGGTCGCGGACCATCGCCAAGCGATACGACCTCGGCGTGTCGGCCGCCACGATCCGCAACACGATGAGTGACTTGGAGGATCGGGGTTACCTGGCTCACCCGCACACGTCCGCGGGGCGTGTCCCCACCGATCACGCGTATCGCGTGTATGTCGATTCCCTGATGTCGCCGGCCCTGCCCACGCCCACGGAGCGGGATGCGCTGCGGCGCGAGCTGGCCACCGGCGGGAACGGCATCGAGGGGTTGTTGCGCAAGGCGGCTGAAGTCCTGGGCGTCCTGACCAAGGAGTTGGGCCTTGGCATCGCACCCACCTTCGGCAACGCGGTGCTGGAGCGCCTGGAGCTGGTGCAGGCGTCCCACGAGCGGCTGCTCATGATCCTCGTACTGGAAGGTGGTGCGGCCCGCACGCTCTTTATCGAGGTGTCCAACGAATTGCCCCGGGAGGCGCTCGCCAGCGTCGCGCACGTGCTCAACGAACGGCTGGCGGGTCTCTCGCTGCGCGAGATCCGTTCCAATCTAGGCGACCGGTTGCGGGACGCCGGCACCAACGATCGGAGCCAAGAGCTGCTCAACATCTTCATCGAAGAAGCGGATCAGTTGTTCGAGATTGGACCGGCTGACGGCGGCGAGATCGTGCTCGGGAGCGCGCAGATGCTGGTGGACCAGCCAGAATTCAGCACCAGCGAGCGGATGCGAAACCTGTTGGAGTTGACCGAGCGACGGGAGCGGTTGCGTGAGGCGCTCAGGGAGCGCGAGTCGCCCGGGATCAGTGTCACGATTGGCGGCGAGCACCTCGACCCGTCGCTCCAAGCGTTCACGATCGTGACATCCGTCTACGAGTGCGGGCCCTTCAGCGGGATGATCGGGGTGATGGGGCCGACGCGCATGCCGTACCACAAGGTCGTGACCTTGGTGGAGCACACGAGCCGCATGCTGGGAGAACTGGCGAAATAGCGCCCATGGCCCGCGACCTGTACGAAGTTCTCGGTGTCGACCCGCGGTCGTCGGAAGACGACATCAAGAAGGCGTACCGACGTCTCGCCATGGAGTGCCATCCGGACCGCAACAACGGCGACAAGGCGTCCGAGGAACGGTTCAAGGAAGTCACCGAAGCGTACGAGATCCTGCGCGATCCTCAGAAACGCGCGCAGTACGACCGATTCGGGTTGGCAGGCGTGCGGGGTGGAGGGACCGGCGGTTTCGGGTTTGCTCACGTCGACCTGGCCGAGGCGCTCAACATCTTCATGCGCGATTTCGGGGGCCTGGGAGGATTTGACGCGATCTTCGGCGGCGGCGGACGCCAGCGGCGCACCCGGCGCCGCGGGCAGGACGTGCGCGCGACGGTCAAACTGTCTCTCGATGACGTGGCCCACGGGACCAAGCGCACGCTCAAGCTCCGGAGCCTCGACCGGTGTGACAGGTGCGAAGGAAGCGGGGCCAACCCGGGATCGGCCACCAAGCCGTGTCCCACCTGCCGCGGGACGGGCGAGGTGCGCCATGCGTCCCAGTCCCTGTTCGGCCAGTTCGTCTCGGTGTCGCCGTGTCCCACCTGCCGGGCCGAAGGGACGGTAGTGAGCGAGCCGTGCTCCAGCTGCGG
Source organism: Gemmatimonadales bacterium (assembly GCA_041602035.1). Classification (GTDB taxonomy): domain Bacteria; phylum Gemmatimonadota; class Gemmatimonadetes; order Gemmatimonadales; family GWC2-71-9; genus JAOTVV01. The sequence goes on along the minus strand of JBFIHA010000045.1, from coordinate 18,959 downwards.
AGGCGACGGCCGGGTACGCAAGGAGCGTGAGGTGGAGGTCGAGGTCCCGGCTGGCATTGACACCAACAACTACATCACGCTGCGCGGACAAGGGGTCGCGGGGCCGCGCAACGGTCCGGCCGGCGACCTGGTGGTGGAGTTCCAAGTTGAGGACGATCCGCGGTTCCAGCGGCGCGGGAGTGACCTTGTGTACGATCTCCCGCTTTCGTTCAGTCAGGCCGCCCTGGGCGGTGAGATCACGGTCCCGACGCCGTTCGGCGAAGAGACCATCACGGTGGAGCCGGGCGCGCAAAGTGGTACCGTGTTGACCCTGCGCGGGAAGGGCCTGCCGAACGTCTCCGACGGCAGGCGGGGCACGCTGTACGTGAGGATTCAGGTGTGGACGCCCACCAGGCTGAGTCCCGAGCTGCGTGACCTGTTCCAGCGGCTCTCCACCATCGAGGGTGAGCCACCCAAGGAGGACGAGAGCCTGGGTCGCAAGATCTGGGAGAAAATGAAGGAAGCGTTCGGAACCTGACCATGACCACGTGCCTCTTCTGTCGGATCGTCGCTGGCGAGGTCCCCGCAAAGCGCGTAACCGAGACCGAGAAGTTCCTCGCCTTCCGGGACATCAACCCGCAGGCGCCGACTCACGTGCTCGCGATCCCGAAGCAGCACGTGCCGTCGCTCAATGAGGCAGAGGACGCAGCGCTCTTGGGCGAGCTGTTGTTGTTTGCCCGAGACGTTGCACGCGGTGAGGGCCTGGCCGGGGACGGGTATCGTGTCGTGCTGAACACCAACGCCGGGGCGGGCCAGACGGTGTTTCACATCCACGCGCACGTGCTGGGCGGCCGGGTGATGCGGTGGCCACCTGGTTGAGCCGAGCGGGTTGGGCGTTACCGATTCCCCCGGCTCCAGAGGCCGTCGGGTCGGTTGCCAATGGGGGAGTGGCCGTCTAGCTTTTCCTCTCTGCGAAATCGAGTCCGGGCGGCAGACCGGACGGGGTATCGGAGCAGTACTCGTTCCTGACGCTGATTCGGTTCCGCGGGACCACAGAGGCGCTGAAGAGCAGTGGGAAAAGGCTGGCATCCTGTCCGATCTCAGAACGCAGCGACACTTCGAAAGGCCGAGTGATCGCCGCAAGCGGAAGCTTGCGGCTGCGGGCCGCCGACAGCGGCGCCCGGTGAAGAGGCCTTCGCGCGGGGCATGAGGCGCCAAGGCCACGAGGTTCGGCGGAAGGGGTGCGGGTGACGAGGGTCGCCGGCACCCCTTCCCCCGTTTCGCCCGTCGCCTCGCGGGACACCCTGGCTCAACTGGAGCTCGAATCCGCCCTCGGCATCGTGGCGGCACACGCCGTTTCGACGTTGGGGGCGGCGGCGGTCCGTTCGCGCCGCCCAGCGACGGACATCGCGTCGATACGGGAGGAGCTGGCCACGGTCGGTGAGCTGCTGGCCCATTTCCAGGATGGTGGGCGCTTCGCGCCGCGGCCGGTGGATGACCTGAGCGACACGCTCCGCCTGCTCGCCACGCCCGGGAGCGTGCTGGAGGGTGGGGCGCTGCGCGGCTTGGTGGGGGCCCTCGACGCGATGAACGAGACGCAGAGTGCACTCGAGGCGCTCTCGGAAGAGGCGTCACGCGTGGCGGCGTTGGCGGTCGCCGTACCACCGGCGAAACTCGCACGCCGCATCGAGCGCGCGATCGAACCGGACGGACGGGTGGCGGATGTGGCGTCTCCCGGCCTCAGGCGCGCTCGACATCGGTTGCGAGAGGTGCGGCAGCGGCTCATCGCCCTGCTTGAGCGACTGCAGCGGGACCTGGCATCACATCAGGCACCGAGTGACGCCGGCGTCACCCTTCGCAGCGGGCGCTATGTGATCCCGGTACGTCGCGACAGCCGGGCCGCCGTGCGGGGTATCGTGCACGGTGAGTCGGCGTCCGGGACGACGCTGTTCGTGGAACCAGCGGAGGCGGTCGAGCTAGGCAACGACCTCAATGCGTGTGAGGCGGAAGAGACGCGTGAGACCCTCGCTGTGCTCCGCAGCCTCACCGACGCGGTACGAGCGGAGGCGGGGCCGCTGCGCGACGGCATTGAGATGTGCATTCGCGCGGACGATCTCTATGCGCGCGCTCGGTATGCGCTCGACACCGGAGCCGCGGTGCCAGCGGTCGAGCTGGCGCCCACCGCGACCGCCATCACGCACGCCGCGCACCCGCTCATCCGCGCGGAGGCCGAGCACCCGGTACCGTTCGATCTCGCGCTCGCACACGGGGAGCGAACCGTGGTGGTGAGCGGTCCGAACGCCGGCGGCAAGACCGTGCTGCTCAAGGCCGTCGGTCTCTTGTCGGCAATGGCGCAGGCCGGGGTGGTTCCACCCGTGGGACCGGGTACGGTGCTGCCGTGCTTCGGCCGGATTTTTGCCGATATCGGCGACCATCAGTCCATCCAAGCCAGCCTGTCGACGTTCAGCGCCCACGTCGCCGCCTTGCGCACCATTCTCGTGGAGGCTGACGACCGATCGCTCGTGCTGCTCGACGAGATCGGTGGTGGAACCGACCCGACCGAGGGAGCGGCGTTGGCGGGTGCCGTGCTGTTGTCACTCCACGGGCGCGGCGTGCAGACGATCGCCACAACCCACCTGGGTTCACTCAAAGAGCTGGCGGCCGGCACGGACGGCGTGGTCAACGCGAGTCTCGAGTTCGATGCCGAAACGCTCGCCCCGACGTATCGCTTTCTCATGGGGAAGCCGGGCCGCTCGTATGCGATCGCCATCGCGCGGCGCCTTGGCCTGCCGGAAGAGGTGCTGACGCAGGCCGACGCGCTGACACCGGAGGCGGCCCGATCGCTCGAGGCAACGCTGGCCGAACTCGAGCGACGCGAGGCTGCCCTTGCCGATCGCGAGGCGGACGTGGAGGCACTTCGGGCCAGGCTCGAGGCCGACGCGGTGAAGCTCGACAAGCGTCTGGACGATGTGGGGAGTCGGGAACGGGCCGTGGACGCGCGTGCCCGAGAGATCGAGGTGTCGGGTCGCGAACAGGCTCGCGCATTCCTGCTCGAGGCGCGCCGCCGAGTCGAGGACGCCCTCGGCATGGCCCGGGCCGCCGTCAGCGAGGCGACCGCCAAGGAGGCGCGGCGGCTGGTGGAGGACGGCGTGCGCGAAGAAGGCGACGCGCTGCGCAAGCTCGAAGAGGCCGCCCGAAAGAAGGGCTGGAAGGTCCGCGGTGCGGACCGGTCCGAACGGGGCTCGTTGCCTCCGCCGTCGCCGCCGAAGCGGAAGCGACCCGCCAAGGACAGCATGGCGACGGCGGTGGCCGGAGCGGCGTCGGAGATCGACCTGCGTGGACGTCGCTCCGACGAAGCGGAGGCGGAGTTGGGCCTCGCGCTCGACGCGGCGGTCGTGGCGGACCTGCCCAGGCTGCGGGTGATCCACGGGAAGGGGACCGGCGCGCTTCGCGCTACCGTGGCGCACGCGCTCGATCGGGATCCGCGGGTGGCACACCACCGGCTCGCCCCGCCGCAGGAGGGCGGATCGGGTGTGACGATCGTGGAGTTTGAACGGTGAGCCCGATTCCGGACGACGTCATCGAACAGGTGCGTGATGCCGCAGACCTCGTGACCCTGGTGGGCGAGCACGTGGAGCTCAAGCGCACCGGATCCGACTATCGCGGCCCGTGTCCGTTCCATGGCGGGAAGCACCGCAACTTCGCCGTCATTCCCAAGAAGCAGATGTTCTACTGCTTCGTGTGTCACGAAGCCGGTGACGTGTTCACGTTCTACATGAAGCGGTTCGGGATGGACTATCCCACGGCCGTCAGGGAGGTGGCGCAGCGCGCGGGCGTCACGATTCCTGAACGGCGGTCCACGGGGCCGGATCCGCGCGAGCCGCTGTTCACGGCCGTGGCAGCGGCAGCCGACTGGTACGCGAGGCGTCTGCGTGAAGCGGACGACGCGAAACCGGCGCGAAGCTATCTCGAGGGCCGGTCATTCAAATTGGACCAGCTGCTGCCGCTCGGTTTGGGGTACGCGCCGCGGGGAGACGCGTTCCTCGCAGCGATGACGAAGCTCGGCATCGGGATCGACACCCTGATCGAGGCCGGGCTTGCGATGCGTCGCGAGGACGACTCCGTGCGTCCGCGGTTCTGGAATCGGTTGCTGTTTCCGATTCACGATTTGCGGGGACGGGTAGTCGGGTTCGGCGGGCGGGTGATCGGTGAGGGAGAGCCCAAGTACCTCAACTCGCCGGACACGCAGGTCTTTCATAAGGGCAACTTGCTGTACAACCTGGATCACGCGAAGAACGCGATAAGGAAGGCGGAACGTGTGGTGGTGGTCGAAGGCTACTTCGACGTCATTCGCCTGGTGGATCTGGGACTCGAGGAAACGGTCGCCCCACTCGGCACCTCGTTCACGACCGACCAGGCCCGACTGCTGGGCCGCTACACCAAGACGGTCGTGCTGCTCTACGACAGCGATGCCGCGGGGCTCCGGGCCAGCTTCCGGGCGGCAGACATTCTGCTTCACGCGGGGCTGCGGGTGGCGATCGCGACACCACCCCCAGGTACCGATCCCGACGCACTTGCCGCCACGGGCGGTGCCGAGGCGGTGGGCGAGGTTCTGGACGATGCGTTGGACGTGCTCGAGCGCAAGCTGCAGCTCCTGGAGCGCAAGGGCTGGCTCGGGTCGATCTCCGGGCGGCGTCGTGCACTGGATCGGCTGCTCCCCACGCTTCGCGCCGTCAGCGACCAGGTCACGCGCGATCTCTATGTGAGCCGTTGCGTCGAGGCACTCGGCGTGTCACGGGAGTCGCTGCATCAAGAAATCGAAGGTGGTCGCTGGCGCGCGCCGTCGCCGGCGGCAGCCGGTCGGTCCGCGGACGAGCGGCCGCGGCGTCTCCGGTGGAGGCCGCGACCGGAGCAGGATCTGTTGCGCGTGATGTTGCGCTCGCCCGCGTGGCGACCACGGATCGCGGAGCAACTGGCGAGGCTCGAGAGGGGAACCGGTGTAGAGTGGGATCTGCTCGCCATGGTGGCCGATGCGGGTGAGGAGGTATCGGGCGGCGAGCTGCTCGAGGCGACGGAGAACGCGGAGGGCCGCGCGCTGCTGGCTCGGTTGCTCGAGGAGCCCGGTGGGGCTCTGGCCGAAGATGCCACGGTCGACGCGGCGCTGGGCAAGATCGAAAGCCGGGCGCTGGAGGAGCGGCTGCACGCGATCGATCGGCGCATCGTGGTGGCATCCGACGACGAGAAGGCGACGCTGGCGCGCGAAAAAGAGACACTCAGCAAACGAATGCGGTTACTCAATCCATCCAGGTGGAACGTTATCAAGAAAGGCAGGAGTGGCAGTGCACGCTGATCTCGAAGCTCTGTTGCGGTTGCAGGAGAAGGACAAGGTGGTGCTGCAAGTCGAGGCAGCCATCAAGGCTCTCGAACCCGAGATCGAGGCGCTCGACGCCGAGTTGGGCCAAGCCATCGCCAACCTCGACGCTGCCAGGACCCGGGCGGAGGAGGCCGACAAGAAGCGCGCGGACCTCGAGGCAAAAATCGAGACGTACCGCCTCATGCAGGAGCGCAAGCGGCAGCGCCTAGAATGGGTGCGCGGGGCCAAGGAAGCGTCGACGCTCATGGCCGAACTGGACCTGGCGCGTACGGTGCTGGCCCGTGAGGAGGCGGAGTGGGTCCGGTCTGCCGACCGCGTACAGGAAACCAAGGGGGACGTGGGCGAATTCGACGCGCAGCTTACGGAACTGAAGGAGGCCCAGGCACCCAAACGCGAGGAGTTGGCGGCACGGCTGGCGGAATTCGATGACCAGCTCAAGGCCGCACTCGCCGAGCGGCAGAAGGTTGCCACCGACGTGCCACGAGAGCTCCACGATCGGTACGAGCGGATTCGTCAGGGTCGAGCACCACTGGCTCTCTACCCGGTCACAAGCGGCGCGTGCGGGCACTGTTACACGGCCGTGCCGCTGCACCGGCGCCAGAAGCTCCAAAACGGCGACGCCACCGAGCCCTGCGAAGCCTGCGGCGTGCTCCTCTACTTCGAGGGGGAATGATCGAAACCACCTCTCGTTGGATCATCGCGCGAGACGTCGACCGCGACTCCGCGGCTCGCCTTTCGCAATCACTCACGATCCCGTTTCCCCTCGCAACGTTGCTCGTCCAGCGCGGCTACGCCGCGCCGGACGCGGCCAAAGTCTTTCTCAGACCGAGTCTCGACGCCCTGCAGGATCCGATGACACTCCGCGACATGGAGCGGGCGGTGGAGTTGGTCACCGATGCCGTGCGCTCCGGCCGACGGATCGTTGTTCACGGCGACTACGATGTCGACGGTCAGTGCGCTACGACGCTGCTCACCCGGGTGCTGCGTGAGGCGGGTGGCGACGTGGTCCCGTTCGTCCCGAATCGCCTGCGGGACGGATACGATTTCGGTCCGGCCGGCCTCGCGGAGGCGCAGCGGGTAGAGGCCGGGTTGATCGTCACGTGTGACTGCGGGACGACCGCGGTCGAAACGGTCCAAGCGGCCCGTGAGGCCGGGATCAAGGTTGTGGTCACCGATCACCATCTCCCGGGTGTGGTCGCCCGCGCCGATGCGATGGTGAACCCGCAGCGTCCGGACTGCCCGTCCGAGCTGAGTCAGCTGTGCGGGGCCGGCGTCGTGTTCAAGCTGGTGCAGGCGTTGGTCGAACCGCTCGGTCTCCCGGAGCACCTGCCGCTGCATCTGCTCGATCTGGTGGCGTTGGCGACGGTGGCCGACGTGGTGTCACTCACCGGCGAAAACCGGATCCTGGTTCGCCACGGACTCAAAATGCTGCAGAGCACCAAGTGGCCGGGTCTCCAGGCGCTCCTCGAGGTCGTCGGCATGAGCGGGAGGGCAATCCGGGCGGGACACGTTGGCTACATCATCGCGCCTCGGCTCAACGCGGCCGGCCGCATTGGGGATGCGATGGATGGGGTGCGGCTCCTCCTCACTGACGATGAGGTGGAGGGACGGAGCCTGGCGCAGCGGCTCGAAACGATCAATGCCCGACGGCAGGCAATGGACGAGATGATGCTCGACCAGGCCGTCGAGGAGGTGGAGGAACGGATTGACCTCGCCGCGACCTTCGGCTTGGTGCTCGCGCGTGACGAATGGCACCCGGGTGTTATCGGGTTGGTGGCCTCACGCATCGTGGAGCGGTACTGGCGACCCACGGTGTTGGTGGCGTTCGACGGCGACGTGGGGAAGGGGTCGGGCCGGAGCATCCCAGGATTCGATCTGCACGCCGCGCTCACCACGTGCGCACCGCATCTCAGTCGCTATGGCGGCCACCGTATGGCGGCCGGCCTCACCGTGGAGCGCGGCCGGCTGGAAGCGTTTCGGAGCGCGTTCAACGACGTGGCGGGCGAGCGGCTCTCGGCGGACGACCTGGTGCCGACGCAGCGCGTGGATGTGCTGGTATCGGTCGCCGAGCTGGACGACGAATTGGAGCGGCTGTTCCGGCACCTCGAACCCTGCGGCGCGGGGAACCCTGCACCGGTGCTGGGGATTCGCGACGCCGCGCTCGACGATCGTCGCGTGGTAGGAGCGAAACACCTGCGCTTCACCCTGGCCGATGGGTCGGGCACCATTCCCGCCATCGCGTTCAACTGGGCCGACCGTGTGCCGTCGGAATGGCACGATGCACCGGTGGACGTGGCCATCAAGCTCGACCGCAACGAGTGGCGCGGCACGAGCACCCTTCAGGCCCGGGTCGTGGACATCAGGGCTGCGACCTAGCTGTATGCGCATCATTGCCGGTGAGTTTCGTGGACGGTCGCTCACCGCTCCCGCCGACCCCCGCGTGCGTCCCATCACCGGCCGCCTCAAAAAGGCCTGGTTCGGCATCCTGGAGCCGCACCTGTCCGGTGCAACAGTCGTGGATCTGTTCGCGGGGTCCGGTTCGCTCGGGTTGGAAGCGCTCTCGCGCGGCGCGGATCACGTCGACTTCGTCGAGTTTTCGAAGCCATCGCTCGCTGCGCTCGGTGCCAACATCGCCGCCCTGGGTGTCGGGGATCGGGTGCGGATCCGGCGGGCTGACGCGCTCAGGTTCGCGGCCAAGCTCCCCGAACGGGCGTACGACGTAGCGGTGGCCGACCCGCCGTTTTCGACCGACCACGCCACGCGTCTGATCGCTATCTTCAGAGACCGGCCGTTTGCGGCGATCCTCGGAATGCAGCATCGGGCCGCGCTCGAGCTGGATGGCGATGACACGCGCCGCTACGGCACGCACGCCCTCACCTTCTGCTACGCGCCATGACAAGAATCGCGATCTATCCCGGTTCCTTCGATCCCGTGACCCTGGGCCACGAGGATATCATCCGCCGCAGCCTCCAGCTCGTGGACAAGGTGATCGTCGGCGTGGCGGTGAACATCGCCAAGGAACCGCTGTTTTCGCTCGACGAGCGGGTGGACATGCTCCAGACGGTGCTCGCGGGTGAGTCGCGCATCGAGATTACCGCCCTGGACGGGCTGCTGGCCGAGTTCGCCCGCAAGCGGAAGGCCACGGTGGTGATTCGCGGCCTGCGCGCCGTGTCGGACTTCGACTACGAATCGCAGATGGCGCTGATGAACCGCCAGCTGTATCCGGAGCTTGAGACGGTCTTCCTGGTCCCCGCACTGCACCTGACCTATCTGTCATCCAGCCTAGTACGGGAGATCGCCCGGCTCCGCGGCGACGTGAGCGCGTTTGTCCATCCCGCGGTCGGCACGGCACTGAAGCAGCGCTTCGGGACGTGAGGTTCCGCGACGACGTGCGCCGTCGCGCCGCCGCCCTCGGTCGCACCGTGATTCTGGCCGAAGGGTGGGACGATCGGATCCGGGCGGCGGCGAGGCTGCTGGAACGCCAAGGTACGGCCGCTGTCATCGTCCTGGATCGGTCCATGGCGGGCGATCCACGCATCGGGCGCATTGCCGAGCATCTGGCGACTCGGCGCCCGGACAAGGTGCGCGACTCGGCGCATGCCACTGAGATGGCGGCCGATCCGCTCCGGTTCGCGGCGTCGTTGGTGGCCATGGGTGAGGCGGACGCCGCAGTGGCTGGCGCCACGTGCCCCACGGGCGATGTGATCCGCGCGGCGCTCTGGGCGATTGGACCCGCCGACGGCATTCAGACCGTCTCCAGCTCGTTCTACATGGCGGTGCCGCGGGAGCACCTCGACTTCCTCGATGGCCGAAACGACCGGTTCGCCACGGAGGACTTCGTGCTCACGTTCACCGACGCGGCCGTGGTACCGGACCCGACGGCGGACCAGTTGGCCGAGATCGCTCTCAGCGCCGCACGCGATCGTTCGCGCATTGTGGGCGATGTCCCCACGGTCGCGTTTCTCTCCTATTCCACCAAGGGGAGTGCGGATGGCGAGCGAGTCGACAAGGTCCGCAACGGCATCGCGCGGTTCCGCGAGATCGCCCCGGCGATCCCGGCCGACGGCGAGTTGCAGGTGGATGCCGCACTCGTGCCGCACATCGGCAGGGGAAAGGCGCCAGGCTCGCCCGTGGCGGGCCACGCCAACGTGCTGGTGTTTCCCGATCTTGACAGCGGAAACATCGCCTACAAACTGGTGCAGCGACTCGCGGGCGCGACCGCCGCGGGACCGATCTTGCAGGGACTGCGGCGGCCGATGATGGACCTTTCGCGTGGGGCCACCGCAGAAGAAGTTGCGGATGTCGCGGCCGCGGGCATCTTGCAGACGGCCGAGTGAGCGTGACGCCACTACTGGAGGCAGCATGAGTTTCACGGTCCGGAAGGACGAGATGAAGGACGTCGTCGTGATCGGTGTGGACGGGCAGTTGATCGTCGGCAACCGGCACGACCTCAAGAAGAAGGTGCTCGATGCGCTGGATGCCGGGGATCGGCGGTTTGTCGTCGACTTCACCGCCACCGGGTACATCGACTCGTCGGGTCTCGGCGTGCTCGTCTCGCTGGCGAAGAAGATCCGCGAGATGGGCGGCGATCTCAGGCTCGCCGGACTCAACGACGATCTCCGCACGCTGTTCGAGCTGACCAAGCTCGACACGCTGTTCACGATCATGGACTCGGCCGAGGAGGCGGTCGCCGCGTTCTGACGTCGTGACAGCCCCGTTGCGCTTGGTCGTGCGCCGCCGCGAAACGGCGGTGCTCGAAGGGTCTGGCCGCACCGTCGAGATCCTCCTGCGGGTTCCCACCGATCTCGACGCCGTGGAGGAAGCGGTCGATCTCGTGGCCCGCCATTGTCTCGCCAGTGGTGTCCCACCGCGGGCGGCCCGCTTCGTGATGCGGGTGGTCCTGTGCGAGGCGCTCGCCAACGCCATCCAGTACGGCAATCGATTCGATACGTCGAAACGGGTGGACGTGCGCGTGGAGGTCGCTGCCGAAGCGGTCACGCTCCACGTGCGCGATGAAGGGGCCGGGTTCGACCCCACCACCATCCCGGACCCCACCGCCTCCAACCGGATCGACGCCGACAAAGGCCGCGGCCTGTTCCTGATCCGAAAACTGGCCGATGAAGTGCGGTTCAACGATCGGGGGAACGCGATCTGCATGATTCTCAACCGCGCCTAGAGCGCCTGGAATCCGTCCTCCAGTCGTTGGGCGGCATGTTCGGGTGCCACATCCGACTGTGGCGTGCCGGGCGGGGACGATTGCGCCCGGTGCTCGGCGGAGAGGACGCTCAGCCGCCCCGATCGCGCCTGGACGACGACGGTCTGGTCGAACCGGACGACGCCCACCGGCGACTGATTCACATTCCGGGACTGCAGGGATACTGGTACGAATTGGCCGACGGTGGGGGGAATGCGAGCCGCGCCGAGGAGGTTCTGACCCCACTCATCGCGCAGCTCCTCGACGTCGAGCGCGAGACGCTGGCCCTCGCCAAGCAGCTCGCGTCGCGGTACGAGGAGATCGAGCTGCTCTACACCATCAGTGAGATCCTCGGCCGGACCTCGCGCCTCGATCAGGCGGCGGAGACCATTCTTCGTGCCGTGAGCTCGGTGGTAGGCGCGCGACGGGCCTCGCTGTTTCTGCATGATGAGACGGCGAAAGCGCTCAGGCCGATGGCGTCGATCGGCAAGCCCGTCGTGGAGTTGGCGCCGATCCGCGTGTCCGATCCCGAGTCGGTGGCGGCGCGGGCCTTCCGCACCAAGAGCACCGTCACGCGCGACGCCGAGGAGGTTGCACGGGCCGAGGAGCATGTGTCGCGAGGGTATCAGGGCGAGGCATTCCTCTCCGTCCCCGTGATGTTTCGCGGCACCGGGGCGTCGCCGCATCCGGTGGGGGTGCTCAACCTCACCGACCGCGTTGGCGCCGACGAGTTCAGCGGAGGGGAGCAGCGGTTGGTTGGTGCCGTGGCGAACCAGATCGGGGCGGCGCTGGAACACGCCCGGCTGGTGGAGCGCGACCTGATCCGCCAGCGGGTGAGCCGCGAGTTGGAGTTGGCCCATGGACTTCAGCTCAAGCTACTCGTCTCACCCGACGTGCTGGGGAAGGGCATCGACGTCGCCGCCCGGTGCATACCGGCCAAGAGCGTCGGCGGCGATTTCTATCACTTCGTGCGCCTGTCCGGCGGCCGCTACGGCGTCATGTTGGGCGACGTGTCGTCACACGGCTTTGCGGCCGCCTTGATCATGGCGCTCGTCCTCTCTGCGGCGGGCATTCACGCGGCGGAAGCCGGGTCGCCCGACGACACGCTGCGCCGCCTGCTGGAATCGGTGGCCCAGGAGCTGGACGAGACCGAGATGCACCTCTCGCTGTTTTACGGGGTCATCGATCCGCGGGGCGGCGTGTTGCGCTACGCCAATGCCGGTCATCCGCACGCGTTCCGGATGGGGGTCCGCGATCGGCTGGAGCGGCTCAAGGCTACGTCGCCCCCCTTGGGGCTCGCCGATCGGGACGCGATTGCCGCAGCGGAAACCCATTGGAACGCCGAGTCGGATCGCCTGCTGCTCTTCTCCGACGGCATCGTCGACGCGCGCAACGCCGCCACCGAGCCGTTCGGGGAAGAACGAGTACTGCGCATGGCGCGCAAGCACTTCGACACGTCGAGTGTGGCGATCGTGGAGGGCGTCCTGGCGGCGGTGAGCGCGTACGAGTCGGTGGCTCGGGACGATCGCGCGATACTCGTGCTCCGCGTCTAGTGGGCCGCCGACTCGGCCAGCATTTCCTGTCGGACCCCTCGATCCTCGACCGGATCATCGACGCGCTCCAGCCAACCCTGCGAGACACGGTGATCGAGATCGGTCCCGGGCGCGGATCGCTCACGCGGCGTTTGGCCCAGCGCGTGGGCCATGTCGTGGCGATCGAGCGGGACGCCGCCCTCGTGGCACGACTGGCCGTTGAGGGGCCGCCGTCGGTCGAGGTCGTCGAAGGCGACGCGCTCGCCGTCGATTGGCGTGGGCTGGTGGAGGGGCCGTTCAAGGTGGTGGGCAACATCCCCTACTACATCACGTCACCCCTCATCGACAAGGCGCTGGAGGCGCCGCGGCCGGTATGCATCGTGTTTCTGGTGCAGCGGGAAGTGGCCGACCGGCTGGTGGCGGAGCCGGGAGGGAAGGCGTTCGGAGCGCTCACCGTGGGCGTGCAGACCGCTGCGCGGGTGGAGCGGTTGTTCGTCGTGCCCGCCGGGGCGTTCCGTCCCGCACCTGCAGTCGATTCGGCCGTGGTGCGGCTCACGCCGCTCCCCGAGCCGCTCCTGGGCGATGCGCAGGCCGCCGCGTTTCGGCAGTTCACCCAGGCGGTCTTCGGTCGCCGTCGCAAGCAGGTGGGGGGAATCCTCCGGTCCCTCACGGGTCGCGACCCGGACGAGATCGCCGCCGTGCTGGCGGACCTCGGCGTTGCGTCCACGGCGCGCCCGGAGACGCTTTTGCCCGCGACATTCGTGGCGCTATTCGAGTGGGCCGGGTCATGACACCAGTGCGCGGGGCATCGCGTGGCCGTCGACGCGCCCGGACGGAGCCGTTGAGCGGTCGGCGGGCACTGGGCTAGATTGACGCGATGTCTGCCCTACACGTGACCAGCGAGATCGGGGCGTTGCACGCGGTCCTGGTGCACACTCCCGGTCGCGAGCTTCAGGCAGTCACGCCCGCCACCCGTCGAGAGTACCTGTACGACGACATCATTGACATCGGGTTCGCCGATCGCGAGCACCGAGCGCTGAGGAACGTCCTCGAGCGGTACAGCACAGTCTATGAGGTCAGCGACCTCCTGCGTGACGTGCTCGAGCGACGAGAGGCGCGCGACCTTCTAGTGGCGCGGGCAGGCAACGTGATCCCGTCGGACTCGCTGCTCCGGCGGCTGGCCGATCGGCCCAGCGACGAACTGGTCACGATGTTGATCGAGGGTGCCGAGGAGGAAGGCGGCCCACTCACCAGCTACCTCAACGCGGTGGGGTACTCACTGCCGCCGGCTCCCAACCTGTTCTTCACGCGCGACATCGGTATCGTGGTCGGCGAGCACGTGGTGATCGGCTCCATGCGCCACTCGGCTCGCTGGAGTGAAGAGCTGCTGATCAAGGCCCTGTTTGCGTTCCATCCGAAGCTGGCAAACGCCGGCATCCTGTATGACGGCTCCGCGGAGCGTCGGGACAACTACAGCCTGGAAGGCGGGGACGTGCATCCGGTACGACCGGATCTGGTCCTGCTGGGGTACAGCGCCCGATCGAGCCCGACCGCGCTGGATCACATGTGCGACATCCTGTTCGAGCGCTGCCCGGTGACGGATGTCATCGTGGTAGTGCTGCCGGAGGAGCCTACCGCGATCCACCTCGACATGATCTTCAGCCAGGTCGACCGCCAGCAGTGTGTGGTCTACCCGCCGCACTTCGTGGGAGCCGGCCGGCTGGGAGTGCTCCACCGCCGCAAGGGTGAGGCGGGCGTGCGGGAAGCACCCGACTTCTTCACGGCACTCCGCGACGTCGACTTTCCCCTGGAGCCGATCTTCTGCGGCGGTGGGCATCGTGGCACCCAGGACCGCGAGCAGTGGGGCTCCGGCTGCAACCTCGTGGCCGTGCGGCCGGGGGTGGCGCTCGCCTACAAGCGCAACCAGGCCACGCTGCGGGAGCTGGAGCGCGCCGGATATCGGATCGTGGATGCGCCCGATCTGCTCGCCAACGAGGACGCCCCCTCGGAGCGGACCATCATCACGTTCGAGGGCGCGGAGTTGGTGCGAGGTGGTGGCGGCCCGCGCTGCATGACCCTGCCGCTCAATAGGGACGATCCGTGACCGATCAAGGCGTTCGCGCGGCTCCGGCGGGAACCCTGGTGGATCGGTCGCTCCGGTTTCTCGCCGATCAGGCCGCCGACAGCCTCACCCTGGCTCGGGACGTGCTCGGCATCGCTCGGGCGACGCGGGCGATTGCCGATCGCGTGGCCGTCGCGCTCTTGGGCTCCGACCCGCGCGTGCGCCGGTTGGTGGATGGCAAGTGGGCCCTGGCGACGGCAGCGGGCGAGTCGGCCGCGCTCAGCGCGTGCACGTTCGCCGTGGTGGACGTCGAGACCACCGGATCGAGCGCCGGCCGCGGCGACCGGATCACCGAGATCGGGGTGTACACGCTGAGCGACGGGCAGATCGCCCTGGCGTTCGAGACACTGGTCAATCCCGAGCGCCCAATCCCCAACCTCGTGTCCGCCCTGACGCGGATCACCGACGACATGGTGCGGTCACAGCCTACCTTTGCTGAGATCGCGGACGACGTGGTGGCGGCGCTGGCCGGCCGCGTATTCGCTGCCCACAACGCCCGGTTCGATTGGGCTTTTTTGTCACGCGAGCTGCGGCGCACGCGCGATCTCACGCTCCAGGGACCCCGCATCTGTACCGTGCGACTCACCCGCCGTCTGGTGCCGGCGCTGCGATCGAGGAATCTCGATGCGGTTGCCGCCTATTTTGGCGTGGAAATCGAGCGGCGCCATCGGGCGGGGAGCGACGCGCTCGGAACCGCGCAGGTCCTCAAGCGACTGCTCGAGGTGGCGGAGGATACCGGCGTGCGGACGCTGGAAGATCTCCAGGCGCTGGGGCGGCCCAAGCGGCGCCGCCGCCGCCGCCGCCGCTCCGCCCTTCCCAGCTCGGTGGAGGAGGCATGACGCTCGTTTCCACGTTCACCGTGGGCCGGCTCACCTGCCACCTGCTCGACGGCGGCCGCCAACGGCTGGATGGCGGAGCCATGTTCGGTGTGGTGCCGAAGCCCCTCTGGCAGCGCCGGATCGCGCCCGACGAGCGGAACCGTATCCCGTTAGCGCTCCGCTGCCTGCTGATCGAGCACGACGCGGGACCGATCCTGGTGGACACCGGCGTGGGCAACAAGGAGAACCAGAAGTTCGTCGACATCTATGGCGTGGAGAACAGCGGCAGCCACGGCCCCACGCGGCTGGACGATGCCCTGCACGAGGCGGGTTTCGCACCCACCGACATCCGCTACGTGATCAACACGCACCTGCATTTCGATCATGCCGGGGGCAACACCTACCGGGACCAGGCGGGGCGCGTGACGCTGACGTATCCCAACGCGACGTATGTGGTGCAGCAGCGCGAGTTGGAGTTCGGGCTGCGGTCCAACGAGCGAACGTCCGCGAGCTATCTCCCACCGAATTTCACGCCGGTCACCGCTGCCGGGCGCTGGAAGTTGGTGCGCGGCGAGGCGGAGCTCGTGCCTGGGATCCGGCTGGTGCCGACCCCGGGCCACGTGCCGTACCACCAATCGGTGGTGGTGCACGACAGCGGCGAGACGGCCTGCTACCTTGCCGATCTGGTGCCGACCACGGCCCACGTGCCGCTCCCGTGGATCATGGGATACGATCTGGAGCCTCTGGTGACGCTGGAAACCAAACGCGGGCTGCTGGGTCGCGCGGTGGCGGAGGACTGGCTCCTCGTCTTCGAGCACGATCCGGAACAGGGGCTCGGCAGGGTGGTGCAGGACAAGAAGGGACCGACGTTTGCGCCGCTTGACAGCCGGTAGGCCGGGGGGTACAATCCCCAATCACAACACGGCAAGCAAGCGCCGTCGGCGCTTCACCCTCCTGCCGCCCACGGGGTGCGCGTTCAGGGTTCTGCGAGTGAGCGGGGCACGACGCCCCGCCGACGACGGACTCACGGAGGGCAGAGTCCGTTTTTTTGTTGTCTGCCGACGAAAGGAGGCTCGTCACTGGCCGTTTCAGACGACAAACAGCGGGTGAGGGTCAATCATCAGATCCGTATCAGTCCGGTGCGGCTGATCGGAGATGACGGAGAGCAGGTGGGGGTCGTCCCCGTCGAAGAAGCGCTCCGTGCGGCACGCGAACGAGGGTTGGACCTCGTCGAGGTGGCGCCGATGGCCCGCCCCCCCGTGGTCAAGATCATGGACTACGGCAAGTATCGGTTCGAGCAGGCCAAGGCCGCTCGGGCGGCACGCAAGAAGCAGCACGTCATCCAGGTGAAGGAAGTGAAGTACCGCCCCGGGATCAGCGAGCACGATTTCGCGTTCAAGACCCGACACGCGCGGACCTTCCTGGAGGAAGGCAACAAGGTGAAGCTGACGATGATGTTCCGAGGTCGGCAGATCACCCATCCGGAGCTGGGCCAAGGGGTGCTCGACCGGGTTTTCGAGGCGGTCAAGGACATCGCCAAGGTCGAAACCCATGCCAAGCTCGAGGGACGCAACATGACGATGGTGCTGGCGCCGAAATAGCGGACCGGCCCCGAGGCAGGCAGGCGAGTGACGACAGGGCGGAGGCGCCAACCGGTCCACCGCTCACCGTCGCAGACAGGAAGCAGCGAACATGCCGAAGCAGAAGACGAAACGTGGTGCGGCGAAGCGCTTCAAGCTGACCGGCTCCGGCCGAGTCAAGCGGTCGCGCGCCTTCAAGAGCCACATCCTGACCAAAAAGCATCCGAAGCGAAAGCGCCGCCTGCGGAAGGCGACGCTGGTCGCAGCGGCGGACGAGCGACGCATCAAGCGCCTGTTGGAGGCGTAGGAGCGACCCATGCCCAGAGTCCGGAACTCCGTCGCACGCAACAAGCGCAAGAAGAAGATCATGCGCGCGGCCAAGGGCGCACGCGGCGGACGCAGCAAGCTGTACAAGTCGGCGAAGGAAAATGTCGAGCGCGGTCTGCGGTACGCGTACCGCGATCGGCGCAATCGCAAGCGGGATTTCCGCCGATTGTGGATCGTGCGGATCAATGCGGCGGCTCGGACGTACGACCTCAGCTATAGCCGATTCATGTCCGGCCTGAAGAAGGCGGGCGTCGAGATCAACCGGAAGATGCTCGCGGACCTGGCGGTGCGCGATCCGGCAGCATTCGGCGAGTTGGCGGAGGTAGCCAAGCAGAGCCTCTAGTGGGGGGGAGCCGCACATGACCACGCCCACCCATGCCCGGGAAGAGCTCGACCGGATCGCGCAGACGGTGGACACCGTGTCCGCCGCCGACGCCACGGTGCTGGCCGAGCTGCGTACCGAGCTGCTCGGTCGCAAGGCCGGGAAGCTCACCCGAATCCTCCGCTCCCTCGGATCGTTACCGGCCGACGAGCGCCGCCGACTCGGCGCACGCGCCAATCAGATCAAGCAGGCGCTGGAAGCCGCGATTGCCGAGCGCGAGCAGGTGCTCGAGGATCAGTCCCGACGCGTGGTGGACGTCGACGGGACCATGCCGGCGCGCCAGGCGTGGCGAGGGGCCCGCCATCCCGTGCTCGCGGTGGTGGACGAGATCTGCGAGATCTTCAAGGAGCTGGGATTCACACGGGTAAGCGGCCCGGAAGCGGAGACCGAAGACTACAACTTCACCAAGCTCAACATGCCGCTCGATCACCCCGCGGCGGACGAGCACGACACCTTCTATCTCGGCCGCGGGACGCTGCTCCGCACCCACACGTCGCCGGTTCAGGCGCGCGTCATGGAGCAGTATCAACCGCCAATCCGGATCGTGGTGCCCGGTCGCGTCTATCGGCGCGATGCCTTCGATCCGTCCCATTCGCCCGTGTTCGAGCAGATCGAAGGCCTCGCCGTGGACGAGGGCATCAGCTTCGTCGATTTCAAGGCCGGGATCGACTACTTCGTGAAGCGGTTCTTCTCGCCCGATACGGTGGTGCGGTTCCGCCCGTCGTTCTTCCCGTTCACCGAGCCGTCGGCCGAGGTGGACGTACAGTGTCAGATGTGCAAGGGCAGCGGCTGTGCGACCTGCAAGCAGACCGGGTATCTCGAGATCATGGGTGCAGGGATGGTGCACCCCGCCGTGTTCGAGAACTGTGGTATCGATCCGGAGCGGTATACCGGCTACGCGTTCGGCATGGGACCGGATCGGATCACGATGCTGCGCCACGGCATTCCGGACATCCGCCTGCTGTTCGAGAACGACATGCGGTTCCTCTCGCAGTTCGTGAGCTGACGTGAACGTCTCCGTGAACTGGATCTCGGCCATGCTGGGTCGGACGGTCGACCCGGACGACGCGGCGGCGCGGCTCACGATGTTGGGCGCACCGGTCGAAAGCGTGGAGCCCATCCATCAGGATCTCGATGGCGTGATCGTCGCGCTCGTCGAATCGGTGGGGCGGCATCCCGATGCGGACCGACTCACCGTGTGCCGCGTGAACGACGGCGCGGCGGTGCGCGACGTGGTGTGCGGCGCGACCAACGTGGTGGCAGGCCGCAAGTACCCGTATGCCCCGGTCGGCGCCGTACTACCGGGTGGCTTCAAGCTCGAGGCTCGGAAGATCCGCGGCGTCGTCTCCAACGGGATGCTGTGCTCGCCGCGCGAACTTGGCCTCGGGGAAGACCACGAGGGAATCATGGATCTCGAGACCGACGCGGATCCGGGCACGCCGTTCCTGGAGGCGTTGCCTCTGGCCGATGTCCGGCTCGAGGTGGAGGTGACCGCCAACCGGCCGGACCTGTTGTGCCACAAGGGCGTGGCCCGGGAGCTGGCGGCGGTCTACGGGGTGCCAGTCAAACTCCCGCCGATTCCCAACGCGCCAAGCGATATCGCCGCGCCCCGCCGCGTGGCCCGGAAGGGGACCGTCGGGGGCATCGAGGT
>JBFIHA010000044.1:0-23947 GCA_041602035.1 Gemmatimonadales bacterium | reverse complement strand
CCCAGTTGCAACTCGCCTGAGCATCGCGCCCTGCGAAAGCCGACAGGGGTCTCCGCGATTGGCCTGATGCTGCTCAAGTCGTTTGCCGACAACGGCTTGCGCCACCGGAACCCCTCGGCCTGATCCTTGCGCCCTCCAGGCCGGGGTTGAGCGTTTTGGCGGCTCGCCCCCACGACCACGCACGCGAGGCATCAGCGGAGGACGGACTATGTCGGCCTTGGTCGAGAAGTTGTTCGGGAACGGTCAGCTCACCGAAGAGGTGCAGGGGGAGCTTCGCACCATCCTGCTTCAGATGCGGAACGAGCGGAACACGTTCGAGCGGTTGGTCGGCGAGGCGCAGGCATCGTTGGAGCAGGCATCGGGACCGGCCGAGGCGGTCGCCCAGTCGATTGCCAAGCTCGAGGAGCGGCTCCACGCCGTGGAGCAGCTCGCCGCCAAGGCGGCGGGCCTCGAGGCCACGCAGCGCGACGTGTCCGCGCGGATCGACCAGGCCGCCTCACAGGCCGAAAGCATCGAAGCGTCGCTTGATCCCATACGCTCGGACCTCCAGCAGACGAAGCACCTGCTGCAGGACACCACTGTGCTGCGGTCCGATCTCGAGCCGCTGCTCGACTTGGGGAAGCAGCTGCAGACCCTCAAATCCGACGTGCTGTCCCTTCGGGGCGACCTGAGCGAGGCGCAGCAGCACGTGGCGGGCGTGCGCCAGCAGCACGAAGGGGTGGAGCAGCGCAGCGCCGCGGCCACCGAGCGGCTCGCGTCCCTCGAGGGTCAGTACGGCGAGATGACCGTCGGCCTCCAAGCCGCGACCCAACAGATCGCCCAGCTGCAGGGGACCATGCAGTCCGTGAGCACGCTGGCCGGGCAGGTTCCCGACCTGCGGCGTGAACTGGACACGCTGCGAGCGCTCCGCGATCACGTGGCCCAGAAGGTCTCGGAGCTGCAACAGCAGCGGGAGACGATCGATTACGCCACGAGTCAGGGGGCGCGACTGGCCGAGCTGGTGCAGCGCATCGACCGTGACATCGAAGCGCAACAGGAGAAGGCCAAGTTCCTGGTGAGGGTGGAGCAGGACGCGGCGCACCTGAGCGCGATGCACGACCAGTTGCGGCAGCAGCTCGATCACCTCGCCGAGCGCCAGCGCGACGAGGGGCGGGCCGACGAGGCGCGCCACGAGGAGTACCAGGCCCTACAGGAACGGATGGACGGTCGGATCCGTGATGCGATCAGCCGGTTCGACTTCGAGCAGGGACGGCTCGAGACCGCAAGTGCCCAGATCGCCGACCTACGGCAGGCCCTGGCGGAGGTGGAGCGCCGGCTCGACTCGGTGCAGGAAACTCAGGAGGGCATCGCCACGCTCCGGAACGATCTCGGCCAACTCAGCGACCGCGTCGTCTCCATGGCGATCGATTTGGCGCCGCTCGACCGCTATGCCGAGCGGATGGTCACGGTGAAAGGGGATATTGCCCGGGCCGAACAGTCGGCAAAGGAGATCGGTCAGCGGGCCGACGAGCTGAGCGGCGCGATCGCGAACGCCGACGGCCAGCTCAGCGAGCTGCGGGAGCTGAGCGAGCGCACCGAGCGCCAGACGCGCGACCTCACGGAGCTGCGCGAGTATCTCAGCCAACTCGAGCAGCGTATCGCCCGGTGGGAAGCGGCCGAAGCGACCGTGGAGCGGGCGATCGACGACGCGACCCGGCGCCAAGCCACGGTGGATGCCCTGCGCGCCGACCTGCAGCGGATGCTCGAGGCGGCCAAGGAGACCACCGATGCGGTGCGCGTCATCACGGAGTCACACGACGAGATCAGCGACGCGCGACGCATGATCGACGTGGTCCTCATGGAGATCCAGGCGGTCAAGGACGAGTCGGCGCGGCTCGACTCACGCCGCAAGGACCTCTCGGAGATCGACCGGCAGATCGCCCGCGCCGAAGCGCTGCTGATCGATATCGGCAGGAGCCTCGAGACGTTGCACGGGCAGAAGGGGTTTCTCGAGGACGTGATGGATACAGCGGGCTCGTTGCGATTTCAGAGCAAGCAGGCCGAAGCGCTGATCGCGACCCTGCGCGACGCGCGGCAACGGCTCGCGTCCGGCAACGGATAGCGGCTACCTTCAGGCCAGGGGCCGGTGTGGCCGTGGCCTGGTAATCGATTGGGGGGGCGAGGCCCGGCCAGCGCCGTGGCTCGCCCCCATTTCTGTTGGCATGCCGACGCGGAGACCACAGCGGTACGGCCAATCACGGCTTCCCTGCGTCGAGTCACGATCGTCAACGTCGGATACCGCTCCACTATCTACTAAGTGGTCAGCGCCGGCACGTCGCACGTGCTGCGTGCGCGGCCCGCTCCACGTAACTGGTGACGGAGGAGTAGCACTCGTACTCAAAGCATCGTCGAGTATCGTACCCCTGTTCGTTATCGCCGCGGAACTGGCGGGGCGGCCGAATGGGGGGCAACATTGTCGGGTCCGGCGCGCGTCGCCCGCCGCCGGAACGGCCACTCGTGAGAAAGGCGATCCTCCCATGAAGCATCGGCACGTCGAGCCCTCGGCTCTGGCGCGTGGCGCCGTCACGACCAGCCCCACCATCACTATCCGCGTCCCCGCCCCGCTGCGCGACTCAGCCGGGGGTGCCGCGGAGTTGTCACTGGCGGCGACGAGCGTGCGCGCCGCGCTCATGCAGCTCGAGCGGCACCATCCGTCGCTGTACCGGAGCGTCTGCGACGAAACGGGCGCGGTGCGCCGCCATGTGAACCTGTTCGTGAACCTGGCACACGTGCGTGACCGACACGGGCTCGACACCGCACTCGCGCCGGGCGACATCGTGACGATCCTGCCCGCCGTGTCCGGAGGGTGAGCATGCCCACGCGCGTAATCCTGTGCATCGGGACCAAGAAGGGCCTGTTCGTCGCCGAGGGACCCGCAGCGCGGCGCGGCTTCACGCTGCGCGGGCCGTTCAGCCCGGGCGTGGCCGTCTACTCGGCACTCATTGACACCCGCGGCCGCACGCCGACGCTGTACGCGTCGAGCTGCAACGCGTTCTTTGGCATGAAGGTGCTGCGCTCGACGGACCTGGGGCAGACGTTCACGGAGACGGCGTCGGCGCCGGCGTTTCCCAAGGACGACGGACGGGCGCTGGCCAACATCTGGTCGCTCGAGGCGGGCGACGACGAGCGCGATCTGTGGTGCGGGGTCGAGCCGGCGGCCCTGTTCGGGAGCGCCGACGGCGGTGATTCCTGGAACATGGTATCGGGCATCAGCAACCATCCGCACGCCCGCAAGTGGGAACCCGGCAACGGCGGCCTCTGCATGCATACGATCGTGCGCGACGGCCACCGAGTACATCTCGGCATCTCCACCGGCGGGCACTACCTGAGCGAGGACCGCGGCGAGACGTTCGCGGCGTCCAACGACGGGATCGGCGCCGGATTCGTGCCCGACCCCTACCCCGAGTTCGGGCAGTGCGTGCACAAGATCGCGCGCCACCCGGAGGCGCCGGGCCGGCTGTACATCCAGAACCACGGCGGCTGGCCCGACCGACCGGGCATCGGTGTGTTGCGGAGCGACGATCACGGCCACACCTGGCGGTCGATCGCCGAGGGCCTGCCGTCCGACTTCGGATTCCCCATCATCGTGCACCCACACGATCCGGACACCGTGTACGTGCTGCCGCTCGAGCCCATGACGCGGACGTGTCCGGACGGCGCGCCCGCGGTGTGGCGCAGCGACAGCGGCGGCGGCGCGTGGACGCGGCTCGCCCAGGGCCTGCCGGAGAAGGACAACTTCTTCACGGTCCAACGTGACGCGATGGACATCGACACGCTCAGATCACCCGCCCTGTACTTCGGGACCACGACCGGGCAGCTCTGGATCGGGCGCTCGAGCGGTGAGAAGTGGAGTTGCCTGTTCGACGCGCTGCCGCCGATTCACTGCGTGAAGGTGGCGGTGGTGTGACTCCAGTGCGGACGCCAGCCTCAATCGGTGATGCTGGCGCTGGAGGGTGGCTCCTGCGGGCTTGCCGCTTCCGCCGGACTGCCGCAGGTTAGCGGTGAGTCTATCGACCTGGTCAGCGACAGATGAAGTTGGGATTCCGCGCGCGCGTCGCGCTCGCGCTCATCGTCGTCACCGTCGTCGTGGCGGTCGGGCTCATCGCTCGCCACCATGACCTGAGGCGTCGAGGGTACCGCACGCTGGAGAGCGTCTGGTACGACCGCTACGTCGGAGGCTATCGGCACGTACCGGCCGACTCGGCGGCGGGGGTGCCGGCCTATCTCGAAGTCTTGCCGCCCGGCGACGTACGCGGGCTGGTGGTGCTCGTCGGCAACGTGCCGGCCGACGACCCCGACTGGGGCGAGACGGTAAAGCTGCATGGCCTGGCCGCCCGCGCCGGCCTCGTGACGGTCTACGTCCAGCCCGGCGATCGCTACACCGACCTCCTCCTCACCGATGCGACGCTCGACGCGCTCGACGCTGCGGTGGCCACCGTGCGACGAGAGCACAGCCTGGACGACCGCGTCGTGATCGGCGGCCACTCGCTGGACGGCTCCCTCGCCGTGCGGTACGCCGAACGCTGTGCCGCCGGTCAGTGCAGCGACGGTCTGAGGCTGGCGGGTGTCTTCGGCGTGGACGCACCACTCGACTTCGAGCGGTTTTGGCACATGTGTCGTCGCGCCGTCGCTCGCCACTACCACCCCGACCCCGTGGGCGAGTGCACGTGGGTGCTCGACCGGATGGAGCACACGTTCGGCGGCAGCCCCGACGACCAGCGCGATGTTTACCGCCGGCTCTCCCCGTTCCTCTATTCCGAACCGGATGGCGGTAACATCACGCTGCTCGCGAGCACCGCCGTGCGGCTCTACACCGAGCCCGACATCGACTGGTACCTCGAGCACCGAGGCAAGGACTACTACGACCTCAATGCGGTCGACAGCGCGGCGATCGTCAATCGGCTGCGGGCACTGGGGAACGCGCGGGCCCAACTGATCGCCACGCACGACCGGGGCTACCTCTGGGGCGAGGGCGTTCGGCACCCGCACTCGTGGCAGATCATCGATGAACACGATCTCGTGGCGTGGATCCGAGCGTCGATCGACGCCACCGATCGCAGCGGTACCTGAGGGAGATCATTCATGGCCTACGACGAAACCCTCGCCGCCCGCGTCCGCTCTGCGCTGGCCGATCAACCCGGCCTGAGCGAGAAACGGATGTTCGGCGGACTCTGCTACCTGCTCAACGGCAACATGTGCTGCGGCATCGTGGGAGACACGCTCATGGTGCGGGTAGGCCCCGACGCCTACGAATCGGCGCTCGCCAAACCGCATGCGCGTGAGATGGATTTCACCGGACGCCCGCTCCGCGGCATGGTGTACGTCGCGCCCGACGGCGTGCGCGCGGACTCGACGCTTACCACGTGGGTACACCGCGGCACGGCGTTCGCCGCCAGCCTCCCTCCCAAGAGACCCAAGACGAAGAAGAAGCGAAAGGCGTGATGATGGACCCCGCCGCGATGGCCCCGCACGGGCGCGCGCTCGTGGCGTACTTCGACGGAAACCTGGATGCGGAGCTTCTGGTGCGGCGCGGCGACGGGCGTGAAGAGCGGGTGCCGGTGCGGTATTTCTTCCGCCCGCCCGAGGAATTCTCGCCCATCGAGACCACCGCCCTCGATGCCTGCCGAGGCCACGTGCTCGACATTGGCGCCGGAAGCGGACTGCACACGCTGGCACTCCAGGCTGCCGGCGCGACGGTCACCGCCATCGACGTGTCGGTGGAGGCCGTCGATGTCATGACCCGGCGGGGGGTGCGGGATGCGCGACGCGCCGACGTGTTCACGTTCACCGAAGGACCGTTCGATACGCTGATCATGCTGGGTCACGGCCTCGGGATGGTACAGGATCTGGCAGGGCTGGACCGGTTTCTGGCGCAGGCGCGGCGTCTCGTGCGGGACGGCGGACAGCTGTTGCTCCATACCGTGGACCCGACGCGCACGGACGACCCGGAGCATCTCGCCTATCACGACGCCAACCGGCGCGCAGGCCGGTACATCGGCGAGATCGAGCTTCAGTTCGGTTTTGAGGGTGAGCGAGGCCCATCATGCCGCTGGCTAATCCTGGACGAGCGCACGTTGCGGGATCACGCCCAGCGGGGAGGGTGGGACTGCGAGATCGTGCATGACGAGCCGAACGGCGACTACCTAGCTCGGCTGACGCGCTCATGAGCGGTACGCCGATCGTGCGTGGCGTTCCGGCGATGTGCGCGCTCCTCACTGGTCTCACGGTCGTCGCCCAAGAGCCCGCCCGCTCCCCGGCCCACTGCGCCACGCGGGAGGGAGGGATCGACACGGCGCGGGTGTGCGAGCGTCTCACAGCGGTCCTGCCCGTCACCATCACCCTGCGCACGGATTCCGCGACGATCGCGCTGACGCGTGGCGACCTCGAGACCATCTTCCTCGACGCCCTGGTGCAGGGGTACCTGGGCGCCATACGGGCCGACTCGGCGTGGGCGTTTGCTCGGCGGGATTCCACCCACGTGTGGGCAGAGGTGCAGCCGCTGTCCGAACGGCGCCTCAGGATGGAGCTGCTCTATTGGCGGCTCAATGCGGACGGCACCCTCGCCAAGCTGTGCCAGCGACGGCGCACCCTCGAGGCGCCGCGCGGCTCGGTCCCAGCGCTGGCGGGCATGCTGGGCAGCGACGTGCGTGCCTTCGGCCGTTGCGCACTGGCGGAAGAGGCGACCCTCGACCCGTCACGCCTCGATCCGCCTCCCGCGCAACGGATCAGCGTGCTGGAGGTCGTGCTCATCCCGCTCGTGCTCGCGGCGCTTGCCTCGGTCGTGATGCTGTGGATGTATCTGCGGCGCCGGCTGCCGGATTTCTGGGAGGTCGCGGCCCGTTACCCCGATAAGGCGTATGACTGGTTCGAGAGTCACGACGAGTGGCTGGTGGTGGACCCCGAAGCCGGGCGCATCTCGCCCCCCGACGAAGACGAGTTCGATGGCCCGTTTCTCCTGTGGGTGCCGAAGCTGGGCGGTCGCCGGGTGGCGGTGTACGGTCGCCGCGACGCCATGCGCGACTCCGAGCGTGTCTTCCTTCGTATGCACGGATTCGACCAGGACGGGCTGATCAGGAGCTAGCGCCGGAGCGGTCGAGACGGCCACACCTTTGCCCTCCACCACCGGACTTCCTATCTTGGCGCACCGCCCGCGGCGTCGTTACGCCGACGGGCGCACGCACGCAACGAAAGCGAGTCATGCCTGGACCACCGTCGCCGACCCCGAGCGGCCCGAATTCACCGTCCCTCCGGCGCGTGGTACCGGTGGCCACGTTTACGTTCGGCTACCTCGGCGTGGCACTGGTGCTCGCGCTCCTCCGCGGCAACCTCGAGTTCCTGTTCTACATCGGGGTCATGCTCCTGCTCATTACCCTCGTGTGGGCCGTCGATCGGTCGGTGACGCTCAGTGCAGGGGCGCTCTGGTGCCTGAGCCTGTGGGGGCTGGCCCACATGGCGGGTGGGCTCCTGGTGGTGCCCACTGGCTGGCCGGTGAGCGACGAGACGAGCCGGGTGCTCTACACGCTGTGGCTCGTTCCGGAGCGCATCAAGTATGATCAGATCGTGCATGCCTTCGGCTTCGGAGTGACGACGTGGGTGTGCTGGCAGGGTCTTCGGGCCGCCATTCGGCGCCGGGGCGGGATCGCCGCACCCACCGTCGGGTTGCTCACCCTTGCCGTCGCTGGCGGCCTGGGATTCGGTGCGCTCAACGAAGTGGTGGAGTTCGTGGCCACGCTCCTGGTGCCGGAGACCAACGTGGGTGGGTACGCCAACACCGGCTGGGATCTGGTCGCCAACACGGTGGGCGCGATGGGCGCCGCGACACTGATCGCGCTCTTCGATCGCGAGGCAGCCCATGCCTCGGAACCTTCGTGAACACGTGACCTCGGGTGGTGATATGACCCGTCGATTCTGGACCGTTGCCCTCGTTCTCACCGCCCTTGCCTGCGGCGAACGCGGTGATCCAGCAGCCACCGACGATGCCGCAATTCGCGAGCTCGTCTCCACGTTGCAGCACGTCAACAACAGCGGCAACATCATGGGCTGGGTCGACCTGTTCGCAAACGACTTCGTGCTGATGCCGGCCAACGGCGCGGCAGTGACGACTCGCGAAGCGTTGGAGAGCACGGCGGTGTCGTCATTCAGCCGGTACCGGTACAACATCACCATCACGCCGGTCGAGATCGTGGTGGTGGACGACTGGGCCTTCGCGCGAACGGCCGTGACCGGTTCCGTCGTCCCCATCGGAGACCGCAATCCGATCCGGGTCGACGCCAAGGAGCTGATGATCTTGCGTCAGCAGCCCGACGGCGGCTGGAAGCTGGCTCGGCTCATCGGCAACAGCAACCTGCCGTAAGCGAGGCGCGCCGTGCTGATCGTGATCGCCTTCATCGCCGCGACGCTGGCCGTTTTGTTCCTGGTGGCCGGCGTGTTCGCGCTCAAGCGCAAGCGGCTCTTGGGATCGGCGACGAGCATCACCTTCGCGCTCCTGCTGCTCGCGGTGGCGGCGCTCATGGCGACCATCTCGGTCGCGACGCAGGGGTACCGGGCGCTCACCCACGAAGAGGTGGCCGCCTCCGTGGTCGTCAGACCGATCGGCCCGCAGCGGTTCAGCGCACGGTTCACGTTTCCCGACGGGCGCCAGGAGACCTTCGAACTGGCCGGCGATCAGATCTACGTGGATGCGCACATCCTCAAGTGGAAGCCGATCGCCAACATCCTCGGTCTCCACACGGCGTACGAACTGGACCGCGTGGGGGGACGCTACATGGAGCTGGGCGCCGAGCGTGACAGCGCGCGCACGGTGTTCGAGCTGGCCAGGGACAAGCCGTTCGACATGTTCGCGCTCAGGCGGAGGTGGTCCGTGTTCACCCCCCTGCTCGACGCGGAGTACGGCTCGGGCACGTTCGTGATGGCCGATCGACCCGCGACGCTGGAGGTGCGCGTCTCCACGTCCGGGCTGCTCATCCGCTCGATCACGCCGCCGTAGCCCATGGCCTCCGTGCCCGCCTCGGCGCCCGGAACGTGGCGGCCCGACCTGCCGGCCGGCCTTGTCGTGGCCTGTTCCGACGGCCGGCACCAAGAGGAGCTGGACGCGTTTCTGCGCACGCTCGGCGTGGAAGCCTATGACCGCGTGTACGTGCCCGGCGGACCGGGGGCCCTGGCCACAGGCGGCGGCGAGTTCACCCGCGCACACCGCGTGCGCTCGGACTGCCTGTTTCTGATCGAGGCCCACAAGCTGGAACGGGTGTTCCTGTTCTTTCACGGTGCCGCACCCGGCGGGCCCGGGGCGGCCGTGTGTGGTGACTATCAGCGCAAGCTGCCGGGCAAGAGCGCCGCCGAGATCGCGCATCAGCAAGATGCGGACGCGGCGGAGCTGTTACGGGGCGTGTTTCCCGCACATCTTTCGCTCCACGTGTATCGTATCGAAGTCCTCCCCGATTCCGCCGTCCGGTTCGTCCAATTGCACATCGTGGAGGGCCGGCGGCCGCACTAGCACCTCACCAGGGGGGTCATCATGCGCCCTGCCACACTGCTCACCTGCGTGTTTCTCGGTCTGGTCGCCGCGGGCCATCTCCTGCGCATCGCCATGGGCATCGACCTCACGGTGGACGACATCGTCATCCCGAGGTGGCCCAGCGTCCTCGCCGTCGCTGTCACGATCGCCCTGGCGATCGGCCTGTGGCGCGATGCGCATACCGCCCAGCGCGCGGTGATGTGACCCGCCGGGTGCCCGCCCGGTATCCGAACGGAAGGCTCTCACCCGAGGTGGTCATGCCCCACCCCGTGGCGCTGGTCGGCGCCGAGCTGGAAGAGAACCTCTCGCTGCGCTACCTCGCGGCGTCCGTCGCCGCGGACGGGTCTCGCGCCGAGCTGGTGCCGTTCAATGCCGGGTCCGATTCCGACCAGGTCGTGGCGCGAATCGCAGCGCTCGATCCCCTGGTGGTGGGGATCTCGGTGCCGTTTCAGACGCGAGCGCGCGAGCTGGTGGGACTGGCTGCCCGACTGCGGGAGCGTGGTGTCCGGGCCCACATCACCCTGGGCGGCCACTTCGCCACGTTCGAGTACGCCAACCTGCTGCGCGACTTCCCCGCGGTGGATTCGGTGGTGCGGCACGAAGGGGAGCTAACGCTGCGCGACATCTGTCGCCGCGTGCGGGACGGCCAGTCGGTCGCCGGCGTTCCCGGCACCGTTACCCACGGCGCGGGCGGGCTCGTGGACAGCGGGCGCCGGCCACTCCCGCCGCTCGACGATCTCCCCTTCCCCGATCGCCGCGGCGCGGCGCGAACGGTCCTCGGCGTGGCGACCGCACCGCTGGTGGGAAGCCGAGGGTGCTACGCCGACTGCAGCTTCTGCTGCATTCACGCGTATCACCGCACTGCGGACGGGCCGCGCTACCGGACGCGGAGCCCGGAGAACATCGTGGCCGAAATGCGTGAGGACTACGAGCGGCGCGGCGTGCGCCTGTTCGTGTTCCACGACGACAACTTCCTGGTGCCCTCGCTCGAGCGAAACCTGGAGCGCTGTCGGCAGCTGCAGCGGCTCATGCGTGACGCCGGGCTGGACGACGTCGCCTTCGTGATCAAGTGCCGTCCCACCGACGTGCACCCCGAGCTGTTCAGCTTGCTCCGGTCGATGGGCCTGATTCGCGTGTACGTCGGGATCGAGACCAACTCGGACGAGGGTATCGTGAGCCTGAACCGTCGCGTCACGCCGGAACACAACCGGCGGGCGCTCGCGGTGCTGCGTGACCTCGGCATCTACGGCTCCTTCAACGTGCTGATGTTCGATCCGGAGGCGACGCTGGACGGCGTGCGCGCGAACCTCGATTTCATGACGCGGTTCGCCGACATCCCGTTCAACTTCTGCCGCGCCGAGGTCTATGCGGGCACGCCGCTCCAGCGGATCCTCGAAGGACAGGGGCGGCTGCGCGGGGACTACTGGGCGTGGGGCTACGAGATGCGGGATCCCCGCGTGGAGGTGCTGTTCCGCATCGTCACCACGGCGTTCGCGGCCCGCAACTTCAAGAGCGACGGTGTGGCGAATCTCACGCTGGGCATCCGGTTCGACAACGAGGTGTTGCGCCGCTTCTATCCCGACGCGTGGGATCCTGCGTGGCATGATGCGCTCATCGACTTCACTCGTCGCGTGGGGCTGGACAGCGTGCGCGGCCTGGAGCGCGCGCTCGCGTTCGTGTCGGCGTCGGACGTGCGCGACGGGGACGCGGTCAAGCGCTTCGCCATGGCCTTATGCCAGGACGTGGCGCGGGCCGACCTCCAGTTTGTGACGGAGTGCAAGGCATTTCGTCGGGAGATGGAGCGGCGGGTCGCTATGCTCACCGGATCGTCAGATCTCGACGACGACGGGGCGCCAGCACTCGTGTCATCGGTCGGAATGGGTGTGTCGACGGAAATCCTTCCGGTACCGCACCAAATCTAGGGGGCACGATGGGGGCGACGGACAAGGCACGACGGGCGGCGGCGGGCATGGCGGGTGTGGCGCTGGCCACCGCGGGCCTCAGCAACTGCGACGGGATCGGCGCGGTCGATCCGCCGCCACCGCCGCTCCAGTGCTCCGACGTGAACGCCGGTCAGAACCTCTTCGCACAGGCCGTGCGCAATGACAGCACGGTCCTCGTCACGATCCAGAACTTCGCGCAGGGTGGACTGACCGCGGCCAGCATCACGGATACCACCGGCCCGGTGCGACTGCTGCTGGTGAACGGACCCAGCCCCGAGACCAGTCGCGGCCTCATGCTGGTGTTCCACGTGCTGGATTTCCAGGTTCCGACCGCCACGTTCACCCTGAACGCCACCTTCCAGATTTCAGACGGTCCGGAGTGCACCATCACGCGGACGTTCACGCTCGACCTGAGTGGCGGCGGCGTGACCGTGACCTCAGACCGCGCCGATCCCCTACCGCTCGGCAGCCGCGCACCCGCGGCGATCGCGCTCGAGGAGCGCCGCGGACACGAGGTCGAGCTCGAGGCCACCACCGAGTATGCGGGCCGGTGGAAGGCCTCCTGGACGGTGTCGGCGGGGACGATCGACGATCCCGGCGCGCGCCGGGTGCGGTGGACACTGCCGGAGGAGCCTGGAGTGTATCAGGCCGAGCTGCTGGTGGACTACGGCCCCGACGGTCTGGCGGTGGATACGGTGATGTTGGAGGTGCGGCCGGTGTAGACGGCCGCTCGCAGTGCGCCGCCGCGAGCTCAGGGACCGTTGGCGGCAGGCTGCGCGACCAGGCTGTCCGGCGCGGGCAACGGGGGCGCGAACTCGAACCCGAACAGTGAGGGATCTTCTCCGATCACGGCCGCGGCCACGATGTTGAACACGTAGCCGTAGGTCTCCCGCGGAATCCGGTCGCGGTAGTTAGTGAGCAGGTTCCAGAAGTTCCGCTCGCGCGGGGTCTCCGGCAGCGAGCGAATGAGCCGCAGGATATTGGTCTGTCCCCAGTTGTACGAGGCGATCACCAGGAGACCAGACGCCTGGGCATCCGTCGTATAGATGTCGTACAGGTACTGCGCGGCGGCCCGGGTCGCCTTCTCGAAGTCGTGCCGATCGTCCAGCGGGTCGGGGATCCGCTGCCCCACGAGCGGCCCCGGTTGCAGTCCGTACTCGCGCCCGGTGGACGGCAGGAACTGCCACATCCCTTTGGCGAAGCCGAACCGCGTCTCCGGCCCCACGGCTTCCACCTTGAGGCGGCTCTCCTGGAGCGCAAGGTAAAAGAAGTCGGGTGGCAGATCGTGATCCAGCATGACCTCGGCGATTCGCTCGCCGTAGCTGTGTTCGGCGGCACGGGCGATCGCGTCTTCCAACTCACCTGAACGCTTCCAGCGCTGAATGTAGCGCAGCACCTCGTCGACGAACTCGCGCGGCACGTTTACCTCCGATTCGCCGAATCGGTGCGCCACGCGGTACACGAGCTGGTGGTCTTTCCGCCCCCCGTCGCTGTAGATACCGAGCGCGTCGACCAGTTCCTGGTAGCGCTGTTCCAACTCCGTCCGCCGCTCGCGGTAGGACTGCTGCTCCGCCGCGGTGAGCTGCAGCCGGCTCACTTCCAGCTCGAGCGCCTTGGTGGTGTAGAACAGCTCGGCGGCTGCCGCACGCTGCCGCTTGATCACCTGGCGCTGCCAGTACGCGTACCCGCCAGCTGCCACCACCAGCACCGCCAGAATACCCACGGCGACGCGGTATTTTTTGGCGCGCTTCTGCTGCTCACCCTTCACGATGCGGCGCATCTTGGCCGTGTACTCGCTCATGTCGGGTGGCGGCTTCTCGCTGAAGTAGCGGTCCGCCATGGCGCTGGCCCGCGGGGGCTGCGACACCGTCTCCCGCGCCCGGTCCGGCGCGCCAGGCGGCGTCAGGAGGAGGAGCGGGCCACTGTAGCCGAGGCGGAGGTTGAGCGGTTGCTGGACGGCCACGGACTCGATCGGCTTGCCGTGCACATAGGTGCCATTGGTGCTGCCCAGGTCGCGAACCCGCCATTCGCCTTTCGCAAACGCAACCTCCGCATGGCGCAGACTCACCACATCTTCCTTGATGACGACGTCGCAGTCGTCGCCCCGCCCAATCACGAACGCGCGATTGAACTCCACCGGCGCTCCTCGGCCGACGACTTGGACCTGGATCGCTGGGCCCTGGGGTTTCGGCTCAGACTTCGTCGGCGACACGTGCGGTGCTCCGCATGGCGTTCGGGTGAGGGGCAGGATGGATCATGGCGCCCAGATCAGGCCGTTCCCGGACAAACATGCATCGAAGTCGTCACCGCGCAATCGGCCGGGGGTGCCCGGGCGGCAGCCGGGGATTGCGATGTGGCCCCGTGGGAGCCCGCGGCTGGCTTCCACACGAGCTCGTTTGGGCGCCCCATCGGGTTATCTTGGAGGTTCGGGAGGGCTAGACCTAACTGGTAAGGCAGCGGTCTTGAAAACCGCCGGGCGCAAGCCCTTGGGGGTTCGAGTCCCCCGCCCTCCGCTCAAGTCCCCCGCACTCCGCTGCACCTACCAGGCCGTCAGCTATCGGTATCGGCAGATCGTCGTCGCGGCGCGTCCTGCCGTGGCTGAGTACCGAAGTGCGACGGCCGGTCCCCCCCTAGCTGAATCCCGATAAAAACCCTATCCTTTTTAGACCGTCAACCTCGGGACCCTCCCGCATGCCCGATCAGGTCGACCGGCCAAGGCCCACCCTCGCCAACCGCTATCCCGTCGAGCGGGATTCCGGCAAAATCCGTAAGGGAATACCCGCCGCCGCGCCTGGCCCCGCTCGGCTCGTCCAGGAGATCGCGGCAACGGCGGGCCTCCACCATCCGCACGTTCTGCTTTCGCATAAGTCCGGCGACACGGACTCCTTCCTCCACCACCTCGTGCCGTGCGTCGATGGCGAGATGCTCAGAGACACGCTCGATCTCGATTCGAGAAACCGCTCGGCATCGAAGAGCCGGCGCGGATCACGACCGTTGCTCGCCCCTCAGGGGTAGTCGCCGACCATCGCAGATATTCCAGGGAGGATAGCATGCCAGCGACCAACACCGTCGGAGCGTTCAAGAAAGGCCTGCACGGGGAGCTGATCCGACCGAACGACCCGGGCTACGACGAGGCCCGCAAGATCTACAACGGCATGATCGACAAGCGGCCGCGCCTGATCGCCTACTGCGCGGACGTGAAGGACGTCCAGACAGCCGTGCGGTTCGGCCGGGAGAACGAGATGCTCACGGCGATCCGCGGCGGCGGCCATAACGGCGGAGGGTTGGGTCTGTGCGAGGATGGCCTCGTCATCGACCTCTCGAAGATGAACGACCTCGCGATCGACCCCAAGGCCCGCACGGTGAGGGTGGGCGGCGGCTGCACCTGGAACGATGTGGACACGGCGACGCACGAGCACGGTTTGGCCGTGCCCGCCGGCACCATCTCCACGACCGGGGTCGCCGGCCTGACATTGGGCGGCGGCGTCGGCCACCTGACCCGGAAGTACGGGCTGACCATCGACAACCTGCTCGCCGCCGACATGGTGCTGGCCGATGGGAGCACCGTCACCGCCAGCGCCGAGGAGCACGAGGACCTCTACTGGGCGATCCGCGGCGGCGGCGGCAACTTTGGTGTCGTCACATCATTCGTGTTCAGGGCGCATCCCCTGCACACGAATTACGCCGGGCCGACGCTCTGGGAGCTGGACCAGGCAGCCGAGGTATTGAGGTGGTACCGCGAGTTCATCTTGCAGGCTCCGGAGGAGCTCGGCGGCTTCTTCGCCTTCCTCGTCGTCCCCGGACCTCCTTTCCCCGACCATCTGCACGGCAAGGCGATGTGCGGCGTCATCTGGTGTTACACGGGTCCGGCGGAAAAGGCCGAGCAGGTCTTCAAGCCGATACGGGCGTTCGGGCCACCGGCCTTCGAACACGTGGGACCGATGCCGCACCCGGCGATGCAGAGCATGTTCGACGTCTTCTATCCGCCAGGGCTCCAGTGGTACTGGCGGGCCGACTTTGTGAACGAGATCAGCGACGCGGCCATCGCCGAGCACGTGCGGTTCGGCTCCGCGATCCCCACCGGGCACTCGACGATGCACCTGTATCCCATCGACGGGGCCGCGCACCGCGTCAGCAACGGTGATACACCGTGGGCCTATCGCGAGAGCAACTGGGCTCAGGTCATCGTCGGTGTCGATCCGGACCCGGCGAACAACGACAAGATCATCGACTGGACGAAGTCGTACTTCGACGCGCTTCACCCGCACTCGGCAGGCGGTGCGTATGTGAACTTCATGATGGATGAAGGGCAGGACCGCGTGAAGGCGACGTACCGCGACAACTACGCTCTGCTGGCCGGGATCAAGAAGCGGTACGATCCAGACAACTTCTTCCGGGTGAACCAGAACATCGAGCCAGCCGGCTGACCCGAGAGACCGCGATATGCAGACGCGATGGAGCTGAGGCGCATCTTCGAGACCTGCCTCTACGCGACGGACTTGGCCGCCGCGGAGCGGTTCTATCGCGACGTTCTCGGCCTGGAGCTCGCCTCCCGCATGACCGACCGGGGACTTACGTTCAGGTGCGGCGACGGCGTGCTGCTTATCTTCGACCCCAGCCGCACCCGCGAGCCGCACCAACTCGTTCCCAGCCACGGCGCCGATGGGCCCGGCCATGTGGCGTTCGCCGTGCGGGCCGAGGAGCTGGATGCCTGGCGGGAGCACCTCGAGGCCCGCGGTGTCGCGATCGAGCAGCAGGTCGATTGGTCGGAGGGCCGCTCCATCTACTTCCGCGATCCCGCCGGCAACAGCGTGGAACTGGCACCGCCCACTCTCTGGGGAATGGGATAGCGCCTATGACGCCAAGAGTATGGCCATCGTGAGAACACCAGTTCGTCTCATCAGAAGTCCTCCAAGAGAGCTCCGGAAGCCAATCCCAACCGTGATGAGGCACGCAACGTCGGAATCGGGCCGCTTGAGCGAAAAGGCTCGCTGAAAGAAGCGAGTCCCGCAAGCCTTCGAGTCTGCAAGCAAGTATATCGTCCCGAGCGCGGTGTTCCATGAACCCACCGTCGTTGGGCCAGCTGGCAACTCATGAGCATCGTCATGCCTGGCCACTTCGACTTCCTGATGGCATGTTAGCCGGACCCAAACTCGTTCAACGCAACAAGCCAAACACTGAACGATGATCGGCAAGCAGCACCGGAAACCAAGGACCACAACAGGAACGGTTTCAATGGACCACGAACAACGCGACCGACCCGTAAAGAGCAACCCAAACGCAGTGAACCGCCGTGATTTTCTTGCCTCAGGGCTCGGGGTAGCAGTGCCGCTTCTTGCCTTGACGACCGGTGCGCAAGCGCAAGGGTTCGGCGTGAGCGCCGAGGCGCAGGGCGCGGCGGACGGACGGACGGGTTTGGCGCCGTCGCAGGACAGCCGCCGCATGCTGGGCACGCTGGAAGTCTCGTCTATCGGGTTGGGATGCATGAGCATGACCAGTGGCAGCTACAACCCACCCAGGCCCAAAGATGAGATGATTCCCGTCATCCGTGGGGCGGTGGAACTCGGTGTCACCTTCTTCGATACGGCGGAGGTGTACGGCCCGTTCACCAATGAAGAGTACGTCGGCGAGGCGCTAGCACCCGTGCGCGATCACGTCGTCATCGGCAGCAAGTTCGGATTCGCCTTCGAGAACGGTCGCAGGGCTGGACGGAACAGCCGGCCCGAACACATCCGAAGGGCGGTGGAGGGCATGCTCCGACGCCTTCGGACGGATCGTATCGACTTGCTCTACCTGCATCGCGTCGATCCCGAGGTCCCCATCGAGGACGTTGCGGGAACGGTGCGCGACCTGATTCAGGAAGGAAAAGCGCTCCACTTCGGCCTTTCGGAGACCTCACCGGAAACCATACGGCGAGCGCACGCCGTCCAGCGCGTCGCAGCACTGCAAACCGAATACTCACTCGTCCAGCGATTTCCCGAGGCCGACGTTCTGGCCACGTGCGAAGAGCTTGGAATCGGATTCGTCCCGTGGGGCCCGGTCTGTCGCGGATTTCTCGGGGACAAGTTCAACGAATACAGCCGGTTTGCCGAGGCATCTCGGCACGCCTCGGTTCCCTATTTCACGCCCGATGCCCTCCAGGTGAATATGGCACTCCTTGATCTGGTTCGGTCATGGGCGAGGCGGAAGGGCGCAACACCTGCACAGTTGTCGCTGGCCTGGCTGCTGGCCGAGAAGCCGTGGATCGTGCCCATCCCAGGTACGACCAAGCTCCATCATGTGGAGGAGAACATGGGCGCCCTTGAGGTCACGTTTACTCCCGACGAACTCCAAGCGCTTCGGCAGTCCTTCGCGGAGATCGAGTTGGTCGGGGTGCGGTCACCCGAGTCGGCGCTGCGCGACCTCTGAGTGCCGACAGCCGACAGTGCTGAGCCTGCGGCAGTTGTGGGTGAGCTTGGAACGCGATTGTGACCTATTAGCTTGCATGCACAGGAGGGCTAGACCTAACTGGTAAGGCAGCGGTCTTGAAAACCGC
This sequence comes from Gemmatimonadales bacterium, assembly GCA_041602035.1. GTDB lineage: Bacteria > Gemmatimonadota > Gemmatimonadetes > Gemmatimonadales > GWC2-71-9 > JAOTVV01. The sequence goes on along the minus strand of JBFIHA010000044.1, from coordinate 5,916 downwards.
CGGGAGCAATCCCTTGGGGGTAGAGCTGCGGCTGCTACCGCAGCCTCGCTCTGCTTCGCAACGAGTCCGCCGCCCTCCGCTCAACGCGGGGACGGTTTCCCACCGACCCCGCGTTTTCGCGTCAGGCAGTCATCAGCTTCCGCAGTTTCTCTTTGAAGGAAAGGCAGCAGCATGCAACGCACACGTCGTACAGTCATGGGTACCAAGGCTACTGGTCTCCTCGCGCTCGTTGGCTTCACCGCCGCGATGACCGCAGTGCATCTCCGCTTGACGGCTAGCTACCCGGCGGCGGACGAAGTCCTCGCAGCCGCACCCGACACCGTCCGCCTGTGGTTCAGCGAGGCCCCGGAACGGTCGCTGTCAGCGATAGGCATCGAAGGCGCGCTGGGCGACATCGAGGTGGGTGACGTGGAGGCGACGGACGACCCCAAGTCAATCAAGGCACAGGTGATGGACGAGGTCCCACCGGGCGATTACCGGGTCAGGTGGCGCGCAGCCGGGAACGACGGTCACATCGTGCGAGGGGATTACCAGTTCACCGTCGCAGTCGATCGCCCCGATCGGTACTGACCGTCCTGCCTCTCACCGCACTAGACGGACATGGATCCTGAACTGCTGGCCGCCGTGTATGCGGCGGCCGGACGGTGGGCGGGATATGTGTCGATCCTGGTGATCGGTGGCGCGGCCGGGTTTCGGGTTGCCGTCCGGCGCGCGTGGCAAACGCACGCCGGGGACAAAGAAGATCGCGTTGGCCGCGATCTGCACCGGTGGTCGCTTGCGGCGGTCGTCGTCCTTGGTGCGGCCACTCTCTGGCGACTGTACGCCCAGACCTTCTCAGCATTTGGGATCGATGACGCCGTCACGTGGGAGTACGTGCGAATCATCGCGCTCGAGACCAGATGGGGGTCGGGGTGGCGCTGGCAACTCGGTGGGGTGGCGCTGGCCGGAGCGCTGCTCCTTCTGGCCGTCTGGCGTCCTCGAGCCCGCACCGCGCTGACGGCCGCGGCGGCGGCAGCCGTCGTCATCACGGCTCCCTTCACCGGACATGCCGTGAGCCAGGGGACCGCACCGTGGGTGAACGTGATCATGCAGGTCGCGCATGTGATGGGCGCGTGCTTGTGGCTCGGCACGCTGTTCACGATTGTGCTGTTTCTTCGCAACGGAAGCGGAACAGCGTTGTCAGCAGCTGTGCGCGCGTTTTCGCCCCTCGCGCTGGGAGCCGTGGCTACACTCACGGCGAGTGGGGTGATCACTGCGTTCGTGTATCTCGAGTCGATCGGCGATCTGTGGAGTGGAGCCTACGGGCGTACGCTCGTGCTGAAACTGCTGCTGTTCGGAGTGGCCGCGGGCCTCGGCGCATACAACTGGCGACGAGTCAAACCGCGATTGGACAACCCCAACGCAGCACGCACGCTGGCCCGAACGGGCAGCGCCGAATTGATCATTGCTGCCGTCATCCTCGCGGTCACCGCGGTGCTCGTGGCGCTGCCGATGCCGCACGACTGAGCCCTCGCCAATTGCCGAACGCCGTCCCCTCGGGTCGCCACATCGTACGGGTCACGTTCATCGGCGCGGGCGGGAAGACCAGTGGATCGCTTTGATCTTCCACACACCATCGACGCGAGCCAGCACCACGAGTTCGGCACCCTGAAGGTCGAGGGAGCGATCGCCTAGCGTCCCGACGGCCGTGCTGGTCGAGTGCGCCCAAGCCACCTCGCCCAGGATCTGAACCGCGATCTCGGCGCGCTCCCGAGACACGGCCTGGGCAAAACGCATATCACCGCTCAAGTGGCCCGAGCGATAATGGCTCTTGTCTTCCATCCGGCCGCTCTCCAGGATGACCACATCGTCGGCGAGCTGGTTCAGCGCGGCGGTGGAGTCCCCCCGCGCGAGCGCCGAGTGGAACGCGTCGATGACAGCGACCACGTCTTTCGCATCGGTGGGCCGTTGTGCCGAGCCACTCGTCGTACTTGAGAGCATCAATCCCACGAGCGCGATGGTCAGCCGTGCTGCGGTGGATTGGAAGAGGGTCATCATCGAGAGCCCTTTCGAGAGAGACACACGGACTGCTGTCCCGGCGAGAGTGAAAGGTATCGTGCTCAGCGTCACCGCACCTACCCTTTCATCCTGAAGGTTCGAAGCCGCAGCGCGTTTCCGATCACCGAGACGGAACTGAAGCTCATCGCCGCTGCCGCGATCATTGGACTCAACAGGATGCCGAAAAACGGGTACAGCACCCCCGCAGCCACGGGGACCCCAAGGCTGTTATAAATGAACGCGAAGAACAAGTTCTCCCGGATGTTGCGCATGGTGGCACGGCTCAACCGGCGCGCCCGCACGATACCGACTAGGTCGCCGCGCACCAGCGTGACACCCGCGCTTTCCATGGCCACGTCCGTTCCGGTGCCCATGGCGATCCCCACTTCCGCTTGCGCCAACGCCGGGGCGTCGTTGATGCCATCGCCGGCCATCGCGACAACACGGCCCTCGGCCTGCAGCCGCTTGACTGCCTCCGCCTTCTGCTCGGGCAGCACCTCGGCAACCACGTCGTCAATTCCGAGTCCACGTGCCACGGCCGTCGCCGTCGTGCGGCTGTCTCCGGTGAGCATCACAATTCGGATGCCTTCGGCGTGCAGACGCTCGACCGCCTCGGGCGTCGTGTCCTTGACCGGGTCGGCGACACCGAGGATCCCGGCAGTGGCACCGTCCACCGCCACGAATATCACTGTCTGACCGCTCAGCCGCAGGTCCTCGGCACGCGCGCCCAGGGAACCCGGGTCGATCCCGAGCTCGTCCAGAAGCTTGCGGTTGCCCAGGGCAACGGTGCGCGTGTTCACCGTCCCCGTGACGCCTCGCCCCGTGAGCGACTCGAACTGTGCTGCGCCGACGAGCGGGACCTTGCGCTCCTCCGCCCCCTGGACGATCGCCGCCGCCAGCGGATGCTCGCTGCCCCGCTCCAGGCTCGCCGCAAGGCTCAATAACTCGTCCTCACTCCACCCAGCGACGGGCGTCACCGTCACAAGCTTTGGCTTCCCCAGCGTGAGTGTGCCCGTCTTGTCGACGACCAGCGTGTCAACTTTTCGCAAGACCTCGATCGCCTCCGCGTTCTTGAACAACACGCCCAAGGTGGCACCCTTCCCGGTCGCGACCATGATCGACATCGGTGTCGCGAGTCCCAAGGCGCACGGGCACGCGACGATGAGCACGGCCACCGCATTGATCAGTGCGAACGCCATCGCCGGCTCCGGGCCGACCAGCGCCCAGGTAACGAACGTGGCGATGGCGATCAGCACCACAGCTGGAACGAAGTAGGAGGCAACGACGTCGGCCAGTTTCTGAATCGGGGCCCGGCTCCGTTGCGCCTCGGCAACCATGCGAACGATCTGGGCCAACAGCGTGTCGGCGCCCACGCGCTCGGCCCGCATCACTAAGGAACCGGTACCGTTCACGGTCGCGCCGATCAGAAGGTCCCCCTTGGCCTTCTCCACCGGAACGGGCTCGCCGGAGATCATCGATTCGTCCACCGCGCTCGCCCCATCCAGCACCACGCCATCCACCGGTACCTTCTCGCCGGGGCGGACCCGCAAGCGGTCGCCTAGCCGAACGTGCTCCAGGGGCACGTCAGCCTCCGACCCGTCGTCCTCAATGCGTCGAGCCGTCTTGGGGGCGAGGCCAAGTAGCGCCTTGATGGCCGCACCCGTGCGGCTCCGCGCCTTGAGCTCCAGTACTTGACCGAGCAGTACCAGCGTCACGATGACGGCGGCAGCTTCGAAGTACACGCCCACCGTGCCGGCATGGTTGCGGAACGAGTCCGGAAACAGACCCGGTAGCAGCGCCGCCACCACGCTGTAGCCGTACGCCACAGCGACGCCGAGTCCAATCAGGGTGAACATATTCAGATGACGTGTGACCACCGACTGCCAGCCGCGCACGAAGAACGGCCAGCCACCCCAGAAGACGACGGGTGTGGCCAGGGTAAGCTGGGTCCAGCTCAGCACTCGTGGCGAGAGCCACCGGACGAGCGGTCCCCCATCGGGCAGCATCTCAGACATCGCGACGGCAACGAGGGGCAACGTCAGCACTGCGCTCACCCAGAAGCGTCGGCGCATATCGACGAGCTCGGGGTTCTCCGGCTCGTCCAGTGTCAGGGTCCGCGGCTCGAGCGCCATGCCGCAGATGGGGCACGAGCCGGGCTCACTCCGAACGATCTCCGGGTGCATGGGGCAGACGTATTCCGTCCGCGTGGAGGGTGAGACACCGACTTCCGGTTCCAGCGCCATGCCGCACTTGGGACACGCCCCTGGCGCATCCCGGCGGACATCGGGATCCATCGGACAGACGTAGGCGGTTCCAGGCACAGCCGCAGATGCCGAATCGCCTCCGCCTGGTGGCGGCGCCGTGGAGAGGTACCGCCCAGGATCTCCTTGGAACTCCCGCAGGCAGTGCTCGCTGCAAAACACGTACGTCGTTCCCCGGTGCACGCCTTGCAGCCATCCCTCCGCCGGGACGGTCATGCCGCAAACTGGATCGCGCTGCTCTGGGGCCGTTCTGTTCGCCTTGGCTTCAATGTGATGATCATGCCTAGCGCTATGCATTGCTTTCAACTCCTGGCTCGGGAAGGGACCCTCACCATTGATCGTTTGCGTGAGAACCCGGTCGGTCCCCATCGGCGAGGGCTCCGATCGGCGTCCGCTTACCCATGCAGACGGTTGAGCGCAGGCGGCATTACACCGGGCGACGTCGGTGTGGCTAGCAACGGTGGGAGGTGGTGCCCCCGCAGGTGCAATCGAGACAACCGTGCTCGGTGCAGCTTCCGCAGCTTCGCTCGAGTTGCTTACGGAGGGCATGGCGCGCGCGGTGGAGCTTGACACGCACGTTGTTCGCGGTCATGCCGGTGTCGGCGGCCACTTCGGCGATGGTCTCCTCTTCCAGGTCTACGCGTCTCAGAAGCATGGCATAGTCCTCCGGAAGCGTGGGAAGCAGATCGTACATGCACTGGCAAATGGCCCGCTCCACCTCCGGCTCGAGCTCGTGCGCATCGGTTGCGAAGCCTGCGGCACGCTCCAGCGCTTTGGCCTCGGCTCCGCGATGACGGTAGTAGTCCGTGATGGCGTTGCGCAGCAGCCGGTAAAACCACGGCACGACGCTCTCGTGGTCGCGGACGGAGCCGCCCTTCGCTACGCCTTTCAGAAGCGCGGCCTGGAGAATGTCCTCGGCATCATCCGCATTCTCCACCCGCTGCGCAAGGAAGGCGCGGAACCGCCGGTGATTTTCCACCAGCGCATGAACCACGTCGGGACTGGGGTCAGTCATGCACTAATGGTTCACATCCCGGCGACGCAGTCAACCAACCGGGAGGGTTGCCCCTTGCCGGCCACTGCCCAGGCCGATTCCTCCAGCTGCTTCGCAGGCCGCAGTGCCCAACGGTCTCGGTGACGCTTCGCCCAGGAGGGGCGAGAAGCTGAATCGTTGAGTGGCTCCGTGATGGACTGTGGGAAGCTTTTTGGGAAGGTTTCACTGCTCGCAGATTGGCAAAGGATAGCAGTGAAAAGCAACGATTCGCCGAGAACGTGAAACCCGCCGGGAGCAATCCCTTGGGGGTTGACCTCCGCTGCAGCTATCAGCCGTCAGCCATCAACTGACAACCGGCGAGTCCCTCTGACCGTCGCGCAGCACGTCCAGATTCCAAACTGCAACATTCGTATTAATGGGTTGCACCCTCACGCTCATGTGGCACATTGGCGAGAGGAATCGTCCCGTCCGTGGTTCTGCTGGTCTCCGCCGCCACTGCCAGGGGAGGATCGAGCATGGATGTGAAACAGAACTGCTGGGAGGTTCTGTCCTGCGGGCGCGAACCGGGCGGGGCGAACGCGGGTGAGCTCGGCGTCTGCCCCGCAGCCACCGATACCACAGTGG
>JBFIHA010000043.1:0-26672 GCA_041602035.1 Gemmatimonadales bacterium | reverse complement strand
GGATCCACTCAGCGGCTGTAGCGCTCCAGCCATTCCAGATCGTCCTGATCGACGCGCACCGCATACAGGACCACCGTGCCGAAGCCGATGAGCCGTCGGCCCGGTGGCAGCGACACCTGACGGACGAGGCGCCCGCTCTGGTCAAACACGTCGTACGTCCTTCGTGTGTCCTTTGCAGGCTGGGCCCGCTCCACCCAGAGCTCCCCCTCCGGGGTCGTGCGGCTCGCGCCGCTCAGAAACGGCGGCATCTCCGTGGGCCACGTCTGCCGATCGATGTCCGGCCTCGGTGGCCGGCGCACGCGACGCCTCCCATTCTCGACCTCGATCATGAGACCACGGCTGGTCATGGCGTCCGCCCAGGCGTCCTTTTCGTCCGTGGTGACCGGGACGGGCCTGTAGGGAATCTCGGGGCCAATCACCGGTGCCCTCCCGCTGGACAGCCATTCCACCCTATACGGCGCGTGTCGCGCCATCCCCACCCGACCGTCGGGCGTTACGGCCCACTCGTCCCGGCCGGCGTACGGGGTGCCGCCACCGATCGAGATCCGCACCTCGCCGGGGCCCGTCGCACCGGGCATCGGCGGGAAGTTGACGGTGCCGAGCGTGTCGACCGCCCCCGACGTCGGATCCCAGCGGAGGATCGGCGCGATCCCGGACGCAGCCGTCTCCTCCAGGCCCGGCATCATCATGCCGGCGAGATCGAAGTAGATCCGCCCTCGGTGATCGATTCCCCGAGGGAAGATCGGGAATCCATCGGGGTGTCGAAGTGGGATTGTCGCGGTGCTGAGCTTTCCGTCGGGCTGGATGAGGGTGAACCGGCGGTTCAACATGTCCATCATCAGCGTGGAGTCACCCGGGAGAGGAAACAGCGCCCCGGGCATCTCATACTCGCCCGGCCCTTCACCCCGGCGCCCCAGGTCGGTCTGGGTATTCCGCGCCATGTCCACCAACACCAGACGCTGCTCGATGCGATCGGCCACCAAGACGCGACCGTCGCGCAACTCCCGGAGCCCCGCCACTGAGCTGAAGGGTTCGGCGAAGGTGGCGACCGGCTCCGACAATGACATGCGCTGTGCCTCGGCTTGGGACGGGGCGGCCGCCGTGCCGATAGCCGCCAGCATCGCCACCAATGCCAACGGGCGCGTGGCCGCGGCGATGCCATGGATTGGGATTCGGGTCACTGCCACTCCTTTGCGTCTGGGGATGGCGCGTCTCGACGATCCGCGGTTGATCCACTGTTGAGACTCGGTCGCATAGATGCTCACAGCTGCGCGGACGTCGCACAAGGGAACCGCATCGGACCCAACCGTGCAACGGTTTGCCCGGTCTGCGCGTCCTCTCTGGCGACCCGTACGGTTGCCACATATATATCGTGTATTGTCATACGACTCGAACCCACGTTTCGTGGGAGTAGAGCCAACCGCACCTGGAACCTGGGGCGTGGGGAACATGGTGCTCGCCGGCAGAACCTTTGGCATTCTCGGGGCCGTGGTCGTTGTCGCACTGTTGGGCGGCGGCATCTACTTGAGGCTCAGCGGAAACGGCTCGTCAACCACTGATGCAGCAGTCGCCGCCGTCCCGGAGGGCGGGGCCGGCCAGGTCTCCTCCGCCGGCAACTTCTCCACTGACGTGCCGATCCCGGTCGAAGGCGCCAGGGTGCGGCGCGACACGCTCGTCGTCTCGGTTTCTGCGGCGGCCGAAGCCGCCGCGTCGCGGCAAGCCAAGCTCTTAGCGCAGGTCGAGGGACAAGTGACGCGGGTTCGGGTTCGCGAGAACATGTCCGTCGCGGCGGGGCGGGTCATCGTCGAGATCGATACCACGGAGTACGCCCTCGCGGTCGCCCGAGCCCGCGCGCAGCTCGACAAGGCGGCGGCAACGTTTCGCGAGCTGACCCTGTTCGACGATCAGATTGTGGATCCCGATGTCCGGGCAGAACGTGCTCGGGTGGCGCGCGCGAAGAGTGGGCTCGAAGATGCCGAGATCGCCTTGCGCGAATCCGAGTTGCGACTGGCGCGGACGCAGATCCGCGCTCCGTTTGCGGGCCGCGTTGCCTCGTTGCGCGTGGTGGAGAGCCAAGCGGTCCGGGTGGGCGATGAGATTCTCACCGTGGTACATCTGAATCCGGTCAAGGTCGAGGTGCAGGTGCTCGAGGGAGAAGTGGGGCTGCTGGCCGAGGGCCGGAGGGCGCGTGTGACGTTCGCCGCGTTTCCCGGCGAGGAGTTCGTCGGTCGGGTGCAGACGATCAACCCCCTCGTCGAGCGCCAGACCCGCACCGCCCGGGTGACGGTGACGATTCCGAATCCCGAAGGACGGATCCTCCCCGGGATGTACGCGCGGGTCTCGCTCGAGGCTCGGAAGTTCGCCGACCGGATCCTCGTGCCCCGATCGGCCGTGCTGGAGCGGGACCGGCGCACGATGCTGTTCGTGTTCCAGGGCGAGGACAACCTGGGCCTCGCCAAATGGCGATACGTCACGACCGGCATGGCGAACGACTCGGTCGTGGAAATCCTATCGAACCCCGATACCGAGATGGTGGAGCCCGGGGAATGGGTGCTCACCGACGGGCACTTCACGCTGATTCACGATGCGCGAGTGCGCCTGGTCGAGAGTGTCCAGGCGGAAGGCGGGAGGCCATGATGCGAGCGCTCACTGTGCTTCTCGTGGCGGGACTCCTAGGCCGCGCGACGCCGGCCGGGTCGCAGGAACCGCAGTCGCTGCTCACGCTGGATGAGGCACTCGAGTTGGCGCGGCGGAACAATCCGGCCTATTTACGGGCCCGCGTGCTCGCCGATGCCACGGGTGCTGACGTGCGGGCCGGTGTCGGCGCGTTCCTCCCGTCGCTTACCGGGTCGCTGTCCTGGTCTGGGAATTCCCGCACCATCGTGACCGGCGAAGACGATTTCGGCCGCCCCGTCGCCCTCGACGATCCGCTTACGTTCCGGAGCAGCACGGCGACCCAGGGCGTATCGAGTGGGCTCACGCTATTCGACGGTCTCGCCAACCTCAACAACTACCGCGCAGCCAAGGCGGGTGCCGCGTCCGCCTTTGCCAATGTCGACCTGGCTGAAGCCACGCTGGCGGCGGAGGTCGAGCGTCGGTTCTACACGGCGCTCCAGGCGCAACGGCTGATCGACGTGGAGGAGCAGCTCCTGGAAGTCTCCCGCCGCCAACTCGACGCGACCCAGCGGCTCTTTCGGGTGGCCGCGCGAACCGAGGTGGACGTGCTGGGTGCCCAGGTGCAGGTGGCTCAGCAGGAACAGGCCTTGGAACAGGCGCGGGGCGACGCGCGGAAGGCGGCCCTGCGGCTTTCGGAGCTCATCGGGCTGGACGAGACCGTCTCGTTCCGCGTCTCGGGGGATCTTCCCTCAGGGGTCGACCGATCGCAGTTCGACGTCGACGACCTCGTGAGGCAGGCACTCGCGCTGAACCCCCGCATTCGGGGCGCGGAAGCCGACGCTGCGCAGGCCGATTTCGCCGCCAGTGCCGCCGCGGGCCGCCGCTGGCCCGCCGTGACCGCCCGGGCAAGCTTCGGACGCGCGGTGAGTCTGTCGAGCTACGACGCCCTGTTCGAGTTCGACCCACGGGACCGGAGCTTTGGCTTCGGGATCGACGTGCAAGTCCCGTTGTTCAACCGGTTCCAAACGTCGCTCGCGATCGCGCAGGCCTCCGCGAACGCGCGGGTGGCTGACGAGAACCTTCGGGAACAACGGCTCTCCCTCGAGCGCGAGGTGCGCAGCGCCCATATCGATCTGGCCACGGCCGAACGCCGACTCGAGTTGGCGGAGCGGGCGGTCGAGCTGAGCCGCCGCCGCCTCACCATGGCTCAGGAGCAATACCAGCTCGGCACCATCGGGTTCACGGATTTCCAGCAGATCGTCACGCAGACGTCGCAAGATGCGCGGCAGCTGCTCTCGGCCGAGGGCGAGTACGCGCGTGCACTGGTGACGCTCGCCGAGTTGGTGGGAGACGGCGTGCGATGATGGCGGTGCTCGCGGCGTCGGCGCGAGTCTCCGCGCCACTGAAACGTCGCCCACCGACCACCTGAGAGCCCACCGCCGCATGTCGATCTCATCTCGCTCCGTGAGCCGTCCGGTCGCCGTGGCGATGTTGTTCCTGGCGATCGTCTTCCTCGGTCTCATCTCGTTCTTCCGCATCCCCATCGACTTGCTGCCCGACGTCGCCTATCCACGGCTCGTGGTGTACACGTCGTATCCGGATGTCGGACCCGCAGAAGTCGAGCGGTTCGTGAGCGAGCCCATCGAGCGCGGCGTGAGTCGCGTGCCCGGCGTCGAGCGGGTGGAGAGCGTGTCCCGCGAGGCGGTCTCGCTGGTCACCCTCCGGTTCTCGTGGGGCACCGATATGGATTTCGCGGCGCTCAACGTGCGGGAGCAACTCGACAACCTGCGCGACGAGCTGCCGGAGCTGGCCGGGCGTCCCATTGTCCTCCGCACCGACCCGAACTCCGAGCCCATCATGGCCGTCTCGGTCTCCGGATCCGTGGATCTCGGGGCGCTGAAGGACCTGGCCGAGTCGGTGTTCAAGCGGCGGCTGGAGCAGATCGACGGCGTGGCGGAAGCCGCGTTGGCCGGGGGACTGGAACGCGAGATCCACGTCGAAGTCGATCCGCGGCTGCTCGAATCCTATGAATTCACCGTGCAGGACGTGTTGAACGCCCTTGCCGCGGCCAATCAAAGCGCCCCGGGCGGTACCATCCTGCGCGGGCGCTACCGCTACGCGTTGCGGACGCTGGGCGAGTTCCAGACGGTAGACGAGATCGCCGCCGTCCCGCTCGGCGGCCGCGGAAACGACACGACTGCCGCCGGAACCGTGACGATCGGCGACGTGGCCCGCGTCGAGGATGGGTTCCGAGACCGGGAATCCCTGGCGCGGTACAACGGCACCGAGTCGGTGGGATTGCTGCTGTTCAAGGAATCCGGTGCCAATACGGTCAGGGTGGCGGAAGACGTGGGGCGCATCCTGGATCAACTCCGTGCGCAGTATCCCGACCTCCGGATCGACGTCGCGATGAGCCAGGCCGGGTTCATCACCGAGGCCATCTCGAACGTGGTGCAGGCACTGGTCTACGGTGGCGTTCTCGCCTTCCTGGTGCTGTTCCTGTTCTTGCGCGATCCGCGCTATCCCATCGCGGTGAGTCTCGCCATCCCGATATCGGTGGTGGCGACGTTTTCGCTGCTCGATCTCGCCGGGGTCTCGCTCAACATCATGAGCCTCGGCGGACTGGCGCTCGGCGTCGGCATGTTGGTGGACAACTCCATCGTGGTGTTGGAGAACATTTTTCGGCACCGTGAGGAGGGGAGGGGGGGGAACGAATCGGCGGTTCGCGGGGCCGAGGAAGTTCAAGGCGCGATCACCGCGTCAACCCTGACGACAATCTCCGTGTTCGGTCCCATCGTCTACGTCGAGGGTGTGGCCGGTGAGTTGTTCGGCGATCTCTCGTTCGCCGTGGCCTTTGCGCTCCTGGCAAGCCTCCTGGTCGCGTTGACGCTTCTCCCGACCATGGCCGCTCGGTGGACGGCGGCAGCCGACCTTCGAGGGGCCACATGGCTGCGGCGAGGAACCGTCGGTGGCGCGCGTCTAGCGGGTCGCGGGTTCGGGAAGCTCTTCGGTCCGTTCCTCACCTGGTTCGATGGTCGGTTTGCCGTGTTCGCCCGATGGTATCACCGGCTGCTCGAGCGGGCGCTCGCGCATCGAGGCCGTGTCGTGGGAGTTGCTGTCGGATTCCTGATTGCCGCCGTGGCACTCGGGACCCTGCTCGAGCGTGACGTGCTCCCGGACGTGGATCAAGGCGCGTTCACCGTGCGTCTCGACCTGCCCCGCGGCACGCCGCTGGAAGAGACGACCGACGCCGCCGGTCGTGTGGAATCGGCCTTCCTCGCTGACCCCGAGGTGGACGCGGTCTTCACGCGGGTGGGCCGACAGGAGGCCATTGCTGGCGTGGAGGATGACGAGAGCGGCCTCCACACCGCGGTCCTGGAAGTGCGGCTGCACGAGGGCGCGAGCACGGCGGACGTATTGGGTCGTGCGCAGCCACGTCTCGCAGCGCTCGGGGAGGCGGAAATCACGGTCGAGACCGGTGGAGCAACGGCCTTGGGGAGGTTGCTGGGGGGGAGCGAGGCCGACCTCGCCGTGCGTGTGCGTGGCGAGGATCTTGACCTCACCTACGGCCACGCCCGTCAGATCGCAGGCCGCCTCGGAACGGTCGCATCGGTCACCAACGTGCGACTCGGGACCGGCGAAGGACAGCCGGAGATCCGGGTCGAGATCGATCGCGAGCGTGCCGCAGCGTACGGGATCGAGCCACGGCTCATAGCGACGACGGTGGAACAGTACATGCGCGGCGAGATTGCGACCGACTTCCTCGATTTTGACGAAAAGATTCCGGTGTTCGTCCGGCTCCCGGAATCCGAACGGCGGTCACTCGAGACCCTACGCCTGCTTCGAGTGAACGGCATCCCGCTCCGAGAGCTGGTCAACACACACGAGGAGATCGGTCCCTCGGAGATCCGGCGATTGGAGCAGGCTCGCGTCGTGACGGTGTTTGCCGATGTGGCCCAGGGTGGCCTCGACGGCGCCGTGCGCGCCGTGCAGTCGGCGACGGGCGATCTCGCGGTACCTCGCGGTCTCAGAGTGGAGATCGGCGGCGCGAACGAAGAGCGGGACCGCAGCTTCCGCGATCTCGCCTTCGCGTTCGGGCTGGCGCTGCTGCTCGTCTACATGATCCTCGCGGCACAGTTCGAATCGTTCGTGCATCCGTTCACGATCTTGCTGTCCGTGCCACTGGCGACCATCGGCGCCTCGGTGGCCCTGGTGGTCGCTGGGGAGGGGCTCAATACCATGAGTCTCATCGGTCTCGTGATTCTGGTGGGCATCGTGGTGAACGACGCGATCGTCAAGGTGGATTTCATCAATCAAATGCGGAAGCAGGGCCTCGAACTGCGTCAGGCGATTCTCGAGGCGGGACGCGTCAGGCTTCGACCGATCGTGATGACGACGGTCACGACGGTGCTGGGTCTCACGCCAATGGCCCTAGGCATCGGGCGGGGGGCCGACCTTCGCGCCCCGCTCGCGATTGCGGTGATCGGCGGTCTCCTCAGCGCAACGGCGCTGACCTTGATCGTGGTTCCGGTGGCGTACGACCTCCTCGAGGAGGGGCGGAAGCGGGTACGCGGCGTACTTGGATTCCGGCCCCTTCCAATGGCCAAGGCGGTCGAATGACGACGAGAGGGATGGCGTGCACGACACTCGTCGGTTGCCTTGTCGCCGCGTGTGGCTCGGACGACGGAACCGCTCGCCGAGTCGTTGTGCGCGATAGTGCCGGGATCGAGATCGTGGAGAATCATGCGCTTCCCCCGTCGGCGCCACGGCTCTGGTCGGTGGTCGAGACCCCGGCGCTGGACATCGGGGTCCTGGAGGGAGAGGACGCCTACCAGTTGTTCGGCGTGAGCGGCGTGGCTCGTCTTTCGGACGGCCGCATCGTCGTGGGGAACGGCCGCACCCACGAGATCAGGTTCTTTGACGCCAACGGGCGGCATCTCCAGACCGTGGGGCGCCGGGGAGGTGGGCCCGGCGAGTTCGAAGGTCTGGGACGGCTCGGCGTGGCGCACGATTCGATCTACGTGTGGGACTTCCGGCAGCGACGCCTTTCGGTGTTCGACCCGTCGGGAACCTACATCCGGTCGGCGCGCGTGGAGTTTCCTGGCAGCGGGTTCCCTTCCGCGCTCGAACTGCGGGGTGACGGAAGTTGGCTGTTCACGGCCGGGTTCGCGTTCGCCCCCAGCAAGGTCTCGGTGGTCGTGCGCGACACCGCTCTCTACGCGATCATCGGTGCGGACGGCGCCGTTGTTGACTCGATCACCCGCTCCCCGTCGGTGGAATTCTTTGTGGTCGGTGACGAGCGCCGAGCCGCCGCATCGAGTCTGGCGTTTGGCCGGAGCACACAGACGGCTGTGGCGGGGACAACCGTCTACGTGGCACCCACGGACCGCTACGAGGTGTTTCAGTATGTGGACGGTCGTCTCGCTCGCATCATCCGGAGGTCGTACGAGCCAGTGCCCGTCACTGCGCAGGATGTGAACCGCTACAAAGACCGTCGCCTCGAGGAGGCAGAAGACGCGAACTGGCGGCGGCAGCTTGAACGACTTCTCGCGGACATGCCCGTTCCTGCCACCATGCCCGCGTTCGACCGCTTGAAGGCCGACGCCGACGGTAATCTGTGGGTGATGGAATACTCCTGGCCGGACGACGCCGCGCCGCGGTGGTCGGTGTTCGATCCACGGGGACGTCTTCTCGGCCAGGTCGAAACGCCGCAGGACTTCGACGTGCGCGAAATCGGTCGGGACTATCTCCTCGGCACGTGGGAGGACGAGCTGGACGTGGAGCATATTCGGATGTACCGGCTCCTGAAGGCAGGATCCCGATGATCACCCGGGATGGGAGTGCGACCATCATGCGTCGGGCGAGGTATTCCATCGTTGGGCTGCTCGGCATTGGGCTCGCGTGGAACTGTGGGGGAGACAGCAGGTCGGGATCAATGCCGCTCGTCAGGGACAGTGCCGGGATCGAGATCGTGGAGACTGGGTCCGGCGCGCGGGGTGAGACGGAGGCATGGCGCGTACCGTCTGAGCCGGCGCTCGACATTGGGGTGTTGGAAGGGCCGCCCGAGCACCAACTCTTTCAGGTGCGGGACGCGCGCCGACTGCGCGACGGCCGCATTGTGGTCGTGAACATGGGCACGTCCGAGCTGCGCTTCTTCGGCGCTCATGGGGAGTACCTCGCGAGTGCGGGACGGCGGGGGAGTGGTCCCGGGGAGTTCGAGCAGGTCGCGTGGGTCCGACCCTATCCCGGCGACTCGCTTCTCGCCTATGACTTCAGAACGTTTCGGGCCTCGGTGCTGGACCGCGACGGGAAGTTCGGCCGTTCGTTTCGCGTGTCGCCGATGGGAGACGGAACGTTCGTAGTGGCGCTGGGTGCCTTCGCCGACGGCACGCTGCTGGCCAAAACGATGCTCGCGTTCAGCGGCGGTCTGCAGGACGGGCTCCAGCAGCGTGACGAGATCGTGCACACGCACGACGGAAGCGGAAACCTGCTCGACAGCATCGGGACGTTCCCGGGACCGCAGTTGTTCGTCCAGTCGGTTCGGAGCGGCGAGAACATGATGATGTTCACGGCCACCCTACCGTTTGGACGGAGGCCTCAGTTGGCACTGCTGCGCGAAGCGATCTGCTGGGGAGACGGCGATCGCTACGAGATTGCCTGCTACGACCGCCATGGCACCCTGCAACGGCTGATCCGGCGGGATGTGCCCGCGCGCCGGGTGACGACGGCCGACCGGGACGCCTACACGCGGCGCCAGATGGAGAACGCGGACGACAACCGCCTTCCGGCCATCCGGCGTCGCCTGGCGGAGGTGCCGTTCCCCGAGACGATGCCCGTGTACGACGCGTTCCTGTCGGATGCGGGCGACAACTTCTGGGTCCGGGAGTTCGATCCCGAGCCGGAGATGCCGCGCACCTGGCACGTGTTCGATCCCGGCGGGCGGCTCCTGGGCGCGGTCACTACGCCAGCGGGCCTCGGCGTGACGCAGGTCGGAGAGGACTTCGTGCTCGGCGTGTGGCGCGACGAGGCGGACGTGGAGCACGTTCGACTCTACCCGCTGGTCAAGGAATGAACCGCCGGCGCTGGGGTCTGACGTCGTGATTCGCCTGTCGATCCGCCGGCCGGTCGCGGTATCGATGGCGTATGTGGCCGTCGCTCTGCTCGGCATGGCCGCGTGGCGCAACATCCCCATCGAGCTGCTCCCTGATACCGAGTTGCCCCGGTTGTTCGTCACTGCCGACTGGCGTGGCGCGTCGCCCGAGGCCATGGAGGCGTTCGTCACGGCTCCCCTCGAGGCGGCGGTCCAGCAGGTGCGGGGTGTCGAGAAGGTCAAGTCTACCTCGAGCGAGCAATGGGGCACGGCCCAAACCCGCATCGAGATCGAGTTTGCCCGCGGTACGGACATGGACTTCGCCCGGCTAGACCTGTCGGAACGCCTGGCCGGGACGGATGACGTGCTGCCCGCCGACGTGCGCCAGCCGCGCATCGAGCCCTACGTCCCGGAGGAGTTCCGCCAGCAACAGCGGGCGTTCCTGAGCTACACCCTCACCGGCCCGTACACCCT
Organism: Gemmatimonadales bacterium; assembly: GCA_041602035.1. Lineage (GTDB taxonomy): Bacteria > Gemmatimonadota > Gemmatimonadetes > Gemmatimonadales > GWC2-71-9 > JAOTVV01. The sequence goes on along the minus strand of JBFIHA010000043.1, from coordinate 16,492 downwards.
GGAAGCCCTCCGCGCGCACGTCGACGATCAGATCGTGCCCGAGCTCCAACTGGTGGATGGCATCGCCGGAGTGGAGGTGAGCGGTGGCCGCGAGCGCCTCTTGGAGATCGCGCTCGAGGAACGCAAGGTAAACGCGCTCGGTCTCGATCCCGGTCGCGTATGGCAGAAGATTATGGAGCTGGAGTCGGTGAGCGAGGCGGGTGTCGTGCGCACCGGAGGCATGCTGCGCACGTTGGCGATCCGTCACCGCACCGGCTCGGCGGCCGAGATCCGCAGCGCTCCACTGCTGACCGACCGCGGACGCATCGTTCGCGTGCGCGATGTCGCGACGGTGCACGACACGTACGAAGAGCACACCAACTACTACCGCATTGACGGCCAGCCGGCGGTCTCCTTCGAGCTGCACAAGGAAGTCGGCGTCAACACCGTCGCTGTGGCCGATCGGGCCAAGGGCAGACTCGAGCGGCTCGAGGCCGTTCACCCGGCCGGCGTGCGACTGATTTTGGACGAGGACGAGAGCGAAGCTATCCGGACCCAGCTCACCGACCTCCGCTACCGGGCTCTCATTGCCGCGGCGGTGATCTTCGGGGTGCTGCTCGTGTTCCTGCGCTCGTTCCGGTCGGCCGGCATCGTGTTCGCCACGATCGCCTTCTCGATTCTCATCGCGCTCAACCTGATCTACTTCAGCGGCTTCACGCTCAACGTGCTGACCCTGATGGGCCTGGCCATGGGGTTCGGGCTGATCGTCGACAACGCGATCGTGGTATTGGAGAACATCTACCGGCGGGTGCGGGAACGACATGACGGTCTCCACGCAGCGGCGGATACCGCCACCGAGGCGCCGGTGGCAGGCGAGGTGGCAGGCGCCGCGGAGGCAGCCGAAACCGGCGCCCGTCAGGTAGTGCTCCCGATCCTCGCCGCGACCCTGACAACCGTCATCGTGTTCATCCCGTTTGTGTACCTCCAGGGCGAGTTGCGGGTGTACTACGTACCCCTCGCCATCGTGGTCGGGATGAGCTTGGTGGCAAGCCTATTCGTGGCCTTCACGTTCATTCCCGCGCTGGCGGCGAAGGTTCTTCTCCCCAGGGCCGGGGACGCTTCCCGTTCCCCGCTTTCCGCGTTTCGCACTCCCTCGCAGGGCTCCGCCCGCCGCCCCCCAGCCTATGTCCGATTCTACTCGGGCTTGCTCGGTGTCACGCTCCGGTTCCCGATCCTCACCGTGCTGGCAGCGGGACTGATTCTCGCCGGGTCGTGGCACCTCTTCGACACGCACGTCACCCGCGGGGTGCTGTGGCGGTCCTGGTTCGCCCGCCAGACGTATATCGACGTCATCATCCGGTTGCCACGCGGCGCCGAGCTCGACCGGACAGATGAGCTGGCGACGTACTTCGAGGCCAAGCTCCGCAACACGCCGGAAGCAGAGCGGTTCGTCACACGAGTCTGGCCGCAGTTCGCGCGCATCACGGTCACGTTTCCGGACTCACTCGAGAACACGTGGATCCCGGTCGCCATCAAGGAGCAGATGGTGGCGCATTCCCACTTGTTCGGAGGGGCGGAGGTTCAGGTCTATGGCTACGGGCCCTCATTCTACGGTGGTGGTGGCGGGGCACCCAACTACTCGATCAAGATTCTCGGCTACAACTACGAGTCCGTTCGACATATCGCCGAAGACCTCGGGCGCCGGCTCACTCGCTTCTCCCGCATTCGCGAGGTGGATGTCAACTCCGCGGGTGGCTGGTTCACCCGTGACAAGGCGAGCGAGTTCGTGCTGCGGCTCGATCGCGAGCGGCTGGGACTCCATAGCCTGACCGCGCAGGACGTCGTGTATCAAGTCGCCGCCGCGGTGTGGGGGCAGGTCCGCCGAGGCAACATTCGGATCGGCGGTGAGGAAGTCCGGTTCGACGTCAAGATGGAGGGCAACGAGGATGTCGATGTCCTGGCGCTGCAAGAGCTGTTGCTGCAGACGCCGTCGGGGCAGGGCGTGCGCTTGGCGGACGTGGCCGCGGTCGATGAGCGGGAAGTCCTGACGCGGATCGAGCGGGAGAATCAGCAGTATCGACGCTACGTGAGTTACGAATTCCGGGGCCCCACCAAGTTAGGCGACCGCACGCGTGACGCGGTGATCGCTGCCACGCGATTGCCAGAGGGCTACGAGATCGAGGGGGAGCAGGAGTGGGACTGGTCGTCAGACGAGCAGCGGCAGATCTGGACCGTCTTGGCCATCGCGCTGGCGCTCGTGTTCATGGTCACGGCCGCCCTGTTCGAGTCACTCTGGCGCCAGCCACTCTGTGTTCTCTTGGCCGTGCCGATGGCGCTCGTCGGGGTGTTCCTGGCGTTCTTCTATTCCGATGCGAGCTTCTCGCGAGAGGCCTATGTCGGCGTGATCATGATGGGCGGGATCGTGGTCAACAACGCCATCCTTTTGGTGGACCACATCAACCATCTGCGTCGCGTCCAGAGTCGCCCGTTCCGTGAAGCGATCGTGCAGGGCACGCTGGAGCGCGTCCGGCCCATTCTGATGACCAGCGCTACCACGATCTTGGGTCTGCTCCCGCTTGTGCTGGGAAGTGAATACGCAGACGAAAACATCTGGAACGCTCTGGCGTACGCGCTGATCGGGGGCCTCGCGAGCTCGACCTTCTTTGTGCTCACCGTGACGCCGGCCCTCTACCTCATCCTCGAGCGCGGTCCGGAGAGACGCCGCGTGCGGGTGCTCGAGCTCTCCACGGTGAGCGCCTGACACCGGGGTGCTACTCCACCGTCCACGTCCTTCCCCGGCGGAGCAGCTTCTCCATGTCGGCCTGGTGGACGGGGACCGCGCCGGCGGCCACCGCCTGCTCCCCGATCGCCACCTCGTAGCTCGTCTCCGGGTGGCGATACAGGACGCCCAGGGCCACCGGAAACTCCGGTGGTCGTAGATTGGCGAGCATCGTCGCGAGCGTGTGATTCCGCTCGTCGTGCACCAGGATCTCATCCACGGACGCGCCGCCGTCGCCGACCGGCACGACGTCGATCTCCAGCGTGCCGGGCCGGAGCCGCAGCCCACGCGGCTGTGCCGTCCCGAAGACGATCGGCTTGCCGTGCTCGAGGTGGATCTGCATCTCGGAGGCCACCGTCTTCTCGGTGAAGGCCGCGTGCGCGCCGTCGTTGAAGACGAGGCAGTTCTGGAAGATCTCGACGAACGACGCCCCGCGATGGGCGTGGGCCTGCACCAGGACGTCGACGAGGTGCTGCATCGACGTGTCGACGGACCGAGCCACGAAACGCGCCCCTGCACCCAGCGCGAACGCGGCCGGTACCACCGGTGACTCCACGGATCCTTGGGGCGTGGACGGCGATCGCGTGCCGCGCTTCGACGTGGGAGAATACTGCCCCTTCGTGAGACCGTAGATCTCGTTGTTGAACAGCAGGATCTGGAGATCGACGTTGCGGCGTAGCACGTGTAGCATGTGATTGCCACCGATGCTCAGTCCGTCGCCGTCGCCCGTGATGACCCAGACATCGAGACTGGGGTTCGCCAGTTTTACGCCGGAGGCAATCGCTGGGGCTCGGCCGTGAATGGTGTGGAAACCATACGTCGAGACGTAGTACGGGAAGCGAGCTGCGCACCCGATCCCCGACACGAAGACCGTGTCGTCGGGCTTCTTCCCGATCTCGGCGAGGGCTCGTTGCACGGCCTTGAGAATGGCGTAGTCCCCGCATCCCGGACACCAACGCACGTCCTGGTCGGACGCGAAATCTTTTGCCGAGAGCTCGACCAGTGGGGTCGTGTCGATCATGGTCTTCCTCCGAGGCGAACACGAACCGCTGCCTCGATCTCGGCCACCTTGAACGGCTTTCCCGTGATCTTGTTTGCGCCTTCGGCGGGGACGAGATACGTGCTCCGTAGAATCGTGACCAGTTGGCCCGTGTTCATTTCGGGCACAAGAATCGTTTTGAACCCGCCGAGGATATCGCCGAGGTTGCGGGGCAGGGGATGGAGATGTCGCAGGTGGGCGTGCGAGACGGCGAGGCCGTCTGCCCGGAGCCGCTTGACCGCCTGAAAGATCGGGCCGAACGTCGAGCCCCAACCAACGACGAGCACGTCCCCATGATCCGGCCCGAGCTGCAACTGCTGCAACGCGATGTCGTCGGCGATTCCGGCGATCTTCGCCGCCCGCACCTCCGTCATGCGTTGGTGATTCGTCGGGTCGTAGGAGATGTGTCCGGTCTCAAAGTCGCGCTCCAGTCCACCGATACGATGCGCCAGCCCCGGTGATCCGGGGATGGCCCAGGAGCGGGCGAGGGTCTTGGGGTCGCGGGCGAACGGGTGGAATCCTTCCGGATCGGTGCGGAACGCCACGGGGAAGCTCGGAAGGGTGGCCGGGTCCGGAAGCTGCCACGGCTCGGCGGCATTGGCGAGGTACCCGTCGATGAGAAACATGACAGGAGTCATGAACCTCGTGGCCAGTCGGACGGCTTCGATGGCGACCTCGAAGCAGTCCACCGGGGTGGCTGCCGCGATCACGGGGAGCGGGGCATCACCGTTGCGCCCGTACACCGCCTGGAACAAATCGGCCTGCTCCGCCTTGGTCGGCATGCCGGTGGAGGGGCCAGCACGCTGGCTGTTCACGACCACCAGCGGAAGCTCGGTGGCGATCGCGAGGCCCAGGGCCTCGGTCTTCAGGGCGATGCCGGGCCCAGAGCTCGACGTGAGGCCAAGCGCCCCCGCGTACGAAGCGCCGATGGCGGCACAAATCGCCGCGATTTCGTCTTCGGCCTGAAACGTCAGCACCCCGTATTCCTTCATCCCGGCCATGACGTGGAGCAATGGCGTCGCCGGGGTGATCGGATAGGTGCCGAGCATCAGGCGCGGCATGCCCGCCGCCCGGGCGCCGGCCACGAGACCCCACGCGGCGGCCTCCGTTCCGGTCACGGTCCGATAGATGCCCGGGGCCACGTCCGATTTGGCCACCGTGTAGCCTACGACATCGCTCGGCATCTCGACGGTCTCGCCAAACGCGTAGCCGGCGTTGAGGGCCGCCACATTTGCCTGGGCGATGGTCGGGAGCTTGGTGAACTTGCGGCCGATCCACTCCGCAGTGGATTTCCGGTCTTGCCCGAACATCCAGAGCATCAAGCCAAGCGTCCACATGTTGCGGCTGCGGAGTGCCTCCTTCTGGCTCAGGCCAAACTCCTCGACCGCATCCAGCGTGCGCTGCGAGATGTCGATCCGCAGCACTTGAAACGGGGCGAGGGTGTCGTCGTCGAGCGGGCTCGACGTGAATCCGGCCTTGGTGAGGTTCCGCTTGGTGAAACTGGCGGCATCGACCACCACGAGACCGCCGATTCGGAGATCTCGATGATTCACCCGGAGGGCTGCCGGATTGAGCGCCACCAGCACGTCGGGTTCGTCGCCGGCCGTAGTGATATCGCCCCCGAAATGGATCTGAAATGCGGAGACGCCATACGTGGTCCCTGCCGGGGCCCGGATTTCGGCGGGGTAGTCGGGGAACGTGGAGATATCGCTCCCGGCCAAAGCGGCCTCGAGTGAGAACTGGGAGCCGGTGAGCTGCATGCCGTCGCCGGAATCGCCGGCGAAGCGAATCACGACGGAGTCCCGGACCTCACGGGCAATGATGCCTCCGGAGTCCGGTGCGCTCGAGCGGTGCGATGTCGTCATAGTGCCGATCGCGCTCCTGGCCGGGTCCAGGATGGACCGGGCCGGAGAGGGATGAGCGGAATTGCGAGCATTCTAATAGTATTGAATTGGGCCACCCGAGCGCCATGGTCGCGTGGCCCACGGGGGCTTAACGACCCGTCTTCGGGCGGATATCTTTCCCGCCCACGCAACCTCGAACGAATGGAGCGTCTGAATATGCCAGGCAAGACCACACTGAAAGGTATCAACGACCAAATCGCGATGGAGTTCTCCGCCGCGTACACGTACTTGGCGATGTCGGGGTATCTGGAGACCCAGAATCTCCCGGGTTTCGCGGCGTGGATGCGTCATCAGTATGAAGAGGAACTCACGCATGCGCTGCGCCTCTTTGATTTCCTCGGCGAAGTCGGGGAGCCGGTCCAGCTGCAGGCGGTGCCGAAGCCACCGGCCACGTTCAAGGGCGCGCTCGATGTCATGAAGAAGGCGCTTGCGCACGAGCGCAAAGTGACGGCCTCGATCCACAAGCTGTACGAGTCGGCAACGAAGGAAAAGCACTATCCGGCGCAGCTCATGCTCCAGTGGTTTGTGGACGAGCAAGTGGAGGAGGAGAAGACCGTCACAGAGATCATTGCCAAGCTCGAGATGATCGGTGATCACGGTCCGGCGCTGCTCATGCTGGATCGCGAGTTGGGATCGCGCAGCAGCGCAGAGTAGTAGGCGGCATCGCTTTCGAGTCGCACGGCCCGGATCCGGGGATGCCCCGGGTCCGGGCCGCGTGTATGGCCGAGGGGAATGGCGGCTTAACGGAATGGGTGTCTCGGGCGTCTACTCATCAGGAGTGGTCGTGAGTGTGCCCGACCCAACGACGGACGCTGCACCAAGGAGACCGAACCATGAGACAATACATGATGCTCGGCGCCGTACTGGCCGCACTCGTCAGCGTGAGCTCCGTAGGGGCGCAGGAGGCTCCGGCCCCGCAGCCGGACCGGCCTCAAACACGTGCGCGGCTCCATGCGCCCGGCGCGGGGCTTCGGCCCGGCATGATACCCATGCGGCAGTGGGGCCGAATGGGCCAGGCCAACATCGCCGATCGGGCCTTCGCACCGCGCGCGCTGATCGACCGACGCGCGTTCCTGGGACTGTCCGACCAACAGGTGGCGGAACTCGAGGAACTCGAGGCGCAGATGCGAACGGCAAGGGACAAAGCGCTGACCGATGCCGAGGCCCATCGAGAGGCGCTGGCAGAGGCGTGGAACGCGGACAAGCCCGATGTGAGGGTCCTCCGCGACCATGCGACGGCACTGATGCGGGCTCACCAGGAGGCTCAGCTCGAGGCGCTGAGCGTCGCGGCACGGGCGAAGGCCGGGCTCACGCCCGAGCAGCTCGGCAAGGCGCGCGGCCTCCAGGAGGGTCGCCGCGCTCGAGTGGGTGCTCGCGGTCGGGTCGGCGCTGGGAGGGGAATGCGGGCCATGCCTCGTAGCCCTCGCCCGATGCGTGAGGGTCCACGGCGACGATTCCGTCGTCCCGAGCTGCTCTAGCGCGCCGTCTCCACCGCCCGTTTCCCTCGGCCCGCCCCGCTGCAGCGCGGGGCGGGCCGTTCGGTCCGCTCCCCAGGCGTGATCGGGTCGCACCCAGGGATCAGGCAGCGTGGTAGATTCCCGGCGATGACCGATCGCCTGCGCATCACGTACCGGCTGCACGTGGGTGACGGCGAGGCCGCCGACGACCTCGCACGCCGCATCGCGCTGGAACAGACCGTCGAGCTTCCTGACGGCTGCTATCCGGAGCACATCGAGCGAGAGATGGTCGGGCGGGTCGAGTCCGTGGAACCGGTCGCCGACGGTCGCGCGCGGGTGTCGATCGCGTATCCCGCAGCGACGGTCGCCGGCGAGGTTCCCCAACTCCTCAATCTCCTGCTCGGAAACGTCTCCTTCTTTCCCGGTGTGGAGCTGGTCGACGTCGAGCTGCCGTCGAGTCTCGATGACGCGCTGCCCGGACCGCGGTTCGGGATCGAAGGCTTGCGGGCGGCCGCAGGAGTGCAGCACCGCCCGTTGGTCTGCACGGCGGCGAAACCCGTGGGGCTCACGGGTAGAGACCTAGCTGCCCGGTGCGCGGCGTTCACGCGCGGCGGCATCGACGTGATCAAGGACGACCATTCCGTAACCGATCAGCGCTCCGCACCGTTTCGGGACCGGGTGGAGCGCTGCCAGGAGGCGGTGCGTGAGGCAAACGGCACCGACGGTCGGACGCTCTACTTCCCGAACGTCACTGCTCCGTTCGACGCGGTGATGGAGCGGGTGGACGTTGCTCGCTCGGTCGGGTGTCGAGGGGTCGTCGTGAGCCCGTTCCTGACGGGGCTCGACATGCTGCGCTGGCTCGCCCAGGAGTCCGGGCTCATCGTGCTGGCGCACCCGAGCGGCGGCGGGGGTGTGGTGCGCGCTGGGCAGGGTATCGCCGCCGATGTCATGTTCGGCCTTCTGCTCCGCGCGTGCGGCGCAGACGGTGTCATCTTCCTCAACGTCGGAGGCCGGTTTCCCGTGGGGGAGGCCGAGTGCCTGACCATTGCGCGGCGACTGAGGGAACCGGGTCGCCGTCGGCCCGCTATGCCCGTGCCGGGGGGCGGCGTCGATGTCGCCTCCGTCCCGCGGTGGATCGGCGCGTACGGTCGTGACGTGATGTTGCTGATCGGAAGTAGCCTCTACGCGCAGGATTCGCTGGAGCACGCGACGCGAGCACTCATGCAGGAGATTGGTGGACTCGACGATGGATGATCGATCACGGGTGATCCGCAGCGAGGAATTCCGCTGGCTCGGGGTGCCGCCGCTTCCGTATCGCGATCGCTCGGACCGCTATAGCGGTGTGGTCAAGCACGTGTTGTTGGGAGCGGGCGAAGCAGACGAGCGACTTGCGTTCGAGACGCGCTACTTCGAGGTCGAGCCCGGGGGATTCACGATGCTCGAGCGGCACGGACATCCTCACGCGGTGGTGATCATCCGAGGAGCAGGGACCGTGCATCTCGACGATGCCGACCACGCGATCAGGCCGTTCGACTGCGTCTACGTCGCGCCCGAAGGGGTGCACCAGTTCCGCGCCGACAAAGGCGAGGTCCTCGGATTCCTCTGCATCGTGGATCGTGTGCGCGACAGACCCCGACCTGCGGACGACTAGCCCGCCTCGAGCCTCCGAGGTCGCCTTCTCGCGGTCGTGGACTCGCCCCAGACCGCCAGAGGCCTCACGAGCACTGTAGCGGTCTTGCAACACCGGCACGAGGGCCGCGTGCCGGCCTTTGAGCAGTGCACGAGCCGGCATCGCCAACTCATTGTGCGATGGCTGGTTCGGTGCTACAATAGCCCCCCCTCGCGAACCCCACGCTGAGCGACGGCCGGGCACATGGATTGCCCCCTTGGGATCGCTGGTCCACCGGTCCACGCAACTCGGGTTCGGCGGACGCGCCATTCACTCTCGGCGGTACCTGTGGGTCCTAGCTTGAAGCGGATGTCACCGGCTGGTCGGACGGGGCAGATCCGTCGGGGACGATCGCGCCTGGCTTCCAGCGTCGCGATCGTCACGGCCGCCATCGCGGCGTCCACGTGTCAGGTCGATCAGTTGCTGAGTCCGACCGGTGGGGGTGGGACGCCGGTGGTGACTCCTGCCCAGGTGCGCGACTCGGCCGCCGTCGGGAGCGCGGCGCCGCGTACCGTCCAGGTGGAGGTCAGCAAGACCGGGCCCGGAGTCCTCACGTGGGCCGCCACTCGGGCCCAGGGGAGCTCATGGCTCTCGATCAGCCCGACCAGTGGCACGGTCCCCACGACGGTGACTGCTACGCTGAGCCCGGTGGGTCTTGCAGCCGGCGTCTATCGTGACACCGTGGTGGTGACGGCAGGCGGCGCCTCCGATACGCAAGTCAGGGTTCCGGTCGAGTTCACGGTGTTTCCCTGCCGAGTGGTGCCGCTCGCCCCCAACACCTCGGTCCAGGACTCGCTTACCGGACGCGACTGCGCGGCTCCCAACCGATCGGGGCACTTCGCCAAGCTCTACAGCTTTGCTGGGGTCAGCGGGGACTCGGTGTCCGTGCGCCTCACCTCCAGCGCGTTCGACGCGTATCTGGTCGTCGACAGCTCGTCGACGCCCGTGGGGGCGAAGTTCGTCGAGACGGATGCCTGTGGTGGCTCGACGGGCGACGCCTGCTTGACGTATCTCCTCCTACGGCGGACCGACACCCATCTGATCGAAGCCACCAGCGCCGCCGCCGCCGAGGTGGGCGTGTTCACCCTGCAGCTCAGCACACCGCGCGCGCCCGCGGTGCCGACGGGGCTCGCCCAGCTCCGCGCCGACAGTGCGAGCGTGGTTGGGCTTGGTGGGTCAGTGCCGGACTCGATCGTGGTTCTGCGCGGCCTGGTGACTGATCCCGACTCCACCGACACGGTGCGCTTGGAGGTCGAGGTCCGTCCTATCGGGACACCCTTTGCCGGTACCCCGACCGATTCGAGTGCCCAGGTGCCGGCCGGCACAACGGCCTTTGTGAGGATTCAGGGGGGGGCAGACGACACCAACTACCACTGGCAGGCGCGGACCACGGATGAGACCGGTCGCAGCGGTGCCTGGGTGGCGTACGGTGGAAACGGAGAGGCGGAATCCGATTTTCGGATCGCCATGCCGCAGCCCCCCGCCGAGCCCGCGGCTCTCGGGCAGTTCCGCAGTGATCAGGCAACCGTAGTGCCGGTCGGCGGTGTCGTGCCGGAACAAAACATCGTTTTCAAGGCGACGCTCTCCGACATCGATCAGGGTGACCAGTTGCGTCTCGAGGTCGAGGTTCGGCCCGTGGGCGCGGCGTTCACCGGCACGCCGACGGGCTCGAGCGTCGCCGTTGCAACCGGGCAAACGGCGTTCGCAACGATAGCCGGGTTCGACGACGATACGGCCTATCGCTGGCGGGCGAGGGCTGTCGACGCCGTGGGGCTCACCAGCGGTTGGGTGAGCTTCGGGAACAACCCCGAGACGGATACGGACTTTGCGATCGCAGTCCCCGAGCCCCCGGTCGCGCCGACGTCGCTGGCACAGCTGCGGAGGGACAGCATTACCAGCGTGGCATTGGGCGACACCCTGCGCGAGGCCGTCATCGTCTTCCGGGGCACCGCGACCGATCCCGACCCCGGCGCTCAGGTGCGCCTCCAGGTGGAAGTGCAGCCCGTGGGGCAAGCGTTCTCCAACGTACCCACCGATTCAGGTGCCTTCGTCACGGCCGGGAGCCCGGCGCTCGTACTCACAACCGGACTGACAGACGACCGGGATTTCCACTGGCAGAGCCGGGCCGTTGATGAAACGGGACGGCCGGGACCGTGGACGCCGTTCGGCGGCAATCCGGAGACCGACACCGATTTCCGCGTGCAGCTGCCTGCAACGCAACTGGCGTTCAGTACTCAACCCAGCTCGGTCGTCGTGGGTACACCGATCGCCCCGGCGGTGCGGGTGCAGGTTCGCAAGGCGTCCGGAGCGGTGGATGTGAACTTCGCCGGCCCCATCACGGTGTCCTTGGCGGCGGGGACAGGGACGAGCGGGGCGGTTCTGGGTGGCACCCCGACGCGAAACGCGGCCAGTGGTACGGCCACGTTCTCCGACCTCACGATCGATCGCGTTGGACAGTCGTACAGGCTCACGGCGGCTGCCGCCACGCTGCCCCTGGTGACGAGCGGCGCGTTCGATGTGAACCCCGGGTCCGGCGCGGTGGTGGCCATCGTGACTCAGCCGTCGGTGGCTGCGCAGAGCGGCGTGCCGTTCGCGCAACAGCCGGTGGTCGAGATCCGGGACGCCGGAGGCAATCCCGTGCCGCAGGCAGGCGTGACCATTTCGGCGTCGGTCGCGAGTGGCCCTGCGGGGGCCACGCTGAGCGGCACCATGGCCGTTACGGGGAGTGACGGGCGCGCAACCTTCTCGGAACTCGCGCTTAGCGGGCCCGTTGGCACCTACACCCTCAGCTTCACTGGACCGGGCCTCGCTGGCGCGACGTCGGAGGCCATCACACTCTCCTCCAGTGGCGCTGCGAAACTCGCGATTGTGACCCAGCCGTCGAGCACTGCGCAGAGCGGTGTTCCTTTCGCTCAGCAGCCCGTCATCCAGGTGCAGGACGACGCCGGCAACCCGGTAGCCCAAAGCGGCATATCCGTTGGCGCATCCATCTTGTCTGGTGGAGGAACGCTATCAGGAACGACACCCGTCGCGACGAATGTCGATGGTCGCGCCATATTCACCGACCTCGCCATTCTCGGTGTGGCAGGTGACCGCGCGCTGGTGTTTGCCGCGAGCGGCCTCACGAGCACGCCGCCGTCCGAGACGATCTCGCTATCGGCGGGGAATGCAACCCAGCTCACGATCACGACCCAGCCGTCGGCGACGGCGCAAAGCGGAGTAGCGTTCGCGCAGCAGCCGGCCGTTCAGCTTCGCGACGCGAGCGGGAACGTGGTCGCGCAGGCCGGTATCACCGTGACTGCCTCGATCGCGACTGGCGGGGGCACCTTGGGTGGTACCCTGAGCGCCACCACGAACGCGAGCGGTGTCGCGACGTTCGCCGATCTTCGCATCACTGGTAGCGTCGGCGATCGGACGCTCGCGATCAATGGCGCGGGACTTCTCGGTGTGACGACCGATGCCATCACCATCACGCCTGGGGCCGCCACGCAGCTGGGCATCGTGACCCAACCGCCGGCGGCTGCTCAGAGCGGCGTCGTCTTCGGTCAGCAACCCGTGATCCAGGTACTCGACGCTGCCGGGAACGCCGTCAGTCAGTCTGGAGTCGTGGTGACAACCGCGATCGCAAGTGGTGGTGGGACGCTGGGCGGGACGCTTACCGCGAGCACCAACTCTGGTGGCACGGCGACCTTCACGGACCTCTCCATTACGGGATCGGAGGGGCCACGAACGCTCTCGTTTGCCGCCCCCGGGCTGGGATCCGTCACGTCCAACACGATCACGGTCACAGCCGGCGCGCCGGGACAGCTCACGATTACCACCCAACCGTCCGCGACGGCACAGAGTGGCGTGATCCTCGCTCGGCAGCCGGTGGTGCAGTTGCGGGACGCAGCCGGTAATCCTGTGAGCCAGTCCGGCGTGGTAGTGACAGCGGCAATTGGCTCCGGTGGGGGCACCCTCGGAGGATCGCCGACCGCGACGACTGACGGCAACGGCGTTGCCAGCTTTGTCGACTTGTCCATCACGGGTACCGTCGGCACCCGCACATTGTCGTTTAGTGCCTCGGGCCTCACAGGGGCGACGTCGAGCGCCATCGACGTAGCAGCGGGCCCGGCAAGCCAGTTGACGATCACGACCCAGCCGTCGGCCACGGCCCAGAGCGGGGCGCCATTCGCACAGCAGCCGGTGCTTCAGACGCGGGATGCCTCCGGCAATGCCGTGAGTCAGGCTGGGTTCGTAGTAACGGCCGCCATCGCATCGGGCGGCGGGTCACTCGGCGGGACGGTGACCGTGACGACGGATGCGAGCGGGGTAGCGACGTTCACGAATCTCGTGATTACCGGTACTGTGGGTGTCAGGACGCTCACGTTCACGTCCGCGGGGCTCACAGGGAGCACGTCGAACGCGATCACGCTTTCCGCCGGCGCGGCGACCCAACTGACGATTACGACACAGCCGTCGAGCACAGTAGCGAGCGGCATCGCGTTTCCACAGCAGCCGGTGGTGCAGTTGCGGGATGGTGGAGGGAACGCTGTGGCACAAGCGGGAGTCGTGGTGACCGCCTCCATCGCCTCGGGAAGCGGGACGCTCGGCGGCGCCCTGACAGCGTCGACCAACGGTAGCGGGGTGGCGACCTTCACGAATCTGCTGATCACGGGAACGGTCGGTACCCGGACCTTGAGCTTTGACGCAACGGGTGTCACCGGTGTGACCTCCAGCTCGATCAACGTGACAGCCGGGGCGGCAGCGCAGCTGACCATTTCGAGTCAACCGTCCGCGACAGTGGCCAGCGGAGCGGTATTCCCACAACAGCCGGTGCTGCAGCTCCGGGATGTCTCTGGTAACGTCGTGAGCCAGAGTGGCGTGGTGGTAACGGCCGTGATTGCGACGGGTGGCGGGACGCTCGGAGGGGCCCTGACCGCCACGACGACCGCGACCGGAGTGGCGACCTTCACCGACCTATCGATTACGGGAATGATCGGTGCCCGCACATTGAGGTTCGAGGCGGCCGGGCTGTCGTCTGTCACCTCGAATGCGATTGACGTCACCGCCGGTGCAGCGACCCAACTCGGTATCACCGTCCAACCATCGAGCACGGCCCAGAGCGGAATCGCGTTCGCGCAGCAGCCGGTGATTCAGCTTCAGGACGGGGCGGGCAACTCGGTGAGCCAGAGTGGGGTCGTGGTGACGGCGGCGATTGCCAGCGGGGGCGGAACACTGGGTGGAACGATCACGGTGGTCACGAACGCGAGCGGAGTGGCACCCTTCAGTAACCTCAGTGTCAGCGGAACCGTCGGTACCCGGACACTGGTGTTTACGGCGAGTGGACTGACGGGGGTCACGTCCTCGGCAATCGATCTTACAGCGGGGACGGCGACGCAGCTCGCGGTCTTGACACAGCCTTCGGCCACCGTGGCGAGTGGAGCGGTATTCCCACAACAGCCGGTCGTGCAGCTGCGGGACGCGAGTGGTAATGCCGTCGCTCAGTCGGGTGTGGTTGTGACGGCCGGGATTGCGTCGGGAGGTGGCACCCTCGGTGGGACGCTGACGGCCAGTACGAACGCGAGTGGGGTGGCGTCCTTTGCCAACCTCTCGATTACCGGAACCATCGGGCCTCGGACGCTCTCGTTTGGCGCCACTGGGATGACCTCGGCGACATCCGCATCCATCACCGTGACGGCAGGTGCAGCAGCGCAGCTCGGGATCGCGACGCAGCCGTCGGCGTCGGTGTCGAGCGGGGTCCCGTTCCCGCAACAGCCCGTGATTCAGATTCAAGACGCGTCCGGCAATGCCGTGGGCCAGTCGGGAGTTGTCGTCACCGCCGCGATTGCGTCGGGTGGCGGGGCGCTAGGCGGGGCGCTCACGGCAACGACGGATGCGAGCGGGGTGGCCTCGTTCACGAACCTGAGCATCACCGGTTCGTCCGGGCCCCGGACGTTGAGCTTCAATGCGACGGGGCTCGCATCAGCCGTCTCTAACACGGTCACCGTGGGGGCCGGCACGGCTACGAAGCTCGTGATCACGACGCAGCCGTCGGCGACCGTGCAGAGCGGCGTGCCGTTCCCGCAGCAGCCAGCCGTCCAGCTCCAGGACGGAGCGGGGAATCCGGTTTCGCAGAGCGGAGTGGTCGTCACGGCGACCATCGCGACCGGCGCCGGCACGCTGGGTGGTACGCCAACTGCAACCACGAATGCCAGCGGACTCGCGACGTTCACCAACCTGTCCATCGCCGGACCAATTGGCACTCGAACGCTGCAGTTCGCCGCGACGGGGTTAACAGCCGCTGTGTCCAACACGGTTGATGTGACGCCGGGTCTGCCCGCCGTGTTGACCCTGACGGTCCAACCGTCGAGCAACGCGCAAAGCGGGATCGCGTTCCCGCAGCAGCCCGTGGTGCAGGTGCGGGACGCGAGCGGCAACGCCGTGAGTGACGCCGGCCGGCTCATCAGCGCCGTGCTGGCTTCCGGGAGCGGCACATTGGGCGGTACGGCGAATGTAGGGACGGATGCGGATGGCACTGCGACGTTCACCAATCTGTCGATCACCGGTGCCACGGGCGCGTACACGTTGCGGTTCGAAGCGGCGCCGCTGACGGCGGTCACGTCGAATACGATCACGTTGGGGGCGGGCACCGGTTCGAAGCTGGCGCTCACAACGGCACCGTCGGCTACGGTGCAGAACAGCGTGCCGTTCCCGCAGCAGCCGGTGGTGCAGTTGCAGGATGCGGGCGGGAATCCCGTGAGCCAGGCCGGGGTGACAGTAGTGGCGACGATTCTGAGCGGGGGCGGGACGCTGTTGGGGGCGACCGGGGTGGCGACCAACACCGGTGGGGCGGCGGTGTTTTCCGATCTGGCGATCCAGGGCACGATCGGGACGCGGCGGCTGATCTTCGCAGCCGACGGGTATCAATCGGTGAGTTCTGGGGACATCAGCGTGACGGTGGGGATCGCTGCGCAGCTGACCCTGACGACGCAGCCGTCGGCGACGGTGCAGAGCGGGGTGGTGTTTGCGCAGCAGCCCGTGGTGCAGCTGCGGGACGTGAGCGGGAACGCCGTGGCCCAGAGTGGTGTCGCGGTGGCGGCCGCCATCGCCACGGGTGCGGGCACGTTGGGTGGGACGCTCTCGGCGACGACGGATGCGAGCGGGGTGGCCACGTTCACGAACCTCGTGATCGCGGGACCGGTCGGCAACCGTACGCTGGGCTTTTCGGCGTCCGGTCTGGCGGGCACGACCTCGAATGCGGTGTCGGTGACCGCTGCCGCGAGCGCGACGACGGTGAGTTCGTCCGTGAATCCGTCGACGTTTGGGCAGGCGGTAGCATTCACCGCCACGGTCACATCGCCAGGCGGAACGCCGACGGGGGCGGTGCAGTTCAAGGTGGACGGGGCGAATCTGGGGACGCCGGTGACGTTGGTGGCGGGTTCGGCCACGAGTCCGGCGACGACGACGTTGGCGGTGGGCACCCGGACAATCACAGCGGAATACTCCGGCTCAGCCGACTTCCTGGCGAGCACGGGGACGTTGACGGGTGGGCAGGTGGTCACTGTGGCGTCCACCACGACGGCGGTGAGTTCTTCGGCGAATCCGTCGACGTTTGGGCAGGCGGTGACGTTTACGGCGACGGTGACGAGCGGGGGTGGGACGCCGACGGGCACGGTGCAGTTC
>JBFIHA010000042.1:0-26944 GCA_041602035.1 Gemmatimonadales bacterium | reverse complement strand
CGGGCATGGGGCTAAGGTACCGCGTCACACGGTTGCCGATAGGCACGGACTGTTGGGCTCGATGTGCGGCGATTCGGGCAGAGGCCGAGGGGGCCGGGCTATAGCACGAGCGCCCGGCTTTAGCCGGGCGCTGTTGTGGCACCTTACCAGCGTGATGATCCTGCGGCAGGGCCTAGGGGATCACACACCTCGCCGAAAAGCGGTTCACTCGGAATGTCGAGGCCTCTGTGTCAATAACCCAGACCAAGTGCACCATGTACCGAGAGCCAGCGGAATTCGTCACCTGGGTGTTGATAGTGCGGATGGACATGCCCCCGGGTCCATCATTCCAGTCACTGCCCGTCCACGTCTCGTTGTAGCTCCCCGTGTATCCGTCACTGGACGTGGTCGTCCCCTTCACGCGGACCACACGGTTGTTTGGGTGCGGCTGAAACCAGATCGTGCCCGTGTTGGTGACGAGTATGCCCTGATTCGTACAGGGGTTGAAGGCGGGAAACTCAACCGTGAACGGTACGCCGACGGGAGCCCCTGCGTGCATGCTGAATTGCGGCGCCTCGGGGGCAGTCGGAGCATCCTGGGCGCATGCGACTGCCAGCAGTGGTACCGTGAGAGCGGCCATCAGGCGGGTGAAACGCATGGTGCACCTCCTCGGAGGTTCGAACAATGAGTACCAGCGAGCGGTGATGGTGTGATCCGGGGGCCGACTGCACATGGCACGACGGGGACACGCCAACCGCCACCGGCTGTGCCGATCTATGACGTCAGGGGACGGTGAGAAGTGGTCCCGCTATTGTCCGACTGAAGGCGACGCCGGGCTCGCAGCCGCCTAGATCTCTCCTCTGGCCGTCGCCAATTCCGAGCCGTACCTTCGTAGTTGATAAGGCGACCCCGTCACCCAATGCTCACAGGACCGTCAACTCCCGTCGGACCGGGGCAAATGGCCCATCGGCGGCCCCGATGAACAGGTTCTCGCTTCGCCTGCTCGGCTCGGCCGAGATCCGCGATGGGGCGGGCCGAGAGTCGGCGCTGTCGCTGCATCAGCCCAAGCGGCTGGCACTGCTCTCGTATCTCGCCGCCGCGCGGCCCCGAGGATTTCACCGCCGAGACAAGCTGGTCGCCCTGTTCTGGCCCGAAGCCAGTCAGGCACAGGCGCGCCATTCGTTGAACCAGGCGTTGCACGTGCTGCGGTCCGAGCTTGGCAAGGATGCCGTGGGGGGTCGCGGCGACAGTGACGTGGCCATCAACGACGGTCTGACCTCCTGCGACGTGGTCGAGTTCGAGCGGGCGGTGGACGATGGCGCGTATGAGGCGGCACTCGAGCTGTATCGCGGCCACCTGCTGGAAGGCCTGTTCGTCCGCGACGCACCCGAGTTCGAGCGATGGCTGGACGACGAACGCACTCGGCTGCGGGAGAAGGCGGCCGGGGCGGCCTGGGCGCTGGCACACGAGTACATCGGTGCGGGCCGGCTGGTGGATGCCGAGCGGACCGCACAGCGGGCGCTGCTCTTGGTCCCGACCGACGAGAGCGAGGTCCGACACTTCATTCAGGCGCTTGGCAACGCTGGCGATCGGGCGGCGGCGCTGCGGTTCTACGAGAAGTTCGCCGAGCGACTCCGGTCCGAATACGCGATCGAACCCGATCCGGCGACGGTCGCCGTCTCCCAGACGCTTACGGGGGCTCCCGCGGATCCGAGGCCGGTCGCGGTGCAGCCGGGTGACGTCGACCGAACTCGGCATGCAGGCCGCGTCACGTCGGGAGGCGGCATGCCACGCGTGCCGCGCGGCGGCGCAGCGCTACGGCGTGCCGGCAGGTTTTGGATCGGGCTCGCACTGGCAGCCCTCGTCATCGCCGTGACGTCGCTCGTACTGCTGCAGGGCCGCGCCGGTGATACACTGGACCGCAATCGTGTGCTCGTCGTCGCGTTCGCCGACAACAGCGGACGGGAGGAGGTAGAGGCCCTTGGGAGCTGGGCGCAGGACCACATCATCCAGGTGCTCACCGAGGCGGGATTCGCTGAGGTCGTCGATCCCTTGACGACGCTGGAGGTGTCGGAGAACGCTGCGGTGCC
This sequence comes from Gemmatimonadales bacterium, assembly GCA_041602035.1. Lineage (GTDB taxonomy): Bacteria > Gemmatimonadota > Gemmatimonadetes > Gemmatimonadales > GWC2-71-9 > JAOTVV01. The sequence continues at coordinate 24,875 of JBFIHA010000042.1, read as the reverse complement.
CGGCGCGGCGGGCGGACCCGAGGACCTTGTCGCGCTCGCCCATGATGCCCGGGCAGGCACGGTGGTGTCCGGCAGCTACTACGCCGAGCGCGATTCCGTTCACGTGCAGGTCCGGATCACCGACGCCAACGACGGCAGCGTGATCGGAACCGCCGGGCCCGTCATCGGCTCCGTCGCCGCAGCTCGAGAGCTGATCGCTACGATCGGGCACGAGGTCGCCTTGGCGCTCGCCCCCGTCCTCGACACGGAGCTGGGAGCTTTCGAACCCGCGGTGCAACCGGGATCCTACGAGGCGTACCTGGCGTACCGCGAAGGGCTGAGAGCATGGGCGCTGGGAGAAGAGTGGCTCGTGGCCGCGCGGCATTTCGAGCGCGCGGTGGAGGCAGATTCCACGTTCGCCCGAGGGCGGCTCTGGGCCGCGAAGATCCACACCATCGCCGGGGGCCACAACAACGGCTGGACCGGCGTGGCGAAGGCGGACTCCCTGCTCGCGCCGCTGGTGGCGTCCCCGGAGCGGTTGAGTCGCTATGAACGCTGCAAGCTCCAGTTCGTGCAGGCCCTACGGCCACCGCGCCACATCCCGTCGATGTACGACGCCACGCGCTGCATGGTGGAGGTGGCACCCGGTTCGGACAACGCCAAGGGTGAGCTTCAACTGAACGCCCTGCGGGTCAATCGCCCTCGCGAGGCGCTGGCCTGGTGGCGGGAGATCCATCCACTGAAGTGGCGACCCGGGTACTGGACCATCCCCATGACGGCGTACCACATGCTCGGCGACTACGAGAAGGAGTTGGACATTACGCGTCAGGGCCTCGAGCGGTTCCCGCAGCACCCGCTCCTGATGCTCGGAGAGGTCAGCGCGCTGGCTGCCCTCGACCGGCAGGATGCCGCTAGAGCGGGTGTGGAGAGGATACGCTCGCTGCCCGCCCGTGAACGACCGCTATGGGTGCTCGGTTGGGCCATCGACGAGCTACGCGTTCACGGCCATCGTGAGGCAGCCCAGGAGGCGCTCCGTGAGTCCATCGCCTGGCTGACGTCCCAACCGCACGACACCGAGCGGTCACGGGCGGAACTGGCAGAGCTGCTGTACCGGGCAGAGCGGTGGGACGAGGCCCGGTCTCTGTACGAGGAGCTGGCCAAGGAATACCCGGAGAACACCTGGTATCTCGCCGACCTTGGCAGGCTGGCCGCGAGAACCGGGGATCGCGACGAGGCGTTGAGAATCAGTGAGGATCTCCGCTCGCCTCGCCACGCCTTGATGGAAGGGTATCGTACGCAGGCGCGCGCCAGGATCGCGGCGGTGCTTGGCCACCGGCAGCAGGCGATGTCCCTGCTGCGAGAGGCGTTCGACTGGGGAGCCCAGTGGAATCGCTGGCCGCCGCTCCACAGCGACATCGATTTCGAGTCCCTGCACGACTACCCGCCGTTCCAGGAGTTCCTGCGGCCGAAGGGGTAGGGATTCCGCAACGGAAACCGGCGGGGCAACGAAGAAAGCGTGGCGGTAAACCTGGGTTCGATTGCGAAGCGCAAGCGAGCAACCGAGACCGGCGGGGCAAGAAGAAAGCGCAGGCCGAAGCCTGCGCTTTCGATTGCCCCGCCTGGGTTCGAACCAGGAGTCTTCTGATCCAGAGTCAGACGTGTTGCCAGTTACACCACGGGGCACTGTCCGAGTGGAGCTGAGGGGGCTCGAACCCCTGACCTCCTGGGTGCGATCCAGGCGCTCTCCCAGCTGAGCTACAGCCCCAAAAACGTCTCGGGCCTCCACTCACCATGCTGCCCGAGACACATCGCCCTGCCTGGGCAGGCTGCCCATGCAGGGTGTGGAAAACTAGGCCCGCCCCGACGGGATGTAAAGTCTTGCGGCAGCGCCTATTCACCGTCGCGGAATGGCACATCCAGCACCAGGCCGTCCCGCGCCACGCTGGTCTCCGGAAACACCAGTTTCGCTTCCTCCACCAGCACCTCCGGCGCCGCCGAGTAGCGCGCCGACACGTGGGTGAGCACCAGGCGGCCGACTCGCGCGGCGAGCGCCACCTGCCCGGCTTCGAGCGCCGTCGAATGATCCGTCTCCCGGGCCCGTTCCTTCTCCTCTTCGCTGAACGTGGCCTCGTGGATCAGGAGATCGGCGCCCGCTGCGGCAGCGACCAGGCTCTCGCAGGGCCGCGTGTCTCCGCTGTAGACGAGCACGCGACCGGGGCGGGCAGCCCCCACGAGGGTCGCTGGATCGGCGGATCGGCGGATCGGTGGATCGCCCGGCTCCTCCCATTCCACTCGCTCACCGCGATGGAGCTTGCCCCACAGGGGACCCTCGGGCACGCCCAGCTCCCGAGCCAACTCGGGATTGAAGCGTCCCAGCCGTTCGTGCTCCCGCAGCACGAACCCCACGGCGTGATGACCGTGCTCTACTCCGATCACCTCGAGATCGTACTCGGACCGCGGCAGAATCTCACCGGGCTCGAGTTCCTGGATGTCGATGTCAAACGACGTGCGCTCCATGCCCAGCTTGAGCGCCGCGCCGAGATGCCGGCGCGCCCCCTTAGGACCATAGAGTCGTAGCGGCTCCGTGCGGCCCTGGAGGCCGAACGTGCGCACGAGCCCGGTCACGCCAAGGAAGTGGTCGGCGTGGAAGTGCGAGATGAAGATCTCGGAGAGCGTGAACCCGACCCCGTAGCGCATCATCTGCCGCTGCGTGCCCTCGCCGCACTCGAAGAGCAGTGTTTCGCCCTCGCGCGTCGCCGCGATGGACGAGACGCCGCGCTCCACGGTGGGGCGCGCCGCGGACGTACCGAGAAACGTGACCGTCAGCATGGGGGGAAGTAAATGCGGGATGCGGGATGCGGGAAGCCGATCACGGGAAGCGGGAAGCGGGAAGGGGGAAGTGTGACTGAATCGCGCTCTCCGTTTCCCGTTTCCCGCTTCCCGTTTCCCGTTCTAAAACACAGTCACATTCACGTACCGTCCCGGCCGCTCGCGCACGTCGTCGAGCAGCATCCTAAGGGACACGAGCACTTCGTGGAGATCCGTATGGATTGTGGAGTCACTCAGCATCTTGCCCACGGTGCCGTCGGGCGAGCGCATCATTTCCAGCATGAGGGCCAGATTCTGGGTCACCGCCGCCAACCCGTCGGTCATTTCACGCACGCCTTCAGCGATCTCATCGAGCTGGGACAGCGACTCGTTGATCGCCGGATTGGAGAGCGTAGAGTCCAGCGCCTGCGCCGCTCCCTTGAGCGAACTGAGGGTCGAGCCGGCATCCGCAGCGAGCGGACCGGAGCCGACACGCGCCACGACCGACATCGCGCGTTCCGTGGCTTCCAGTGTCGCGCGGACTTGGGTCAGTGTCCGCTCGGACAGCAACTCCTGTCCCCGTGCCAGCAGGACGGCGGCCTGGTCAGTGAGGCGCATGGCGGACGAAGCCAATTCGCCCTCTCGACCGCCCACGATGGTCGCGTCTCGCTCGAGGTAGCCCTCCGCATCACCGGGCGTGTACGCCACATATTTGGCTCCCAGGAAATCGAGGGACCGGATCTCCGCGCTGGCGTCGGTCCGCGGCCGAACTCGCCTATCGACCTCGATTTCGACGATGACCCGACCCAACTCCTCGAGCTGCATGTGCGCGACTCGGCCCACACTCACGCCCGAGATCTGTACCGGATCGCCGACAGTGAGTCCGCTCACCGTGGCGAACTCGACCGGCACGGTGACTCGTCCGCCCCGACGCAGGGTCTGTCCGGTGAGCCACATCATGCCGACCACCAGAATACCGAGAGCGACGATGACGACCGCTCCGACCTTGATTTCTTGCTTGTAGTAGAGGTCCATAAGCGTTCCCGATCTAGGTGATCGTGGGCGTACCGAAATCGCGCTCCAAGAAGGTCAGCACGGCGGAATCGCGACTCTCGCGCATCTCCTCGGGTGTTCCCACCATGCGGATCCGACCATGAGACAGGAGCGCGATCCGATCTCCCACCCGGAACGACCCGCGCACGTCATGTGAGACCACGATGCTGGTGACCCCCAACTCGTCTTGCAGCTTCTCGATCAACGCATCGATGATGTCCGCGTTCACCGGGTCGAGCCCCGAGGTGGGCTCGTCATACAGCAGGTACGTAGGCTCCCCGGCGATTGCCCGGGCGATACCCACCCGCTTCTTCATTCCTCCCGAGAGATCGGCTGGATACTTCTCGGCCACATCCGGCGGCAGGTTCACCAGGTCCAGGCACTGCGCCACGCGTGCACGGCAGTAGGCCGCGTCCCGAGCCTTGTCGTCGTTGGTGATCCCGAGCTTGATGTTCTCGGACACCGACTCCGAATCGAACAGCGCGCCGAACTGAAACACGTAGCCGATGCGGGTTCTGAGCCGCGCCAGCTCCTTGCGACCCAATAGCGGCACGGGTTGCTGATCGACGAACACCTCCCCGAAGTCGGGGTGGATCAGTCCGTTGATGTGCTTGAGGAGCACGCTCTTACCGGTTCCCGAGGGGCCCATCAGCGACACCGTTTCGCCCCGCTGCACGGTGAAGTTCACCCCCTCCAGGACGACGTGCTCGCCGAACCGCTTGTAGACGCCCCGCATCTCGATCATCGCGCGTCTACTCCCTGGACGTATCTTCTTCGGCCATGGGTACCCGACTCCCCGGCAATGCGCTCGCGTTCAAGCGACGGCTGCTCAAGTGGTTTCGATCGGTCGGACGCGACCTGCCGTGGCGCCGTACCCGTGACCCGTATCGGATCGTCGTGTCGGAGTTCATGCTGCAGCAGACCCAGGTCACGCGCGTTCGGGACTTCTACCGACAGTTTCTCACACGATTCCCGACGATCCGCGCACTGGCTGACGCCGCGCCCGCCGAAGTCCGCGAGGCGTGGGACGGGCTGGGCTACTACCGACGCGCGGACAATCTGCGTCGCCTCGCTCGGATCGTCGTGGAGCGATACGACGGCGCCATCCCCCGGGACCTCCACAGCCTCGAGTCGCTTCCCGGGGTCGGACGGTACACGGCCGGCGCCGTGGCGAGCTTCGCGTACGAGCAACGGGTGGCGGCGGTCGACACCAACGTGGCGCGGGTGCTCGGCCGGGTTTTCCCACGTGCGGCGCGGCTGCGGGGCTCCGGTTCCAGCGAACGCCAACGGTGGCGCCTGGCCCAACGCCTGCTGCCGCACGGGCGCCGACGCGCGTGGGAATTCAACCAGGCGCTCATGGATCTGGGCGCGCTCCACTGCACCGCCCGCCGGCCCAAGTGTCGCGGCTGCCCGGTCCGTCCTGCCTGCCGCACCGGGGCGGCGACGCACCCCGACTGACCGACCGTCCCACCGCGCCCTCATAACAGCAGCACCTGCGAGAGGAAGGCGTCGAGGGCCAGGATCAGCACCGACGCCACCACCACCGCGGTCGTCGTCGCCCGCCCGACGCCTTCGGCTCCTTTCTGCGTGCTGAACCCCATGTAGCACGGCACGACAGTCACCGCGAGCCCGAAGAAGAGCGATTTGATGAGCGAATACCACAGGTCGTAGGGCTGGAAGAAATACCGCGCCCCGAACACGAAGTCCGCGTTGGTGATCTGGAGGCTCTGCCGGGCGGCCGCCCAGCCAAAGAAGATTCCCGTCATATCGGCGAACAGGACCAGGATCGGCAGCATCAGCGTGCCGGCCACTACCCTCGGAATGACCAGGTGTGAGATGGGTGAGCGCCCCAGACTCTCCAATGCGTCGATCTGTTCGGTGACCCGCATGGTGCCCAACTCGGCGGCGTAGCGCGCACCGATGCGCCCGGCGAGCACCATCGCGGTGAGCACCGGCCCCAGCTCCAGGATCAGCGACTGCACGATCACGCCAGCCGCGAAGTAGACGGGGATGCTGCCCGTGAACTGGTAGCCGGCCTGGAGCGCGGTCACCCCACCCGCAAAGGCCGCCGTCAGCATCACGATGAACAGCGACCCCACCCCCACATGGGCGGCTTGGTCTACCGTGCGGGGGATCCAGATACGCCACTCCGGCAGCCCCCGAAAGATCTCGACGACCAGGTTCGAGAACCGACCCATGTGGGTCGCGGCGAGCAGCGTCCAGCGGCCGATCTGCCGACGGGGATCGTAGACCGCCCGCTCGACCGGGATGCTGTAGGCGCGGGAGAGGCGCCAGGGCTGTTCGGTCATTCAGATCCTGAGAATGAAGGCCGTCAGTTTGCTACCGTCAAAAGACGTACCAGGCGAGCAGGGCCAGCACCGCCAGCCCACCCGAGATCGTCGAGACCACGGCGAGCCGCCTCCGGTACGCTTCCAAGGCAGGGGGAATGTCGCGCTTCGAGCCCGCCGCCGCGAGGGCACCCATCCGCGAAGCCAGCGGCAGGGAGACGAACAGCACCATGAACCCGGCAAGGATGCCCGCCAGGATCATCACCCACAGCTTGGGCTCGCGCATCAGATCACCCAGCCCGTCGGTGTCGAGGGCCATCGTGAGGAGCACACCGGACCCCAGCACCACGAGCGCCCCGAAGCCGATGACGACCGCGTGCAGCCGCGCCAGGACCCTCAGAAATCGCACCTGAATCGCCGGGGACTCTCCACGGGCCGCCGCGTCGAACATCAGGCCCGACAACCCGCCCCCGATCCACAGCGCCGTCCCCAGCATGTGAGCAAACAACACGAACGACATCTAGGAGGTTTCCCCTTTCACCAGTTCGGGACGCAGCGGCTGGCGACCCGCGAAGCCGCTATCGACTTCGTGCCAGTGCGCCACGCTCGCTTCGCCAAGCTTCCAGCACAGGAACACGTCGCGGTCTTCCATCCGACTGTAGAAGTCCACCAATCCGCCGTCGAACCCCTTGAAGATGCAGCCCACGGCGGCAAGCTCGTCGATGTAGCGGTTGATCCGCTGTGCAATGGCGTCGACGTCGGTGCGCAGCGATACCTGCTCGTCGGACTCACCGTGGTCGCTCGAACTGCCGGCGGCGATGACTTCGTAGCGATGAATCGCGTCCCGCCAGGTCGAGTACTCGGCGACGATATCTTCGACGATACGTCGGACGTAGGGGAGCGTGGAGTTCGCCTCATCGACCGTGAAATACTTGAGCGCGGTCTCGGCCATGGATCAAACGCTCCTCGGATGAAACACGATTACCAGTTCGCTGCCCATGCAAGGATGGCTGGTACCCACGTTGGCGTCAGTGCGTGTCCGCGGCGTGGAAGGGACACGCCGCGCCAGGGCACCGGGTAAAGGTACAAAGCGCTCGCGGTTTCTGGCCACGGAGCCACTGGTGACACGCCGCCATCGCGACTCACGAAGATCGTGGAGCACGGACGCCGGGGAGCAGCGCTGCATGCGGCGAATGCTCCAACATCGCCGCCGCTGCTCGATAGCCGTCCTCGACATACGTAATCGCCCGGCCCACCGCAAACGTGGCGGCCCGTTCGATCCGCGGCTCGATCACGATGAGCGGTATCGGCCCGTCGGCAAAGGCCGCAATGTCACGATCGGTCTGCGCCGCCATCAGTGTGCGCATTGCCTGATTATGGGCCTGGAGCAGCGGCGGGCCGGAGGCGCCCTGCTCCGACGGCTCCGCCGTGAATGACGGACCCACCCGGACCGCCACCATCAGTTCGGGACCGAACGACGCCGCCACCTCGAGCGGCAACACGGCCCGCAACCCACCGTCCGCCAGCCGGCGGCCGTGCAGCGTTGACGGCGGGTAGAACACCGGGAGCGCGCACGATGCCGTCAGCGCGTCGACCAGTGGCACCCCCGGGTCTCCGCCTGCCCCGAACAGCACCAACTCCCCCGTATCCACGTCGACCGCCGTGACCGTCAGCGGGACCCGCAGCTCGGAAAACCGTTGCGCCGGTACGAGCCGACCGATGCCTCGACGCAGCACGTCGAGACGCAGCAGGCTGTCCGCGTAGGGACCGAACAACAGGCTCGGCGAGGCCCTGGCCACATCTCGGCGGGAGAGCGACAACACACGCTTGAGGACCTCCTCGTACGGCAGCCCGGCGGCGAAGCACGCGGCAACCACGGCTCCCATCGACGTGCCCACGAACCGCTGGGGCTTCACCCCGCGTTCGTCGAGCGCCTTCATCGCACCCACGTGCGCGGCTGCCTTTGCCCCACCGCCACTCAGCACGACCGCCACCCGCGTGCTACTCATGACGCGGCTGCTCCTTGGCATGACGGCGACGCAGCGCTCGGCGAGCCTCCGCCGCGGCATAGCGCCGCTTTTCCTCACTTGTCTCTGGCACCACGGGCGCCACCGAACGCGGGCGACCCTGGTTGTCGATCGCGACGAAGGTCACGTAGCACGTATTGGTGTGCCGTCGCGTCCCCGTGGGGACGTCCTCGGCGTGAATCTTGACGCCGACTTCCATCGACGTACGCCCCACGTAGTTGACGCTCGCCTTCGCTACCACCAACTCACCGACGTGGATCGGCTCCTTGAAGTCCACCTGGTCGACGGACACTGTGACGCACGGTCCACCGGCATGACGGATGGCGGCAACGGCGGCCGCGCGATCGACCAGCGACAGAATGACTCCGCCGAAGACATTGCCGAGCAGGTTCGCCATATGCGGCATCATCAGCTCGGTCATCGTCGTCTGGGACGCCGATACCGGGCGGGGGGTGAGGTCGGGTTGGGTCATCGTTGGTCGATCAAGATGTCCTGGTCACAGAAAGCGGGAAACGGGAAGCGTATCAGCACGACCATCACGTTTTCCGTTTCCCCTTTCCCGCTTCCCGTTCTAGTAGTCCACCGGCCGCAAATAGCTCTCCCCAATGGCCGTGCTGCTCACCATGGCGGCGGTGGGGAGTCGCCGCTTCCAGTGGGTCGAATGGAGACGACGGCTCACCGTGTCGACCTCGTCGCTGGCAAACCCCTGGGCCACGATCTGCTCGGGTCTGAGCCCCCGGAGCAACCAGTGCAGGATCCGGTCGGCCTTGGCGTACGTGATTCCGAGATCAGCCTCATCGGTCTGGCCTTGTACGAGATCGGCGGTGGCGGGCTTCGACACGATCGCATCGGGAATCCCGATGTGCCTCGCGAGCTCCCGCACCTGTGTCTTGAACAGGTCCCCAAGCGGATTGACCGGCGGCGCATCGTCACCGTGCCACGTGAAGTACCCGAGCAGCCGCTCCGTCTTGTTCCCGGTGCCGAGGGGCAGCGCACGATACTTCGCCGAGAGATCGAACAGCGTGATCATCCGCATCCGCGCCATCACATTACCGCGGCGCGTGGCGTCGGCTTGGGGATCCACGGTAGCGACATACGCGTCCACGGCGGCGCTGATATCGACGGTGACCAACTCGATCTTCAGGCGGCTGGCCACCATCGCCGCATGCTCCAGGCTCTCGGGACTCGACGTGCGGTACGGCATGCGCACGCCGATCACGTTGTCGGCCCCGAGCGCCCGAGCGGCCAGCGCCGCCGTGACGGAGCTGTCCACACCACCAGAGAGCCCCACAATCCCTTTGGTGAACCCGCGCCGGCGTACCACCTCATCCTGCAGGAAGGATTCCAGCCACCGAGCGGTGAGCGCCGGATCGATGGTCATCGGATCGGTCCCCGCCGGTGGTGTCAGCACCGGGTGGGCGGTGGCACTGGGGCGCTCCACCGGCACGGCTCCTCCCCGGACTTCGAGCCGCTCGGGCGGTGGACCTCCGGGCTCGCCGGAGCGGGTACTGGACTCGAGCAGATTCAGGAACTGGGTCTCGAGATCGGCCAGCAGTGGTTGTTCGAACCGGGCGCGGGTGATCTCATCGTGTTCGACGATCGCCGTCACCAACGCTTCGTCGAAGACCGGACCGCGCGCGATGATCTCGCCGTGCGGATCCACGACCAGCGAGCTGCCCTGCAGGCCCTTTCCACCCTCGAAGCCGGCAAGCTGTGAGATCACCACGTAGATCCCGTGTTCGGCCGCAACCTGGCGCGCGAGGATCTCCCAGCGACGTACGCTGGTGGGTCGTCGCGCTGGATCGTCGCTGGCCTCCGGGTCCGGAGCGATACCCCGCGCGGGCGAGGCGCTCGGGACGATGAACAGTTGCGCGCCGTCCAGCGCCGCCAGAGTTGGGAGAATCGTATGCCATACGTCCTCGCACACTCCCATGGCGACTCTGCCCCAGCTCGTATCGAACGCTCGAATCGAATGGCCGTGCTCCACGAACCGTTCCTCGTCAAACAGGCCGTACGTCGGCAGGAACACTTTTCGGTGGACGTGCCGGATTCCCCCGTCCGGACTGCCCAGAGTCGCGTACAGCGCCGAGTTGTAGTAGCGGTTTCGAAACTCCTCGTAGAAGCCGATCGCGATATCGACCGGGGGGGCGGCGGCGAGGGCGTGTTGCGCCGCGAGATCCCGATACAGCGCACCCGCCGGCACGGCCAACTCGCGAACCCCGCCCTCGAGGAAGTACCCGGTGAGCGCGGTCTCCGGAAAGACGATGAGGTGTGGTGGAGACGGGAGGCCCGCAGCCTGCGCAAAGACGCCACCGATACGCCGCAGATTCCCGGCGTAGTCCCCCTTTGTGGGTCGAACCTGCGCCACCAGCAACGGCAGGGCTGACATGGTCATGAAGATAGCCGAGCGCCAATGCCCGTGAAGAGCGAGGCGCGTGCTAGCGCGCTGAATCGGCGGACGGCTCGAACAGCGGCCGACCGTACTGCCGACGTCCGAACTCAGCGATCGCCCGTTGCGCGGCCTGGCCCCGCAGGTACGCCGAGAGCGTTCGGGCGCCCACGTAATTGACCCACCGGAACCGAGCAGGATTGACGAGGACGACGTGATAGGGGTTGGCGAGGACGGTATCGCCTTCGACCAGAACCTCGAGTTCCAGAGGAGCGCGATGGCTCACGAATGTGCCGATATCCGTCAGCGCATACGCCTGCAACTGGTCGGCGATCTGTAACGTGGCACTCATTCCCTGTCCGGATTCGAGGTACCACTCACCACCGGGAACGAGTCCGGCCTGCTCCCACAGCCGTAACTCTCTGCTGTGGGTACCGGAGCGATCGGCCCGTGTGACGAAGCGCGACTGCGACGCATGAATGGCCACAAACGCCTCCCCGGCCGACCGCCCACGAATGCGTGCGCCATCCCGGGTCGGTCCTACGATCACGAACTCGTTGCGCATGAGCGGTGCCCGCGCAACGCCGAAGCCTTCCTGCACGAACGCGGTCTCGCCCTCGACGTCGTGCGCGATCAGCAGGTCTGCCTCGCCGCGCCGAGCGATCTCCAGAGCGTGGCCGCTTCCCACTGCGATCACCTTGACGCGATACCCCAGCGTCCGCTCGAAGGGCGGGAGCAGGAGATCGAGCACACCGGCATCCCGGACGGAGGTGGTGGTGGCGAGCACGATCTCCGGATCATCGGGGGCGGGGAGCAGGGGACGAGGCTCGTCGCACGCGGTCGCGAGCAGCATGGCTCCAACGAGAACGACGCACACGGAAGACTTCACGTTTCCTGGAACAGCTCCCCTTGCTCCCGTAGATCCTCGGGCGGAACCGGTACCTGGCCGACGAGTTGCTGTAACGCCCTCACACTGTGCGGCGCATGACCACCGTAGGTGTTACTCACGTATCCGTAGACCGTCTGCGCTCGGCCGGCGAGCGTCGTGATCACGTCCGACCACCAGGCGAAATCATCGGCGCGGTCGAAGAGGGGTCGGGAGAAATCGGTCAGGCTGCGGTTGGCACCCATCCAGCGCAGGTACGCGAAATCGGCCGTTGGCTCAATGGCCAGCTCCGCCATGAACTCCCGCCGGATCCAGCGGCCGTCGACCAACACGGTCGCCACGTTGCGGGACTTGAGCAGCTCGAACGTGGCTGCCGACATCCATCCGGGATGGCGGAACTCGATGGCCCACCGATACTCGGCGGGCAGCGTACCGACGAACTCGCGCAGGGCCGCACGATTGCCGTCGGTGGCGCGGAAGCCGGGACTCAACTGGACCAAGAACGGCCCCAGCCGGTCCTCGAGCTGGGCCACCCGGTCCAGAAAGCGGCGGAGCAGGAGGGTCGTGTCCTTGAGACGCCGCTCGTGCGTGATCGCTTGTGGCACCTTGAGCGCGAAGACGAAGTCCGGTGGCACTCGCGAGCGCCACCCGTGCACGGCGGGATCGCTCGGAATCCCGTAGGCCGTGGAGTCAACCTCGACGGTCCCGAACGCACGAGCGTACACGTCCAGCATGCCGGCAGGCTTGGTCCCGCGCGGGTAGAACGTCCCCACCCACGATTCGTAGTTCCAACCCTGCGTCCCCAACAGGATTCGTGCGTTCTCGAGCACTTACGCCCCGGTTCGACGGTCCCAGTACATCCGCATTTCCGAGATCAAGCCGTTCTCGGTCTCGCAGAAAAGCGCTCCGCGAACATCGACCGGCTCACCCGTTCGGCGACGCCGAAACGTGCAGCGAAACTCCGTCGCGAACCATGGCCCGGCCACGTACGTCTCGCCGGACCGGAACGACACCTCCGACTGCTCGAGCGGGATGTCGGACCAGTAGTCACCGATCGCCGATCGCCCGACCACTGGCGACGCAAACGCATCCGGAACGAACGTGGCCTGCTCGGTGAACACGTCGGCCATGCGCTCGGCGCTTCCTGCTTCCCATCCCTCGCCAAACGCGTCGATCAGCGTTGCGTACGCCTCGCGCTTTCGCTTCCAGTCCTCCACCGGCGGTCCAGTCACGCGGTGCGTCCACCCTCCGTTACGGGGTCTCCGCTGAGAAGGTTACGGGGGATTGAATCGAGCCGCCAGTGAGTCGATCGGGCGAGGGGCCGTCTGCCGCACTCCCGCGTGGCTCCTTAGACTTCCCCCATGGCCGTGACACCGATCGTGATCGACACCGACCCCGGGATCGATGACGTTGTCGCCTTGGCACTGGCGCTGCGATCGCCGGAGCTGCATGTGGTGGCACTCACCACCACCTACGGCAATGCAACGCTCGACGCCACGACACGGAATGTGCGTCATCTGCTGCACCTCCTCGGGCGATCCGACGTGCCGGTCCGCCCAGGCGCTGACCGGCCGCTCGAACGGCGTCTCGTCACGGCGCCCGAAACGCACGGAAACTCCGGTGTCGGCTACGCGCCCGTGCCGGCCGCGGCCCCCATCAATCCGGACCCAGAGGTGCTCCTCGACGTGCTGGCCGACGTCGACGAACCGGTCATCCTCCTGACCTTGGGTCCACTGACGAACCTCGCCCGCGCCGTGCAGCGGGATCGCGACCTCGTACGCCGATGCGTGGCTCGACACATTGGCATGTTCGGGAACATCCGTGAGCGTGGAAACACCAACCGGTGGGCGGACTTCAACGCATGGTGCGATCCCGAGGCGGCGGGCATCGTACTGCGTGCTGGACTCGATACCGTGATGGTGGGATTGGATGTCACACGTCGACTCACGCTCTCTCGGTCGGCCGTCGAGCGGTATGCCAGATCCTCGGACGAAGTCATCCGCTGGCTCGGGCACGCCCTGCAGTTCTACGTCGAGTTCCATCGGCGCCAGGAGCGCCTCGACGGGTGCGTGGTGAACGACGTGTTGCCCGTGGCCGAGCTCGTCGGGCCCCGGACGCTCACCCTGGCGCAACTCCCGCTCATTGTTGACCTTGAGGAGGGCGAGCACCGCGGACACACCCGCGAGTCGGCGCAGGGCACGGCGACGGCTGTGGCGCTCGCCGTAAACACCGACCGCGTGCATGATCTGCTTGCCCGGGTTCTCGGGCGGGTACCCTCCGACGAGGAGAGCGAACCAGGATGACCGACGGGCATGTACAGGTTGCCATCGTGGGGACCGGCGACGTGGGTCGGGGATGGGCGGCGCTCTGCGTCGCTCGGGGCTGGCCCGTCGCGCTGTTCGATACCGACGGGAATGCACTGTACTCGGCGCCCTCGGACATCGAGCGGCGAGCGCGGAACCTCGTCGAATTGGAGCGGGCGGACCGCGATGAGGTCGCGAGTGGGCTCGAGCGGCTGGTCGTGGGTCGGAGCGTGCTCGAAGCCTGCCGAGACGCCCAGTGGGTGATCGAGTGCGGCCCCGAGGACCTCCTCGCCAAGCAGCGGCTCTTCGAAACGATCGAATCGGTGGCCGGCAAGGCCCGGGTGGTCAGCAGTTCGTCCACTGCGCTCAAAGCCGCCGATATTGTGGCCCGATGCCTCCGTCAGGAGCGTTGCCTGATCGCGCACCCGCTGAACCCACCAGAGCTGATCCCGCTGGTGGAGATTGCGGCCGGACCAGCCACGGATACGGCCTTGATCGAGCTCATCAAGGGCTGGCTCCGCGATCTGGGCCGCATCCCGGTCGTGGTCAAGAAATCCGTGGCGGGCACCGTGGTCAATCGAATCGCCGCAGCCGTCTGGCGCGAGGCGATCGACCTCGTGCTCGAGGGCGTGATTGACGTTCAGGATCTCGACCGGGCCGTTTCACTCGGACCGGCACTCGGCTGGGCGGCTGCCGGTCCTCACCTGACCTATCATCTCGCGGCTGGCGACCAGGGCGTGTCCGGATTCCTCCAGCACCTCCTCAAGACCTTCGAGTTGATCTGGGACGACCTCGCCACGTGGACCCAACTCGAACCCGAACAACAGCGCAAGTTGATTCACCTGATCGAGAAGGCATACGATGAGCAGGTCGACTCACTGCGCCCGGCCCGGGATCGACGCTTGGGAGGGATTCTTCGCGGGATGGAGCGGGTGCGGGAGAAGGAGAAGTAGTCCAGTCAGCACAGGGTCGCGGGCGCCCACCGACCATGTGCGCATGACGTCACGCCACGAGCAGACCCGTCACGTACATCACCAGCATCCCGGCCAGCACAGCGCCGGCATTGAGCGGCGTCCACGCTCCGCTCTCCGTCTCCCGACCGAGCACCCGGTACAGGGCCATCACGACCTGCGCGATTGCGCCGACGCCGACGGCGAGAAAGAACGTCGCGTAGAGCGGGGAATAGGCCAATCCACCCACCCACGCCCCGAGAATGGTCGGCCCGCCCGCGAGCAGGCCCAAGCCGGCGAGCGTCTTGATGCGCGGCTCGTCGCGCGCGATCGGCGCCACGATCCCGAGGCCCTCCGTCGTGTTGTGGAGCATGAACCCGACGATCAGAAACGCCCCTAGCGCAGCTTCGCCCAGCGAGTACGCCGCCCCGATTGCCAGACCCTCGCCGAGATTGTGCAGGCCGATTCCCAGCGCGACCAGCAAGGCCACCATGCGTCGCCCCTCGGCGCCTCCTCGCCGCAGCGAGCCGCCCGAGGCCATCTGTAACAGCAGCCACGCGCCGAGGGCGCCGACGGCAACCACCAGGGTTCCCTGGAACGCCCCGGCCACCTGTGCCGCCGTCTCGAGCGCCTCGTGGAGCGCGTCCACGCCGAGAAAGACCAGCAGCCCAATGGTGAGAGCGAGCGCGAAATTCACCCATCGCTGCTCCAGCCGGCGAAGCATGGGATACCAGAGCAGGCCGATGGCGACGGGAATCACGCCCACATACAGCCCAATCAGCGCGAACACGGTGAAGAAGCGCAGGTCCGCGGTCGGCGTCACGGCCGCGACCGGGATCTCGTGCGCGAACGTCAGACCCGTCGAGGTGAGCACCATGACTTCGTGCGGCTCGTCGGAAACCCACGGGTAGGGGATCTCGATGGTGGCGCGACCCAGCCGTTGGATGGTGGGGCCGGGCTTGATGCTGAAGGACCAAAACGCATCGTCTACCAGCATCTGCGCCACCGTCACGGGATCCGGGCCGCCATTGACGATCGCGGCCGTGATGACGTCGGGCTTCAGCGTCACGCGCTCGAAGGTGAGTTCTTCCACCGGCGGCACGCCACGGCGCATGAACTCGATCACACCCGATTGCCCGAACACGATCGCCACCGCCGCCAGCAGGGCTAACGGCAGCAGTGCCCATAGCCAGATCCCACGTCCGCGCGACGTCATACTGCCGGCTCCACGACATCGAACAGGCCCATCCAACCGAGCTCGGCGAATTCTGACTGGTGGGCGTGAAACATGAACCGCCCGGTGTGCTGGAACGTGAACTCCAGAACGTGACGCTCCCCTTGGCACAGCATCACCGTATCCGTGAACTCATGGGGGATGAACGAGGTCCCGGTGCGGTACACATGGAAGAAGTTCCCATGCAGATGCATGGAGTTCACCGGATCGAATTCGGTCAGGTTCGTCATGTACACGCGCTGCAGCTCACCCTTCACGACCCGGATGGGACGGTGTTGGTAGGCAAAGGCCACCGTGTTCGCGGCGTAGATTTCGTTCTCGCCGTCGAAATTCGTGTCGAACGCGTTGAGCACCATCACCATCTCCCGCGCGGGCGGGCGTGGCGTGGCCGGATCGACGATGAACGTTCCGTAGAGGCCTTTCGCAATGTGCTTCTTGAGCGGCACCGCGTGGCAATGGTAGAGATGCAGCCCCATCGGCTCGGCATCGAATTCGTACACGAACGTCTCGCCGGGCCGCACGACTTCGAACACGCCGTCCATATTGGCAGCGTGAACACCGTGGAAGTGGATCGTGTGTGCGTGGCTGCCACTGTTTACGAAGCGGACGCGCACGCGGTCCCCCTCGGAGGCTCGGATCGTCGGACCCGGGACCTGTCCGTTGTAGGTCCACGCCGGGTAGAACACGCCCGGGGCAACTTCGATCTCCTTGTCGATCGCGATGATTTCGTACTCGCGGAGCGTCTGGCCCGACGGAAGCCGGCTTGCCCGACCCCGATCGAAATGCTCCAGGAACACCATGGGATCGAAACCGTTGGCCGGAACGGTGCCGACCGTTCCCGCCACGTGGGGGTCGTGCGCGGGGCTCGGCATTCCGTGCGCGAGTGATTCCGCCTCCCGCGCCATCCTGTCGGTGGCCGACGCGGTCGCGCCCAGTGCCGCGAGTCCAGCGGCACCCGCGAGGCCCCGCTTCACGAGCTCCCGCCTGCTCAATCCTGATCGATGCTCCATCACCCCACCTCGTCTCCTCTGATGATGCAGCCGAGCGACTGCGCCAGTTCGAACCCGACGACCTCCTCCGCGTGAGGAGGCGCCGTGAATTGGATCGTGACCGGCCCACGGAACGGCTGCCGGCCCACGACTTCGAAGACCACCCCCAAGCGGAGCCCCAGCGATCGGAGATACCGCAAAAGCTCGGAGTCCTTATCACTCACACGCCGAAGCTCTGCGATCTCACCGATCTCGACCTCAGAGAGCGGGATCAGATCCGGCGCGGTCACCATTCCGTCTCTTGTGGGAATCGGCGCACCATGCGGGTCAAACTCCGGATTGCCGAGGGCCATGGCCATTCGCTCCACCAACTCGTCGGACGCCGCGTGCTCCAGCCGTTCGGCTTCGTCGTGCACCGAGTCCCAATCGTACCCGAGCTTGGCCGTGAGATATTTTTCCAGAATGCGGTGTCGTCGCAGCACGCGCATCGCGGTTCGCCGGCCCACCTGCGTGAGCTGCACGCCCCGGTAGGGCACATGCTCGAGTAACCCGGACTCCGAGAGCCGCTTCACCATCCCGCTCACCGACGGCGGAGCGATGGCCAGGGCCTCGGCGATCGCGTTGGTTTGTGCGGCGCCTTCGCGCGCTTCGATTTCGTAGATCGTCTTGAGGTAGTCCTCAATCGACCGACTGAGGCCCCGCTGTCGGGACAGCGCACTCATGTGGCGCCCTCGCCTCCGTCCGGAATTGGGTCGACGAAAAATATTATTAGTGGAAGCTAAAAATGGAAGCCCCTGGAGGTGGTTGTCCGGGTGGACAGGAAGAGTGCTATAGCGCTAAGTCGAAGAAATTGTTGAGGATACGAAGCGTCATCCCCCACACGGCCTCGCCTCCCACCAGGTATGCCGGCACCCTCAGCTCCCGGCCACGGACGACAACCGTGGTCTCGGCGGCCTCACGGCGGAGGTCGCCGATTGACACCCAAACGCTCGCCGCGACCTCCACACTGGGGCGCACGCCAGCCCGGGTCGGGAGCCCGAACACGAACGGGCGAACGGCCACCGGCGGGAGCACGGGAGTGGTCGGAGCGAGATCGTCCAACATCCCGAGCAGCGCCTGTTCGGAGAGGTGAATGCCTGTCTCCTCCGCCGTCTCTCGGATGGCGGTCGCCAGCAGATCGGCATCACCGTCATCTCTCCTGCCGCCCGGCAGTCCCATCTGCCCTGACCACGGATCGCCTTGGACCTCCGCTCGTCTGATGAGCAAGAGATCGAGCCCCCCATGCTCCGTCTCTGCCAACACCAGGGCCACAGCCGCCGGGATCTTCCCCTCCATATCGGCTTGGACCGGTCGTCGCTCGCCCAGTCGTCGACCGACGTGCGTCAACGTGAGCATCGTCACGTCGCGCGGATCGAACCGGAGAGATATTGGAGTGTCACACCGCGCACCATGTGACCCGAGACCCCCTTGCGGTGGTCCATATATTGCACGGCGATATGAGGGGAATCGTGACCGTGTCCACCGTCTCGTAGGGAGGTGCCTATCCGAACCGTTGGCGTCGGACTTATCGCGCTAGCCACGGTTGCCGCAGCGAGCCTGTTCCTGGGCCGGCGACAACTTGTCGCCCTCGCGACCAGACGGCGACCGACCTTGGTCGACTCGCTGTACGCGGCCGGGCTCTGACCCGCGCACCGACGGCCCCCGTATCGGGGGCCGTCGTCGTTTTCACCCCTTCTCACAGCAAGTGCCTCACAAACCAGTCGAGCGTGAGATCGACAGCGCGCTCGAGTTGTGGGGTCCATCCCCCCCACGGATGCTGCGCACCGAACGTATGACTACCCGCCTCGATGATCTCCAGCCGCGCAACCTCGGTGCTGGCGTGCGTGAGGAGGAGTTTTCCTTCCCGAACGGGTACCGTTTCATCGACGCCTCCGTGCACGAGCAGCCACGGAGCCGAAACCCGGCCCGCTGCCGTCGCCGGGTCTAGATCGGCTCCGTTGCGGTCGAGATCCTCGAGATAGTCCAGCGTCAGGGGAAGCACCTCTCCGGTCCGCGAGTTGACGATGTCGAGCGAGCCGTGCTCCCGCCACAACGCCAGCGTTCGCGGTCCCCAGCGCAGATAGGAGGATATCGCGGCCCAGGTCACAATGGCGCGGCAGTCGTCACGTGAGGCGGCGTGCAGGATGGCTGCCGCCCCACCCCGACTGTGCCCGAGTACGCCAACGCTCGTGGGCGGCGCGACGTCGGTGGAAAGAACTCCGGTCACCGCGGCATCCCACACGGCAGCGAGATCCCGCCCGTCGCCGGATGGAGTCGAGCGGGAAAAGCGCTCCGGCTCCGAGAACGCCTCACCCTCGGGGCCGACCCCACTGCCCGAGAAGTTGAACGTGACCGCCGTGATGCCCGATCGCGCGAGGCGAAGGGCCACGTGTGGGAAGAACCCCCAATCCTTGAAGCCTTTGAAGCCGTGACAGATCACGACAGCGGGACGATCGCGGCCCCCTTCGGCGGTGCGAACTTCCCCCCGCAATGGCCCACCGTCAGCGCCGATCAGCTCGAACGGAATGGTCTTCACGGTCGCCACGGTCGTTAGTTTGACCTCTCGATTCGGCCCATTACATTCCGCCTCGTGCGTAGGGTGACTCCCCCCCCTCGATCGGCCACGGTATGACTCGGCCGTCCAATCCCGCCCTTCACGTTCTCACGGTGGCGCTCCGGGAGCGTCACGCCGAACTCCTTGCGCAGTGGTTGGAGTGGATCGTCCGTCGCGTGGCGCAAGCACCCCATGTGAGTCGCCCCACCCTCGAACGACACCTGGCCTTGTTGATGGACCTCATCATCGAGTTGTCCGGTCCCCTCAGACGCCAAGCGACCGAACTCTGGTACATGGCGTGTGAGGCGTACGGACAGACGGCGGCGGCGCGTGGCCTGGCGGCAGGTGAAGTCGTGGAAGAGCTGCAGCAGCTCCGCGAAATCCTCATCCGGACGCTGTCGGAAACCGTGGCAATCATGCCCCCGCGTCAGTCGATCACGGCCGTGCTGCGGCTGAACCGTACGATCGATCGGGGGATCGCCCACGCCGTGGTCGGCTACACCGACGCACTCGTCGAAACGCTGCTCAATCGCCGCGGCGTCCCGATCGTCGCGACTCAACCAGGCGAGGACGAGATCCTCCAACGACTGGCCCATCTCGAACGGGAATTGGGACAACTGCAACGACAGAGTCGGTAGCCCGGATCATCAGCCCGAGATCTCTTCGCCGCCGTCGACGTTGATCACGTTGCCGGTCATCCAATCCGTTCCCGGCTTCGCCAACGCCACCAACGCCTTCGCCACGTCTTCGGGTGTGGTCAGTCGCTTGTGCGGATTGCGTTGCACCGCCTCGAGAAACAGCTTGTCGCTCTCCGGGATCCGCTCCGCTGCCGGCGTGCGGGTCACGCCGCCGCGCAGTGCGTTCACGGTGATCCCAAACGGCGCGAGTTCCATGGCCAGCTGCCGCACGTGGGATTCAAGACCGGATTTCGCCGCCGATACCGCTCCGTAGGACGGAATCACGCGATTCGACCCCGACGATGTCATCGCGTAGATCCTCCCGCCTGCAATCATGAGACCGCGCCGCACCAGGTCCTGTGACCACCAGATCAGCGAATGCGCCATCACGTCCATGGTCATGTGCATGTTCCGCTTCGAGATGGCGTCTTCGGCGATGTACGGCTTGAGCGTCCCAAAGGCCAGGGAATGCATGAGAACTGCGACCGTGCCCCCGGTGTCCTTGATGTCGGCTTCGAGGGCATCCAGCACCTCGACCCGTTTGTCGTCGTCATTCGCATTGACGTTGAAATACCACGCCCGATGCCCGGTTGCCTCGATCTCCTCCTTGATCCCCTCGACATAGTCGAGCCTGGCGGCACGGTCCAAATGAACTCCGGCAATGTCGTAGCCGCTCTTAGCGAGCTCCTTTGCCGTCGCCTCCCCGAACCCACTCGACGCACCGAGGATGATCGCCCAGCGTGGAACGGTTCGTTGCGCGTGTCTCACATGCCCCTCCGGTACGAGCGTTACACAACCTATCCGACCCAACCGGTGCTCGCCATGGCGACAGACTGTCGGCTGGCCAGGCCGTCGTTTGCCGAATAGAATGGTAAGCGATTTCGCCGGCCGGCATGCAGTTCACCATGCCCCCTCCCCACGGCCGCCGACTGATTACACACACCGTAGGGGATACCCCATGGACTACCTCCTCACCGAAGACCAGCGAATGATCCGTGAGCTGTGCCGGCAGATTGCCGAAGAGCGAATCAAGCCGGTGGCAGCCAAGTACGACGAGTCCGGGGAGTTTGCCTGGGATGTCGTGCGGGTCCTGGCCGACGCGGACATCTTCGGTGTGTCGATCCCGGAGGCGTATGGCGGGATGGGCGGCGGCGTGCTCGAGATGGCCCTCGTCACCGAATCGTTGTCATGGGGGTGCGGCGGCATTGCCCTCGCGTTCGGCGGCACCGGCCTCGGATCCTTCCCCATCATTCTGTTCGGGACGGAGGAGCAGAAGCAACGCTATCTGCCACCGATCGCGCGGGGGGAGAAACTGGCCGCTTTCGCCATCACGGAAGCGGACGCCGGATCGGACGCCGCCCGCATCCGTACCACGGCAGTCAAAGACGGCGATCACTATGTGCTCAACGGCACCAAGCAGTGGATCACCAATGGTGGGGAAGCTGAGATCTACACCGTGATCGCCCTGACTGATCGAGAGAAGGGCGCCCGTGGCGCCAGCGCATTCATCGTTGACAAGGACACCCCTGGTCTCGCGTTCGGGAAGAAGGAGAACAAGCTCGGCATCCGATCCTCGGCCACACGCGAAGTGATCTTCGAGGACGCGCGGGTGCCAGCCGAGAACCTCATCGCCCGAGAAGGCATGGGATTCATCGTCGCGCTCAAGACGTTCGACCATGCCAGACCCGGCGTGGCCGCCCAGGCCGTCGGCATCGCCCAACGGGCACTGGACGAGGCCACCCACTACGCGAGGGTGCGCAAGCAGTTCGGCCACCCCATCTCATCCTTCCAGGGTGTCCAGTTCATGCTGGCAGACATGGCGATCGCCGTCGAGGCATCGCGGGCGCTGGTGTATTCAGCTGCCCGCATGATCGACTCGGGCGTCAAGGACATCGCCAAGGCCTCGGCGATCTGCAAGACCTTCGCATCCGACGCCTGTATGCAGGTGACCGTCGATGCCGTCCAGATCTTTGGCGGGTACGGCTACATGAAAGAGTACCCCGTCGAGAAGCTCCTACGCGACGCCAAGATCACGCAGATCTACGAGGGATCGAACGAGATTCAGCGGAACGTGATCGCCGCCCACCTCCTGAAGGAGAGCGCCAAAGGAACGGGGGAGTGACACCGCCGAACCGAGCGTTCGCGTGAGGCTCAATCTCGCGATCGCGCTTGGCCTGATAGCCGGGCTGCTCCTCGGCTTGGTCGCGGCTATCACGGAAGCACCGTTGCTGCTCGCGACGGCGGGCGGGGTGGCACCCATCGGCGACGCATTCGTCAACGTGCTGAAGATGGTGGTCATCCCCCTCGTGACTTCGGTCGTCTTCGTAGGCGTCTGCCGCCTGGGCAACCTCCGGAAGCTCGGCCGCATGGGTGTGGTGACACTCGGCTTCTTCGCCTTGACCACGGTGATTAGCGTGCTGCTGGGGATGGGTGTCATGCAGACGTTGCTACCGTACGCGAGCGACGCAGCGACCCAGGCAGTCGGCACGGGAGGGTCGGAAGCCCCCACGCTTCCTGGACCCCTCGAGTTCCTCCTCGGCCTGATACCGAGCAATCCGTTCGAAGCGGCGGTCGATGGCGCCCTCCTTCCCCTCATCGTGTTCACGATCCTCGTCGCCGCCGCGGCCGGCACGCTGCCCAGGCCTCAGCGCGAGCGGCTCTTGGAGCTCGGCGAGTCGTTGGCTGCCGCCCTCATCAAGCTGGTCGACTGGATCTTACTGATCGCGCCGGTGGGCGTCTTTGCACTCGCCGCGCCCGTCACGGCGCGCGCCGGGTGGGCCATGCTGCAGACACTCGCGATATTCGTCGTTGCCGTGTTGATCGGCGAAACGCTGTTCATCGCCCTTATCTATTTGCCGGTGGTCCGCTTTTTCGGCCGGATGCCGGTGCGGCAGTTCCTGCGCGGATGCGTGACGCCGCAGGTCATCGCGGCGACCACCACCAGTTCGCCCGCCACGGTCCCGGCAATGCTGGAGGCCGCCGAGGAGGCGTTCGCGATCTCGCTGCCGGTAGCGGGGTTTGTGATCTCACTGGGCGCGGCCCTGGGGCGCGCCGGTGCCGCGCTCTTCCAGGGCACCGGCGTGGTCTTCCTGGCCTGGCTCTACGGCGTGCCCCTTCCGCTTGCCGGCGTCGGCGGCGCGTTGCTCGCAACGTTCATCGTCTCGTTCACCGTCCCCAGCATCCCGGGTGGAAGCGTGCTCAGCCTTGCGCCCGCTCTGGGCACCATCGGGATCCCGCTGGACGGTATGGCCGTGCTCCTCGGAGTCGACCGCATTCCTGATATGGCGCGGACAGCCACCAACGTGACCGGCACACTTACCGCGACGGTGCTGGTGGACCGGATGGAACGCGAGCGCGGAGGGTCGAACCCGTGATGCCTCGCTTACCCCTGGCGATCGGCCTTGGCCTCGTTGGTGGACTCGTGGCAGGTCTTGTCGCGTCCGTCACCGGGGTTCCCGCGCTCATTGCGTTCGCCGAAGGGGTGGAGCCGATCGGCACGGCGTTCGTCAATCTGCTCAAGATGGTGGTGATCCCGCTGGTGGTAGGGGTGATCTTCGTCGGAGTCTGCTCGCTGGGCGACCTGCGCAAGCTCGGCCGGCTGGGTGGTGGAACCGTGGGGCTCATCGCTGCTATGAGCGCGATCGCGGTGTTGCTCGGGATGGGGGTAATGTGGGCGCTCCTTCCCCTCGCTTCCGACGCGGCGGCTCAGGCCATGGGCACCGGTACGACCGCAGCGCCCGAACTGCCCGGTATCGTCGACTTCCTATTGAACCTCATTCCCGAGAATCCCTTCGCCGCGGCGGTCGACGGAACGCTCCTTCCACTCATCGTGTTCACCGTGCTGGTCGCGGGCGCGACCGGCGCGCTGCCTCCTGCCGAACGCGACCGCTTGGTGGGCGTCGCCGAGGCGATCGTTGCCGCGCTGGTGAAGCTCGTCGACTGGATTCTGTACCTGGCGCCGATAGGGGTGTTCGCACTCGCCGCGCCGGTCACCGCGCGGGCGGGATGGGGCATGCTGCAGACGCTGGCGGCCTTTGTACTCGCCGTGGTGCTGGGACTCGCCATCCTCGTTTTCGTTGTCTACGTACCGCTCGTGCGGCTCATCGGACGGATGCCGCTGCGCCAGTTCGGAGCTGGCGCCACAGGCCCGTTCATGATCGCCGCAGGCTCGGCGAGTTCGGCAGCGACTCTCCCCGCCATGCTCGAGGCGGCTGAGCATCGACTGGCGCTGACCCCTTCGGTCACGAGTTTCGTCGTGCCATTGGGGAGCGCCATCGGACGCAGCGGCACGGCGCTATTCCAGGGCGCGAGCGTCGTGTTCCTCGCCTGGCTGTTCGGTGTCCCCATCGAAGCCTCGGGTGTGGGGGGCACCGTGCTCGCCACGTTTATCGTGTCATTCACGGTCGCCGGCATCCCCGCCGGCGGCGTCGTGAGCCTCGCGCCGGCGTTGGGATCGGTCGGCGTACCACTCGATGGGCTCGCCGTGCTGCTGGGCATCGATCGCATACCAGACATGGCGCGGACCGCGGTCAACGTCCTTGGCGTGCTCGCCGTGGCCGTGGCGCTCGACCGGCGGCCGGCCGCCGAGCCCTGAGTCGCCAATGCTCCCGCGCCTCGCCGCCGATCTCCTGGTGCTCCTGCACCTCGGGTTCATCCTCTTCGTCGTGACGGGTGGATTCCTCGCCTGGCGCTGGCGCCG
>JBFIHA010000041.1:0-27087 GCA_041602035.1 Gemmatimonadales bacterium | reverse complement strand
GCGGAACTTGTCGTTCACCCAGCGTTCGGTGAGGACCAGTTGCTGCTCCTCGACGGTGCGACGCGGATCGACACCGGGCGGGAGCACGTATGGCGTCAAGACCTTCAGTGTGTAGTGGTCCTGGTTGCCCGCGTCGTCCCACGCGACCGGGGCCCAGTTGAACACGGCGAGGGGCGTGCCCTCCGGTGACGTCGTGGGGGCGAGATAGCGGGCGGCGGCGAAATCGGTGGCGAACGCGAACACGTACGTAACGGTCCCGGACGAGACGCCTTGCCCGCCTGCCAACACGATGTCCCACCGGTCCGGGCCGATCCGCGTAATCGAGAGATCGTACCGCGTCCCTCGGCTGTCCACGGCGTGCGCTCGGTCGGCCAGCATCGAGACTTGCAGCCGATCATTGCCGCCGAAATAGAAGCCATGGAGGTCACCGCGACGGACCGCCCACTGCACTTCGTAGAGCACCACGGCGGAGCCGTCGGGCCGCAAGTCGACACTGGTCTCGACAAACCGGACTTCACCCGCGCCCTGCGGGGTCACCAACGGGGATGCAAGAAGGAGAAGCCCGCCGAGCAGCCACTTCATCGGTCGCCTCCGCTCGAGGGAGCTACCGCGCCGCCCAGAGAGCGGCAGGTGCAGCGAAGGTACGGCGAGAACTGGAGGCCGTCCAGCGACACGCCGGCCCTACAGCGACTCACTCCGCTGCGGCGCCCGTTGGCTGGCCCGCGGCGGTGTCGTCGTCGAGCTGGAAGTTGGTGAGTTCGCTCGTCACCGTGAAGTCGTGCTCGGGGTACTCGTAGAGCGGGATCCGCCCCTCGGTCTGGCCCAAGGAGTAGCCCCACACATCCTCATACTCCAACCGCTCCTCCCCGATCTCTTCCATCTGACGCAGGTACTCTCCGATCGATTTGGACTCGATGATGATCACCTTGCCCATTTTGTCGATGATCGGACTGTGCGCACGCGTGCGGTCGTGGTCGAACTCGAGAATGCGGCGCCCGTACCGAGTGACCCCGATGACGCGGAAGGTCAGGCTCTTGCCCACCGCCGGGAGGTTGAGGACGCTGCGATCGGTCGCCAGAAACGGCAGGCCAGTCGCTTGGCGAATGGCCGCCACGTTGTCAGTCAGCACCGGCGCGCTATCGGGCAGGTGACACACACGGTCCCAGTACTTTTCGGGAATCCGGCCGAAGACCTTCTCCTCGAGCTCTTCCTGCACGACACGCGAAATCGGCGCGTAGTTGAACTGGTTTTCCCGGTACCCCTTGAGCACGAATGTGTAGTACGGTAGCACACCGACGTCGTTCAGCACCTGCCGGAGTTTCGCCGAGTGCCCACGGCGGGATGCCGCCGTGCTCATCACCAACTGATTCGTCACGATCCACCCCGCCGACAACAGGCGCTGAACAGCCTGCCGCGTCTCGGGGGTGATTTCCATCGGGGACTCGAAATGGGTCTGGATCACGAATTGGTGAATCCCGGCCTCCGAGGCCCTTTCCCGAAAGCGAGCCAGGATTTCCGTGAGCTCGGGGGTCACGCGTTGCGGGAGATACGCAGGAAGCCGTGTTCCCAGACGGACACGTTGGATCTCGGCGTACTTCTCTCCCACCGGGCGGCGGGTGTTCGCGTCGCGCTTGGCAGCAGCCATTGTGCATACGGCATCCAACAACTGCTCGATTGAGCGATCGGAGCTCATCATCGCGTCCCCACCCGTGATCAGGATATCCCGGAGCTGGGCATCGTCCTCGAAGTACTTCATGAGCTCATCGAGCTTTTGCGGCCAGGAGGGTTGCGGCGCCAATCCCGACAGATCGAAGTTCAGTCGGCCCCGCTGGAAATCGAACATCCGTTGGCAAGACGAGCACAGACCGGCGCAGGCCCGGCCCTGCGTATCGGGGATCAGAATCGCCACGTCGGGATACCGCCGGTGCACGTTGTCGTAGGGAGGCAGCAGCCACCCGGCCGCATTGGGCTTCCCCGGGCGGACCGCGTCCTCCTTTTCCCACGCCACGATGTGCCCGAACTCCTCGACCAACTGCGTGCTGTACACCACGTAATGGCGGATTGCCAGGTCCGCCCCGATGGCGAAGTACGGCACCCTCACGTGCAGGAGCGACAGGTAGTACGGGTTCACGAAGAACGGGATCCCCGCGTTCTGCGCCCGGTACAGCACCTCCATGGTATCCGGATCGAGCGAGTTACCCAGCAGCTCGTTGAGGAGTTCCGGCGACCGGATCGCGAAGGACAGGTGGAAGTGCATGTCCTGCCACCACTCCCGTCCCAGCCGTAGCCGATCCCCGCGGGACATCCCGGGATCGAACCTGAATCGCTGACTGGTGATTTCACCGCGCTCCATGCGGTCGATGATCGCGTGCAGAATCCGGTCCCGGTTTTCCTCACGCAGCGCCACGATGCGCGGATCGAGTCCGGACGGATAGCGGTCCATCCACTGCTCGACCTCGTCTTGGCTGGGAAGGCGCCGCTTGGTCGTGCCCGTGAACTGCCGGAAGAGGTGCAGCATGTCGTCGAAGAAGTCCGGCTTGGCGCCGCCGGTACCTCGGTTCACCGCGAGCCACAACTGGCGCACCGGCGTACTCACGGCGATGGCCCCCCGCAGGTTCGCATCGACGAACTCGCGTTCGGCATGGTCCACATAGTCGAGCAAGCGGATGGCCGCATAGTCACGCCACGTGAGTGCCTCAAACGCCTCCCGGTCGCTGTGACCGCTCTCGTAGTAGGCAAGCGCCTTGGGCCGATGCCGGAGCTCTTCCATCACCCAGTTCTTGATCCCAATGCGCGCCTCGATCTCGTTCTTCGAGTTGCGCAGGATCTCATCGAGCTTAGGGTTCTCTCGGAGGAGGGCCTTCAGCAGCCGGTGGGACTTGACGCTGATGGCGATGCGGTCCAGCTGTTCGATCGGCTTCATCGGCGGTACCTCCGCTCGCCGAAGACCAGCCCGCCAACGCGACCGACGCACGCGTGAGCCCGCGCCAGTCGTTCGGTGCGGTGCGCGGAAGGGTCTTTCAGATCAAGATTGCCTGACCGACCCACCTGTCAAGCAATCGCCCGCTCGACCACGCGCGGTCGAGACAAGTCCGAACGATCTTGTCGGATTCCAACGGCACGACCACCTTCAACGCAACGCGGGGCCGCCCGGTGAGGAGC
Source organism: Gemmatimonadales bacterium (assembly GCA_041602035.1). GTDB lineage: Bacteria > Gemmatimonadota > Gemmatimonadetes > Gemmatimonadales > GWC2-71-9 > JAOTVV01. Next base: position 23,925 of record JBFIHA010000041.1, on the reverse strand, counting down.
GACCCCGCGAGTCGACGGGTCGTGACGTGGCTAAGCGATCTTCTGGACGTTTTGGGCTGCCGGACCTTTCTGGCCCTGCACCACCTCGAACTCCACACGCTCACCTTCGCGAAGGGACTTGAATCCCTCGCCCACGATGGCCGAGTGATGGACGAAGCAGTCCTTCTCGCCGTCGTCCCGCGTGATGAATCCGAAGCCCTTGGCGTCGTTGAACCACTTCACTGTGCCGGTCGTACGCATCGCCGTACTCCTCACTGTGATGTTGATGCCGTCGGAGTCGGACAATGCCGCACTAACCGATCGCACATCATGTTCCGCGGCTCGTTGCCCCCGCGTCGGGCTGCCGGTCGAGAGCGGGCTGTGCCACTGTCGAGCGGCTCGATCTTGCAGCAAAGGGACCGGGCGCGCGCCAGGTCCCTTTTAGGTGTTCTCGCTACCTCGGCACCCCAACCGGGGATGCCCCACGCTCCACGAACGTAACAAACGCCCGGCACCTGTGCCAGACCATTGCCATTCCTATCGTCGTGGCCGTTTGCTCCGGTGACGCCGACGGCGGGCCGCGGCCGCCTTCAACCGCTTCGCCACGCTCGGCTTCACATAATAGCGCTTCGCCCGAAGATCCTTGAGGATCCCCGATTTCTGCACTTTTCGGCGAAAGACCTTGATCGCCCAGTCGATCCGGTCTTCCCCTTCGAGGATGATGTGCGGCATACTCGCTCACGCTCCTTAGGCCAGCCTGGGGGGGCTCGCGGCCGCACCCGATCCGGCATGTTCATTACAGACGCCAAAGGTAACGGGAACCGGGGTCGGCCGATAGGTGCGACCCTCCGTCCGGGCCGCCCTCACGCCGCCGCCGCCGTGAGGGCCTCTTCCGCGGCCTGGGTCCGCTCATCGTCGTCCCCGGCGAGCCAGGCCGGCTGCTCACTCGGCTCGTCCTCCCCGACCTGCAACACCGCAAATCGATGGACTGTCCCCGGACCGATAGCAGTGATGACGACCTTCCACGTGCCGTCACCGTCCCGCGCCGTGTGCACGTCGTAAGCAACGTCGCGATACTCCCACCGTCCCAAGCGTTTGACGGAAACCGTGCCCTTCATTCGCACCTCCGTGCGGATGGGCTCCTCGCCCTGAAGCCCCGCATTTCGGGTGCCAGCGCCGGCGCGAGCTCCAATGCGCCACCCCACATCGAGTTGCCAGGTCGGTGAGCCATGTCACGCAGTCGAACGGCGTCTCGCAATGAGGCGATCCGCGGTGTTTTGGTGCACGGTCGGGTTTGCAGCGTGGGCGGGTTGCCATCCCGCTCGGGAGGGATCAGCTCTACCACCCTCGGCCCAACGAATGGAGAAACGCACGATGACCCCCCCCGCAGTCAGGGAAGGGAGCAGGCGATCTCACTGACGGGCAGCGTGTCTCCGTCGCCACCACACCATCCCGACGTAGACCGGCAGACCGGCGACGATCAGCAGAAAGCCCCAGAAGACGGCCTCCTCACCGGAGCCGCCGATCGCCCACAGCGAGTACAGGAACGCTGCACCGGCCACAATCGAGGCACCGAGTCCGAGCCGGCTGGGTCGATCGCCACTCGGTCCCCTGACGAGGAATACCGCGAGGCTCGAGAACACGTACGGGATCAGCGTCGCAAGCGTCGCGAGCAGGATCATGAACGTGAACGCCGCGACGAGTCCCCTCGTGTAGTTCATAGCGATGAGGACGCTCGAGACGAGGCTCGACACGAGAATCCCCACCGCGGGTGTCTGACGCGACGACAGTCGCGCGAGTGGGCCTGGCAGCAAACCGTCGCGCGCGGCGGCATACGGAAGCTGCCCGGAGAGCAGGATCCAGCCGTTGAGGGCACCGAAACAGGAAATCGCCGCTCCGGCTCCGAGAACATAGGCTCCCCACGAGCCCCAGATGACGCGCGCGGCATCGGCGAACGGGGCGGTGGACTGAGCCAGGACGGCGGGGGCGATGATGCCCATGACCACCATGGTCCCCAGGATGTAGACGGCCGTGGCAATGAGCGTCCCCACCACGGTTGCCCGAGGGATGGTGCGCTCGGGATCGCGCACGTGATCGGCCGGGACGGTGCCAGACTCGAGGCCGAGAAACGCCCACAGCGTGAGGGTCACCGTAGCGCTCACCGCCGGGAGTGTTGCCTGACCGCTGGCATTGAAGGGCTCGAAATGGCCGGCATTGAAGAAGAAGACGCCAACGGCACAGATCGCGAGGAGGGGTAGGAGCTTGAGCACAGTCGTCACCAGCTGCACGGCACCAGCCGTGCGGACCCCAGACACGTTCACCACGGTGAGGAGCCACACGCTCCCGAGTGATGCCGCGCCGGCCAGGAGTGGCGTGGTGGCGAGTGCCGGCCAGAAGACGGTGAGGTAGCTGGTGAACGCCACCGCAAGTGCCGCATTCGTGGTCCACATCGAGATCCAGTACGCCCACGCCACCAGGAACGCGCCGAGCTCGCCAAACCCGTCGCGGGCGTAGGCGTACGGCCCCCCCGTCTCAGGACGGAGCCGCCCGAGACGGGCAAACACCAATGCAAGGCACATGGCGCCGCTCGCACTCACCAGCCACCCCACGATGCTGATGCCGCCGAACGGGCCAAGCGACGCCGGCAGGAGGAACACCCCCGAGCCGATCATGTTGCCGACGACGAGGGCGGTACACATCCAGAACCCGAGGGCCTTCTTGGCGACCATTCTTCCTCCCGAGGTGAGCTGAGCGGCTACAGAAGGTGCGGCACCCGTTCCCCCGACACCAGGATTAGTGCGGTCCACTTGACGGGAGCCGTGCCTTGGGCGACATTGGTAACTAGATGGTTACCAATCATCCGGACCTCGATCGCGTCTTCGGCGCCTTGGCCGACGGCACGCGGCGGCAGATCCTCGCTCGGCTTTCGGAAGGGGATGCTTCCGTCGGCGAGCTGGCGCACCCGTTCTCGATTTCCAGACCTGCTATCTCCAAGCATCTCAGGGTGTTAGAGAGGGCTGGCCTGGTGCGGCGCACCCGCGACGGACGCGTCAGCCGGTGCGGACTCGACGCGGCACCGCTCAAGGATGCGGCGGACTGGGTGGGGCGGTATCGCGAATTCTGGAAGGCGCAGCTGGACGCGCTGTCGGACTACTTGAAACACACGGAGGAGGAATCATGAGCATCAAGGCAGGTACGTCACTCCGCATATCGCGTCTCATCCAGGCTGACCCGATGACCGTGTTCGATGCCTGGACCCTACCGAAGCACCTCAAGCGGTGGTCGGCTCCCGAGGGCATCACCCTCGAGAACGCGGAGGTGGATCTCAGGGTGGGCGGGCGTTATCGCCTCGCCATGCGGACCGCCGAGGGCAAGTCGCACACGGCCGTCGGCACCTACCGCGAGATTGTCCGTCCCACGCGTCTCGTGTACACGTGGTCCTGGGAGGAGGACGATTCCACGACCGAGGAGACCCTGGTGACGGTGGAGTTCAACACCGTCGGCGACGCGACCGAGGTGGTGCTCATCCACGAACGGTTTGCCACTACCGCGTCCCGCGACGATCACCTGCAGGGCTGGACCAGCTGCCTGGATCGTCTGGAGGCCATCCACAGCTGAGTCGGGGCTGTGCTCAAAACGGTGTGACTGATGTCACCTCGTGCAGACCTGCAAGCCGATAGTTTCGTCGTGTCCCCCCAGGCGGCGAGCGCGGCGTGGGGGGGGGTGAACGACAAGAGATGTAGCGTGTCAGTGCCCGCCCAGGCATGGGCGGGCGTCGAGTGCCAGCCGTGAACGCGTGGTGGAGCAGGCTCGGAGCCAGTTCGGCTCAGCATGCCGTAGGAACCTGATAGCCGGGGCCGCCGGATTGCTCCGGATCGTGGCTCGCCACGCTGAGCAGCCGTAGGGGTACGCCTCTACGGCTGTTCGCTCTTCCGCTGGAGGATTCGGGTGCGGGTCCGGCCGGGAGTGCACGTGAGGTGGAGCGGGTGGTGTCGGCAACCTCAATCTCCCATCTTTTCCCGTTATGACTCGTTGTCCGTTCTGCAGTGCATCAACCGCGGAGCCGGCCCGGTTTTGTCACGAGTGCGGTCGGGAGCTTCAGGCACTCCAGCACGACGCCGTCGAGCGTCTCAACGTGGCCGAGCTAGAACGGCTCCGAGCCGAGAAGGCGAGGCTGTCGCAAGAGATTACCGCCCTAGGCGACCGGGCTACCATCCGGGAGCTCAGTGAGACGGAACGTCGCAAGCGGCAGTCGCTCGTCGCTGCCTGGCAGCAGGTCACCGCCGAACTCACCGAGAAGTTGGAGCCAGCAGCGCCGCGCAGCCCGAAAGACCGCCGCGTGCGTGAGCGACGGCGGAAGGACCGACGCTCGAAGGAGCGGGACCGCGACGATCAGGACCAGCGCTCTGGGCTCCAGCGACGCTCGCGGCGGCGGCGCACCAACCGCGACCGTCGAGATCCGTTTGGAACGGGAGACACGTAGCACTCACTTGCGTCGCAGCCAGCCCGAGCCAATCTTGGTGCTCGCCGATGGCGACACGGGCGCCGCTGTCGGTCCGGAACTTGCTCACACCAATCACGTCTCCACTTCTCGCTCCGAGGAACGCCCATGAAGCGCACCTTGCTGTTGCTCCTGCCCATCGCCCTGGTTGCGTGTCAGGATGCCACCGATCCGGCCGCACCGGGATCGGACGCGCCGTCACCGCTGCTTCAGGCCACCACCACCCAAGGCACCACGGACCGGGTCATGCCTGGGCGCGTGCTGGTCGGCCTCCGACCTGGGGCGTCCGAAACGGATCTCGCGGCGGCGCACGGGCTCCAAGTGGAGGGCCGTGGGCAGCGGGACGCGTTCGTCGTGTTTCGCGGAGCCGCGGGGAACGAGCGTGCACAGGCGGCACGGCTCAGGGGCGACAACCGGGTCGTCTGGGCCGAGCCCGATTACCTGAGGCAGACTACGACTATCGACTCACGGCTATGGGCCTTCTACAACCCGGGCGGACTTCAGATCTTCTACGCTCGGGGAAGGAACAACGGAAAGCCCGTCACCTCGTACATCTCGGTGAACGATGCCGACGAAGACAACATCGAGGGCTACGCCTCCGGCGGCTCAGCGGTTGTGATCGGCAGCATCGATTCCGGCGTGGATCTCGACCATCCCGAGTTTCTCACCGGGCAACTCATTGCGGGCCAGGACTGGTACAGCGGCGACGCGGACCCGAGTGACACGGATGGGCACGGAACCCACACCACTGGCACGATGGCTGGCCGGACCGTCGGGGTGGCCGGGGTGGCCGGCGCGGGTCCCAACGTGACGGTGTATGTGCAACGCGTCTGCGGGCCGCTCGGCTGCCCGACCTCCGCCATCGTCAACGCGATCTACGCGGCGGCCGACTACCCCGGTATGGTGGCGATGAATCTGAGTCTCGGTGGCGGCTCCGAGTCCCAGGCCGAGAAGAACGCCATCGACTACGCCGTGAACACGAAGGGCGTGCTGGTGATCGCTTCGGCCGGCAACGGGGGCACCGGTACCGTGAGCTGCCCTGCATGCGACCCATTTGCGATCTCCGTGGCCGCGAGCGACTGGCTGGACGAGCACGCGTACTACACCAATTGGGGTACGGGCCTCGACATCACGGCGCCGGGTGGCGAGCTGTACTCCAACACCACCGACGAGGCCGGCATCTACAGCGCATACAACGGCGGCGGATACGCGTATCTACAGGGTACCTCGATGGCCGCTCCGCAGGTGACAGGAACTGCCGCCATCGTGGCCTCCGTGACCGGCCTCAGGGGTGCGCAGCTCCGAAGCCGGATTGAGAACACCACCGACGACCTCGGGCCGAACGGCTACGACACGGAGTTTGGGCACGGCCGTCTCAACAGCTACCGCGCGGTCACCAATTCCACGCTCAACGAAGGTGGCCCACCGGGCGGCGGCACGCTGACGGCGTCGTTCACGTACTCGTGCGGCGGCAACTCGACGTGCAACTTCGACGCAAGCGGCTCCACCGGCGCCACCACATACGATTGGACCTTCGGCGACGGTGCGAGCGGCAATGGGGTGAGCGTGACGCACACCTACCAGATTGCCGGAACCTATCTGGTAACCCTCACCGTCGGCGACGGTACCACGACCGCTGCCACGAGCCAGACCCTGAGCTGCAGCGTGAAGGGCAAGAAGCTTCGCTGTAGCTGAGCAGCTGAGAAGTCATTTTTGACGATTGGGCGGCGGGCCAGGTGGCCCGCCGCCCAATTCATTCCCACCCGCCGAACACACAATCGGAAAACGGGGGTGCGACCCTTCTGCCTACCCGCCCAACGCCGTATTCTCCGGGCGACACCTCCTGCCGATCCTCCGCCGAGGTCTGGAATCATGCCGCGACGCCACTCTTGGGCAGTACTCGCACTTGCTGCGCTCACCCTGCCGTCCTGCTCCCAGGATCCCGCGGCACAGATCAGCGCCGACGGCATCATGGCCGACGTATCGGTCCTCGCCGCCGACAGCATGGAAGGGAGAGGAGCCGGCACCGCCGGGGAAGCTCGCGCGGTGGCCTATATCGCGCGGCGCTTCGAGCAGCTCGGCCTCGAGCCTGCCGGTGCGTCCTACAGGCTCCCGATCGAGCTTGTTGGCATGCGGAAGGATGCCGCGAAGTCCTCACTCACGATCCGCGGGCCGCAGGGGACGCTCCCGCTCGCCAATGACCAGAACGCGACCTATTGGTCTACCGCCGAGAAGCCGGTCGTGGATTTACGGAACGTGCCCGTCGTGTTCGTCGGATACGGGGTTGAGGCGCCCGAGCACGGCTGGGATGACTTCAAAGGGGCGGATGTCCGCGGCAAGGTCCTGCTCTTCCTGAACAACGACCCACCCGTCGTGGACAATGGCGACACCCTGTTCGGCGGAGACGCGCGGACCTACTACGGTCGCTGGACCTACAAATTCGAGCAGGCGCAGAAACACGGCGCGGCCGGTGCGATCGTAGTGCACACCACCGAGTCTGCAAGCTACGGGTTCAGCGTGATCGGCAACACCGGGTCACGACAGATTTGGCAGCGGACCTACCAGCTCGAGTTCCTCTCCTGGATCGATTCGACCTTGACCGAGCGCATCGCCGCCTCGATGGGCACGAACCTTTCCGGCCTGTTCGAGCGCGCGGCGCGGCGTGACTTCCGCCCTCGCGACACCGGTTACCGTCTCACGGCGCACATCGAGACCGCGATCGAGCGGGTCCGAGCAGCCAACGTAGCCGGCGTGGTCCGGGGTACCGACCCGGCACTCGCTGACCACTACATCGTGTTCACCGCCCACCACGACCACCTCGGCATGAACCCGGACGCCCCGGGTGACGACAAGATCTTCAACGGCGCCCAGGACAATGCCCTGGGCGTGGCGGCAATCCTCGCAACCGCCGAAGCGTTCGCGAACGCGAGACCGAGACGGTCCATCATGTTCGTGTCGGTCACAGCGGAAGAAGGCGGCCTGCTCGGGAGCAGCGCATTCGTCGCAAATCCCCCGGTGCCGCTGCAGCAGGTCGTGGCGAACTTCAACGTCGACTCGCCGCAATCGTACGGCGTCACCCGGGATGCAGCAGCCATCGGCATCGACATGAGCACGCTCGGAGCAACATTCAGCACGGTCGCCGAGGAGCGCGGGCTGCGGCCGGCGGGCGACCCCAACCCGAACGCGGGAAGTTTCTATCGGTCCGACCAGGTGAGCTTCGCGAAGGCAGGTGTCCCTGCCCTGTACCTCCAGGCGGGAAAGGACTACGTGGACTCACTCGGCTTCGATCCTTACGAGTTCCGACTGCGCCATTACCATCAGGTGACCGACTCGATTCACCCCGAATGGAACCTGGCTGGAACCGCACGCGACATGCGCATCCTGTTCGAGACGGCGCTCCGCGTGGCGAACGCCGACGATGTGCCACGCTGGGTAGCGGGACATGAGTTCGAGGAAGAGTGGAAAGCGTTGTACGGGCGATAGGGGAAGGCCTCCACCGCTCGGCGGCGTGGGTCCTGGAACGGACACCCTGGCTGAACACAGTGGGTCTGCGCTGCGACTCCAGCGCGTCGAGGGCTACGATTTCGAGCGGCACGGATTCACAAGCCCGGTGGTGATGGCCAACCCCGAGGGCGAAAAGTCGTATCGGCAGGACGAAGAAGGGAGCCTCTAGAACGCGCTACTCCAGCTCCGGCTGAGGCGCATGGCGGAGTTGATCAGTCCTACCATCGAGTAGGTTTGCGGGAAGTTGCCCCACAACTCCCCCGTCCGCGGGTCGATGTCCTCCGAGTAGAGCCCGGCGGGGTTCCGTAGACGAAGCATCTCCTCGAACAACTCCCGTGCTTCGTCGGTGCGTCCCAGTGCGGCGAGCGCGTCGATGTACCAGAAGGTGCAAACGGTGAACGCGGTCTCCGGTCGTCCGAAATCGTCTTCCGTGTAGCGGAAGATCAAGCGTCCGCCATTCGACAGCTTGGCGGCAAGGCTGTCAACGGTCGTGGCAAAGCGCGGGTCGTCGGCCGCAAGGAACCCCAGCTCGTGGAGGAGCAGTAGGCTCGCGTCAGCTCCGTCTCCCTCCAGAGAGGCTGCAAAACGCCCGAGCGACGGGTTCCACGCACGGCGCGTGATCTCGGCGTGCATGGTGTCGGCGGTTGTGCGCCAGAAGCTAGCTCGCTCACTCCGGCCCAGCCGCGCCGCGATCTTGGCCAACCGATCGCACGCCGCCCAACACATGACGCTCGAGAACGTGTGGACCTGCTGGCGACCTCGGAACTCCCACAACCCGGCATCGGGTTGGTTGTACCGCGTGACAGCCTGCATACCTAGTCGCTCCAACCGCTCGAACAGACGCTCGGCGCCCTTCCGGTATAGGCGTCGGTCGAAGAACACCTGGGTGGCCGAGAGCACCACGCTCCCGTAGGCATCGTTCTGCACCTGCTCTGCCGCCTGATTGCCGACGCGAACCGGACCCATGCCGCGGTATCCCGCGAGAGACGCGAGCTGCTGCTCCTCCAGGCTCATCTCCGGATTGATGCCGTACACAGGCCGCAGGTACCCATCCGGCGCCGCCACTGCGAGGTTCGTGATGTAGCTCAGGTATCCTTCCAGCGTGCCTGTCACGCCAAGACGATTGAGGGCGTGCACGACGAAGTACGAGTCTCGTAGCCAACAAAAGCGGTAATCCCAGTTGCGCCCCGAGTTGGGGGCCTCGGGAATCGACGTGGTCATCGCCGCGATGATCGCACCGCTATCGTCGTAGCTGCAAAGCTTGAGCGTGATGGCCGCGCGGATGACCTCCTCCTGCCACTCGAATGGAATGGAGAGGTATCTGCTGAACTCGTTCCAGTATTCCTCTGTCCGCTCCAAGAACTCCCGCGCCGTTTCCGATACGGACGCCGTGAGGCTCTCGTCGGGGCCCAGGACCATGGCAATCGGATGCTCGAGCACAAACGCCGTTTCCTCCCGCACGAACCGTACGGGGGCGTCCGTCGTGAGCCGCAGCGTGAACTGATGGCCCACGAAGCGGATGTGATTGCTGCCGGAAGTGACCTCGGGTCTCCGCGCCCCGTATTCCGTCAGCGGCCGCAGCCGCACACGGATCCGCGGCGCCCCCTCGAGCGGCCGGACCAACCGTACCATCGTCGTGGGGCGATAGAAGCGGCCGTACTGCCGAAACCGCGGAGCAAAGTCCACGATCTCAAGAGCACTCCCGTGCGCATCACGGAGCACGGTCCGGAGAATGGCAGTGTCGGTGAGATACGACTGCTCGTGCGCTACGAGATCGTCCAGGGCGATATCCCAGAAGCCGCTGCCGTCGCTCTGCTCTCCGCGCTGGTCGTCGAGCAGCGAGCAGAACATGGGATCGCCGTCGAAGTGCGGGAAGCAGCCCCACACGACCTTTCCCCGCTGGTCGATCAGGGCCCCATAGCTGCAGTTGCCGATCACGGCGAGATTGAGATCGGTCACGTTCACCCAACCCGGTCGAGGTGTTCCTCGATCTGTCGCAGCCAGGCGTGGACAGCGGCCACATCGGCGAGTCGGTAGCGCGCCACCGTGTCGTTCACGTGTCCCACCACGACCGATATCCCGCCCGCTCGATTCACGGTGCGGAAGGCATCTTCGTCGGTCACATCGTCGCCGACGTAGACGGGTTGTCTGCCGGCAAACGGGTGTGCTTGCAAGAACGCGTCCACGGCGGTCCCCTTCGTCGCGGCGCTGGCCCGGATCTCAACCACCATCTTGCCGTCGAGCAGGTGGAATTCCGGGCCGAGCTGCTCCACGAGTGTCATGCCAAGTTGTCGTGCCTCATGGCCGACGGCCGGCTGTCGCCTGAAGTGCAGTGCCACGCCCACGCCCTTGTCCTCCATGAGCGTGCCGGGATGCTCGCTCGCGAAGCGTTTGAAGGCGCTCCGCACGGGGGCCAGCCGGGCTGCGTCCACCTCGATCCGTTGCATTTCCCCCCTCAAAAGGCGCAGTTCGGCACCATGCACCCCGGCGACAGGAAGCTGAGCCGGGGCAAAGAGCCGGTTCACCTCGTCCACCGGCCGTCCCGTGACGAGGGCAAGAGCCCCGCCGAGTTGCTCGTGCAGCCGCATCAACCTGGACACCAGCTCGGGTGGGACCCGGACCCCATCGGGCGTCGCTGCCAGTTCGAGCAGCGTTCCGTCGACGTCGAGGAACAGCGCCCACCGGACACCGCTGGGTGGAGGCTCGGGACTGGGTAGCCCGTTACATTCGTTGAGAGGTCGTTCGCGCACCGGCACGGCACAAACTACCCGACCGAAGAGCGACTGCACAAGGAACCATGAAGCGCTTCCACCTCGTGATCGTGGCCAACACGCTGCCAGTGCGTCTCGCACGAGCCGGACAGGACGAGCAGTGGGAGCCGAGTCCGGGTGGGCTCGTCTCGGCCCTTGCGCCCATCGCCCGCACCGAAGGAGGCGCGTGGATCGGGTGGACAGGGGAAACGGATCGCGACCGTGCCCCGTTTGACCACGACGGTGTGTTCAACATTCCTGTGCGGGTCTCCGCGGCGGAGGTCGAGGGCTCCTACGAGGGAGTCTGTAATCGGACCATCTGGCCCTTGTACCATCACGTCGTGCGCCCCCCGGAGTACCACCGGCATTGGTGGCGCCGCTACGTTGAGGTCAACGAACGGTTCGCGGACCTGGCCGCCGACGTCGCCGCCCCTGGGGCCCTCGTCTGGATTCACGACTACCACCTGCAACTCGTCCCCGCCATGCTTCGGCGGCGGCGCAACGACATCCGCATCGGGCACTTTCTCCACATCCCGTTCCCGCCCGAAGAACTGTTTGCGCATCTTCCGTGGCGCGACCAGGTGCTCGAGGGTCTGCTTGGCGCCGATGTGATCGGCTTCCAGACGCGGGCCGACGCCCAGAACTTCCGCCGGGTCGCCGATCGCCTCCCGACAGTGCGGCGCGAGCGGCGATCGGTGTCCGTTAACGGACGGTCGGTGACGGTGGACGCCTATCCGATCTCCATCGACACGCCGCACTACGCGTCGCTGGCCGCGAGCCCGACGGTCGTGCAACAGGTCGAGCGGTTCAAAGCGCAGCTCGGTTCCGGGAGGCGGGTGTTCCTCGGGGTGGACCGCCTCGACTACACCAAGGGCATTGACGTCCGACTCAATGCATTTCAGCAGCTGATTGCCAACCGGCCGGAGACTGCTGCGGACTCGGTGTTCGTGCAGGTCGCCGTGCCAAGCCGCGAGCGAATCGCCGAATACCAGGAGATCCGGCGACACGTGGAGGAACTCGTCGGGCAGATCAACGGCCAGCATGGGCAGGTCGGAACCGCGCTCGTGCACTACCTCCATCGGCCGCTGCCGTTCGAGGAACTGATCGCCATCTACCGAGCAGCCGACGTCATGGTCGTGACACCGCTGTGCGACGGCATGAACCTGGTGTCGAAGGAATACGTCGCAACTCAGCTCGACAACACTGGGGTGCTCATCCTGAGCGAGTTCGCCGGCGCCGCTGCGGAGTTGCGGACCGCGATCCACGTGAACCCGCACGACGTGGACGGCATCGCCGAGGCGATGGAGCGTGCCATCACCATGCCTGAACGGGAGGTCAAGCGGCGGATGCGCGCGATGCGGCGCGTGGTTGGTAAACACGACGTCCACCAGTGGGCACAGCGGTTCTTGGCCGAGCTGGGGCGATGAGTGCCTGAGGCTTGGCCGCTAACCGACAGCCGCGTGTGGTGCGCTACGGCGATCCGAAGACCGAGCTGAGACCCAGCAGGAGAAGAACAGCGGGCAGGTACGCCAGCGTCGCGAGAAACGCCCGGCGTGCCGAACGAGTACTGGGCCGCCGCATCCAGGCCCCCATGGCCGCGATGAGGAGCAGGCCAATCGCAAGCACCGTCCCAACATACACTCGCCCGTGCATCGCCGACGGTGCAAGCGCCAGGCTCGCGAGGAGAAGCGCCGTTCCCGCCATCACTCCACCCAACGCCGTGCGCCGACCTACCGCGTCGTTACAGCCCGGCATCCGGAGCCCGGCCAATCGATACTCGTCCTTGAGCATCCACGCGAGTGCCAAGGTATGGGGCAGCTGCCACACGTAGAGTAGACCGAACAGGAGCCAAGCGGTCGGGTCGAGCCGTCCGGTTGCCGCCGCCCATCCACCCATTATCGGGAGCGCGCCCGGAACAGCGCCGATGAAGACGTTCAGTGCCGAGTGCCGTTTGAGCGGTGTGTACACAAACACGTACGACGCCAGGGTCAGGGCCGCGAGGGTTCCAGTGAGCGCATTCGTGCCCAGGTAGAGCATCACCGTCCCACCGACGCCGATGGTGGCCCCGAACAGGAGAGCGTGCCGGGGCGGGAGACGGCCCGACGCCACCGGGCGTCGCCGCGTGCGCGGCATCCGAGCATCGACGTCCCGCTCCCACCACTGGTTGAGCGCGTTGGTGCCACCGCTGACGAGCGCCGTTCCGATCAGCAAGGTGCAGAACCGGACGGGATCCACGACCGCGTCGCTACCCAACCAGTACCCGAGTGCAGCCGTGAGCACCACGAAGCCCGTGATGCGTGGCTTCGTCAGCTCAAAGTAGTCCAGCCCACGCCGACCCATCACAGCTTCGTCACCAACCCCACCAACAGGTCCGGGCCGCCAGGCGTGCGATAGCGAATGACACCGTCCGCATCGACGACGAGCACCAGCGCCGGATGGACCACCTCGCCGGTCAGTGGATCTCGCTCCCGCGGCACCTGCCACTCATCGAGCGCGCGCTCCACGTCGGCAACCAACCCGCTGGCGACGAGCGTCCCGGCATCCAGATCCCACTGCCGTGCCATGGACGGCAGTCGGCTGGGCGTGTCACGCACCGGATCGAGCGTCACGATCAGGGCTCCGGTGGCGTTGGCGCCGAGACGCCGGCGAGCACGCTGCACGTCTTGCACGACTCGAGGACACACGGTCGTGCAGTGGGCGTACGCGAATCCGACCAGGAGCGGTCGGCCGCGGAACTGCTGCAGCGTGATCTTGTCACCATTCTGATCGACGAGGTCGAGGCGTGGGGCCGGCTCATCGAGTCGCGTGAGCATGTCCGCCGTGACGGCAAACCACTCCTCCGGGCCGCTGCTAGCACCATGGACCCTGGTCACCGCAGCACCCAGGCCGACGGCAACGGTCAGCGCCGTGCCGATCACCAGCGCGCGGCCGGCGCCGGAGCCCGCCAGCTGGCGAAGTCCACGGCGGAGTCCGTCGCCAAGGAAGACCATGAGCAGCACTACCATTGTGACCGGCTCGGCAATGAGCACCATCCACCCCGCGGCATCCGGCAGACCGTTCCCCGCAACGCCGAAACACACGTCGCGCGCCCGATACAACCAGTCGGGGGCTGCTGTTGACAGGGGCCAGAGCGCGAGCGCCCACCACGCCGCGGTCACGGTAATGATGAGCGCCAGCGCTCCGAGCGGACCCCACTCGCGGCGGGTCACGACCCTACCCCACCTGCCACACGAATGAGAGCAGCTTCCAGTTCACGAAGTAGTAGACGATGAACGCCACCAGGAACACGCCGACCAACACAATCGTCCCTCGGGGGGCAAGTCCCTTCTCCTCGGCCATCTCGGTCTCACCTGGGCGCGGAGCATGCACCTGGGCCGGGAGCTTCGTCACACCTTGTGGTACGCCGTGGAATGCCATGGGTCACTCCCCCGCCGTCGCGGTCTGCGGCATCGGCTTGCCGAAGAAGACCGACCAGACGGCGATCAGGATGTAGATGACGACTGCGGTAGCGGCGATGAGGCCACCGATCCCCATGATGCCGAGGAGCAGGTCCACCGCGGCGTTGTACTGAATGTCGAATGGAGCGCCTGTGAAGCTGATGTCGTAGTGGCGCCGCGGCACGCCGAATGTCCCGGCAAACGTCATCGACATCGTGAACAGCACCATGCCGCCGCCGAAGAGATACGGCTGAATCCGGGCCAGCGGCCAGAAGGCAACCTGTTTCTGGAAGACGAGCGGGATGACGTAGTACGTCACACCCATGAACGCGAGCGCCGTGCCCGCCACGACCGTGGCGTGGAAGTGACCCGGCACCCGGAGCGTGTTGTGGGCGATGATGTTGATCTGCTCAGTGCCGAACGTCACCCCGGTGATGCCGCCGATGAACCCGAAGATGATGATCGACAGGATCATCGCGCTGAACCCGGGATCACCCCACGGCGCTTTCCGCAGCCACTCGAACATCCCCTTGGTGAATCCCCGTAGGCGCTGGCCCAGCTCGATGCCCGCCGGCACCGTGAACCCGTGAATCATGGACGCGAGCACCGCGAGGTACATCGCGTAACTCGTGTTCCAGATCTTCCAGCCCGATCCGAACCCGGGATCGACCAGTAGGTGATGGGCCGACGCCATCGAGATGAAGAGCACGTAGAGGAAGAACGCCGCCCGACTGATCTTCTCGTTCAAGACCACGGCGCCTACCGTCAGCGCGCCCAGCAGGTACCACACGGCCACCATGGCCGCCACGTTGATCTGCTGTGAGGAGTGGCCCAGCCCCCACCAAATGAGTCGGTACAGCTGCGGATCGGGCATGGCGGTCCACCCCATGGCCCACGTCCAGGTGGGGATGTAGATCGCCGCCCCATGGAGCAACGTGATCACCGCGATCACCGCAGCGGCGATGCCGCCGTAGGTCACCAGCGGAACCGAGCCCTCATACGTCTTCTCGCGTTTCGCCACAACGAGGCTCGCGAAGAAGAGCCCGACCACGAGCAAGGCTCCGACGGCGAAGAAGATGATCCCGAGGTAGTAGTTGGGGTGCGCCCTGAGCGGCGGATATGATGTGAACAACACGTCGGCTTTGCCGGTCCACATTTGGACTTCCACCATCACGGCGCCGACCGCCATGAGGATGAAGGCCGCCCACGCCAGCTTCGGCGTGGGGACCCGCGAGTTGAGCAGGACCGGTCCCGCGAAATACAGGACCGCCATCTCGAAGAAGATGATGAAGAAGATCAGCATGCTCACGCCGTGAACCGTGAGCAGCCGATAGTACCACACCGCCTCCAGCAAATGCACCGCCTGCCAGCGGGTGAGCACGAGCCCGAACGCCGCGATCACCCCCGCCACCATCGCGAGGATGGCGAACACCGCGTTCAGTCGGATCAGGTGCTCCGCCGTGCTGTTGACCTTGAGCCCCGTCGTGGGGCACGTCCGGAAGCGCGCGGCAAGGGCCGCGACCGTGTTGCTCATTGGGCACCTCCTGCCGCGACCACCGGGCCTTCCTCGACGATGATCCGGCCGAGCATCACGTGGTGTCCGATACCGCAGAACTCGTTGCACACGACCTTGTAGTCGCCAGGTTCATTGGGTGTGATGCGGAGCGCGTAGTCGTAGCCTGGCACGACCTGGAAGTTGATGTTGGGCGGGAACAGGTTGAATCCGTGGTTCACGTCGCTGGAACTGAGGTGCAGGGTGTAGGTCACGCCCGCCTGCAGTCTCAAGACGGGGAGCCACTGCCACATCTTGCCGAGCATGTAGATGTCGCTCCCGGGCGGCGGCGCTACGACCGGGATGCCGCTTTCCTCACCCACGCGGTACTGGTCGATGAACTCGAGCGTTCGTGCCTCGAACGCGGCCGGATCCACCTTGTGGCGAATCCCGGACGGGTTCTGTCCGCCCTTGAAATGCCAGAGCGGCATCATTGCGAACAACACCATGCACCAACCGAACGCGATCAACACCCAGATCCGCTCGGCCTTGTGTGCCTTGACCCACCACACGCCTTTCGGAGAGACAATGCCGGTATGCATCGGAGGATTCCTCAGGGCAGTGGGGCCTGCTCGAGGCGCAGCACCTCGAGAACACCCCAGCCAGTGTAGAAAACGAACATCACGAGCAGGCCGAGCAGCAGCAGCAGGAACGGGTTGTCCATCACCCGCTGCGCCAAGGGGATCTTGCCAGGCTCAGTCGGTTTCTCCGGGGGCGCGTTCATGGCGACAGCCTCCTGGGTGGTGATGCATCTCCCTCCCTGGCCACCGTGGACAGAGGGAGTGAATAACTTGCTAAAAACATGATAATATCGTAAATTCAACTTGGCAATACCTCTTCACCGAGGCCATGGCAAATCGAGTGCTTGACCGGGCGCGGCAGCCCTTGGCGCTAGCCGACGCCTGGATGAACCGGCTCTACGGGTGGCGATACAACCCGCTCTACCACTCCGGCGTCGTCGCCGCGGCTCTACTTGCCGCCGTCATGGTGACCGGCGTGTATCTCCTTTTCTTCTATCGAATTGGCGCGCCGTACGACTCCGTCGACCGGATCACCAACAACATCTGGCTGGGCCAGTGGACCCGGTCGTTCCACCGCTACGCGTCTGACGCTGCCCTCGTCGCCACCCTGATCCACCTGGTCCGGATGTGGCTGCAGCGACGTACCTGGGGATCGCGCGCGTTGGCGTGGTACAGCGGCCTGGTGCTGCTGTTCTTGATCTTCGTCTGTGGCTGGACCGGCTACGTCATGGTGTGGGATGTCCAGGCAGAGGTGCTCGCACGTGAAGGTGCGCGGTGGATGGACGCCCTCCCACTCTTTAGCGAGCCCATCGAGCGAGCCTTCGATGGCGAGCGGGATCTCCCGGCCGCCTTCTTCTTTCTCAACCTCTTTGCGCACGTCGCCTTGCCGGTCGGCCTCGGCGTCGTGTTCTGGATCCACGTGGCACGCGTGGCCCGCCCCGTGCTCGTGCCGCCCAAGCCGCTTCTGTGGGGCACGCTCGGTCTGCTCGGTGTCGCGTCGCTCTTGCTACCCATTACCATGGGGCCGGCGGCACACGCGTTCCGCCTACCCGGTACCGCACCCTACGACGTCTTCTATTCCTTCTTCCTGCCGCTAACGCGACCCGTAGCACCCTGGCTGGTTTGGGTAGGTCTGCTCGCGATTTCCGGCATCCTGGTACTCGTCCCCACCCTTCTTCGTCCGCCGGCGGCGCGACGGCCGGCAGCCTCCGTGGTCGACGAGCGCTCGTGCACCGGATGTGAGCAGTGCTGGCTCGACTGTCCGTACGAGGCCATCGACATGGTGGAGCGCACCGATGACCGGCCCTACCTGGTCGCGCGGGTCGATCCCGACCTATGCACCAGCTGCGGCATCTGCGCCGGTTCCTGCGCTCCAATGGGAGTGGGTCCGCCTGGCCGCACGGGCAAGGCGCAGCTCGACGCTATCGCCAGCTTCTGTACCTCGCGACTCCGCCATCCGGGGGAGGTGGTCGTGGTGGCGTGCGATCGGGGCAGCGGGGGCGTCGGCGCGCTCCGCGACTTCGAGGGGGCACCTGTGTTTCGGGTGCAGTGCGCGGGCAACCTCCACACGTCTGCGGTCGAGTACCTCATCCGGTATGGGGCGGGAGGCGTGCTCATCGTCGCTTGCCCACCGCGCGATTGCTGGAACCGAGAGGGCCCGCTCTGGCTCGAACAGCGCCTGTATCACGACCGCGAGGCCGAACTCAAGCCGCGTGTCGACCGGCGGCGCATCCAGCTGGTTCATGCCGGTGAGCGTGAGCGCACTGTCGTACGCGAGGCTCTGGCGGACTTCCGCGCTCGGGTTGGCACACTTGCCGGCCCTGAGCCCGAGGAATCACCGTCCATCGACCTCTTGTGCGACACACCGGAGCCGCAGGCAGCCGAGGCCCACAAATGAGTCGCGCTCGACTGGCCGGAGCCTGGCTCCTCGGCGCGGTCGCAACCGTCGCGTTGGTCGGGCTGTCCCAGGTCCCGTACACCGCCGCCGCAGGCGAACATGGCGAGCTCCGTTTTGCCTGGCGCTACCGGAGCGAAACAGTCGAGCAATGCCGTCGTCTCACCGACGAGGAGGTGGCCGCCCTGCCCCAACACATGCGGCGGGATGAGATCTGCGAACGGCGGCTCCAGCCATGGCGACTCGCGGTCACGCTGGACGGCACGCCCGTCGCTGACGACACGGTGCGTGCCAAGGGAGCACGAGAAGATCGGCCGCTCTACGTGTTTCGTACACTCCCGCTGCCTCCTGGTCCCCACCATCTGCGAGCGGTGTTCGCGCCGATCGGCGAAAGCCGCCGGGCACCACTGGAAATCGACGCATCGGTGACGATCGCTGCCCGGGAGGTTCTCCTGGTCACGTACGACTCGGACGTCGATCGGCTGGTCGTGAAACCGCAGCCATAGAAGGAGCGGTTCACAACACAAGCGCCCGGCCGTGACCCCGGGCGCTCATCGAGTGATTGGAAGCATGAGGCTCGCCAGCTAGCGGAACACTCCTTCGAGCACATCCACCACGACTCCGCTGGCTTCGAGCAGCACGATCCGATCGCCGAAGATCGCTACCTCCACTCCAGTCCGCCGCGGCAGACGAGTAGCCAGGTCCTCGGGGAGTTGACGCTTGGCGATGCCCGGCGGGAGAGGCTTACCCCGAGCGAGATTCTTGGCGATGCCGGGCGGCAAGGACTGATGCTCGTGCCGGTGACCCGCGAAGTACTCCGTGATGATCCGGCGTTCGGTCGCGGAGAAGCCCACCGAGACGGCCACGTCAACAGTCGGTCCCTGGGCCTTGGCCTTCTTGCCCTGCTGGGCAGCCGCCGGCGCCGGTAGAATCAGCAGCGCGCCGAAGGCAACAGCAAGAATCCTGGTCGTGCGTAGCATACTGAACCCCTGCGTCGTCGCGTTCTGAGGCGGTGGCCCGCTAGCGGTGTGCGATGGCCAGCCCTTCCTGCATGGCCGTCGCGTCTCCGTTCGCTCCCGATCCTCGAGTCGCTTTCCCAGACAGCTTGCCGCCTCCTCCGTTCCCCTGCTGGCGTGCTCCGGTCATCCGCAACGTGCCGTTCACCGCACCCCCATCCTCGACGCTGATGCGAGGCGTGGTGATGTCGCCGTGCACGGCGCCACCCGTCTTGAGCTCCACCAGCTCCTCGGCTACGATGTGGCCTCGCACCTCGCCGGCAACCACGGTCAGCGCCGCCTCGACGTCACCCTCCACCACACCGCCGGCCGCGACGAGCACCTGCCCACCCTTGACCCGAAGGTCCCCACTGACCTCTCCCTCCACTCGTACCACGCCGGAGGTCTCGAGCGTGCCAGTGAGTCGCACACCGCGAGCCAGGATGGACAAGGGAACTCCCTGGCCGTTCGTGTCGGGGAGAAAGGTGAACCGGGAGCCGTTCTTGCCCGCGTTGAAGACTGTCATGGCACTTGCCTCCGATGCGTCCCCGCTGGTTCGACTGCGCAGGGGACGCGTGCCAAGGTAGACTGGTTTACGGACTTGAGGGGTGATGCGGCTCACATCGCGTACGGATGTCGCCCGCTCAGGGGACGTGGACCGCGCGCGGGCCCGGTGATATCTCCTACGGCGAGTAAGTGATCACCAATTGCCCGGCAACCGGCTTGCCGTCGATGGTGCGCGCCGGGTAGAAGGTCCACGATGAGACCCGGTCGACGAGCGTCCGCCGGAAAACCACATCCTCGATTTCGGGCTCGATGTCGACCCGATCCACGCGCCCGCGGGCGTCGACCCAGAACCTGATGCGGAATAGCCGGCCGCGGATCGAAACGGGTGGCGCCTCGTGCGGATAGATGACGGCTCGCGGCTCGGGCGCGTACACCGCGCCGCCATCACCGATTCCGGGACCGGTACCACTTCCGATCCCCGTGCCACTCCCGGTTCCGGTCCCGCCCCCGATTCCCGCACCCGACCCGGGGCCGAGACCGGAGCCCGTACCAGGACCGAGTGTGAGCAGACTCGTCGTGCGCTGGTCGAACAGCGTGGCGGGATCGGCGTCGGTCACGGGGGTCGGCTCCGGCGGCCGTTCGGTTTCGACGCTGGGCGGCGGAGGCTCGGCATTCTCGATCGCCGCTGCCGCCGACACCCGGCTGGTCGTGGCCGAACGTGCCCCGGCTGACGCGGGAAGCTGGACGTACCGGACGCTGCGTCCGCCTCCACCACCTCCACCGCCTCCCGCAGCACCAGGTTGTGCTGTCCCCAGCTCGTAGCGAACGGACAGTGACACGACGAGAGCGATCACCGCAACCACATGTAGCGCCGCCGCCAGCATCACCCCGGCGCCGAACCGTCGATCTGTTCGGGGCAGCTGTGCCGTTGGATAGCGCTTCACGCGTGTCACGATGCGCCTCGGTCGCCGCCTACCTACCGCGGATCTGTGCGCGGAGCCGCTGGTAGAGCGCCGGATCGAGGAAATACACGCGCTCGAACGCGGCCACGGTCGTGCTCTCCTCGGCCCCGACGGCGTCGAGGAACGCGCGCCGGTAGCGGCCCACATGCGCCGGAGCGTAGAACTCCAGCAGCAGCGCTCCACACCGAACCGCAGCCGTGCGCCGCAAGTCTTCGCGTGCCTCCACCGTTAACGAGTCCGGATTGAGCCGACGGTCGTCGATCAACAGGAAGCACAGCTCCTTGAGGAACGCGAACACCGAGGCGTCCGGTCCCGTGGCCAACGGGGGGAGCTGCACCGCAACGACCTGATCGGTCGGGTCCAACTCGCGAACGTCGACGATCCGGCCCTCGGGCCCGAGCGCCGGCGACGGCATCACGATGCCGCCGGTGAGCCGTCGCCGCTCCAAGAGCGGCTGGAGACCCGGGGCAAGATCCTGCTCCCACATGATCTGCATGGCCAGCGCCATGGAGTCCAGGCGGGCTTGCGACTCCTCCCAGTACTGGCGGTAGAACAGGGTCCACTCGCGTTCCACCACGTTCGCGAGCCGCTCCACCAGCCGTCGGGCTTTGCCGCTTTCGAACGCCTGAGCCGTCACCATCGCCCCGAAGCGGACATCCCGACCCGCGAGCGCCGAGTCGTTGGTGCGCCGTCTTGCCACGGCGGCGAGCGCCCGGAGCATCCGCTCCGGACTCGCCTCGGGGAAATACAACGGCGCGAAATGCAGCGACTCGAGCTGCCGTCCGTCGCCGATTTCAGCGCGCAACTCCGACGCGATGGAATCGAGTGGCGTCGGATACACCCCGCGCTCCTGCTTCACTTCCCGCACGTACCGCGCATACTCCGCGCTGTACAAACCGAGTGGTCCCGGTTGATCCGCAGCGATAACCGCGAGGGCGTGGAACCACAGGTTGGTCTGAGGCGACGCCCGCATCTCCCACGTGCGGACCGCCGGGCGCTCCGGGGACGGCGGCCGCGGGGCCTCAGGGGGCCGCTCGCCACGTTCCGGCGGACGAGGCTCCTGCGAGAGGGTCAGCCGCGCCATACCCATGCTCATCACCATGGCAAGCGCCGCGGTGAGCGTGGGGCGAGCAACGGTGTGAAATCGAATATCCACGTCGTTCCTATGTTTTCGAGTCCGCTAGATGAAACCCTCGGGGTGAAGGTGGAGTTCCACGAAGCCGCGAAGCAACCGTTATGTTCTGCGCATCCAGAGCCGGATTTCCCGGAGGTTCCATGTCGCCCCGCACGGTCACGTTGTTGCTCACCATCGGCGCCGCGGTGTCACCGGTCGTGCCGATCGCAGCGCAGGAATCCCCGATCGTACTCGTCGCGGACCGCGTATTCGACGGTGTCACGGTGCACACGGGTTGGGAGGTCGTCGTGGCCGATGGCGTCATCGCGGACGCGGGTCCTCGGGGAAGGGTCCAGCGGCCCCAGGGGGGACGCGTGATCGAGCTGCACGGCGCGACGCTGCTCCCCGGGCTGATCGAGGGGCACTCCCACCTGTTGCTCCATCCCTATGACGAGACGAGCTGGAACGACCAGGTGCTGCGGGAGCCACTTGCTCTCCGCGTCGCGCGGGCGGTGGTGGCGGCACGCGCCACGCTCATGACCGGTGTGACGACGGTACGAGATCTCGGTAGCGAGGGCGCGGGGTACGCCGACGTAGGGATCAAGCAGGCGATCGAGCAGGGAATCATCCCGGGTCCTCGGCTGCTGGTGAGCGGTCGAGCAATCGTCAGCACCGGGAGCTACGGACCAAAGGGTGCACCGGAGTGGTCCCTGCCGTTGGGCGCAGAAGAGGCCGATGGACAGGATGACCTCATGCGCATCGTGCGGGACCAGATCGGTCGCGGAGCCGACTGGGTGAAGGTGTACGCCGATTATCGCTGGGGTCCGGGCGGGGCGGCCGCGCCGACGTTCACACAGGACGAGTTACGGCTCGCGGTGGAGGTGGCAGGAAGTTCGGGCCGACCCGTTGCCGCCCACGCCAGCACACCGGAAGGCATGCGTCGCGCGACGCTTGCCGGCGTGCTGACGATCGAGCACGGCGACGCTGGCACGCCCGAGGTGTACCGCCTCATGGCGGACCGGGGCGTGGCGCTCTGCCCCACGCTCGCCGCCGGCGACGCGATCACCCAATACGCGGGGTGGCGCAAAGGGGTCGACCCGGAGCCCGAGCGCATTGCCGCCAAGCGCCACTCGTTCCGCGCCGCACTCGCGGCCGGCGTGCCGATCTGTTTCGGTGGGGACGTCGGAGTCTACGCGCACGGGGACAACGTGCGAGAGCTGGAGCTGATGGTGGACTACGGGATGACACCGAGCGCTGCGATCGTCGCCGCGACGTCGGGGAACGCCAAGATCCTACGGGTCGACGACCGGGGCCGTATTGCATCGGGCCTCCTGGCCGATTTGGTGGCGGTGGATGGCGATCCCACCCGAGACATCGGTGCACTCAGGAACATCCGGCTCGTCATGAAGGGCGGGATGGTAATCGTAGGGCCGTGAGCGGTTGAAGCAACCGTCTTCGAGGATTGGCCACATCCGGGGTTTCCGGTTCCGGTCGGCATTCCCGGCCCGGCCTCGCCCCCCCGCCTTTCCCGGAGTATCTTTGCGCGGATGATCCGCGCCTCCCGGCAGACCCTGGAGCTCTTGCCCGTGAGAACGCCGCTCACCGAGGCCCTCTCGTTGGCCGCGACTGACCAATGCGCGGTGAGCGTACGATTCCCTTCCAAAACATTGGCGAACTCGTTCTTCCCTACGCATGCGCACGTGCGCGGGGCAGTTCATTCCCGACACTCGGTGAGGGAGCAACTATGACGAAGATCGTTCGAATGCTATCGACAGCGCTGCTCGCGGCAGGCGCGCTGGCGTGGACCGCCGGCAGCCTGGACGCACAGGGCGTCACGACGGCCGCGATGAGCGGTATTGTCACCGATACGCTCGGGAATCCGCTGCCCGAAGCCCTCGTCGTGGCAGTGCACATGCCGACGAACACCCGGTACCAAGCCGTCGTCCGAGCGGGGGGGGTGTACAACCTCCCAAACATTCGGGTCGGTGGACCTTACACGGTGACGGTGCGGTTCATCGGCTACGCACAGCAGGAACAACAGAACGTTGTTGTGAGCCTGGGCCAGAATCTGAGGCTGGATTTTCGCCTCGCCCCGCAGGCGATTCAGCTCGCGGCGGTGCTCGTGACAGCCGAAGAGGACGAGATCCTCAATGCGGACCGCACCGGCGCCGCGACGTTCATCAGCCCGGAGCAGGTGAACCTGCTGCCG
>JBFIHA010000040.1:0-27652 GCA_041602035.1 Gemmatimonadales bacterium | reverse complement strand
TACGCGTAGCCGCTGGTGCCGGCGAGGATCCGCATCGATGCCTCGGTGTCGTGTCGAGTGGGCCAAGGTCACGTTGGACGGCAGATCCCGCAAGAGCCATGGCGCTCGCCTCGATCCCGCGATGTGGGTATCGTTCTCTCCGGGGGGGGCGCAACGGCGATAGGTTCACCATGCGATCAAACGCGAGAGCTCGAACGTCTGTCCGCGTGCTCCTGGCGCTCATGCTTGTGGTCTCCGGAAGCGCGCCGTCGGGACACGCGCAGCAGGCCGGAGACAAGACCGCGGGCGAGATCTTCAACACGGTCATGAGCCCGTTCTGTCCGGGGCTGCTGCTGGCCAACTGCCCGTCGTCGCAGGCGGCGGATTTGCGAGACCGGGTCCGGGCTCGGTTGGCCGCCGGGGCGACCAAGGCCGAAGTCCTGGAGGAGCTCTACGCCGAGTTCGGAGACGAAGTCCTGGGCGCGCCACCCACGAGCGGTATCGGTCTGCTGGCGTGGATCGTCCCCGGAGCGATCATCCTGTTGGGGGCTGGGGGCATCGTGGTGTGGCTCCGGCGCTCCAGCCGGAGGGCGCGCAGGGCGGCTCCCGCGACGGCCCAGCTCGACGCGGCGGCGCAAGCGCGCCTCGATGCGGAGCTGTCAGGGCTCTAAGCACCATCTCTGCCGGATGTGAGAGCACTCGTCGTCCAATCGGTGCCGTTTGGACGACTCGTCGTGTTCCACCAGAACCATAGGGGAGATCGTGTCATCGCGTTCGAGGAGTACGCTGACGCTGGCCGCCAGTGGGCATTGGGGGTACGTTCTCCGGTCTCGAATTCGGGAGGGGACGACGTGCCTGATGCGACGGGTCGGTGTGCGCCCCGGGGCGGCATGAGCTTCCTCGGCGTCACGATCGTCGTTCGGAGCGACCCCCGCAACGCGCGGGGGTCCTGAGCGCATGGCGCTGCTCGAGTTCGACCGGCTCAAGAAAGAGCTCGGTCTGTTCGACGTCTACGTCATTGGCACCGGGGCGATGATCAGCGCCGGGTTCTTCCTGCTGCCCGGAATCGCGGCGGGATACGCCGGTCCGGGCGTGCTGTTGGCCTACCTGCTTTCCGGCGTGCTCCTCATCCCCGCGCTCCTCAGCATGGCCGAGCTGGCCACGGCGATGCCGCGGGCAGGCGGCAACTACTACTTCCTCGATCGCACGTTGGGACCCCTGGTCGGCACGATCGGTGGATTCGGCACGTGGATCGCGCTCGTGCTGAAGAGCGCCTTCGCGCTCATCGGCATGGGCTATTATCTCGGACTCGTGACCGATCTCCCGGTGCTCACCACCGCGCTCGTGCTCACCGTGGTCTTCATCAGCATCAACGTGGTCGGGGCTCGGCAGTCGAGCGGTCTCCTGCGCGTGCTCGTCTTCGGCCTGCTCGTGGTATTGGCGCTGTTCGTCACGGTCGGCTTGACCGACATCTTCTCGGCTGGCGGGCCGTCGCGGGCCCAGTTCACGCCGCTCTTGCCCCACGGCTTCGACGGGCTGCTCACCGCCGTCGGCGTGGTCTTCATCTCGTACATCGGGCTGACCAAGGTGGCGAGTCTGGCGGAGGAGGTCGAGCATCCCGACCGTAACCTGCCCTTGGGGATGATCCTTGCGCTCGTGACGGTGACCACGATCTACGTGGCCGGCGTGTTCGTCATGGTCTCCGTCCTCGGCATCGACGGATTGCAGCTCAGTCGGACGCCGGCTGCTGAGGCGGCGCAGGGCATCGGACAGTGGATCCCGCGACGGGTGGGAGTGTGGATGATGGTGCTGGCGGCGGTCGCGGCGTTCGCCTCGGCAGCCAACGCGGGGATCATGGCGGCGTCCCGCTATCCCCTGGCCATGGCCCGCGACCGTGTCGTTCCGGGCTGGCTCGCCGTCACCGCGGCCGGCGGTTCGCCGGTCCGAGCGCTGTTCCTCACCGGTGGCATCCTCGTGGTGGCCCTCGTGGTGTTGGACGTGGAGCAGGTGGCCAAGCTCGCGAGTGCCGTGCAGCTCTTGCTCTTCGCGCTGATCAATGTGGCCGTCATCGTGATGCGGGAGAGCGGGATCGAGTCCTACGATCCCGGGTTTCACTCACCGCTCTATCCGTGGATGCAGCTCGTGGGCCTGTTCGTGCCGGTTATGCTCGTCGCCGAGATGGGCTGGCTGCCGGTCCTCTTCACCATCGGCGTGACCGTGCTGTGCGTGGGATGGTACATGTACTACGCCAAGGCGCACATCGCCCGAGACGGAGCCATCTATCATGTATTCGCGCGTCTCGGCCGCCGCCGCTATGCGGGACTCGACCGCGAGCTGAGGGACCTGATGAAGGAGAAGGGGCTCAGGGCGGAGGACCCCTTCGACGAGGTGGTGGCTCGCGCGTCGGTCATCGACTGCGAATCGCCCACCAGCCTCAAGGAGATCATCTGGCAGGCGTCGGAGTTGCTGGAACGCCGATTGCCGATTGGCACCGAGGAGATCTTCGATGGATTTGGCCGCGGCGTGCAAATGGGCGGCACCCCCGTGGCGCACGGAGCGGCGCTACTCCACATGCGGCTCCCGCATCTCGAGACGTCGGAGATGGTGCTCGTCCGCTGTAACGGTGGGGTGCGGGTGGATGTCGAGGACGAGGACGTGGCCCGTCAGGCGGCCAGCGTCCCGATTCAGGCCGTGTTCTTCCTCGTGAGTGGTGAGGCCGATCCCGGACGCCACCTGCGCATTCTGGCGCAGCTCGCCGGCCGTGTGGAAGAAGAGACCTTCATGGACGAGTGGCTGGGCGGCCGACACGAACAGGAACTGAAGGAAACCCTGATTCGGGACGATCGGTTTCTCTCGCTCAAGTTGGTGTCGGGCACCAAAGCGGAGGCGCTGGTGGGGCATCCGCTGCACGAGGTGGATCTGCCGCCCGGCTGTCTGATCGCGCTCATCCGCCGCTACGGTGAGATGCTCGTGCCCCGAGGCCGTACCGTTCTACGCGAGGGCGACCGTCTCACGATCATCGGTTCGCCGGCCGGACTCCGCGTGCTCGCGGAGCGCTGGGGAGATGGGCGGTCACTGACCGCAGGGTAGGTCCGTTCGGCGGTCGCCCCCCACCAGTCCGACCATCCCGGCGAACCCGTTGCTCAGCAGGGAGCCAACTTGCCAATCCCGGTCCGGGCGGCAGGATTATCTGTAGACCGTCGCGGGGAGGAACCCATGCCCGATACCAAGCTGAGGGAGTTCCTGGAGAAGCAGCGGGTGCGCTACGAGACGATCCGACACGCACCCACGTACACGTCCCAGAAGACAGCAGCATCGGCCCACATACCAGGCAAGGAGCTGGCCAAGACGGTCATGATCCGGGTCGATGGCGCGCTCGCCATGGCCGTCCTGCCGGCGCCGAGCCAAGTGGACTTCCGTCGGCTCAGCGAAGGACTCGCTGGCGCAAAGGTGGAGTTGGCGGACGAGAGCGACTTCCGGTCGACGTTTCCGGGCTGCGAAGTCGGGGCGATGCCACCATTCGGCAATCTCTACGGCATGCCGGTGTACGTGGATCGACAGCTCACCGCCGACCCGGCGATCGCGTTCAACGCGTGCACCCATACCGAGTTGATTCGACTCGCGTATGAGGATTACGCGACGCTGGTGAAACCGACGGTCTTGGATTTCGCGGCCGGCCCCGCGTAGCCTGCCGCGTCTTGGCACTCGAGCGCAGAGGACCGCAGCGGGGTCCGCGGTGCTCTGCGCTCCAGTTGTCTCGCCGACGCCCGCGACGGCCGGCTGACGGCGCCGCCACGACCATCCGATTACACTCGTGCGTCTTCCGCGTCTGATCCAAACCGGACCGTGCCCAATGCCACGACACCGGCGTCACCTCGCGCTGTGCATGCTGTTAGGTCTCGTGCCGCCCGGTCGCGTGGCGACCGCGCAGACGCCCCGGGCCACAGAGCCGCAGACGCGCGCCGAGCGCACCCAGTTCCACGAAACCAGCAGCTACCTGGACGTGATGGACTTCCTCCAGTGGGCGGCCGACCGTTCCCCGGAGAGCCACGTCACCACCTTCGGCTACACGTTCGAAGGGCGGCCGCTGCCGCTGGTCGTGTTCGGGAACGTGACCGACGCCGATCCTGCGCGCATCCGAGCATCGGGGAAGACGCGGGTGCTGGTGCTGGCAAACATCCACGGCGGCGAGGTCAGTGGCAAAGAGGCCACCTTGATGCTGATTCGCGCGCTGGCGACCGGGGCGCACCGGCATTGGCTCGACTCGCTCGTGCTGCTCATCGCCCCGATCTACAACGCCGATGGCAACGAACGGGTGCGACTCACCAACCGGCCCGGGCAGTATGGGCCGATCGGGGGTATGGGGCAGCGGGCCAACGCCCAAGCTCTCGACCTCAATCGGGACAACATGAAGCTCGAGTCGCCCGAAGCACGGTCGCTCGTCTCGTTGCTGCAGCGTTGGGATCCGCACGTGCTCATGGATCTCCACACGACCAACGGCACCAGGCGGGCCTACCATTTGCTCTACGCGCCGCCACTGCACCCCAATACCGATTCGGCCATCGTCGGCCTGTTACGCTCCGACTGGCTCCCGACCGCGACCCGTCGGATCAAGGAGACCGACGGATGGGACGTCTACTACTATGGGAACGTGCCCTTTCGGGCGGGATCGGCGGAACGCGGATGGTACACGTTCGATCACCGACCGCGGTTCACGACCAACTACATCGGGCTCAGGAACCGCTTTGGCATCCTGAGCGAGGCGTATGCATACGCGAGCTTCCGCGAACGGGTGTCGAGCACGCTGCGCTTCGTAGAGGAGGCGATCGAGTATGCCTACCGCCACGCGTCCATCATCGAGGCCACGGTGACCGCGGCCGACCGCACCGATCTCAGCGGGCGTGAGGTCGCGCTCCGTGCGACGTTTGCGCGCGGTGACTCGGTGGACGTCCTCTTGGGGGAGGTGGTGGAGGAGCGCCACCCCTACACGGGCCGCCCCATGTATCGCCGGCTCGACGTGATGCATCGAGAGCGGATGCCGGACTTCGGGTCGTTTCGGGGTACCGAGACCGTGACCGTGCCGGCGGCCTACCTCGTGCCCAACGACCTCGTGGCGGTGCTCGCGCTGCTCGACGCGCACGGTGTGAAGAGGCAACCCGTTCCCCGGCCGATGCGGCATGCCGTCGAGCGGTTCATCGTCGATTCCACCACCGTGGCTGGCCGCGAGTACCAAGGGCATACGGAGCGGACCCTCTTCGGCCGCTATGAGCAGGTGGAGATCGACGTAACCTCGGAGATGTCTCTGGTTCCGGTCGCACAGCCGCTGGCCCGGCTGATCGTCGCGCTGCTCGAGCCGCGGTCGGACGATGGAATGGTCAATTGGAACGTGCTGGACGACGCGCTCGATGGGGCACGCTACTACCCCATCCTCCGCGTGCCGGCACCAAAGGGACAATGATGAAGCCGAGAGGACTAGCCACGAGCGGGCGGTACGTGCGATGAGCGGGGTTCGGTTCGTCCCGGTGACCTGGCTCGTGATGATTACGTCCGCCACGGCGGCCACAGGGGCGTGGTCGCAGTCGGAGATCGATGCGCAGTACCGCGCTGTGGCCGATCGGATCATCGATGCCGCGTTGGCCGACAGCTCGGCCTATGCGCGGCTGGCGGAATTGGTGGACCGGTTCGGGCACCGGCTCAGCGGGAGCGCCAGTCTGGAGCACGCGTTGGACTGGATCATCGCCCAGATGGAGCGCGACGGCCTGGCCAACGCGCGGGGAGAGCCTGTCATGGTGCCGCGCTGGGTTCGGGGGGCGGAATCGGCGGAGCTGGTCGAGCCACTGCGACGCGCCCTGCCGATGTTGGGCCTCGGCGGGAGCGTTGGGACGCCGCCGGGCGGGATTGAGGCCGAGGTGGTGGTGGTGGGGAGCTGGGACGAGCTGGAGGCACGCGCCGACGAGGCCCGGGGGAAGATCGTGCTGTTCAACGTCCCGTTCACCGGGTACGGACCGACCGTCCAATACCGATTGCTCGGCGCCATTGCGGCGGCCAGAGCAGGGGCCGTCGCGGCGCTGCTCCGATCGGTGACGCCGTTCTCGTTGCAAACACCGCACACCGGTGCCATGAGCTATCAAGACGACGTTCCCAAGATTCCGTATGCCGCCATCACCGTCGAGGACGCGATGATGTTGCATCGCATGGCGGCTCGTGGCGAGCGAATCGTGGTCCAGCTGGTGATGGGGGCGGAAACGCTGCCCGATGTCGCCTCCCGGAACGTCGTGGCCGAACTGGTGGGAACCGAATACCCGGAGGAGATCGTTGTGTTGGGTGGCCACATCGACTCGTGGGATGTGGGGCAGGGCGCCATGGATGACGGTGGTGGGAGTGTGGCGGCCTGGCAGGCCGTCCGCCTGCTCCATCGACTGGGCCTTCGTCCCCGGCGCACGGTTCGTGTCGTGCTCTGGACCAACGAGGAGAACGGCTTGCGGGGCGGGACCGCGTATCGCGAAGCCCACAGCGACGAGGTCGCGCGGCACGTGCTGGCCATCGAGTCCGATGCGGGAGTATTCAAGCCGTTGGGATTCGGGTTTGGTGGATCGGACGCGGCGTACCGCGTCGTGGCGGAGATCGGCCGCCTGCTGGACCGTATCGGGGCGGGGCGGGTGACGCGTCCCGGCGGAGGCGCCGACATTGGGCCGCTGATGCGGGCCGGTGTGCCTGGGATGGGGTTGTCGGTGGACGGGTCTCGGTACTTCTGGTACCACCACAGTGATGCCGACACGATCGACAAATTGGATCCGCGCGAGATGGCCGAGTGCGTGGCTGCAATGGCGGTGATGGCGTACGTCGTCGCCGACCTGCCACACCCACTCCCTCGCGCCGGGAACTAGATGAGGGTCTACTCTTCATACCACCAGCGAAGGGAGTGACATGTCCAGATTCATCGCCGGCGTGACCGCGATCGGCGTGCTCGCACTGGGTGCGTGTGCCCAAGGTGAGCAGGCTGCACAGCAGGAGGAGACGCCACCGCCCGCGCAGATGCAGGCGGCGAGGCCCGATACCACGGCTGGCGCGCTGTGGGCCCACCTCGAGCAGGCGGACTACCGCACGTGGCCCATGTGGCCCGGAAAGAGCGCCCTGTACGCGGGCACGGAGCCCCATGGCATGCTTCTCACGACGTACCTGAATGGCATGGCGCTCGACGCCGTCACGAACAAGGCCGGGAAGATGCCGGCGGGCGCCGTGGTCGTGAAGGAGAACTACATGCCGGACAGCACCCTCGCAGCGATCACCATCATGTACAAGGCAGCTGGGTACAACCCGCAGTTCGGCGACTGGTTCTTCGTGAAGCGCTTGGCCGATGGCACGGTCGAAGCGTCAGGTCGCGTGACGGGCTGCCAGGGCTGCCACGCGTCGAAGGCGGCGAACGACTACCTGTTCACTGGGTCGCTCAGCCAGTAGCGCGAGCAGCACACGCGAGGCAACGTATCGACGGCCGGGTCCATCGGGCCCGGCCGGTCGCGTGTGCGCGGGAAGGCGAAGTGACGACCGCTCAAGGGCTCGACATCGCGCTGAGCGCCGAGAGTTGCTCCTGGGTTCCCAGTGCGATGAGCACGTCCCCGGCCTCGCACCGCATCTCCGACGGCGGATTGGTGAGGATCCCCTCCTCGTTGTGGCGTCGGACTGCAAGCACATTGGCGCCGGTGCTCTTGCGGACCTCGGCTTCCGCCAGGGTTTTGCCCGACAGCCGGCTATCCCGCTGCACGGTACACTCCTCGAGGAACAACTCGAGATTGCCCCAGTGCATCACGACGTCCAGGAAGTCGGTGACGGTGGGGTTCAGCAGCTGGCGGGCAATGCGCCGCCCGCTGATCGTGTAGGGTGAGATCACATGCGTGGCACCGGCGCGGCGCAGCTTGTGCTCGCTGGCCGGTTGGTTCGCGCGCGCCACGATGCACAGGGTCGAACTCAGCGTGCGGGCGGTGAGCGTGATGAAGAGATTCGTGGCGTCGTCGCCGGTCGTCGCCACGAGCCCGTTGGCACGGTCGATCCCGACGCGGTGGAGCACATCGTCGTCGGATGCATCCCCAAGGATGTGAAGCAGCCCGTCTGGGACCTCCTGCACGGCGTCCGGCTCGTGCTCCACGATCACGCACGTGGACCCAGCGGCGTGAAGGTCCTCGACGACCTGTTGTCCAACTCGGCCGAACCCACAAACGATGTAGTGTCCCGTCAGGGCATCGATGCGCTGCTGCATACGCGCCTTCCGTAGCGAGCCCGAGAGCTCACCGCTGATGATGTACTGGCTGATGGCTGCGAAGAGGTAGGTCACCGCACCCACTCCGGCCACGATGAGTGCCGCTGTGAAGCCGCGACCGGCCTGCGACAGCGGGCGCACCTCCTGAAACCCCACGGTGGAGAGCGTGATGACCGTCATGTAGGCGGATTCGATCACGTTCCAGCCTTCGATGATCACATAGCCGACGGTCCCGGCGGCAATGACCGAGAGATAGGCCAGGGCAAATCGGGCGAGCTTGCGGCGCATCCGGTGGTGCGGGGCTGGGCCGCGGTGTCGGCGTCGGCTCATCAACGGGGCGTCGACCCTGGTCGGAGTTGGTGCATGTCCGTTCGGCGGAATGGTGCCTGGCGAAGGTAGCGGCGACGATGGGAGGGTGGCAACCCGACGGTGACCCGCTGGCCAGCGCTGACGGTGCACCGTATGTTGCCACACATCCGCCGCTTCCTCACTCACCGGAGGAGTTGTCATGACCGATCACGTCTACAAGCTCACCGAACTCGTCGGCACGTCGCCCGAGAGCATCGAGCGCGCCATTCAAAACGCTATCGCGCGCGCCAAGCGTTCGGTGCGCAACATGCGTTGGTTCGAGGTACAGCAGATCCGCGGCCACGTGGAAAAGGGTGAAGTCGACCACTGGCAGGTGATCCTGCGCGTGGGATTCACGCTGGAGGATTGACGTGGCCGCCCGCACGTCGAGGTGGGTGTGGGTGCTGGTTGCGTGCCTCGTGCTCGGACCGACTGCACTCGCGGCACAGCACGCCAAACCGAAGCTCTACATCTCCGCGGACATGGAAGGCGTAGCTGGGGTGGTCACGGGTGAGCAACTCGGACCGACCGGGTTCGAATACGAGCGCTTCCGCGCCTTCATGACGCAGGAGGTGCTGGCCGCGATCCGGGGTGCACGTGCCGCGGGTGTCGGTGAAATCGTGATCAGTGACTCCCACGGCAACGGGCAGAATCTCTTGCTGGACCAGCTGCCCGACGACGTGACGGTCGTGCGCTCGTGGCCGCGACCCCTCATGATGATGGAAGGTATCGATTCCACGTTCATGGGGGCCGTCCTGCTGGGGTACCATGCGGGGACCACCAATCCGGACGGTGTGCGGGCGCACACACTGTCCAGCGCCAACCTCGCCGATGTTCGGGTGACCGGACGCTCGGTGCCCGAGGCTGGGTTGAGTGCCGCCATCGCCGGCGAGTTCGGGGTGCCCGTGCTCGTGGTGACCGGTGATGACGCTGCCGTGGCCGAGGCGGAGGCGTTGTTGGGTCGGGTGGAGACGGTCACCGTCAAATGGAACTATGGATTCCACTCGGCCCGTACGCGCACCCCGGGTGCAGCGGTACGACTGATCGAGGAGCGCGTGGCCGCCGCCGTGCGACGCCGAGCCGAGTTTCGCCCGTGGCGACTCGAGCGCCCCATAACGCTGGACGTGCGTTTCAAGAGCTATCGGCCGTCGCAGCTCCTCGCGTACCTCCCACAGGTGGAACGGACCGACGCCCACAGCATCCGGTTCGTCGGCCGCGACATGGTGGACGTCTCGCGCTTCCTGGAATTCCTGCTGAGCTACGAAGTCGGTCTGCAGCCATGAGCGGAGGCGGCGACCGCCCGGGGGCGGCCGCCGCTTCCGTTCCTCGTGACGGACGCCGCTCCGCCGGTACCCGCCTTACACGTAGGTGGCGTACTCCGCGCCGTACATGTTTGCCCGAATGTAGCTCCTGACGTCGTCCGGGCGATCCTTCGTTGCCAGGTCCTCATCCCAGGCGTACTCCGCCACCGCGGTCGCGATCGTCGCTGATACGTCGCGGATCTGCTCGAGCGGCGGCAAGATAGAACCCTGGGCCAACATGGTCTCCGTCGTCATGTTGGCTACGGCGCGCGCGGCCGTATAGAACATCTCGTCGGTGACGTGGCGAGCGCCGGACAGAATGACCCCGAGCCCGAGTCCCGGAAAGATGTACGCGTTGTTTCCTTGGGTCGGCACGTGCCGCTTCCCCCCGTAGATCACGGGATCAAACGGGCTGCCGCTGGCGTAGATCCCGCGTCCATCGGTCCATGTGTACGCCTGCTCGGCCGTGCATTCCGCCTGCGATGTCGGGTTCGACAACGCAAAGACGATGGGTCGGGCGTTGAGGGTTGCCATCTCCCGTACGACCTGCTCGGTGAACGACTGTGGCTTCCCGGACACGCCGATGAGCGCCGTCGGTCTGGCGACCCGGACAGCCGCTATGAAATCGGTGAGGAAATCGCCTTTGCGCGCGTACGGCTTCTTGTGAGGCGCAAGGTCCTTCCGCGACTTCACGACCAGCCCCTTGGAATCGAAGAACCACATGCGGTCCCTCGCCTCGTCGGCATCCATGCCTTCCCGCACCATGGCCGAGGCCACGAGATCGGCGATGCCGATCCCGGCCTCGCCAGCGCCGAGAAAGAGGAGTCGCTGGTGGGTGATGTCTTGCCCGGTGATCCGCGTCGCGCCGAGCAAGCCGGCGAGGGTCACCGCCGCGGTCCCTTGGATGTCGTCGTTGAAGGTGCAAATCTTGTCACGGTACTTCTGCAGCAAGCGAAACGCATTGCTGGTAGCGAAGTCCTCGAACTGGATCAACGTTCCGGGAAAGACCTTCTTCGCCGCTCTGACGAACTCCGCCAACAGTTGGTCGTACGCTTTTCCGCGCAAGCGTTCCTGCCTGAGGCCAATGTACAGGGGATCTTTCCGCAGCGTGTCGTTGTTCGTCCCGACATCGATCGTGACGGGAAGGGCGAGCCGAGGGTCCACCCCGGCGCAGGCCGTGTACAGAGACAACTTGCCGATGGGGATGCCCATGCCGTCGGCACCGAGATCGCCGAGGCCAAGAATACGCTCTCCGTCGGTCACGACGATGATGGCCACGTCTCTCGTCGGCCAGTTGCGCAGGATCTTGGCCACACGCCCCCGGTCGTCCGCAGTGATGTACAGCCCGCGGGCCCGACGGAAGATGTGACCGAACTTGGCGCACGCTTCGCCGACAGTAGGCGTGTAGATGATTGGCATCATCTCGTGGATGTGGTCGATCACCGTGCGATAGAAGAGGGTCTCGTTCCGATCCTGCAGGCCGATCATGAAGATGTATTTCTCGAGCGGCGTGGGCTTGTGCCGGAAGTTCTCCAGCACACGGTCAACCTGCTCTTGAAGGGTGTTCCCCCTGGGGGGAAGCAGGCCATGCAGCTTGAGCGCGTCACGCTCTTCCGGCGTGAAGGCGGTTCCCTTGTTCCACCGGGGATCCTGCAGCAACTCCACGCCTTTGGGGAAGCGTTTGGGGAGTTTCCCTGACCTTGCCATGGATGGTCTCGTTGACGAAACGGAAACGGTTCAAATGCGCTGATAAGCGGTCAGTGTGAGCCAGCAGACTCACCGCGAACGTACATAGCTATGCGCCGTGGAGTGAGCGCAGGCAGAAGCGGTGCTGAACAAGCCTTCATAGAGGGAGGGGGGAGGTGGTTTGGGTTCGGTCACCCCAGCAGGGCCAGGAACACCCCGGCAGCCACGGCCGAGCCGATCACGCCCGCCACGTTGGGCCCCATGGCGGGCATGAGCGGGTTCACGCGTCCGTCGGTCTCCTGGGACACGAACTGCTGGACCACTCGGGCCGACATCGGCACCGCCGACACCCCGGCGGCCCCGATACACGGGTTGATCTTATGGCGCAGCACCAGGTTTAAACCCTTCGCGAACACGATACCGCCGGCGGTGCTGAACGCGAACGCCACCGCGCCCAGCACCAAAATCAGGAGCGTCTGGTAGGTGACGAAATGCTCGGCGTCCATGGTCGCGCCCACCACGATGCCGAGAAAAATGGTCACGATGTCGATGAGCGCCCCTCCCGCTGTCTTGCGGAGGCGGTCGGTGACCCCGCTCTCCCTGAGCAGGTTACCGAACATCAACATGCCGATGAGGGGCGCGCTGGGCGGTACGACCAGCGAGGTGAGTATTCCCGTAACCACGGGAAAGAGAATGACGGCGGTCCGCGACACGGGGATGGCCTGCGGCATGTCGATCGCCCGTTCGGCCCGGGTGGTCAACGCCCGCATGATGGGCGGCTGGATGATCGGGACCAGTGACATGTAGCTGTATGCCGCCACCGCGATCGGGCCGAGTAGATGCGGCGCGAGTTGCGCGGCCAGGAAGATCGACGTGGGGCCGTCCGCGCCCCCGATGATCCCGATGGACGCAGCCTCCTTGGGCGTAAACCCGAGCAGGAACGCGGCGGCCAACGCGGCGGCGAAGATCCCAAGTTGTGCCGCCGCACCAAGCAGAAACGTGAGGGGTCGGCCAAGCAGCGGGCGGAAGTCCGTGAGCGCGCCCACTCCGAGGAAGATGAGGGGTGGCAACAGCTCCGTCCGGATACCCTGGTCGTAGATCAGGGCGATGATCCCCTCGCCGTAGGAGCCCATGTCGGCCAGCGGGAGATTGGCCAAGATGGCGCCGAACCCGATGGGGATCAGGAGCAGCGGCTCGTAATTCTTGCGGACGGCTAGGTAGATCAGCACCCCGGCCACCGCGAACATCACGGCGTTGCCGAGCCGGAGATTGGCGAGCCCAGACTGCTGGACGAGTTCGGCCAGGGCGTCCATCGCGCGGCGCGCTCTAGGCGATCGTCACGATGGGTTTCGAGGAATCGATCTCGTCACCGACCTGGGCGTGGATGTCGGCCACGGTACCCGCACACGGCGACTTGATGTCGTGTGTCGCTTTCATGGCCTCGACCTGCGCGACCACGCTCCCCGCACTCACGGTCTGGCCGACCTTGACCTTGATGTCGACGACCTCTACGGCGCCGGCGAACGTCGAGTACACCGGTGTGCCCGGCGCCGTGGCGAGCCGCGGCGCGGTGACCGTCGCGGTCGCTGCCGTGCCGCTGCCGGCGGGCTCCAGGGTGATCGTGAACGTTCGCTTGGTCCCGTTCTCCTCGACCGTACAGCGTGTAACCACTGGCCCGGTCGGTGTCGGAGGAGCGGCCGCCGGTACGGCCCCCGAGGAGATCGAGGGCGCGTGATCCGCCGGCACCGGTTTCTTCTTGAGAGGGACGTCGATCTTCGGGTTGCCGCTCAGGAGGCGGATACCCTCGTTCACGTCCATCTTCTTTCCCGGCACCATCGACGCCACGACCAGAAAGGTGTTCTGGTCGGTGACGGGGAGCCCGCGTTCCTTCAGCGCCTCCTTGGCCGGTCCGATGTTGTTCGGGGCTGCCTCGAGCGGATCCCCTTCGAACACGCTCAGCTTGAGATCCTCGGACGCTCGCGTGACCACCGCTGGGTCGGGGGGCAATGGCGTCCTACCGAAATAGCCAAGCACCGCCTTGCCGTATCCTGGATCGATCTTCTTCCACCGACCGTACAGGACGTTGTTGAACGCCTGGAGCCAGTACTGCTGGCTGCCCGGCGTGACGCTGGTCCAAGCGCCCCCGGCCTCCACGACAATTGGGAACTCGGCCAGCACCTCCCCGTAGCGATCGAGAATTCCCGCCTTCGCCATCATGTGGACATTCGGTCCGATGGCGCCGCCCGGCATCGGGAAGCCCAGCACGCGGGCGTCGGCCGTGGTCGTCGTCGGGTTGAAGTCGTAGTCCTGCAGCAACTCCTCCAGCATGCTCTCGATCTCGGGCATCTTGCCGATGTCGAGGTCGAGGGAATAACCCGTTCCCTTGAGGGCGTGGGCGACAGCGCGCGCGTCGGGCTGTACGGTGCCGCTCGCGAGCGGTCGCACCGAGACATCGACGCCATCCGCGCCACCGGCGATCGCCGCCATGTAACAGCTCACCGCCGTGCTCGCCGTGTCGTGGGTGTGCATCCAGAGCGGCATCTCTGGCGGCATGATCTTCTTGAGTCCCACCGCCGCGTCATAGATGGTCTTCGGATCGGTCGTACCGCTGGCGTCCTTCAGGCAGAGGCTGTCGATCCGGATGTCGCTCTTCAGCAACCGCCGCCCGATGTCGATGTAGAACTCGGCCGTGTGCACCCTGTCGGAGTGGAACGGGAGTCCCATGAGCGCAATCACGGCTTGGTGGTGCATGCCGGCATCCACGATGGGCCGACCGGTGTTCACCAGGTTTCGAACATCGTTCATGTAGTCGAAGTTGCGGTCCCACGTGGTGCCGCTCGCCTTCATGAGCGTCGCTTGAAGCCGGAGGGCCTCGAGGGACTGGGTCGTGAGCGTCACGCCGGACACGGACCGCGTCAGGATCTGGAGATCGACGTCCGGTCCCACGGCTTCGCGCATCTTCCGCATGTCCTCGAACGGGTCCTCGCCCAGATAGAACAGCGGGGCTTGGAACCGGGCTCCCCCGCCGAACTCGAAGTGACGGACCCCCGCCCGGGCAGCCAGCTCCATTGCCGGGAGGAAATCCGTGAGGCGCACCTTCCCGCCGAACGTACTCTGGAGTCCATCCCGAAACGGGGTGAACATCACCCGGATCTTCTTGGGGCTCTTGGTGAAGATCATGGTGTCTCCTCGATCTTCGTGATCGTGGCCCCCGGGTGCGCCGCAGAAACCGCGGCCGCCACGGCGGCCAGCATGGCCGTGTCAGTGGAACCAATAGGCTGGGGGAAGAGCGCTATGAGCGCCCGCATGACCAGCGCGAGCACGGAAAGCAGCAGGAAGACGGCTGCAAAGGAAGACAGGCAAATGAGAAGCAGGTCCGGCGATCCCATGCTCACCCCCACGGACGTGTAGCATTGCGGATCGAACGGACCGCACCGCCACACCCCTCGCATCCCGTCCCCCCAATAAGCAGCGCGGGCCCCGGTTCCGCAACTACGCTGGGGCCGACTTCCGTGGCCCAAATGGGCGGACGATGAGACGGCCCCGCACGAAGGGCGTCGCGTGGCCCTGTAGGACCAGCTCCAGGCTGTCTCCCACAGAGGCCACGACACCTTCTGCCAGCACCTGCGGCTCGGGATCGTCGCCCTCGGCGCAGACCGCAACGGTGCGTCCCACGACCACGGATCGCTGCCGGTAGCGCTCACGGAGTGACGATGGTCCGCGGTCCACGAGGGAGCGGTAGTTCCGGTCCAACGAGGTCAGGAGCGCCGCGAGCACGGTGCGCCGATCGCAGTGGCCCGGATGCTCGGCAAAGTCCCGGAGCGCTCCCACGCGTGGCACGAACGGTGTGGGCAGCACGTCCGGTCTCGCTTCCACGTTGAGTCCGATACCGATGACGGTGGATGTCATCCCGCGATCGCCGTGCTCGAGATGTGCCAGAATGCCGCTGACCTTCGCCTCGTCGATCAGGATGTCGTTCACCCACTTGATCCCCGCGCGGCCCGCGAGACCTGGAATGCCGTCGATCGTCTCGACGACCGACACCGCGGCCAACGCGATCACCTCTGCGATGGACATCGCGGTGCCGCGTGGCATCGTGAGATGCGCGCTCAAATGGATGTTGCCGGCGAGCGCCATCCAGGGACGATCCCGAAACCCGTGGAATCCACGCCCGCTCCCGGCGAGGCACGCGATGCCGGACGGCAGCGCCGACGTGGTCTTCGACGCATGCACCAAGACGTCGAATTGCGAACGTCCTGCGGTTTCGACGGCAAACACGTGGCTCCACGTCCCAGGTCCGGGCACCACGCTCCTCGACCACGGGTGCTCACCATACAGCTGGGTAGCGAGTGGAACGAGCTCGGCGTCGAGGGATGGTTGGTGCGTGGTCCAAGCCGATGTTGGCTCACCGAGAAGATCAGCCGCAAACGCCGTGTTGTCCGCGTACACGATCACGGGGTCGTCGGATCGTCTCCGCGCGGCTCCAAGTCGAGTGCCACCGAGTTGATACAGTATCGCTTGCCGGTCGGCCTGGGGCCGTCATCGAACACGTGTCCCAAATGGGCGTCGCACTTCGCACACACGACTTCGGTTCGCCGCATGAACAGACTGTTGTCTGGCTTCAGCACCACCGCGTCCGAGCCCGCCACGTCCGTGAAGCTCGGCCATCCCGTGCCGGAGTCGAACTTCGTCTGGGCGTCGAACAACGGGTTACCGCAACAGATGCAGCGGTACACCCCGTCATCGTCGCAGTGCACGTAGGCGCCACTGAAGGGTCGCTCGGTACCCTTCTTCCGTGTGACGTGGTACTGCTCCCGCGACAGCTGGTCTCTCCAGTCGGCGTCGCTCTTGGCGATCTTGTCGGTCATGCGGCCTCGCTAGACGGCTGAGTGGGGGCGTGGTCAGCTGCGTTCGTCGTGCTCCCAGGCGACCGGCATCCCGCGGGCGATCTCCCCCCCGGTCACGACCTCGGCGTACGCCCCCCCCCGCCACTCGGACGCCAGCGCGTTGCGCAGGCCGTGACGGGCCTCGTCCATGCGCTCGCACGGTTTCGTTTCGCCTCGAATGCGCACGCGGCAACTGCCGAGCCGCAGAATGCGCTCGCGGCTGTCGGCGAGCCGGATGCCGCGGACCATCACGTTGGCCCGACGGGCCGAGGGCTCGAGATCGCTGCCGAAGCGGTCGCGGAGGTCGTCCCAGACTTCTCCCTCGATGAGCGTCACCTGACGGTGCCCGCCGCGATCGGCATTCCCGGCGAGACCGGTGCGCGCAACGAGGGTGGCGCGCTCGACCGGGTCCATCGGCCCACGGTGGGCGCGCTTGATCCAGATCGCTTCCAGGGTCCCTGTCGTCATGGTCAGTGAAAGCTACGGCCCCGGAGGACGCGACGCGACGGCGGTCGATGGCTTGACAGTGCGCGTTCCGCGTCACATCTGATGGACGACATCCCATTCGTTGGACCCCTCCCGAGGAGGTCGAGCATGAGTCGGATGAACAGCGGTCGCATCGTCGCCGGCGGGCTCGCCGCCGGGCTGGTCATCAACGCGGCCGAAATCTTGAGCGCGAACGTCTTTCGCAGTCAGTACGAGGAGATGTTTGCCGGCCTCGACCTTCCGCCGATGGGCACGGGATCCCTCGTGGCGCTCGTGGTCGGCGGGTTCGCGATCGGCATCATTCTCGTCTGGGCCTACGCCGCCATGCGACCACGCTTTGGCCCCGGTCCGAAGACGGCGGTGTATGCGGGCCTCGTGGTATGGCTGCTCGGATGGCTGTGGCAGATGGTGGTGGACGTCGCCACGGGGTTTTACACCCTGTCCCTCTGGATGTGGGGGATGGCCATCGTGTGGACGTTCGTCGAAGTCCAGCTCGCCGCGCTGATCGGCGGATGGCTCTATCGGGAGGAGGCGGGATCGGCCTGACCGCCTGGTCGTCCCGCCCGTCTTACATGCGCGGGTTCACCACGTTGTTGAACTTGGAGCCGAAGCGGTAGCTGAAGCCGAGATCCAGCTCGTAGCGGAAATCCGTTCCTCGCGCCCGCCGCCGGAGGAGGATCTCCTCCGGCGTGAGCCCTACCTGGGACAGGTAGAGCTGGTCCTTGATGCGCGCGACGTCACCACCGACGTTGAAATCCAGACCTCGGAACACCCGCAAGCTCAGGCCCCCGCCCAGGCTCACGCTGTGCTTCGAGAGGTCATGCAAGTACTGGAACGCGTCGACCCCCCCGTGAATCGATCCCCAGGGCTTCTGCACACCGACCTCGATCTCGAGGACGTGCACCGGGCGGATTTCCGACGTGCGATTGAAGATCGTGGTCTCCGTATAGTCGAAGGCGGCGATCCCTGCGACGTAGCGAATCGTGAACCGGTGCCACGTCGACTCGTCATAGGGAAAGATGTTGTACTCGATTGCCGGTCCGCCCCGCACGGCAAGATCCCAGTTGACCGTGCTCCGGTGATCGACCTCGGCTAGCACGCCGGCCGACCAGTGGGGGCCAAGGCTCCACACCACCAAGCCCTCGACGCCATAGGAAGAGCGCGTGCTCACGAAGGTGGTGTCGAGGCCCTCCGCCTCGTCCACGACGTCGAACTCCGAGCGGTCACCGCTGGCGTACACATCGACTTCGATCTTGATGTCCTCAGTGATGCGGCTCGCCGAAACGGAGGTATTGCCCCGCAGGGAGCGCTCTTGGCTCTCCCCCTCGGCCGATCCCCGGAAACCGATGCGGAACACCCAGTAGTTCCAGGGGTCGTCGATCGCCCCCGCCGGCTCGGCAGCAGTGCCGGTGGTCGGGTCCGTGTAGTTGAGCGAGAGGCGTCGAAGCACGGCCGTATGCCACACGTAAGGAACCAGCGCCACCTTGATGGTCCGGGTGAGGCCCGCCCGCTCCTCCTCAAACGTGTCGTCGGCGTTGGTCACGAACGCCAGGGTGTCACGCCGCGGTGCCAGCGCCCGCAGGCCGATGAGGCCAAGGCTCAGCCGCGAGCCGCCGCCCGCGGTCCGTTGTTGGGTGATGAGGAGATGCACGTCGGCGTCCTGCCGGTCCCGTGCCCAATCGACGAAGGTGATCTCACGCCGGAAGTGGCTGAAGTCGCAGAGCCTCGTGTGGCAGTCGAGAAAGACGGCGATCCGACCGTTCGCGGTCTGACCTCCACCTTGTTGGGCCGTCGCCTGGGCTGGCACGGTGACGAGCACACTCGCGACCGCCAGGCCGGAGAGCAGTGGTTTCATCGTGTTCCTCGGCCGCCGGGGGCAAAACAGAGGTGAAGCGATAATGGGCCGGCGCGCTGATGTCAAAGCGTGGGTCGCGCGCTTGCGGTCCCTAGAACATGATGAAGAACCCGCTGCCGCCACCCATGCGTGGATTCACCACATTGTTGAATTTCGAGCCGAAACGGTAACTGAACCCGACACTGATGTCGAATCGGTAGTCGGTCTCCCGCTGCCGTCGCCGTACGAGGATCTCCTCGGTCGTGAGGCCGGCGGCAGGGAGGAAGAACTGATCTTTGATGCGTGAGAAGCTGCCGAACATGTTGAAGTCGAGGCCGCGGACGAGGCGGATGTTCATGCCGGCGAAGGTGTCGATCCGGTGGAGCGCGAGATCGTGCAGGTACTGCGTACCGCTCACCGACCCGAACACGTTGCCCCACGGCTGGGTCACCGAGGCACCGATCTCCAGCCGATGCCGCGGATGGGTTTCCGACAACATGCTGTCGACCGTGATCTCGTCGAAGTCGAAAACTGCCATCTCCAGTGTGTAGAGGAGCGTCAGCTTCTTCCTGGTCGATTCCTGATACGGGAAGATGTTGTACTCGACCGCCGGCCCGCCCGATACGGCGAGGTCCGTGTTGGATCGAGTCGACCGGTCTGCGTCCACCGAAAACCCCGCCGACCAGTGATCGTCGATGCTCCAGACGGACAAGACGTCGGCAGAGTAGTTCTCCGTCGTGTTGACGAAGGTCGTGCTGTCGTCCAGCTCGAACTCGTCCCGGCTGTAACGACCGAACACGCCGAACTCGAGCTTTAGCTTCTCGGTCGTTCGGTTCGCCGAGGCGGACCCGCGAACGGAGCGACCGCTTTGGGTCTCTTCCCCCTCGATGGATCCGTTCAGGCTCACCCGAAACGTCCAATAGTTCCACGGATCGTGCAGTTGGAGCCCCACCTGCGGCGCCGCCTGAACGTCGGGTGTGTGGTGTTGCACGCGTAGCTCGCGCCCTGCCGGCGTGCCGGCAACGTAGCGAACCAGCCCAAGCGCGAGCCGCTGCGTCAGGACGTCCCGGGCCTCGGCCTGCGTGTCGGTCTGGCTGGTGAAGTGGCGCAGGGTGTCGGCCTTGCCGGCCTGCGATCGGAGCCCGATGAACGCGAGCGTGATCTCGAGCCCGCCCCCGCCGGTCTGCTGCTGGGTGATCAGGACGTGCACGTCGGCGTCCGCGCGGTCGCGCACCCAACTCACGAACGTGATCTCGCGTCGTACGTGGTCGAAGTCGCAGTGGAAACTGTGGCAGTCGAGGAAGACCTGGAGTGCTGGCTGCTCCTGTGCGCGGAGCGGTTCCGGGAACGCCAAGACGCCGAGCCACGCCAGCAGGAAGCCGGCCAATCGGAGTGACATCGAGTAACCCCCGCGGAGGGATCTGGGGACATCGCGATCGGACTCATTTCTGAGACACCTGACGCCGGCGATATGTTGCACGCGGCCGCTAGCGCCTGAGCACTTGGCCGGCACGCACACCGGTCATCTTCGTGTCATCCACTGTCACCTGCCCGTTCACCACGACGTACACCATCCCCTCGCTCAGCCGGTGCGGGTCCGCATACGTGGCGTGGTCGGTGACCCGCCCCACATCGAACACCACGATGTCGGCAGCCATCCCGACCTGGAGGGCCCCGCGGTCGGAGACTCGGAACACCGTTGCCGGGAGCGTCGTCATGCTCCGCACGGCGTTGGCGAGGTCGATGATGCCCTTCTCCACCACGTACACGCGGATCTTGCGCGGGAACGCCCCGTAGATCCGGGGATGGGGCACGCCCCGATCCATCGGG
The DNA here is from genome assembly GCA_041602035.1 of Gemmatimonadales bacterium. Classification (GTDB taxonomy): domain Bacteria; phylum Gemmatimonadota; class Gemmatimonadetes; order Gemmatimonadales; family GWC2-71-9; genus JAOTVV01. Next base: position 7,048 of record JBFIHA010000040.1, on the reverse strand, counting down.
ACGAGGTCGCCGTCCGACGACGTCATCATCCAGGACTGGCGCATGAGGTGCTCCACATCGGCGTCGCTCATGTTGAACGAGACGATGCCCGCGCCGCCGGCCTCGACGAGCCGGAGAGCGAGATCCACCGGCTCGAGCCCCCGTTCGGCAGCGACCGCCGCCAACGTGCGGCCCTCGATGGATCGATCGGCATCGTGGGAACGGAACTGGATCCGGTCGGCTCCGCCTCGGCGGGCGAGGTTCTCCACCATCGCCGCACGAATCCGCGTCCGCACCGATGGGGTTGCCAGCCGCTGTAGGAGGGAGTCCTCGCCCCCCGCCTGCACCCACCGGGGGACCAGCGCCGCCGTGAGGCCTGTCGCCGACGCCGTGTACGGGTACTGGTCGGCAAACACCTCCACGCCGTCTGCCCGGGCCCGCTCGATCCGCGTCGCCAACGCTGCACTGAATCCCCAGACGTGGGGTCCCAGCGCCTTGAGATGGGTTGCCACCCCGCGCACGCCAGCCTCGCGCGCGATCCGGATTACCTCGTCGACGGCGGCGACGACGCCGATGCTGTAGTCGGCCTCGTCGCGGATGTGGCTCGTGTAGACGCCGCCGAACGGCGACGTCACTTTCGCCAGCTCGATCAGCTCTTCGGTCGTCGCAAAGCTCCCCGGCGCGTAGTACGGCCCGCTCGACATGCCGAACGCGCCCGCCTCCATGCCGGCCCGCACGAAGTCCTTCATGCGCGCGAGCTCCTCGGGAGTCGGGGCGCGATCGTCCATGCCGAGCACCGTTCGACGAATCGAGCCGTGCGGCACGAGCAACGCGGCGTTCACGCCGAGACCGTCGCGGAGCAGGTCGTCCCGTTGCCGATCCAGATCGACCGGGCCGCCCCCGTCGGGATTGAGCAGCGCGGTCGTGATCCCCTGCGCGAGCAATGGCTCGGCGTGGCTCAGTTCGGGCGTGGCGAGACCTCGACCGGCATGGGTGTGCACGTCGATGAATCCGGGCGCCACATAGAGGCCGTTCGCGTCGATGACTCGTGTCGCCGTCGCACCCGACAGGTCCCCGACCGCCACGATGCGGTCACCGCTCACGGCGATGTCGGCCCGGTACCACGGGTTCCCAGTGCCGTCCAGGACGCGGCCGTTCACGATCAGGATGTCGTACGGCGCCGTCTGCTGTGCCGCCGCCGGAGCGACGTGAAGGGTCACCGTCAGGAAGAGACCCGTCACCGCGCAGCGCCCGAATGCCGTCCACGGTGTGTCTCGGCGTCGTGGCCGGCGCCGTCGCCCAGCGCACAGTGCCATCATGGCTTCCTCCGCGGTGCTCCCGCGCTGCCGCTCCAGCGCGTGTCGGCAATACCGGTGAACTCGCCCGGACCGGGATCGAACCCGATCGCGTGGAGCCTGGCGAAGTAGGGAGGGGAAGAACGTGGCGAAACCGCGAAGCCGAAGCTTCGTAGGTCGGCGACCTCGGTCTCCGTCCAGGCCGCGCCGTCGCGGACCTCGACGTAGATCGTATCCGTCGTCGGATGCAGGCGCGGAGCAGCCATTGCGTCGGCTAGGGGGAGCCGCTCGTCGATCAGGCGACTCACCACGGCGACGATGGCGGAGATGATGCGCCGCCCGCCCGCCGCGCCCAGCGCGAAGACCGGCGCGTCCTCGTCGAGGATCATGAGTGGTGACTGGGACGAGAACGGGCGATCTCCCGGCGCCAGTGCGCCCAGGTAGCCCATCGTCGCTGCGTAGAGAAACCCGAGGTTGGCACTGGCCACCTTGGATCCCAGGCTCGGGCCCAGCGACTGGGTGAGAGCAACGAACCCACGCTGGCCATCTGCCACCGAGAGATGGGTGGTGTGATCGCTCTCCGTGACCGTCGAGGAGTGGAGAGCCAGACCGGCAGCCACGGCGGGAACGGGCACGGCGCCCGGGTCGGTCACGTCAGCAGCGCGCTCTGCCGCCCATTCCTTCGACACCAGGGTTCGGGCGTGCTCGTCGGGTGGTCCGAGGTCCGCGGTGCGGTCGGTGAAGCTCACCAACAACGCCTGCGCCACCAGTGCCGCCCACTCGGCGGTCCCGGCCCGGTGAGCCAGATCGAACTGCTCCAGGATGTGGAGGGCCTCGATCGTGGTGGCGCCGGACGCTGGGAGATAGGTACCGACCAGCTCGAACCCGCGATACGAGCCGTGCACCACCGTGCTCGAGTGAGCTGTGTAACGCTCCAGGTCGTGTCGAGCCAGCAACCCGCCGTGCCGGGCCATATCGGCCGCAATGCTGTCGGCGATCCATCCACGATAGAATACGTCCGGGCCGTCGCTCCCGATGGCTCGGAGCACCCGGGCGAGCGTGGGTTGCGCGAATCGCTCACCGGCCGCGTATGGCGTGCCAACCTCTTTGAGGAAGTGCCGTGCGGAGCCCTCGAACTCCTGAAGCCGGTCCGCCACCGCGGCGATGCGTTCGGCTTCGTCGACGGCCAGCGGAAAGCCGGTGTCGGCGAGCGCAACGGCAGGCGCCACCACGAGAGCCCACGACAGCGCACCGTGCGTCCGATGTGCCTCGCTCAGGGCCGCCACAGTCCCGGGAATGCCGACGGTGGCATACCCGTATGCGTCGTCGCCGGTGAGCGGGATCTGCGGCGCTGCCATAGGCACCTCGGTGGTCCCGTCAATGCCCACGAACGCGCCCGATGGGGTACGGATCAGCATCTGGGTGCGACCACCGATACCGGACATCGTCGGCTCCACCACTCCGAGGGCAAACGCCGTGGCCACGGCGGCATCGACGGCGTTGCCGCCCTGCTCGAGTATCGCGACGCCAACCGCCGTCGCGAGCGGCGAGCCGCTCACGACCATCCCCTGGTGGGACCGCACTACTTGATCCGCCGCGTACGCGGGATGCTCGACCGCACGCTCCGATCCACACCCCGCCACCACGCCCCCCAGCACCACACCCAGCAACGACCACCTCGGCACCGTCATATCCCATCTCCCCCGCAAAGCACACCTACCGTCCTACCGTCCTACCGTCCTACCGTCCTACCGTCTTACCGCCCTACCGTCTTACCGCCCTTCCCGGCCGCACCCCCTCCACGAACTCTCCACCATCCAGCACGAGCTGGCCATTGACCAGCACGTAGCGCATGCCCTGGGCGTACTGTGCGGACTCGAGATACGTCGCCCGGTCGATCACCGTGGTCGGATCGAATACCGTGATGTCGGCGAAGGCGCCGATGGCCAGACGACCGCGCTGCGTCATGTCCGGCACAGATCGCTCGAGCCGCTCGGCGGGCATGATGGTCATCTTGCGCAGGGCCTCCATGAGTGACAGGTGTTCCTCCTCCCGCACCAGTCGGCCCAGGACGTGAGTAAAGGCGCCTGCGCCCCGTGGATGACCCTTCCCATCCACGATGACGCCGTCGCTCGTGATCATCACGTTCGGATCGGCCAGGGCCATGAGCATCTCGTCCCTCGGGATGAAGAAGGTGACGATCGTGGCGCCGCGTTTCCGCCAATACGCGAATGTCTCGGCGTTCAGGCGCTCGCCGGTGTCGACCAGCATGATCGAGTCGACCGTCACTCCGCCGAACCGCTCCTCCCATCCCGGATCGTAGAGGGCCGATTCCAGCCGAGTGCTGTTGGCCAAGTAGGGATGGATGTCGGCCATGATGTCGATCCCGTTCCGCCGGGCACCGGCGATCATCTCGAGGCTTGCCTCCATGGAGCCGATGGCCGACGAGGCGAGGTGGACGACCTGGGCCCGCGCCCCCGTTACGGCAGCAGCGGCGATCACCTCTTGCACGGACTGCACGATCGTCTCCGGAAACACGGACCCCTTGTACCGTGAGTGCACGTGGGCCGGCGCGTCGTGAGCCGCCGCCACGGCGAACAAGTCGACGATCTCCTCGTACGAGGCTCCCGGCGTGTAGTTGATCCCGAACCCGATGCCCACAGCGCCTGCGGCGAGTGCCTCCGCAGCCACGCGGCGCATCGTCTTGCGTTCCGTTCGCGACGCGGGCCGGTAGGGATCGGTGACACCAGCGGCCTCGCGGACGTCGGGGTGCCCGACCGCAGTGCCGTAGTTGACCGCGGCCCCGTCGGCATCGAACGCAGCGTACCAACCCGCCACATCCACCGGTCCACCGTGCATGCTGACCACGGTGGTGACCCCGTCCTTGATCTTGTAGCGCTGCGGCTCCTGAAGCGGTCGGATCCGGGCGAGAATGTCCACGAATCCCGGGGCCACCACGAGCCCTGTGGCGTCGATCGTACGATCCGCGACCACCGGCCCGGGGGTGATGGCGACGATCCGGTCGCCACGCACCAGCACGGTCCGGATCGCGTCCAGCCCGCTCGCCGGATCCATCACCCGCCCATTGACGATGGCGATGTCACCACGCTCCTGCCCCCACGACAGCGAAGGGAGGAGTGCCAGGATCACCGCTACGACATGCCATTTTCGCGTCATGGCGTGTCCTTCCTAATCCAGGGTGGCTTCAGCTACCGCAACGCACTACACGTTTCAACCGCCTAACCGCCTAACCGCCTAACCGCCTAACCGCCTACCGCACCGGCCGCTCCGGCCGCAATCGCGGAGCGAGGAACCGCCAGATCTCGCGCCGAGATTCCTGGGCCAGCTTCGTGTCCAGGCGATTGAAGCTGTGCCCGCCGGGCGCGTCCTGATAGATCTTGTACTCGAAGCCTGTCTTTCCCCCGGCCTTGAGCGCCTGAATGAGCCGCTCCACTTCGAGCACGTTCACGTCCTCGTCATTGGTGTTCGTGTGGATGAGGAGCGGTGTACCGCGATATTTGTGCGTATTCCACGACGGTGAGCGGCGGCGGTACTCCTCGACGTTCTCCTCGGCGGTCTTCCCGATGTGGTACTCCACGGAGTAGAGATCGCGGTAGCGTTGGCTCTTGTAGCCCATCCGGGCGATCAGGTCGCTCACCGGGACGCCGGCGTAGGCGGCCGCATACGCATCGGGGTGTTCGAAGATGTTCATGAGGGCGTGGAGCCCACCATGGCTCCATCCCACGATGCCGACCCGACCGGCGTCGAGAAACTCATAGTTCTCCAGCATGAAGTTTCTCGCGGCGTACGAATCTTCAATCTCCAGCCCGCCGTAATCGATCGCCTCATAGGTCCCGCGGCCGTAGCCGATGCTGCCTCGGTATTCGGGTGCCACGACCGTGTAGCCCTGGGCGAGCATCTCACGCAGCACGTTGGTCGCGCCGGTCGTGAAGTGGCCGTGTACGCCACCATGGGGGAACACGATCAGGGGTTGTTTCCTGGACCGATCCAGATTCTTGGGTATGAACACGTAGGCGGTGAACCGGAATGGATTTCCCGCATTCTGCGCTGTCGGGTTCGGTTGATGGCGGAGCGGCGGTCCCGTGAGGCGCACGATGTCGATCTCCGCCACGTCTCCGAGACGCTGGAAGAACATGATATCGTCGATGCGGCGGTTGAGGACATCGATTTCGTGGTTCAGGCTCTCGACATGACGCTCGAGGAGCCGTTGCACTCGCTCGACGGACGCTTCCTCTTGGGCAGCGACCGGCAGCCCGACCCCGACCAGTCCGAACGCCAGGACCAGCGTACGTTTCCGCATCATTGGACCTCCTGTCGTGACTTGTGGCCCCCGTCCGATGACGCCAACTTGATGGCCGGAGAGCCGATCGACCGTGCCGAACGTTTTCGTACCCTCTGCTCGGAGCTACCTCACGGTAGCCGTCGCGGCAAGTCTCGTGGGCTGTGCCGGTGACGGGACCGGGGTGATTCGCCTCGATCTCGTCGACCGATTCGGACTCGAGCCGTTGCCCGTCATGGTGCACCCCACGGACAACGCAGCGAATCCCGATCGCATCGCGCTGGGCCGCCTGCTGTTTTTCGATCCGATTCTGAGCGCGACCAAAGATGTGGCGTGTGCCACGTGCCATCTCCCCAGGTTCGGCATGGCGGATGGCCGGGCGCTGCCGGCGGGGCCCAGCGGTGTCGGGTTCGGGCCCGAACGGCAGCTGACCGATCCCACCATGGTGTTCGAGGCCCGCAACAGCCCCACCGTCATTAACGTGGGATTCAACCGGTTTCGCGATTTCCAGACGGCGGATGGGTTCCTGTTTTGGGACGGGCGGATCAGACGCCTGGAGAATCTCGTCACGCTTCCGCAGCGCGAATTCAGCGAGATGCGCGCCGAAGCGCTGCCACTCGAGAGCACGCTCGACTCCCTGCTGGAGCGGTTACGCCGCATTCCCGAGTACGTCGCGCTGTTCCAAACCGCGTTTCCGGACCATCCGGCCGGTACGCCCATCGATTCAGTGTCGCTGGCGCAGGCGCTCGCGCAATTCGTGCGGTCGCTCGTGGGGGACCGCTCGCCGTACGATCGCTTTGTGGCCGGCGATGCCGCCGCGCTCACGGATCAAGAGAAGCGCGGCTTGGTGCTGTTCCACGAGAAAGGTGGGTGTGTGCAGTGCCATGCCGGGCCAATGTTCAGCGATTTCGATTTCCACGTGGTGGGCGCTCGTCAACAAGGGCCCGGTTTCCAGCTCACCCCCCACGAGGATTTCGGCCGCTGGAACGCCACCCACCTGGAAGGGGACCGGTGGGCGTTCCGCACGCCGTCGCTGCGGAACGTGGCGGTGACGGCACCGTATTCGCACGCCGGCGCCTATGGCACGCTTCGGGAGATGGTCGAATTCTTCAATCGTGGAGCCGGCGATCATCCCGACATCCCCCGCGCCCGACTCGACCCCGTGCTCGGACCGCTTCGCCTCACCGACGCGGAGATCGAGGACCTCGTGGCATTCCTCGTCGCGCTCACCGACGTGCCCGATGTGCCGGTTCCTGACCGCGTGCCCAGCGGTCTCGAGCCGCCGCGCTAGCCGCCTCCGGAGAGGATCGTCGCGGTGCCGGTCGGTAGCAGCTCCGGATGGTACTCGATGGTCCGCGGCTGATCCGGGGTCGCGTCGCCGATCGGATTGCGATAGGGCTGCAGCAGGAACGGCCGCGCCAACCAGGGCATCTCCGGCTCGCGATTCGGCCCCCACGGCTCGATCGTGATCACG
>JBFIHA010000039.1:0-28712 GCA_041602035.1 Gemmatimonadales bacterium | reverse complement strand
GCGACGGTGACGAGCGGGGGTGGGACGCCGACGGGCACGGTGCAGTTCAAGGTGGACGGGGCGAATCTGGGGACGCCGGTGACGTTGGTGGCGGGTTCGGCCACGAGTCCGGCGACGACGACGTTGGCGGTGGGCACTCGGGTGATCACGGCGGAGTACGCGCCGACGGGGGGCAACTTCACGGCGAGCACGGGGACGCTGAGCCCGAATCAGGTGGTGAATGCGGCGTCCACCACGACGGCGGTGAGTTCTTCGGCGAATCCGTCGACGTTTGGGCAGGCGGTGACGTTTACGGCGACGGTGACGAGCGGGGGTGGGACGCCGACGGGCACGGTGCAGTTCCAGATAGACGCGGCGGATTTTGGCACCCCGATAACCTTGGTTGGGGGAGTGGCGACCAGTTCGGCAACGTCGTCATTGTCACTCGGGAATCACGCGGTGACGGCGGTGTACAGCGGGGATGCCAACTACACCGCCAGCACCGGCACGCTCGCTGGCGGGCAGACGGTGAATCAGGCGAGCACAACGACGACCATCACGTCCGACGCTCCTGATCCCTCGGATGCGGGACAGGCAGTCACGGTCCAGTACTCCGTTTCGGTGGACGCGCCGGGCAGTGGGACCCCGACGGGCACGGTCACGGTCACGGCGAGTGGTGGAACGGAGCAATGCTCCGCACCGGTGGCTGCGGGAAGCTGTTTGGTGACCCTGAACGGAACTGGCGTCCGGTCGCTGACGGCCGAGTACAGTGGCGACGCAAGCTTCGCCAGCAGCTTGTCAGCAAGTGAAGACCATCAGGTAAACGCGAGTGCGGATGTGGGGGTGACGAAGACGGGGCCAGCGAGTGTGGTGCCGGGGACGAATCTGGCGTACACGCTCACGGTGGCCAATGCGGGGCCGAGTGATGCGGCGGGGGTGGTGTTGAGCGATCCGACACCGACGGGGTTGACGTTTGTGTCGGCCACGGCGCCGTGCGTAGGGGGATTCCCGTGCACGTTGGGGACGATTGCCGCGGGCGCGCCGGCCACGACCGTGACGGTGACGTTTGGGGTGCCATCGGACTACACGGCGCCGGATCCGATTGCGAATACGGCGGCGGTGAGTGCGACGACGGCGGATCCCAATGCGGCCAATGACAATGCGACGGCGACGACGACGGTGGGGGCGGCGAGTGCGGATCTGGGGGTGACGCAGACGGATGCGCCGGATCCGGTGACGCCGGGGGCGCAGCTGACGTACACGGTGACGGTGTCGAATAGTGGGCCGAGCGAGGCGACGGGGGTATCGGTCACCGAGACGTTGGATGCGGACGTGACGTTTAGCTCGGCGACGCCGAGTCAGGGGACGTATAACAGCGGGACGGGGGTGTGGACGGTGGGGACGGTGGCGAGTGGGGGGAATGCGACGTTGACGTTGGTGGGGGATGTGAGTCCGGCGGCGACGGGGACGTTGTCGAGTGCGGCGGCGGTGAGTGCGACGACGGCGGATCCCAATGCGGCCAATGACAATGCGACGGCGACGACGACGGTCCAGTGACTAGCCGAAAGCGGGGACGGGCACATCCTGGAAGAGAGGCAGATCCAGCCGGTACTTGAGCACCAATAGCACCTTCGCAGAAACGGTATATGTTGCAATACAACAAGCAGTTATGGATTTCATATGAAGTCGTTTGCCAGGCGGAGTTCGATCATGGCTCACTGCCCGGCCACTGGCCGGCATCCTCGATAAACCCATGATCTGTCCCCGCTGCTCGGTCGCCGACCTCCCGACGGACACGCATGAATGCCCGCTGTGCGGGTTCACGCCCTCCGCCAATGTGCTCCTCGAGCAGGTCATCGTGGACGAAGCCCGCGAAGCGGTGCAGCAGGCGCTCGCCGACCGGTTCCAGATCGAGCGGGTCCACCGTCTCGGACAACGCTCGTTCGTCTACGTGGCGCGCGACCTAACCGGGGACCGTGAGGTCGTACTGAAGGTGATTCCCGTGACCCATCTCGTGGATCACGAGTTGGCCAAGCGGTTCGAGCGCCAGGCGGGCCTGGCGGCCTCGTTGCGCCATGCCCATATCGCGCCGGTGCTGAGCTACGGCGTCGCCCGATCGTTCCTCTGGTACTCCATGGAACTCTTCGGCGGGCGGTCCCTGGAAGAGATGCTGAGAGAAACGGGGACCATGGAGCTCGAGAGCTGCTTGCGCATCGCGGAGCAGGTGGGGAGTGCACTCGACTTCGCCCACCGCCGTGGTGCGGTGCACGGCAATCTCAAACCCAGCAATATCCTCGTCGACGACCACGGGTGGGTGCGGGTCATTGACTTCGGTATCAACGAAGTGTTCGGCCGCCCACGGCCGGCCCGGGGCAGCGCGCCCGTGCTTCACCTGCCGGAGTACCTGGCGCCGGAGCAGTTCTACGCTCGAACCGCTGGGGCGAGCGCCGACCAATATGCATTTGGGGTGGTCGTGTATGAGTGCCTCGCCGGGAGCGTGCCCTTCCTCGGTGACTCGTTCGAGGAGGTGGCCAGCCTCCATGCGACCGAGCCGCCGCCGCGCCTCTCGGACACTCGACGGGACCTCCCCGTGAGCGTCATGGAGGCGGTCGGCCGAGCACTGAGTAAGCATCCGGCTGGACGGTTTCCCACGGTCCTCGACTTCATCGCGGCGCTGAGCGGGACTCCGCGGCCGGCCGCGCCCCATGGGGTTGCCGGGCCGACTCCGCCGGCCTCTGATACGCCGGTCCTCGTTGTGGACGAGCCCACTCGGAGGGTCACGCCTGCGCGGGTGACGCTCGGCAGCGTCGTGCTCGCCATCATGATCGGCGTTGGTGTACTGCTGTGGCAGCCCGAGTGGCTCGCGTGGACGGCGCCCCTCCTAGAGCGTGCGCGCAGCATGGTCGCGCCGGAGACTGCACGGAACGCGGGCCCGCAGGAACCGCAGTGGGAGACGCTCGATCCGGTGACGCAGTTCAGCACGCCAGCGGCCGAGCCGGCGTCAACCGAAGCACCCCCGGATCCGGTCGACCTGCCCCCGCCAGTGACTCTCCGGCCGGCGCCACCGACCGAGTCAGCCGCTGCCCCAGTGCAGCCCGGACGATTGTTCGTGAATGCGTCGCCCTGGGGAGAGCTCTACATTGACGGTCAACTGATCGGCAATACGCCCAAGGCCGATCTCGCCCTGAGTCCTGGCCGTCACACCATTCGCGTCCTGCGGGACGGATTCGAGCCGTACGAGCGACAGATCGAGGTGGGCCCGGGGCAGATGGTCCGACTAACCGGCATCGTGCTCGTCCCCCGAGACCGATGAGCCGACTTCGCATTTGGTGGTTCGTCCTATTGTGTGTCACCACGTTGGTGGAGCCGGCCGCCGGACAGGCGTCTGGTGAGCTCGTGCGCCGCGGCATTCAAGCCTATCGCGATCTCGACCTTCCGACGGCCGTCGGGCTCATCCGCCGAGGATTGGCAGTCCAGGGCGAGGACTCGCTCGCCGAGCCTGCGCGACTGGAAGCGCTGAGCTACCTGGCAGCAGCGGAGTTCGTCCGAGGCCGCATTGACTCGGCGGCAGCGGCATTCCGTCGCATCGTGCAGCTGAAGCCGCAATACCAGCTCGACCCCCTCGTCTTTCCCCCGGATTTGGCAGCGCTGTACGCGAGCGTGAGGCGTGAAACCAAAGTGGTGGAGGTCGACGTTCCCCCCGTGGCGAGATTTGCCACCGGGACCGGATACTACGCGCCGCGGCTGTTTGCCAGCTCGTTTCATGAGATCCGGGCGTCCATCGAGCACACGGACGGCGTGCCCGTTCGACGGGTCTACGAGGGACTGATCTCCGACAGTCTCGATCTGCGTTGGGACGGGCTCGATGCCACCGGTTCGCCCCTCGAGAGTGGCCGGTACTTCCTGGCCATCGAATCCCGACTCGCGGGCCAGGTCGTGCGTGTTTTGCGCCTGCCGCTCGACATCGAGTCCCTCCCGGCTGATACCGTCGCTCATCCCCCGGCGCCGGCGGCTTCGCTGTTCTTGCCCGAACGGCTGACCGGCCGTCCCGGGCTGGAGGCGCTGGTCGGCGGATTGGCGGGTGGCGTAGGGATCGCCGTCCTTCCGTTTGTCTTGGCCCCCGACGCGGGTCTGTCCGCGGGGAGGGTCGTCGTGGCGGGGAGCGTCGCTCTCGCAGGTGTGATCGGCTTTCTCCGGCAGCGTCCCGGCCGCGCAATTGACGCCAACATCCGAGCCAACGAAGTGCTGCGGAGCGAGTGGCAGTCACGGTTGAACGAGGTCGTGCAGCTGAACGCTGGACGGCGATCGACACCGGAGATCGTGGTGTACGCGGGGCCGCCAACCGTGATCGACGTGACGCGCTGATGGACCGCCTCATCCGGAGCGCCGTCGTGCTCGCCGCTGTGGCATCGACATTCGCGAGCCCGATCAGCGCACAGGGATTCAGTGGTTCAGCCCGTCTCGTCGTGGGCCCTTCAACCGTGAACCGCGAGATCCTTGCGACGGTGAACCAGCTGAGCGGGACCCTGTTCGGCTTGGAGGCCGGCGTGCGACTGTCGCGCCTTGAGCTGACGGCTAGATATCTCCAAGGCCAGCTGGAGAGCAGCGACGGCCAGATCGAGTCCGATCTCGTACGTGGCGGCCTATGGCTTCAGGTGAGACCGGTCGACTTCCTGGGAGTGGGGATCGGACCACAGGCGCGAAGCTACGTGTCCGATGCCGGGACGGAACGATGGCTCACGTGGGTAGGCCGCCTGAGTGTCGACACGTGGTTGCTGCGGCCGACCCTCCGGAGCTCATTCTTGCTCTCGTACGCACTGGGAGGTGACGTGAACACTGGCTCCGACTTCTCCCAGGGGCGGAGTCTCGAGGGCTGGCTTGAAGCCCGCATCCCGCGCACACCACTTACGGTCGCCGTGGGGTACCGGGTGGAGTACGGATCGCTCGGGGGAGATACGGGCGCCGACACGCTCGAGGACTTCTTGTTCGGCGTGGCGGTTGGCCGCTGACGATGAGGACAGGCGCTCGGCGCTACCCCGAGACGAGGCTCCGCACCACGAACAACACGTTCGCCGGCCGTTCGGCCAGGCGCCGCATGTACCACGGGAACCAGGCACTCCCATAGCTGATCAGCACCCGCACCGACTGACCCTCGGCCGTGAGCCGCACCTGGTCGTTGCGCCGAATGCCGTACAGCATCTGCACCTCGTACGCCTCTCGCGGAATATCTGCTCCCTCGGCGAAGTCGCGGACGCGGTTGATGAGCCGAATATCGTGCGTGCCGAAGCCCACGCGCACTCCCAACTGCCGAGCCTCCTTGCTGAGTAGGCGTTTGGCGAGGCGCATGAAGTTCTCATCCACGTCGTGCTTGCGCGGGAAAGCGAGGCTGGGAGGCTCGCTGTACGCGCCTTTCACGAGTCGGATGGCCGGGGCGAGCGGGAGGAGCTGCTCCACGTCCTCGGCCGTCCGGTACAGATAGGACTGGAGGCACACGCCAACCCGTGCATGCCGTGAGCGCAGGGCCCGGTACAGCTCCAGCGTCGCATCGACGTACGGCGTTGCCTCCATGTCGATCCAGAGAAACCCGCCGCTCGCATCGGCGCGAGCAGCCAGCGCCTCGAGCTGTGCTGCGCACACGTCCTTCCCCACGTCCAAGCCCATCTGGCTTGGTTTGACCGAGATCTCCGTCGGCAGTCCAGAACGCTGGATGCGCCCGTACGCTTCCAGATAGTGTGCGGTCACGTGCTCGGCCTCGGAGCGGTCGGTGATGGCCTCGCCGAGAAGGGTCACCACGCTGCTCGTGCCAAGGCTTCTGAGTTGTTCGGCGGTGGCGAGTGCGGCGTCGAGCGTTTCGCCCGGCATGAAGCGGCGCACCGCCCGCTGCACGAACTTCCGCCTTGGGACGCGGGTGGCGAGCCAGTGGCTCTGTGATCCCTTGAGCAGCAACGCGCGCATCGCACCCATGATTGGCTTTCTCCCAAGGCAAGGGATGTTTCGGTCCCAGACTCGGCTATGCCGACAAGTGGCGTGTTTCAATGGTACGAACCGGTCTCGGGCAGGGCAAAGGCCAGGAACGCAGAGCCAGGCAGTCGGGTACCAGATCCAGCAACTGCAACGGGGGAGGATGCGATGAGGAAACTGGTGTCAGGTATCTCCGTGCTATTCGTCGCGTTGTGGCTCGCCATGCCGGCAGCTGCCCAGGTGGAGTCGAAGCACCGGGGCTTTTGGATCAGCTTCGGCCTCGGGGGTGGCTGGAACGTGAGTCAGAATGTGGGCGCTGCACAGGAGACAAAACCCGGAGGGGCCGGATTCATCCGGCTCGGCGGGACGCCAACGCAGAAGGTGCTGCTCGGCGGTGAGGCGATCGCCTGGGGGACCGAAGTGGACGACGTCGCGATCGGCCGCGGAAACGGGACCGTCACGGTCATGTTCTACCCTTCGGTGGAAACCGGGGTGTTCCTCAAGGGCGGCATTGGCGGCTCCACGTTCACCACGAGCGTGACATCGGGCAACACCACGACGACCACGACCGACAACGGCTTTGGTACGACAGCCGGGATAGGGTGGGACGTGCGGGTGGGGCGGAACTTCTACATCACCCCCACGGTCGACTTGCTGTACCAACGGGTCACGGACGTCAGCAATGCCATCGTCCTGATCACCGTCGGGGCGACGTGGCACTGATGGAGCGCTGAGGAGAAGAGACGCACCCGAGGGTGTTGGGCAACGGGCGACCCGGTTCGGTCGCCCGTTGCGGTATTGACTCTGGTGCGGACGGAGAGGGTGGGATTCGAACCCACGAGACCCTGACGGGCCCACCGGTTTTCGAGACCGGCTCCTTCAACCACTCGGACACCTCTCCCGGGCAGGTGCATAATAGACGACCCCCAGCGTAGTTTCCACCCCGACAGGCTGGCGTGGGACGCTGTGCCCTCTCCTGCCAATTCTCCAAACGCGTGTACGTGTCATGGCCCGAGTCCTCGTTGCCGCTGAGCTCAAGGAACTCCTCCGCCCAACGCCAATCCCAGGGCACGACGTCGTGTGGATTCCCACCACCAGCGAGACCCCGACCGGCGATATCGCCGCCATCGTCCCTCTGCTGTCTCGCCACTTCGGCGAGGCCGAGTTCGCCAGACTGCCTCATCTGGTGATTGTCGCGAATTGTGCCGTCGGCTACGACAACATCGACGTCGACGCGGCGCGACGCCATGGCGTGATCGTCACGAACACGCCCGACGTGCTCACCGCCGCCACCGCGGACCTGACCATGCTGCTGATCCTTGCCGTCGCACGACGTCTGAAAGAAGGGACGGCCCTGATTGCCAATGGGACCTGGACCGGATGGCATCCGCAGCAGCTGCTCGGCATCGAGTTGGCCGGTGCAACGCTCGGCATCGTTGGGGCAGGGCGGATCGGTCAGGCAGTGGGACATCGCGCCGTGGGATTCGGATTGCGGCTCGTGTACTCGGACCCCTCGGCGCGACCAGAGTTCGAGCGCGATGCCGGCGCCCGTCGCGTGACGATCGAGGAGCTGCTCGCGGGCAGCGACATCGTGACGCTTCACGTCCCCTCATCGCCAGAGACGAGGGAGATGGTGAACCGCGAGTGGTTTGCCCGGATGCGTCATGGCGCCCTGCTCATCAATACCGCTCGAGGCGACCTGATCGTCGAATCCGAACTCCTGGCGGCTCTGGAGAGCAATCGGCTTGGTGGGGCGGGCCTTGATGTGTTCCCGCGCGAGCCCCGGGTGAGCGCGGCGCTGGTCCATCACCCCCGAGTAGTGACGCTCCCCCATCTGGGAAGCGCCACCACGGCGACTCGCCGTGGCATGGCCAAGCTGGCGGTCGAGAACGTCCGCAGCGTGCTCGCGGGTGAGCCCCCGCTCACGCCGGTCCCAGGGTCGCCAACCGCGCGGCACTGAGGGCGCCGACGACGAGGGATCGCGGTGTCTTCGCGCGGGCCGAGGTCCGTTGACGCCCTTTCGCCCCCCGCCTAACTTGCCCCTCAATCATGACCCCACCCGAGCGCAAAGTCCTCCTCGACGCAACCGGCGTCGCTCAGACGCTCGAGCGGATCTCCCGGGACATCGTCGGCTTGGCGGGCGGCAGCAACAACCTGGTGCTGATCGGCATTCAGCGGCGGGGATCGGACCTCGCGCAGCGGCTGTCACACATGATCGGTCAGCACCGAGGGCAGGATGTCCCATTGGGGGTCATGGACATCACGCTGTATCGCGACGATCTCCAGACCGTGGGGCCCCGGCCCGTCGTGGGTGAGACACGGCTGCCCCAGGATCTCGACCACAAGTGGATCGTGATTGTCGACGATGTGCTCTATACGGGCCGGACCATTCGAGCGGCGCTCGACCAGCTGGCAGACTTCGGCAGGCCGGCCCGCATCGGCCTCGCCGTGCTGGTAGATCGCGGGGGACGCGAGCTGCCCATCCAGGCGGACATCGTCGGTGTGACCGTCGAGGCTGCCCCGACCGATCGTGTCGACGTGCTCGTGCACGAGTTGGACGGTCGTGACGCCGTCGAGCTGGTGCGGGGAGGGGAGTCGTGACGAGTCTGTCGCTCGGCAAAGATCTCCTGGGCCTCGAGCCACTGAGCCGAGAACAGATTCAGTTGATCCTCGACACTGCCGAGCCGTTCAAAGAAGTCAGCGAACGGGCCATCAAGAAGGTTCCGGCCCTCAGGGGCAAGACCATCGTCAATCTGTTCTTCGAAGCGTCCACCCGCACGCGCATCTCGTTCGAATTCGCCGAGAAGCGCTTGTCGGCCGATACGGTCAACGTCGCGGCGCAGGGGTCGTCGGTGCAGAAGGGCGAGAACTTGGTC
This sequence comes from Gemmatimonadales bacterium, assembly GCA_041602035.1. Taxonomy (GTDB): domain Bacteria; phylum Gemmatimonadota; class Gemmatimonadetes; order Gemmatimonadales; family GWC2-71-9; genus JAOTVV01. The sequence continues at coordinate 19,896 of JBFIHA010000039.1, read as the reverse complement.
GACACCGCTCGCAACCTCGAGTCGATGCGGATCGACATGGTCGTGATCCGCCATCCGTCGTCCGGAGCCGCGCAGTTCCTTGCGGAGCGTATCCGGTCGAACGTGATCAACGGCGGGGACGGCATGCACGAGCACCCCACGCAGGCGTTGCTCGACATGCTGACCATCCGCGACCGGTTCAACCGCATCGAGGGCCTGAGGGTCTGCATCTGTGGCGACATCGCCCACAGTCGGGTGGCGCGATCCAACATCTGGGGTCTCACCAAGCTTGGCGCTGAAGTGGCGGTGTGCGGTCCCCAGAGCCTCATGCCCGGTGCCATCGAGGAGCTCGGCGTCACGGTCTTCCGGCGGATCGAGGAAGCGATCGCATGGGCCGATGTGCTCAACGTCATGCGTCTCCAACTCGAGCGGATGGAGGCGGGGTATATCCCGTCACTGCGCGAGTACTATCGGGTCTTCGGTGTGACGCTCGAGCGGCTCGAACGGGCGCCGAGAGATCTGCTCATCCTCCATCCCGGACCCATGAACCGTGGGGTCGAGATCGACTCTCGGGTCGCTGATGGGCCGCACAGCGTGATTCTCGATCAGGTGACCAACGGCGTGGCTGTGCGAATGGCCGTGCTGTATCTGCTGGCGGGCGGCCAGCCGGAATTGGCGGAAGCCGCCAAGGGCGGCCGAGGAGGGAGCACATGAAGCCCATGCTGCTCCAAGGCGGCAGAGTCATCGATCCGTCACAGCAGCAGGATGGCGTGGCTGACGTCCTGATCGTGGACGGCAAGATCGCGGGGCTGGGGCCTGGTCTGCGGGCGCCCGACGGAGCCGACCTTGTCGACGTGTCGGGGAACGTGGTGGCACCAGGGCTCGTCGATCTCCACGTGCACCTGCGGGAACCAGGGCGGGAGGACGCGGAAACGGTTGCCAGCGGTGCCCAAGCCGCCGCAGCGGGCGGGTTCACCTCGATCTGCGCCATGCCGAACACTGATCCGGTGACCGATAACCAGGCGGCGGTGGGCTTCATCGTGAAACAGGCAGCCGCGGCCCAGGCGGCGCGGGTCTATCCGATTGGCGCGATCTCTGTGGGACAACGGGGCGAACAGCTCGCTGAGTTTGGTGAAATGGTTGGCGCGGGCGCGGTGGCGGTGAGCGACGACGGGCATCCCGTGGTGTCCAGCCATCTCATGCGCACGGCGCTCGAATACGCCCTGTCATTTGGCATCCCGGTTGCCGAGCACTGTGAGGATCCCGCGCTGTCGACCAACGGTGTGATGAACGCCGGCCGTGTCGCGACGCGTCTGGGACTGCGAGGAATCCCAGCCGCCGCTGAAGAGATCATGGTCGCACGGAACGTTCTCCTCGGGGAGCTCACAGGGGGGCACATTCACCTGTGCCACATTTCGACCCGGGGCTCGGTCGACCTCATCCGCTGGGGAAAGGCACGTGGGGTAAACGTCACGGCCGAGGCAACGCCACACCACTTCGCGCTCACGCACGAGGCGTGTGAGGGGTACGATACCAACGCGAAGATGAACCCCCCGCTCCGGTCCGGAGCAGACATCGAGGCGGTTGCTGCAGGACTCGCCGACGGCACCTTGGACGCGATCGCGACCGACCATGCTCCCCACCACTACGAGGCGAAGGAGCGGGAGTTCGACGACGCCCCGTTCGGCGTCGTGGGACTCGAGACGGCACTCGGACTCGGCGTGACCCTCCTCGTCAACGGGGGACGGCTCAGCCTCGCGCAACTGATCGAGCGCATGAGCACCGGCCCGGCCCGCATCTTCCACCTAGCGGCGGGAACGCTGGCTCGGGGGGCGGCGGCCGATATCGTCGTCTTCGACCCCGCGGCCCGGTGGGAAGTAGAGCCAGGCCGGTTTCAGTCGAAGAGCCGAAATACGCCGTTCCGTGGCTGGGAATTGTACGGCCGCGTGGACCGAACGCTGGTTGGCGGTCGCCCCGTCTATCAGCGGGTGACCTGACCCCAATATGACGATTCGGGGTCCTATCGGGACGGAATCCTTATATCTTAGGGCGGGAGGCGGCGGCCGGATGCGCCTCCCGAGGCGGCGGGACCCTCAGGGTCGCGCAGCCGCGACTCGGATGATCGAGGATTGAATGGCGAAACAGTCGAAGACCTCCACGGTGGCGATCCAGAACCTGCTCGAGGAGAAGCGGCAGATCGAGCGATGGCTGCGGCGTCTGGATATGGCGGCCGACAAGACGCCGTCCCACGTCAAGTCGAAGGTCAAAGGCGACTACGCTCGGCGACGCGATGCCATTCTGGAGGAGCTCGAGGGATACCGGGACGAGCTCAACACGGTCCTCCAACGCCGCCGATCCGTGCGCGACGATCTTGCGAAGAAGGAAGAGGATGCCACCGAGAGCCTCGCTGAGGCCGAGCTGCGGCACACCGTCGGTGAGTACGACTCCGACAAATGGTCGACGATTCGGGCCGAGATCCTGGAATCGTTGGTGAAGATCCGAGAGGAGCTCAAAGTCGAGCAGGGAGAGATTGCCAACCTCGAAGAGGTGCTGGACGCGATTGCCGGGTCGGAACCCGACGAGGGAGAGCCCGAGGCCGAAGCGGAGCCGCCGCCCCTCCCTGCTGAACCGGCTCGAAATGAAGAGCCGGAAGGCGCGCGCGCGCCGGGCTCGAAGAGTCGTGGTACCGACGAGATGGCGTTCCTGCGCTCAGTCATCAGCGGCGCCCGCTCGGCGTCCGGGCTCTCGGGAAAGCGCAAGGACAATGATGACCTGGCGGCCATCGCTGAAAAGGATCAGGCTGACCAGCTGGGGACGGCCGGGGTGAGTCCCGTCGACGAGACCCCGCCTCCAGCTAAGGGCTCGTCCAAGAAATCGGTCAAGTGCACGGACTGTGGGACGTTGAACTTGCCGACGGAGTGGTACTGCGAGAAGTGTGGCGCCGAGCTGACGGCGCTGTGAGCGCCGACCTTAGCTCTTCGACTGCAGAGACTTCGCCAGGCGGCTCTTCTGACGGGCCGCCATGTTCTTCGAGACCAACCCCTTCCGAGCCGCACGGTCGAGCAAGCGCTCCGCCTGCCGTACCGCAGCTGCCCCCTCGTCCCCAGTTCCGGCGCTCCGCGCCCGCTTGACCGCCGAGCGGAGCGTTGCGCGCTGCACGCGGTTCCGAGCGCGACGACGCGCGCTCTGACGCATGCGCTTCTTTGAAGATCGGATGTTCGGCACAGCTGCTCCTCACCGTGAACAACGCGGGGCTCATCGCCCCGAAAACGACCGCGTATTCTATCCTGCAAGTGCCCACCAGTCAAGGCGGTACGCCTTTGACACTCTTCGGTGCCGCCGTTAGCTTACGGCCGCAGCCGACCGGTGGACCATCCCCACGTGCACGAATTCTTACTGGCGCTTCCCGTGCTGCTGTTTTCGATGGTGGCACACGAATACGCACACGGCTATGCCGCGCTCAAGCAGGGCGATCCCACGGCGATGTCGCTGGGTCGGCTCACCTTGAATCCGCTGAAGCATATAGACCCGCTCATGACGATCCTCATGCCACTCGCCCTGTTCGTGGGTTCGGGTGGTCGAGTGATCTTCGGTGGGGCCAAGCCGGTGCCTGTGAACCCGCGAAACTACCGGAACTACCGCCGCGGCGACGTGATCGTTTCCGCGGCCGGCATCGTGACCAACCTCGGGTTGGTCATCGTGGCCATGGTCTTGACGATCGCACTCGGCCTGACGAGTGAGCTGCTCGGCGGACCGGGGGCCCTGGCGCCGGTGCAGCGGATGATCGGCTGGGGTATCTGGCTGAATCTTCTGCTGGCGTTCTTCAATCTGATTCCGATTCCCCCACTCGACGGATCGCATCTCCTGTATCACGCACTGCCGCCCCGCGCAGGCCTCTGGTATCGGCAGATCGGCCGCTACGGCGTGGGGGTGCTGCTCTTGGTGGTGTTCATCGCGCCGGGATTCCTCTTCACACTGCTCGCTCCTGCCTTCGCCCTGCAGGCCGCGGCGTGCGCCGTGGTATCGCCCTTTGCGTTGACGTCGGTGCCGGTATGTCCGTGAGCGCCGGAGGAGTGACGACCGACACCCCGTTCGTGGTGCAGGTCGAGGCGTTTTCGGGGCCACTGGATCTCCTGCTGCATCTGATCCGCGAACAAGAGATCGACATTGCGGATATCCCGATTGCTACCATCGCCGACCAGTTCCTGGCCGTGATCGATCAGTTCGGATTGAACGATGCGGCGGACTATCTGGAGATGGCGGCCCAGCTGATTCGGATCAAGATTCAGATGCTGCTCCCGCGCCCGTTCGATGACGAGGAGTGGGAAGATCCGAGAGCGGAGCTCGTGAGACGGCTCCTCGAATACGAGCAGTTTCGGGAAGTGGCCGATTGGCTCGCCACCCAGGCGAGCGAACACGCGAGCCGCTTTGTGCGCGGCTGGATTCCCGAGCCGCCCGATCAACCGCCTCGGCCCATCGTGATGGAGCTGGCAGAGCTGCTCCTCGCCGTCGAACGGGTGGTCGAGGCCATGCCGGAACCGATTCTTCATCGCGTGGTTCCTCGACCGCTCGATGTCGAGGGGGCCACGGCGCGCATTCGCTCCCTGTTCGAACATCGTGACGAGCTGGGCCTGACCGAGATCGTCGGCCCCGGTGCGTCGATCGCCGATCTGCTCTCGTCGCTCCTGGCACTCCTGGAGCTTGCGAGGACCGGCTTCGTGCGGTTGGCGCAACGACAACCATTTGGCTCGGTGATCATCCGTCGTGAATCGACTGACGCAGCTGCTTGAGGCGGCGCTGTTCTCGGCGGCCCATCCGCTGTCCGTGGATGACCTCCGCGTGGTGGCCGACGGCGCCTCGCGCGAAGAGGTGGGTGAGGCGATCTCGTCGCTCAGGGCGCACTACGACGACGGCGGCCATGCCGTTGAGCTGATCGAGGTCGCCGAGGGTTTCCAAGTCGTGACCCGACCGACGTTCGCCGAGGCCGTTGCGGACGCGCAGATCGTGCGGCGCCCCCGAAAGCTCTCGCGGGCCGCCCTCGAGACGTTGGCCGTCGTGGCCTACCGCCAGCCGGTGAGCCGCGCCGAGATCGAGGAGATCCGTGGGGTGTCGGTGGAGGGGGTGCTGCGCTCCCTCATCGAGCGGGGGATGCTGGATGTCGTAGGGCGGGGGGACGGGCTCGGACGGCCACTGCTCTACGGGACCACGCCGCTGTTCCTTGAACTCCTTGGGCTTCGATCGCTCGACGAGCTGCCGCGCCTGGACGAACTCTCGGTGGCGTTGCGGCCACCCAGTGAAAGGAGCGGACCCGCCGAGCCGTGACGCGCATGCGTCTCCAGCGGGCGTTGGCGCGGGCCGGCGTCGCGTCACGCCGCCGGGCGGAAGAGCTCATTCGACTCGGGAAGATCCGGGTCAACGGCGAGGTGGCCACCATCGGCAGTTCGGTCGATCCGGACCGCGATGTGATTACGGTGGGGGGCCGCCGGGTGCGACCCGCCGCCACCGTGTGGCTCGCTCTGCACAAGCCCATTGGGTACGTGGTGTCACGATCCGATCCACGTGGTCGACCCACGGTGTTCGAGCTCGTCCCCGAGATCGCGGGGCTCGTGTACGTCGGTCGGCTGGACGTGATGACCTCGGGCCTCCTGATGTTCACCACCGACGGCGAAGCAGCGAACCGTCTGATGCACCCGCGCTACGCGGTCGAGCGGCAGTATCGCATACTGGTGCATGGAAGGTCCGCGGGCGACATTCGCAGGGAGCTGCGTCGGACGATCGTCATGGATGGGCGGCCGGTGAGCATCCGTGATTCCCGGGTGGTGGAGCGAGGTGCGACCAGCGAAGTGATCCTGACCCTGGCCGAGGGGCGATACCGGATTGTGCGGCGGGTGTGCAAGGCCCTCGGCCTCAAAGTGGAGCGCCTGGTGCGTCTGAGCCACGGGCCGGTCAGGTTGGGGCGGTTGTCGCCGGGGGAGTGGCGACACCTCACGAAACATGAACTCCAGGCGGTGCGGGCGGTGCCCGCCTCCTGACAACGCGACGAGCCATGGAACTGCACGGGAAGACGATTCTGATTCTGGGGGGGAGCGGGCTCGTGGGTCGTGCCGTTGCTCGGCGCTTGCTCGACTTCACGCCCAAACGCATCGTGTTGGTGGCGCTGTACGAGGACGAAGTCGAGGAGGGAGCGGCGTGGCTCCGGCAGTTCGCCGGCTCGACAACCATCGACACGTCGTGGGGCGATGTCTTTCTTCCGGCCAAGCTCGGGCAGATGGAGCGCAAGCGCCTGCTGGCCGATGCTGCGTCCCGCGAGCTCGTGCTCAGCGACCTCCTGGGCGATCTGACACGTGAGGTGTTGGAGCGCAGCGCGCTGTATCAACTGTTCGACCGGTACAAACCCGACGCTGTGGTGGACTGCATCAACACCGCCACCGCGTTCGCATATCGGGATGTGTTTCAGAGTTCTCGCGAACTGCTTGCCACGGCCCGCGAGGGCCAGGTCACCCGCGAGCAAGTCGAGCAGCATGTCCTGTCCATTCCGATGCCGCAGCTCATCCGGCACGTGCAAATCATGTTGGAGTGCCTGCGAAACTCGAGCACTGAGGCGTACGTGAAGATCGGGACCAGCGGCACCGGGGGCATGGGCCTCAACATCCCGTACACCCACTCCGAGGAGCGTCCCTCGCGCACGTTGCTCGCCAAGTCGGCGGTGGCCGGCGCACACTCGCTGCTTCTGTTTCTCGTTGCGCGCACGCCCGGAGCGCCAGCGACGATCGAGATCAAGCCGACCACCGCGATCGCCTGGCGAGAGATCGCCTTCGGTCCGATCCGGCAACGGGGCCAACCCGTTGCCAAAGTAGACTGCCCGAAGCCCCTCGACCTCAAGACCGCGTTCAAGCCGGCGGCCTCTGGCTGGCGGGAAGCAGGGGTGATCCTCGAGAGTGTTTACGCCGATCTTGGTGAAAATGGGCAGTTCGCGCGCGACGAGTTCGAGACGGTGACGTCGGTGCGCCAGATGGAGTTCATCACACCCGAGGAAGTCGCGGCCTATGTGGTCGCCGAGCTGCAAGGGCACCCCACCGGCCGAGATGTGATTGCCGCACTGGATGCCTCGACGGCCGGGCCGACCTATCAAGCCGGCGTCCTCCGCGCAGAGGCTGTCGAGCGACTCCGCGCTCTCGAGGGGGAGCACGGCGTCCGCTCGGTGGCGTTCGAGATGCTTGGTCCGCCGCGACTCACGAAGCTGCTGTATGAGTCGTTCATTCTCTCGCGGCTCCGAGCATCGGTGCGGGCGCTCGCGGAGAGCGACCCGAAGAGACTCTCCGCAGAGGCGGTCACGCTCGTCGCGGACGACGCGGAGCTGCGCTCGACCATCATTTCTGTCGGCCTGCCAGTCATTATTTCCGACACGAAGGTCTATCGGGGCGGGACCGTGATGATGAAGCCAGTCGATGGCGATGTCGAGTTGGCCGTCACGCGGGGCTGGGTCGACCTTCGCGCTCCCAACATACGGGTCTGGGTCGATCGGGCGCGGCAGATGGTCGACCAGGCGGGCATGCGAGCAGGAGGATCCGACAGCGGTGTGGATTGGTGGGCCCAGCGTCCGGACGATGCGATTGCACCACCGCGGTTCGCTACGTGGATCTTCCGCCATGAGGACGGAGGGGAGCGGATCAAGCGATGAGAGTCGTGTCATGACTACCCGTCCCGTTCGGACCGTCGACGCCTCCCTCACGGCGGAGATCGTCTCGGAGGTGGGCAAGCGGGTGGTCGGACAAGAGGCCATGGTCGAGCGCCTCTTGGTCGGCTTGCTCACGGGCGGGCACGTGCTGCTCGAAGGCGTCCCGGGACTCGCCAAGACCCTTGCTGTCCGCACGCTCGCCGAAACCGTCAGCGTGGCCTTCCAGCGCATTCAGTTCACGCCGGACCTGCTCCCAGCGGATATCATCGGCACCATGGTCTTCGACCAGCGTACGGGGGAGTTTCATCCCAAGCGCGGTCCCTTGTTTGCCAACATCATCCTGGCCGACGAGATCAATCGTGCCCCGGCGAAGGTCCAAGCCGCGTTGCTCGAAGCGATGCAGGAAAAGCAAGTGACGATCGGCAACGAAACGTACCGCCTCGATGAGCCATTTCTGGTGCTCGCGACTCAGAACCCGATCGAGCATGAGGGTACCTATCCGCTTCCGGAGGCCCAGCTCGACCGATTCATGTTGAAGGTGTTCGTCGGGTACCCGTCGCGTGACGAAGAGAAGGAGATCCTCTGGCGTATGGCGGGTGGCGACGCCATCCCGGTGTCACGGGTCGCCGGGCCGCAGGATATTCTGACCCTCCGGCGCTCCATCGCTGAACTGTACGTTGATCAGAAGATCGTGGATTACATCGTGGACCTCGTGCGGGCGACCAGGGAGCCGCACTCGGTTGGACTCCCGGAGGTTCGGCCGCTCATTGCGTACGGTGCGAGCCCGAGAGCGTCGATCTATCTGGCCCAGGCAGCGCGCGCACACGCCTTTCTGCGTGGCCGACCGTATGTCGTGCCAGAGGACGTGAAGGCAATGGCGTACGATGTCCTGCGCCATCGGGTGCTACTCACTTTCGAGGCTGAGGCCGAGGACGTCGGATCCGATGGCGTCATCGCGAAGATCCTGGAGGCCGTGGACGTCCCATGACGTCACCGTCCGCCCTCGTCGGGGCCGACGTCCTGCGTCAGGTGAAGCAGATCGAACTTCGCACGCGCCGGCTGGTCAACACCCTGTTCTCCGGCGAGTACCGCTCCGTGTTTCGTGGGCAGGGCATGGAGTTCGCCGAGGTCAGAGCGTACGAACCCGGGGACGACTACCGGTCGATCGACTGGAACGTGTCGGCGCGGATGGCCTCTCCCTACGTCAAGACGTTCGTCGAGGAGCGAGAGCTCACCGTGCTGCTCATCCTGGACCGGTCCGGATCCGAGGACTTCGGTGAGCCGACGACGAAGGGCCAACGGGGCGTGGAGGTCGCGGCGGTGCTGGCGCTGGCGGCGGCAAGGCAGAGTGATCGCATCGGCGCCCTGTTGTTCTCCCACGGTGTGGATCATGTCGTGCCGCCGAAGAAGGGACGACTGCATGCGCTGAGGATCATCCGTGACATGCTGGCATTCCGGGCGCCCGACCGGCGGACGAACATCGCGACGGCGTTGGCCTACGCCACCCGGCTACTGCACCATCGGTCCATCGTGGTGGTGCTGTCCGACTTTCGCGCTCATGGCTGGGAGGAGCCCCTCGCCCGCCTGACCGCAAAGCACGAGGTGGTTGCGATCACCGTGGATGACCCGCGCGAGTCGCAACTCCCTCCGGCGGGATGGGTGGAAATGGAGGATGCTGAAACCGGGGCGACTACGCTGATCGAAACCTCACACTCGCCCACCCGCTTGGCACTGGCAATGGCCGCGGAGGAGGCGCGACTGAACCGCGCCCGCGCGTTCAAGCGAGCGCATGTCGACCACATCGCGCTTCGCACCGATCGTCCCTACGCGGAAGCGCTTCACAAGGCATTTGCCGAGCGGGCACGACGCCTGCGGCGGTGATGCTCTCTCTCCTGCTCGTGGCGGTTCAGGCGTCGACGTGGACCGTCGCGCCCGCCCAACCCACCGTCGGGGATACCGTGGCCATCCGTCGTCGAGTGAGCGTAACGGCGGGCACGGGCGCCCGGGTCATCCCGCTCGAATCCAACCGTCTCCTCACGCCGTTGGCCCCGCCGCGGTGGTCCGTGGCCGAGGGCACGTTGGAGGTGGTGTACGTGGTGGCGTTATTCGAGGTCGGTCGCCACGCCATCACCATGCCCGACGTGGAGCTGATCGATGCGGATGGCCGCCGTGAAGTCCTCCTGGGGGGGAGCGCGGTCGTCGACGTCACCTCGGTGCTCGCGGATCCGGAGACTGCCGAGCCTCGGCCATCGCTCGGACCCCTCGCGCAGCACCCCACCTCACCGATCCCGGTCGTTATCGCGGTGCTCATCGTGCTCGCGGGCCTGAGTCTCTGGGTGGGTGTGCGCCGCCGAACGAGCCCTCGTCCGGGTCCCCTCGGTGTGGAGGGTGCTGACGTGGCTCCACCCCTCGACGCTTGGGTGGCCGGGGGCGAATCGCGGGCGGTGGCGTCGGTCGTTGCCAGCCGGCTGCGAGATGCGCTCGCGCGTCTCATCCCGGAGGCGGGGCGACACCTGCACGCGGGCGAGTGCATTCGCGTCATCGAGGAGCGCAGTCTGGGTGAGGTCGGGCGCGAGCTGACCGACGTGATCCGTGCGCTGGAGCGCGCGCGGTTTTCTCCGGCGGCGCCCGCGGATGTGTTGGAGGTTGTCGACAACGCCGAACGCGTGCTGCGCGCGCTCGAATCGGCAGTGGCCTCCAGGTCCTGATGTTCGCGCGACCGCTCCTCCTGCTCCTGCTCGTGGCGCTCCCGGTGTGGTGGTGGTTCCGGAGCCGCCGCCGCCGCCCGAGTGTGCCCTATAGTGACCTCCGCCAAGTGACCCAGATCGGGTCGCGGCGGCGCTGGCTGGCGGAGCTGCCGGTGGGTCTCCGCTCGCTCGCGCTGGGAGCGTGGATCGTGGCGGCGGCTGGACCGCGGGCCGGCGACGCGGCCGACGAGACGACGAGTGCCGGTATCGACATCGTGCTGGCCGTGGACATTTCCAGCAGCATGCTCGCCGAGGATTTCCTGCCGTCGAATCGTCTGGACGTTGCCAAAGAACAGTCCGTGGCCTTCATCGATGGCCGGACCTTTGACCGCATCGGCCTGGTGGTGTTCGCTGGCGAGGCGCTCACCCGCGTGCCGGTTACCGTCGACTACGACGTGCTGCGAGCGGCTGTGCGGAGCGTGGGTGTTGGGGAACTCGAAGACGGCACGGCGATCGGAACGGCGATCGCCACCGCGGCAAACCGATTGCGGCGGGCGCCCGGGGCATCGAAGGTGATGGTGCTGCTGACCGACGGCGAGAACACGCGGGGAGTCTTGGATCCGCGCACGGCCGCCGAAGCCGCCGCGGCCTTTGACATACGGATCTACACCATCGGCGTCGGCACCGAGGGCGAGGCGCGCATGCCGATTGGGCGCGGTGTCCAGGGCCAGCTTCGGTATCAGACCCTGCCAGTCCGACTGGATGAACCACTGCTGCGTGACATAGCCCAGCTCACGGGGGGGAGATACTTCCGGGCCACCGACCCGGAAGCACTGAGCCGGATCTTCCAACAGATCGACCGGCTCGAGAAGACCCCGGTCACGGTCACCCGGTATGCCCACTTCGAGGAAGGCTTCCGAGTGCCACTCATCCTCGGAATGGGATTGCTCGCCCTCGAGCTGGTGGTGGCCGCCACGGTGGTTGTGAGGGTGCCGTGATGCAATTCGACGTGCCACACGTTCTGTGGCTGGCGCCGGTGCTCGCCGGGTTCGTCCTGGTGCTCGCTCTCTGGGCCCGGGCGGTTCGCGTTCGACACGCGCGCCGCTGGTCCCGGGCCTTGTGGCGTCGGGCCCGCCAGGTGGGGCGATACGGTGCCGTGGTCCTCGCGCTCGCGACGGGCCTAGCGGTGATCGGTGTGGCCGGGCCGCGGTGGGGCAGCCGCGTCGTCACGACGGAATCGAAAGCACTCAATGTGGTGCTCGCGGTGGACGTCTCCCGGTCGATGCTGGCGGAGGATGTGGCTCCAAGCCGCCTGGAGCGTGCCAAGGAGCAGGCGCGGCGCCTGGTGTACCAGCTCCGAGGCGATCGGATCGGCCTCGTCGCGTTCGCGGGTCAGAGCTTCATTCTCTCTCCCCTGACGGTGGATGCCGGCGCGCTCAATCTGTTGATCGATGCGCTCGATCCCGATCTCACGAGTGCGGGTGGCACGGAGCTCGCCCGCGTCCTCGCCCAGGGTCGCGACCTGCTATTCCCTGGTGAATCCGTGGCCGATCGGGTGCTTATCCTGTTCACCGATGGTGAAGCGCACGATTCGCTGCCGGAGATCCGTGCGGCAGCTCAACGCTTGCGGCGTGACGGGGTCCGACTGGTGTTGGTGGCCCAGGGAGGCGAGGAGCCTGTGTCGATTCCGGTGAGAGATCCCGACGGCGTCGTGATCGGACCGCAACGCGACCCGGCCGGCGACATCGTTCGCACGTCGCGCCGAGGAGACATCCTGGATGCGACGGCCGATGAGGCGCACGGCGTCGTGGTGCCGGCGGAGCTGGGAGACCAGGCAGGAGCCGTGCGCGACTTGATCGAGGGCTACAAGCGGTCACCTCAAGCGACGTCCACGGCGGATCAGGACATCTCGCGGGCGTGGGTGCTGGCACTCGTGGCGGCGTTGGTGCTCTTCGGTCATACGATCACGAGACGCACGATGGCTCTGGCGGCGGTAATGCTGTGCTTGAGTGGCGGACGCCCGCTCATGGCGCAGGGGCCAGTGAATGCCGCCGACGAAGCATGGAAAGCCGGAGATCTGCGACGAGCGGCCGAGCTCTATCTCAAGCAGGTGCAGTCGGCCGAGGGAGGCGAGCGCGCCTGGTTCAATCTCGGGACGGCGGCGATGGCGATCGGCGACACGGCAACCGCACGGCAGGCGCTCGATCGGGTAGCGCGGTCGGTAGATCCCGATCTTCGTTTTCGCGCGTTGTACAATCTCGGGCTGCTTGCGCTGCGGACCGGCATCCGCGATCCCGCCGCTAGGGAAGTGCACCTGGAAGACGCCAGGCAGCGATACCGGGAGGCGCTGCTGCTCCGACCCGACGACCGCGATGCGAAGTGGAACCTCGAACTCGCCGTGCGGCTGGCGCCGCCTCCCGCCGCCGGTGGCGGGTCGGGACCCAGCGCTGGGGGCGGTGGGGCCGGGGAGCCGGAGGAATCGCCGGCCGCACTCTCCCCGGGACAGGCGGAGCAAATCCTCAACTCCATGGCCGAGGAGGAGCGACGCACAATCCTGGATCGCAACCGGCGAAAACAACAAGGGCGTGAGGTTCGCGGGTGGCGGGATTGGTAGGCGCCGTCCTGCTTGTTGTCCTGGCGCAGGGTCAGGTGCCGACCGTGTCGGTGGCGGTGGACCGACGTGCGGTCACCGTAGGGGAGGCATTCGTCGTGACCATCACCGCTACGGGAGCGGCCGGCGCGCCGCTGGAGATCACCGAGTCCGGGCTGGACGGGTTTTCGGTGGTCAGCCGGCGCGACCGCACGCGGGTCGCGATGCAACAAGGTCTTCCGGTGCGCACGACGGTGCGTGAGCTGACACTGCGGGCGGAACGATCCGGTGCCTACGCCCTCGGGCCGTTTGGGGTGTCCCAGCTGGGAGACGGTGCCACCACCGAATCGATCGTGATCCAGGTTGCCGGCTTACCCGCCACCCCGACGGGTACGCTCTCGCCGCGTGTGCGGGCGCTGATCGACCGGATACCGCCCCCGGTCCTGGCTGATTCGGAAGATGTCGGCCTGACCGTAATCGTCCTTCCGGACTCGGCGCATGTCGGACAGCAGATCGACGTGGTCATCGTCGCCTGGTTCCCGAGAGCGATTCGGAATCGCCTGCGATCACCCCCGATCCTGCGCGCCCCCAACGTCCGCGGATCCTGGGCATATCCAGAGACCGATCCAGCTGCGGTTGTTGCAGGTCGTCGAGTGGGTGGCGTCACCTACGATCTCTTCGTGCTGCATCAACCTGTGTTTCCCCTCACGCCCGGCGCCTTGGTGGTGGAATCGGCCGTGGCGGCCTATTCACTGCCAATCTCCGGGTCGTTCCTGGCTCGCGAGCTGCGTCAGGAGGAGCGCGCCGAGGCGGTGACCGTGCCCGTGACGCCGGTGCCCGCCCCACCGACGGGGGTGGCGTTCACTGGCGCCGTCGGAGGCGGTCTGACGCTTCGGGCAACGGTCTCGAACAGTGAGGTCCCGATAGGGGACGCGACGACAGTGATGGTCGAGGTGGAGGGAACTGGGAATGTGTCGCTCTGGCCGGAGCCGGCGCTTCGTTGGCCGACCGGCGTGCAGTCGTATCAGCAGCGCGTCACCATCGAGCCGCGGTCGACGGACGGCGTCATCGGCGGTATCAAGCGGTACACGTACCTGGTCGTTCCCGACTCTGCCGGTGCGCATCGGGTCCCAGCGCCGACTCTCACATACTGGGATGTCGCGCAGCGTCGGTTCCAAACGGTGAGCGCCGAATCGATGGAGTTCGTGACTCCCGGTGGTGCCGGACCGGTGGCCCCGGTTCGCATGGTCCCAGCCCTCATGCGATCCCCGCGCGCACCCTCGGCGCGGCTGCTAGTCGGACTGATACCTGGATGGGTGTGGGGGATCGTCCTCCTGCTGCCGCCACTCCTCGTGCTCGGTCGGCCGCGGACCATCCGTCAGATGGTTCGAATGGTGTGGTCGCCGCGACCGGGAGAGTCCGTCGCCGCAACCATGGTGATGCTCGAGTCCGAGCTCCGGTCGGCCCTGGCCGCGTTGGTTCCGGACGCGCATCTGAGGGTGGGAGAAGATCTCGCGGCGGCGCTGCGCGCGGCCGGGACCGAAGATTCGCTCGCCGCCCATGCGGCACGGCTTCGGGATCGGCTGCGACTCACGCTGTACGGCCCGGATGGAGCGTCCGATGCCGATGAGCTCCGGGCGGAGACGCATGCGGTGCTTCGGGCGCTCGCCGGGGAAACGCGGGCTACGGAGGCGGTGGGGACCGGCGCTGGAGTAGCGCTCCTCCTGCTCGCGGCCGCCGCGCAGCCGCTCGCAGCACAGGCGCCGGAGCAGCTGTGGGAGACAGGCGCGGTGCGCGTCGTAGTCGATAGTTTCGCCGCACGAGCTCAGACCGAACCTTACGTCGCGGCGCATTGGTTCAATCTCGGCACGGCGTGGGTCCGGCTCGGGGAAGAAGCGCGCGCGCGGGCGGCGTGGCACCGAGCCGCGCGGTTGGCGCCGCGTGACGGTCGGATCCGGGAGGCGCTCGGCTCGTTGCCGCCGACCGACTCTTACACTCGGTCCTACGTATGGACGTCCATTGTCACCTCGGCCGAGGCCCTGTGTGTGGCCGGTGCATGTTGGCTACTCGCATGGGCCTTCCTGGGAGTGTCGGGTCGCCGCCGGTACGGGTTCGCCCTGCTGGTGATCGCAGCCATCGCGGCCGGGCACGCCCTCTTTACCGAGGCGAGATATCGCGTGCCCGTGGCGTTCGTGCTCGGTGAGACGCCGCTACGCGCGGCGCCGTACGGCCCCGCGCCCGCCACGATGGAGTTGACGCCCGGGCTGGCAGTTCGCGTGCGACGGTCCGAGGGAGTGTGGCACCTGGTCGAGCACGGCGGCCAACGCGGGTGGCTCCTGCGGTGGGAGTTGGTGAGGCTGTGATGGGACGGATCGTCATTCTCCCCAGCACCGTCTCCGATCAGATTGCCGCCGGCGAAGTCGTGGAACGACCCGCCTCGGTCGTCAAGGAGTTGGTCGAGAACGCGCTGGATGCGGGCGCAACCGCGATCACCGTCGAGCTCGAGGACGGGGGAAAAGAACTCATTCGGGTGAGCGATGACGGCATTGGCATGGACCGCGACGACGCCCTGCTGGCGGTCGAGCGGCATGCCACGAGCAAGATCCGGTCGACGACCGACTTGATCGGCGTCCCCACGTATGGGTTTCGCGGTGAAGCACTGTCGTCGATTGCCTCCGTGAGCCGATTCGAGATGGAGACCGCGCCAGCTGGAGCAGTGTCCAAAGGGAGCGGGCCGGGCACGCGTGTGCGTGTGCGCGGAGGGCAGTTGGAATCCACGGAGACCGTATCGCGAACGCCGGGGACCACCGTGACCGTGCGCCGACTGTTCGCCAACGTTCCCGCCAGGCGGAAGTTCCTCCGAGCGGGACGAAGCGAGACCCGGGCGGTGACCGAGGCCATTGGCCTGCTCGCGTTGGCCAAGCTGGACGTGTCGTTCACCGTCGTGAGCGACGGACGTACGCTGGTCGATGCGCCCCGGGTGGCCAATCCAGGCCAGCGCATCGCAGACGTGTTCGGCCCGTCTCTCGCGGCCCAACTCGTCCCCGTCGATTTCCACGACGGGTACATCACCGTACGGGGATACGTGCAACGGCCGGCCGATGCGCGCGCCGCGGGGCGGCGCGCCCATCTGTTCGTGAACGGCCGGCCGTTCCGAGACCCGTTTCTGGTGCGGGCCGCCGAGGCGGGGTACCGCGCCACCATCGCGCCTGGCATGCGACCGTCGATGATCATCTCGATTCAGGTCCCCGGCGACCGGGTTGATGTCAACGTACACCCGACCAAGCTGGAAGTCCGGTTCCGGGACAAAATGCTCATCGAGCGGGCTGTGGAAGCCGCGGTTCGCGCGAGCCTCGGCTCGCTCGACGCCGCGGCGAGGGTGGAGGGGGCCGGTGACCGGGCTGGCACCGAATGGTCGAACGCGCCGGCGTGGACGGACACGACCGCCGATGGGGTGGGGAGGGCAGGGATGGAGGTGACCGGATCGCTGTTTCAGCGTGAGGGCGCCGGTGCTCCGGGTCCGGTCGACGGAACGCGTGCACTCCTCCAGGTGTTCGAGACCTACATCGTGTTCGAAACGCCGGCCGGGCTCACGATTGTCGATCAACATTCGGCCCACGAGCGGATTCTGTACGAGCAAGCCATGGCACATCTCGAGGGGCGGGCAGCCGCGGGACAGCGCCTGCTCCTGCCCTTGACGCTCGAGCTCGGGAAGGACGAGTTGGATGCGGTGGAACAGCACGGTGCCCTTCTGTCCGCCGTCGGCTTCGAGGTCGAGCCATTCGGCGGCTCCTCGGTCGTCGTGCACGCCGTGCCGAACCCCCATCCGAGGTTTGATGCCCAGCGGTGCTTCGAGGAGCTCGTGGCGGATCTCGCGCGGGATCGGCTGAGCGGTCTGCCAAACCGGATGGAGCGGTTCGCGGCTACCTACGGCTGCCGAGCGGCCGTCAAGGCCGGACATCGGTTGGAGCAGCCGGAAATGCGTGATCTCCTGCGACGCCTGTTCGCCTGTACCCTCCCGCCGCACGATGTTCATGGGCGTCCCACCATTGTGCAGCTTCCCAAGAGCGAACTGGAACGTCGGTTTGGCCGCGCGTAAGCCACTCGTGCCGGTGATCGTCGGTCCCACTGCCGTGGGAAAGACGGCGGTGACCTTGGCACTTCGGCACCACTGGCCGCTCGTGGTGATCTCTGCGGACTCGCGCCAGGTGTACCGCCGCCTGAACATCGGGACCGCCAAGCCCACGGATGCTGAGCGCCGTCTCGTACCGCATGTCGGTCTGGACGTCATCGATCCTGGGGAGCGGTACAGCGCCGGGCGCTTCGCCCGTGATGCCGCCACGTGGCTCCGAGAAATCGCACCCGGTCGTCAGCCGGTCGTGGTGGGGGGCACCGGCTTCTACGTGCGGGCACTCGCTGACGGGCTGTTCCGCGAGCCCCCCATCGACCCCGCGCGCCGTGACCGGTTGCGACAGTGGGCGCGGTCCGCCCCCCATCTCGGCGTGTGGGCGGCTCGGCTCGATCCGGCGTACCGAGGAGGCGGCAGACAGCGCGCGGCCCGCGCGGTGGAGGTCGGACTGCTCACCGGCAGACCGCTGTCCTGGTGGCAGGCGCAGGCCAAGGCTGAAGGGATCATGCGTCCGTGGTACGTACGCCTGACGCTCCCGCGGGCGGTCTTGCAGCGCCGAATTGCCGGCAGAGTGAAGCGAATGCTCCGCGACGGCCTGATCGAGGAGGTACGGGGGGTGCTCGACGATGGGATAGCGGCGACCGCGCCTGGGTTGGACGGTGTTGGGTACCGCGAAGTGGTTCGGCATCTCCATGGCGACCTGGAGCGAGACGGGCTCGAGGACGCGATCACGGCAGCGACGCGTCGCTATGCCAAGCGCCAGGAGACATGGTTTCGGCGCCAACTGATCGGCCATGCGGTCATTACCTTAGATGCAACCGACGATCCAGAGCTGCTCGCTGCGCGCGTCGCCGAGCTCTGGGAGGAGCGACAGACCTAGATGCGAATCGGCATCACCTGCTATCCCACCTACGGAGGCTCCGGCGCCGTGGCGACCGAGCTTGGGCTCGAACTCGCCCGTCGCGGCCATGAAATCCATCTCATTTCCTACGCCTCGCCGTTCCGGCTGCGCGGTTTTGCCGAGCACGTGTACTTCCACGAAGTGGACCTGAGCGGCACCTATCCGCTACTCGAGTATTTCCCCTATTCGTTGGCGCTGGCGGTGAAACAGGAAGAGGTCGCCCTTCGGGAGAATCTGGACATCCTGCACGTCCACTACGCCATCCCCCACGCGACCGCCGCGTTTCTCGCTCGGGAGATGCTGCGAGGGCAGCACGAGCTCAAGGTCGTGACGACGCTGCACGGCACCGACATTACGCTGGTCGGTCAAGAGCGCTCGTTCTATACGGTGACGAAGTTCTCGATCGAACAGTCCGATGCGGTGACGGCTGTCTCCGAATTCCTCCGCGAAGAAACGCAAAAGGCGTTTCTCTGTGAAGGGTGCCGGATCGACGTCATTCCGAATTTCATCAATCCGGCCGAGTACTATCCGTCGAGCGAGGCTCGCTGCCGTTCCTCACTCGCGCCCGAGAACGCCAAGGTGCTGATCCATGTCTCGAACTTCCGCCCGGTCAAGCGGGTTCCGGATGTGGTGCGGGTATTCGCCAAGGTTCGGGAGCGCGTCCCCTCAGTCTTGGTGCTCGTGGGAGATGGTCCGGAACGACCCGCGACCGAGGCCGAGGTGGAACGGTTGGGCCTGTCGGACCACGTGCGTTTTCTCGGAAAGGTAAACGCCGTGGCCGACCTTCTGCGGGCAGCCGACGTGTTTCTTCTTCCGAGTCAGTCGGAGTCGTTCGGTCTCGGCGCGCTCGAGGCCATGGCGTGCGGCGTTCCGGTGGTGGCGAGTCGGGTGGGGGGGATTCCAGAGGTCGTCGTGGACGGCGAGACGGGTGCGCTGCTCCCGGTCGGGGATGTCGACGCCATGGCCGAAGCGACGGTCGAGCTCCTCGAGCCACGCCGCTGGCAGCGGGCGTCTGCAGCGGCGGTGAGCCACTCGCGGACGTTTGACGAAGCCAAGGTCGTCCCGCTTTACGAAGCCCTGTACCAACGGGTTCTCGACCTGTGACATATTGGGAGGGACTCCTGCTCGGAATCGTCCAGGGGTTGACGGAGTTCCTTCCGATTTCGAGTTCGGGGCATCTCGTCGTGGCGCAGGCGGCGGTCGGCCTTTCAGCCCCCGGAGTCGTGGTAGAGGTCATCCTGCACGTCGCAACGCTGCTCGCGGTGGTTATCGTCTATCGGACTCGGCTGTGGGAAGTGGGGCGCGGTTGTGTTCAGGGTGACCAGACCGCCTGGCGATTCGTCGGCCTGCTGACCGTGGCGACGATACCGGCCGCCGTGGCGGGGTTCCTCTGGGCAGACGTGTTCGAGCGCGCCTTCGAGTCGCTGCTGGTGGTCGGCATCAACTTCCTCATTACTGGCGCCATCCTGTGGAGCACGCGTTCCGTGATTGCGCGGGCGGATCGAGCTGAGCCTTCCACGGTGGCCGCGGTTGGGATCGGCATTGCGCAGGCCTTGGCCATCTTCCCCGGGATCTCGCGATCCGGCACGACGGTCACCGCAGCGCTGTGGTGGCGCGTCGATCCGGAACAGGCGGCGGAGTTCTCGTTTCTCCTCGCGATCCCGGCCATCGTCGGTGCGGCCGCGCTCCAATTGCCGGAACTCGGATCGGGTGCAGTGTCCATTCCCGGTGGCCCCCTGCTTGGCAGCTTTGTCGCGGCACTGGTATCGGGCGTGGTGGCCATCCGTCTGCTGGTGGCTTTGCTGCGGCGCAAGGCATTTCACCGCTTCGCTCCGTACTGTTGGGCGCTGGGGTCGGTGACGATCACGTGGGCGCTGCTGCCATGACCGCGTACGACGGCCACACGGCGTCGATGCTTCGTGGTCGGTGGGC
>JBFIHA010000038.1:0-29322 GCA_041602035.1 Gemmatimonadales bacterium | reverse complement strand
CGTAGGCTTTGTCGAAGTATTGCTCTGCCATTCTCCACCATTCTTCCTCTGCGTCTTTGTTTCGGGAGACCGACTCCGGTCACCACGGCGCAAGTGCTTTGAATTGGGTAAGAGTGTGGGAAACTGGAGCAGTGAAACACAGCAACGCGGCCAACAGCAGGCGGACGGCGGCGGCCATCCAACACCCGAGCCCCCCCGACATCGAGTTGCGGACGAGGCCAGTTAGCCTGTGCGGCAGCAATACCCCGTACATGGAGAGGACGACAATTGCTGCCGAAAGGATCGAAAGTGCTTGGCCGTCCGGTGAACGTAGTCGGATCAACGACTGGCGTTCCCCCATGCCACTGTCCTGTGAAAACGTTCGCGCTCGACCGGTCCATGGGCGTGTCAGGCATCGTCCGTCCGCCCGTTGTGGCGGGTTGGTGCCCGGGAGCCTCAGTACAGCCACCCGCGATACTCCGGTCGCTCCTGCATGTCTCGAAACAGCCACGCCATGCGATCGAGGAACCACAGCTTGCCGCAGTAGATCAGCGCAGCACCGAGCAGGGTCGGCCAGAAGGCGAGGGCGATCAGCCCCCAAACGGTGAAGACCGTCCCGACCGCCGTGATCGCGTTGAGGATGTGCGGAGCCACGCGGTGGTGCTGCGGGACCGGCACCTTCTTGCGATTGAGCCACACGCGCTCCCCGAGCACGCCCCTGGAGGCCCAGTTGTCCGTCGAACCAGGGGGAGCGAACACGCGAGGGTTGAGCCACATCCAGAGGATGGAGAGTGCGACGGGCACCAGTGACCAGGTTCCCAACCACGCCCGACTCCAGACCGCGAGGATGACGAGCGGCAGCACGGTCGCACGCGTCCACACACTCCACGGGTTGGCGTGACGGCGCCAGGCCGCGTCGTCCATTGCCAAGGCCGCCTCGAATACGCGTTCAAGTGTCATTGCCACCTCCGACGACGAGCGGTCAGCGTTTGTTCGCCCCGCGGGCGAGTTGAGCGCCCAATGGACCGCGGTCTCGCCAGGCCCACAAACCAGCGAGTGTACGGTCGAGCGCCCATCGTCAGCCCGTGCCGAGCCAGGTCAGGATCGCCGTCAGCAGCAGCACCCCCCACGAGAAGTGCTTGCCCCGTGAAACCACGGCGGAAACGATCGCCGAGGCGAGGAACGTGACCGCGATTGCCAGTATCAGCGACCGGTTTCCCTCACCGGCGGGCAGACGCGCCAGCAGCACCAGGAGCAGGGCAAACCCCCACCACGCCACGCTGACCAGATGCCAGAACACGCGCAGCACCTGGAGCGTGAAGTCCGACGACCCAACCACCTTTGGCAGACTTGCGGTCGAGAGCTTCGAGAGGATCAGACGCTCGCCCAGAAGAGAGTGCAGCACGCCGCCGAGTGTAACAACACCGGCAGCCGCCACCAGGAATGCGTTCATGTCCGTCCTCCGTGATTTGCCTCACGGCCCCACGACGTGCGCGCGGGACGCATGAAGCGGGGCAGGCTGTCCTCGAGAGGGCGAGGCGTCAGGTAATCCACGCCGGGCCGGGTCGGTAAGGACGCTACGGGTGTCACTGCTGCTTCGCGAGCGTCTCACGGAAATCCGCCTCGGCGCGATCGATGAAGCTCAGGTAGCCGGCCCGATCGATGAATGGCTCCACCGGGTCTTCCGCGTCGGCGCGCTCGCGTAGCTTGCGCCTCATGCCGAACCAGCTCGAGTGCGACGCCAGGAAGATATCCGCGGGCAGGCTCCGCAGCCCGGTGAAGCTCCGTTCGAAGTCGGCCCGGATGCCCGGGTACGTCTCCCGCCCGACCAGTTTCGTCAAAAACGGGAACACCGTGAGACTGCAGATGCTGACGGCCAGCAGCTCCCGGTCGGCCCCACGGACGGGGAACGACCATGAGGTGCACCCGGGTGTGTGGCCGGCGGTGACATGGGCGGTGAGCGTGACCGGTCCGAGGCGGATCGTCGCGCCGTCCGTGAACCGGTGGTCGACGCGCGGGGCGGGAAATCGGCCGAACCCGAGAAACCCGAGCACCCGGAACGGGCCGAGGGTGCGGTCACCGGCGCCGCCGGCCGCGACGACGTCGGCATCCCCTTCGCTTATCCACAATTCCGCACCGGACGCCTCCTGCAGGGCGCGCAGGCCACCCGCGTGGTCGGCGTGCGCGTGCGAGTTGAGCAGCACCCGGACGTCCGTGATGTCGAAGCCGAGCGTGGCGATGCTCGCCATGATGAGCGGGGCGGTCTCGGGATAGCCGCCGTCGATCAGGACGTGGCCGTCGGGTCCGGTGAGCAGGAACGCGGTGACGCCGGTGGCGCCGACGTAGTAGAGGTTGCCGGCGATGCGGAACGGCTCGTCGGGCACCGAGCGGTTGCGCGTGATCGCCGAGCGCCAGAGCATGCCGAGGAGCACAACCAGAATGGTTGCCGCTGCGAGCAGGACGGCCAGCCGCCGTCGGGTGAAGAAACGCCGCACTCTCTCGCCCCTACGTTCCGTGCGTGACGCCAACGAATCTCCACGTCCGCTCGCTGTTCATACGTACACCTCGACGGGTTCCCGACCGATTGCCCGTCGCCACGCGGCCAGTTGTCCGGCGTGATACGCGGCGTGGCCGGCCACGACCTGCAGCAGCACGTGGCCCATCGTGGGGAAGTACGTGTCGGCCTCCGCGTCAGGCAACGGACTGGCCAAGGCCTGCTCGTCCGCGGAACGCAGTGCGTCCCGCAGCCGAGTGCGCGCTTCGTTCAGGGACGCGAGGAGCGCGGCCTTGCCCGGCTGCGGCGAGGCGTGCGGGGCGGGCGCACTCCCGTAACCGAACCGCGACTCCCACTCGCTGGGCAGCCAGCGCTCGACCCCGAGCTCGCCCGCCATCTCGTGGCAACTGAAGATCACGTGGCCGAGGGTCCACGCGGCATGGTTCGGGGCGCCCAGTGGCTGCGACACGAGCTCCTCGTCCGTCAGATCCGCCACCTGCTTCTCGATGAAGTCGACCGTGTACTCGAAGCTGCCGATCAGTTCCGAGAGCATCACGTCACCTCGCTGTCCGTCCGACGGCTCGCGACCGATCTGCGAGCGCTCCGATCATGCCGGCCACTGGCTCGAGCGTAAACACGACGACGGCGGTATCCTGGGCGACCACCGCGACGAACACCGGCGCCGGGGTCGTGAACGCCGGCGACGGCTCAGCAGACACCTGCACGGAGTCGGGCAGGGACGTGGCGAACAGGTGAAGGATCGCCCGCCCGTCGGCATCGGTCGTATCCGCCCAGGCGTCCGTGGTCCTCGGGGCGGCGGCGCGGACCGCGACATTTGCCACGGGCGTCCCCACCGCCGTGGTGGTCTCGACCCTGACCCACGCTTCCGTGTAGAAGCCGTCGCAGTCCTCGCAGCATGCGGCACCGAGGACTCCGATCACACCGACTACCGCCACGATCAACGAGGAGACCAGGGCCTGCGAACGCCGGCTCACGGCAGCTCTGCGCTCGGCAGGTGCAGGTACACCTCTTCGTCACCAGCCTCCGTGAAGTGCACCACGACGCGGATCGTAACAGGTGCCGCCTGGGCAGTGGCCTCGAAGCGACCCTCCTGCCAAGTGTTCCCGTCAGCGATGAGGCCTCCGACTCTTCCGAACACGGATGCGTCATCACCGTCGATACTGCCTACCTGCAGCGTCATGTCTGCCACCGTCACAGGGATCGTCACGTTGGCATCAGGTGACCCACCGCTACAGGCGAATACCAGAGAGGTGGTGATGAGCACCAATGTCGGTAAGCGCATATGTCGCTCCCGGCGATCCCGCTCGCGGGGCATGCGTCTCGGCGAGCGTACTCGTAACAACGCCAGGCGCTCAATCATTCTGCTCCCTCCACAGCGTGCGCGCTCGGCTGGTCCACGCGCTCGTCAGGCTGTCCGGACAGATCAGTATTGCAGGAGCTGCAGCGTGGACGCGAGGCGCCAGCCGTTCTGATTCCGAACATACAGCAGAAGAGCGCCCCGGCCACACAACGGCCCACAGAGGGCGTCCACGGCCACCAGTGCACTGTCACCGGTTGGCGCAAACCCTGTGCGTGAGACGTAATGAACGGTCCCGACGTTTGATGACTGTTCTGGTGCGGCATCGACCAGCTGTACCCGCCAGCCTGGCACAGGCAACACGGCGTAGAGCGATCGCGCATGCCGGTTCGCCCGCCAGTAGCTAGCGACGAGCGACGGATAATGCGTCCGTCCGAGGCCAAAGCCGTCCGTGGCCGCCGTCCACGCCGCGGAATCAGGAAATTGCGCCGTCCGCGCCTGAAGACTCCGATGCAGTCGAAGCACGCCGAGCGAATCCGGCTCACCGACGAAGTCCGACAGTGCTGAGGCGGCGACCAGCAGTTCTGTATCCATCGGTCCCGGCTGGCGTGTCGTCGGAGACGAGCTACACCCGACGAACACGAAAGCGAGCAACGAGGTGGTCAGATGCCGCACCGAACGCCGTCGCGCCGGCCAACGGTCAGCGGATGACCGCTCAACGCGAAACGGAGACAACAACACGCTGATATTGGGTAAGCGGGGGCGCACCGTTGTCGGTCACCTCGAGGATCAGGTGAATGGTCTGTCCTGGCGTCGCGTCGGCCGGTACCCGCATGCTCGTCGCGAGCGACGTGGGGTCTGCGACCGTGACGAGACCCGGATAGGTATCCACCGCGTTCCACCGCCACCACTTCACGGTCAGCGCGTCCCCGTCCGGATCGGACGCCACCCCCTGGAGGTGAATCATCTCGCCGGAGCGCGCGGCGACTCGCGTGCTCCCGCGAAGCGTCACCGTGGGCTCGTGGTTGGCGCCCGCGTAGGTCGGGGTCACCGACCACTTAAGGCGCGCGGCGAACGCGTGCTGTGCGGCGGGCGTGAAGTTCGGGTCGGGCGAGGGCGGTCGCGCCGCGGGACTGGTGTCCTGGCCGGCCGCCGCGTCCTCGACGGCTCTCAAGAAATCCTCCCACGAGAACGCCGGCGCGGGCGGCCCGCTGTCTCCGGGCGCCGCGGCAGGCGGACCGTGTCCCGCCCAGCCGCCCGGGGTGTCGGCCTCGTGGCCGCGCAGGCCGTTGGCGAGCAGGTTCAGGAACGTGAACGTGTCGCCCTCGGCGATGAACGCGCCCTGCGGGCGGGGCGGCGTCCAGACCACGAAGCCCATCGCGCGCAGCTCGGGCACGGTGTACCCCGACAGGCCGAAGTAGTCGAAGATGTCGCCCTCCACCATCTGCTTGCCGTCACCCCACACGCGGTAGAGCGCGCCGAGCGGGCCGCGAGTCGAGATGTTGCGCCTCGTCCAGACCGTGCTGTAATAGATCGCGTTCTCGGCGCTCGCGGTGCGGTCGGCGCCGTACGCCAGCGGGACCCCGCCCACACCCGCCGGCAGCGACCGGATGTCCGGCCACGTGGGTTGGATGTAGGTGGCATACGTGTCGTCCTGATCGCCAGACGTCGAGAGGATCGCGTTGCGCGAGACCTTGTCGTAGATCGCGGGCCACTGCGGTGTGCCCGCGTACTGCTCCTCGATCGACCTGAGCGCCCGCGCGATCGTGCTCTGCCCGCCCCACGCCAGCAGGTAGATCGGACCCGGCTCGTCATCCAACAGTAGCGCCTCGATCAGGTCGGACCCGGGGGAGTCCTTCGAGATGTCGCCATCGAACTCCACGTTTCCCCACCGGATCTTCGACTTCAATTCGGCGGGCGTGGGGTAGTCGGGACGGTGCACCCGCAGGTTCGGGTACGCCTGCTCGTAGGCCTCCACCGCATCGTCGATGAACCGCTCGTCCGGATCCCAGCGCCACGACTCGCACGGACACAGGCTGAGCCCGAACCGGAAGTACTCGCGGTTCGGCATCGACCACGTCTTTCCCGTGCCGTCGCCTTTCCAATGAAACCCGCTGCTGGCGTAGATCAGTCCTTCGGTGCGCACGTCGGTGCTGAACAGGAGATACCGGATGAGCGAGTTCAGGTCGTCCAGCTCGGGATCCGTGGTGACGACCACCCTCGGCCGCTGATCGACCTGAAGGGCCGAGCGGCTGGTCGAGGTTGCGGCGTCGCTCGGGCTGACCTCTGCCAATTGGGCCTGGTTCGTCGCCGTCGTCGTCGCCGTGCAGGCCGCGCACCACAGGATCACCGAGAGGATGCGGGCTGCCTCTTCTCCGTCGAGTGTCTGCTGGCCGAAACCCACCATGGTGTTCGCTCCGTGTGAAACTCGTGAAGCGCCGCCAGCCCGTCGTGCTCGCCACGCGAGCACCCCTGGTTTCCGTGCAACGCACGGGCGGAGCAGCGTCAAGCACGGCTCAGAGAGTGATGGCCTGCCGTATCACCTCCGCAGGAAAAGGCTTGCCATGGGCAGGATATACCGTGGTCGCGCCCGCCTGCAGCAGACGCTTCCAGCTGTCGACGACAGCCGGAAGATCCTCAGCGAAGATCGGCAGCCCGGGAGACAGTCGCAGCGGGAACCTGTTCATGGCGAGGTCGCCGACGAACGCGTCACCGGTGTCCAGCAAGACGCTGACCGGGCCGGCCGAGTGCCCCGGTGTGTGGAGCACGCGCCCCGGAATGCCGTAATCTGCCAGTGACAGACCTTCGTCGCCCAGCGAAATGTCGACCTTCGCTGGCGAAATCCGGATCAATGGCAGGAACAGCTTGTGGATGGCGATGAAGGTCCGTCCCCAAAGGGTCACTCCCGGTGGCAGGGAGGTCAGGGATTGCTCTAGGCACGGAGCATCGGCTTCGTGCATCGCGAGCTTGGCGCCCGTCGCGGTCTTCAGCGCCTGCGCTGACCCGATATGATCCCAGTGACCGTGTGTCAGGATGATCAGCGTCACGCTCTCGGGCTGAATCGATGCTCGCTCCAGTCCGCGCAAAAAGGCGTTGCCTCTGTGCGGTGCTCCCGCGTCGACAGCGATGACACCGTCCGCCCTCAGCACATAGCAGGTGTCAAACCCGAGCGGGATTGGAATGATCTCTACGGACATCGCCGGCACTTCTCGTCTGGAAGCCGCACGCGACATCACCGCCTAGCGGTCAGCGCATGACCTGCGAGCGATCAGGCTCGCGGGCTGCGCAGTTGGGTGAATGTACTCGTATCAACGCCAGGCGCTCAGTCACTCTGCCTCCTTTGAAAGTGTGCGCGTTCGGCAGGTCCATGCGCGTGTTCGACGGCAATCCCTGACAAGTGCATCTGGTCAGCGTGTCTCACGATCCACGCGATGGAGCCGGACGCGGTCCGCCCCAAACTCGTCCTTCGAGAGCCACAGTGTCCAATCGCGGCCCGCGGCCAGCAGCTCGGCACGGATCGGAGCCTCGGCACGCGTCACACGTGAGCCAGTAGGGTCGAAAACGAGCCAAACGGAACCTGAGGCGGAACGGTCCCACGACTCAATCCAAATCTCGCCGTCGGTCGTCGCGACCAGGGACCGTATGAAAGGTGTGGTCTCAGCAGTTGGCATCTCCCTCAGCCATTCCCCGATGACCCGCCGGTCGTTCTCGTTTCCCACGACACGAAGACCCGTCTCAATGGCCTCCTCCACGTCCTGATCAGTAACTCGGCGCGGACGCAGTGGAAGGGCGTGCTCGGAGGCCGATGCGTGGCTCACGGGAAGGATCCGAACCGTGGGCTGCGACGAGGCCGCTACGAACACGTTTCCATGGTTGGCAGCCCAGAGCACGGGGCTGTTCGGCAAATACGGACGAGGAATTGGCACACTGCCGCGGTCGGTGCGCCCAGAGTCTGCAGGAAAGAAACCCAACGTGTCTACGGACGATGGCATGCGAATCCGCAGCAGCCCAACCTCTTGCCTGTATTCCCCCCGGACGCGGCCGAACAGGCGCTCTTCACATCGGAGGACGACTGAGGCGTCTGCCAGGAGGCCGGCAAGTCGGGGGAGGAAACCGTCTCCACAAAGGCTTTCAGCTGAGATGCGATCGGTTCTTAGGACGTCACCGTCCATGTTGAACCAGGCTATCCGCCCTCTCTGGTCCAGAACGGCCAGCGTATCGCCCGACACGACGAAATCGAGCGGCTGTTGGAACTCACCTGGCCCATTTCCCCGCCGGCCAATGTCCCGAATGTGCCTCCCATTCTCATCGTAGAGCCGTACGGAAGGAGGAAGGAGGTCCATCACGAGCAACCGGCCATCTGGGAGTCGAGTGGCTCCGACCACGAGCCCAAACTGATCGGACGGATCGTCGAGGCTACCGCCCAACTCGACCGCAGGGTGTTTGTCGATCGACAATCTTCCTGTCGTCTGTGCTGATAGCGATGCGACTAACGACACGGTGAGCAGAACGAGTTGCAGCGTTCGCATCTTGATGGACAGTACCACGGCTGGCATAGCCCCGGGGCTGGCTAGCGGTCAGCGCATGACCTGCGAGCGATCAGGCTCGCGGGGCGCGCAGTTGGGTGAATGTACTCGTATCAACGCCAGGCTATCAGTCATTCTACTTCTGCCACGGCGTACGCGCTCGCCTGGTCCACGCGCGCGGCGTCGGCTCGACGGTAGAGTGCCACGTACCACGCCAACGTCCCAGCCGCGTGGCTCCGGCGGAACCCCAGCCGCTCCAGCGCGCGATCGATCGCGGCGACCGGATGGACGAACGTCCGGAATCGGTTGCCTCGAAGCCGGCGGCCCAGGTTCTCTAGGGCGACGAGCATCCGTACGTACCAGCGGTCATGCGGCACGCTGATGGCCAGCACCTGCTCGGCCTTTGCCGCCGAACAGCGGACCAGCTCTTCCCAATCGGGATAGCAGCAGATCACGCGATCGAGCGTCACCAGCTCGGCTCGCGGGAGGTCTCCTTCGCGTTCCACGGCGTCGCCCATCAGGTAGCGTACCCGGTTCGCCTGCCCGCGACGCTCGTCTTCCTCCCGGGCGACCGTGACGTAGGCGAGTGCGGCTTCGACATGGACCGCTTCGCGCACGGTCGCCCCGAGCAGCTCGTGATGCAGCACGCCGATTCCGGCGCCGATGTCGAGCAGGCGGGCGTTCCGTGTACCGGTGGCCCGGATGCTGGCGAGCAGGAGCCGCGTGGTCGGGTCGGGACCGCGCCGCCGATAGCGCTTGAGGTCCCGGCGCGCCACCGTGGGACCGAACTGCGTCTCGGCGGCCTGGCAGTGGGAGCAACAGCTCATGGCGATGTTCCGCGACGGGGACGCTGCTCAACGGTGAGCGCTGGGCCCCATTACCGGACCTTCACCGCCAGGCGGTCGCGCCCTCCCTGGCGCAGCGTCAGACCGGTCGCGAGCCCGGCCTCATCCTTGGTGAAGGTCATCCGCACGGGGGCGGGGCGCAGAAAGAACTTCGTCTCCGACTCCGCGAACATTTGATGCTTGCGCTGACCGGTCGGTTGGACGAACAGATCTCCGTTCTCCAGGGTGATAACGAGGGACAGGTCCGGCGAGATCTCGTACACGCCCACGTACGCTTCCAGAATCTCGGGCGCCACCTCGATCGGGGTCAGCGTGATCGGTGGGTCGTACCCGCGTCGCACGGGCTCCGCCTGACTGTCCCACCCGTACGCGCGCTGGATGCGACGGCTCAGCTCGGCCATTACCGGCCCGCCCCGGTCCGCGTTCGTCATGATGACCAGGCCGTACCCCTTCACCTTGTGCGCGAGCAGGGTGCCCCGGAAGCCCCAGTTCCCGCCGCCGTGGCTGAAGTACCAGCCCTCGCCCTCCTTGGAGAGCGAGAACCCCACGGCAAAGCCGCCCACCCCGACCGGTGATAGCATCTCCTGCACCATCGTCCGGGACAGGACGCGGTTCGCCTCGCCTCTGGCTGATTTCTGCACTTCGACGGCGAAGCGGGCCAGGTCGGTGGGGGTGGTCCACAGTCCCGCGGCCGCGAGCTCGGGATAGACGTGCCACTTCTGGCCCATCGCCTGACCGTTGCGGTTGTGCGCCCGCGCCGCATTGCGATCCCGTGCCGCCGACAGGGGTTGCTCGAACGTGCTGTGCACCATCCCGATCGGCTCCAGCACGTCCGTTCGCAGGATGTCCGCGAACGGATGGCCGCGCGCGTCGCTCAGCGCGAGCTGCATCACGGTCACGCCCCCGCCCGAGTACTCGTATGCCGTCCACGGTTCCCGCTCCATGAACACGGGCGGCACGTTGGAAAGCTCGTGTCCGTCCAGGATCTGTACCATGGTGGGAAGCGGGTCACCGGGGTCGTACCCCGGGAACCCGAAGGCATCGCCGAGCCCCGAGATGTGACTCGTGAGCGTGCGCGGGGTTACGGGCTGATCGCGGGTGAACTCCCCGCCCTCCAACCGCCACGACGTGAGGATGTCGTTGATGTCGTCGTCGAGCGCGAACAGCCCGTCCTCGACCGCCTTGAGCACGGCCATGGCGGCCACGGGCTTACTGATGGACGCGGCCTGGAACATGGTTGCCGTGTCCACCGGTGCGCCGGTCTCGACGTCCGCGATCCCGTAACCCTTGGCCCAGTGCACGTCGAAATTCCAGATCACGGCGATGCTGACGCCGGGGACGCCGAACTGCTCCATCAACTCGGCGATCGTCTTCGCGCCGAGGCTGTCCTCACCAGGGTCCGACTGGACCCCTTCGATCGCGGCCATGTAGTCGGCCGGTTCGCGCTCCTGGGCAACTGTCGGTGCGGCAGCGCCGGTCGCCGCCAGCGCGAACGCGATCGTCAGTCGAATCATCATGCTGTATGGCCTTCCCCTTCGGGGCTTCGTGAACCCGGTCGTGAGCGTGTGCTTCACCTCGCGCATGACCCGCAGCGCCTAGAACGTCCCTTTCACCACTATGTCGTCGCGGCCACGGGCCAGCAACTCGGCCACCACCGGCCTGCGCGCGGTTCGCCGGTTCCGCCCGTGGTGGCTGGCAACGGTCCGTGCGCTCGCGACCGGACCACGTGTGATTCGCGCGGACGGTCGCCACACCCAGTCCGGGCGGCGGGGCGACGATCGACGTTCCCGATCGGATTCCAGGTGTCACGCACCACTTGACCTGCGAGCCGCGCCCGGCCAACGTGCGCGTGCCGGACAAGACGCACATCAGCATAGCGCACTGCGGCGGCGCACGCTGCGCCCAGCCGCAGGCACGTCCGTGCCGAATTGCAGCCCTGACAGGCAGGGATCCATGTCAGCGAGACCGAGCCACGCCTCTTCCGTGTCACGCCTCCTGGCAGCTCCAGTGTTCGACGACCGGGCCAAAACGCGAGCTGCCAAGCTCCTCAATGACATCCTGCTGAGTGGCGCGGGAATCCTGCTGGTGGTGATCGTCGTCGCCCCGTTGCTGTCACCGACTCCCGTCGGCGCGTGGCTCGCCCGCGGTGCGTTGCTCGGAATCGCGCTGCTCGGCCTTGCACTGCTGCGCCGCGGCTTCGTCCGTACGGTGACCGTTGGCCTGGTGGCGGCCGTGTGGCTCGTCCTGACGGTGTCCGCGCTGCTGCTCGGTGGGGTGCGATCTCCGCTGGTGGTGCTGTATCCAGTCGTCGTCCTGCTTGCCGGCTTGACGTGGGGCCGCCGGCCGGCGGTGGCCTTGGCGCTCCTCTCTGCCCTGGCGGGGGCCGGCATGACGTGGGCCGGGAGCCAGGGACTGCTCCCCGAAAGCGCGGTGGAGGCGTGGCGTGTGTGGACCGGCCTCGCCGGCGCGCTCGCATTGGTCGCCGTGTTGATGCACATCGCGCTCAAGGCGGAGGAGGAACGCCAACGTTCGGACAGGCGACTCCAAGTGGAGCTCGCGGCGCGACGAGAGACAGAAGAAGCGCTTTCGGAACAGGTCCGCCGCAATCTACAACTTCTTGGTGCGACGATGGACGGCTATGTCCTCGCCGATACCCATGGTGCGATCAAGGACGTGAATCCAGCCTACTGCGAGCTGGTGCAGTACTCTCGGGATGAGCTCTTGCGCATGAACATCGGCCAACTGGACGCGCAGCTGACCGCCGCCGAACTCGAGCAACGGACCGAGTCGATAGTCGGCCGGGGCGCAGACCGGTTCGAAACCAAGCATTGCCGCAAGGACGGCGCGATCCTCGATCTGGACGTGAGTGGTATCGTCATGCGCACGCGTGACGGCCCCTGGATCGCGGCCTTCGTCCGAGACACCACGGAGCGGCGGCGGGTGCAGAGAGCCCTGGAGGCCAGTGAGGAGCGGTTGAACGCCTTCTTCAGCCACGCACCCAGTGGACTGGCTCTCTTGGACTCCGAGCTCCGCTACACGCACGTCAATCCCTATCTGGCGACGATGAACGGGCGAAGCGTCGAGGAGCATCTGGGCAAGACGCCCGCCGACGTCCTCGACGTCATCGGCGCCCACGTGGAGACGCTCGTCCGCGGGGTCCGAGACAGCCGTGAGCCGGTGTTCAACCTGGAGATGTCCGGTCAGGTGAAGGGCGCCATGATGCATTTCGTAGCGTCCGTGTTCCCGATCCCGGGTCCTGGAGACCGGGTGGGCGTCGGTGCGGTAGTTGTCGATATCACGGAGCGCAAGCGTGCGGAGAAGGCGCTCCGGGAGAGTGAGGCACGGTACCGCGTGGTGTTCGAGAACTCACCCGCCGGTGTCGTCGTTGTGGGCCCCGATGGCGGGATTCGGGCGTTCAATCGGGCGATGCTCGAACCGGGAGGATACGCGCCGGAGGATATCGCACGCCTCAGGTCCGTCGAGGACCTCTATGCGGATCCACAGGACCGAGCGCGCATCTGGGAACGGTTCCAGGAGGATGGGTTCGTGCAGGGCATGGACGTGCGCCTCCGAGCGAAGGATGGCGGCACCTACGATGCCGCCATGAGTCTCAACTCGCTGGTGTTCGGCGGGGAACCGTGCGTCATCGCGCACATCCAGGATGTCACCGAGCGCAAGCGGGTCGAGCGGGCCCTCGTGGAGAGCGAGCGTCGGTTTCGGCGCCTGGCCGACAATGCGCCGGCCATCATCTATCGCCACCGGCTGGGTGAGAATCCCGGCTTCGACTACATCAGCCCGGCGGTCGAGGCCATGACGGGCTATGGGCAGCAAGAGTTCTACGAGGATCCGGGATTAGGGCAACGGATTGTCCACCCGGAGGACCGGGCCAGGCTGCAGGACTTCGTTCGGGGCGTGCTGCCGCCGTCGCCGCACGTCGCGCGTTGGATATGCCGGGACGGGACCATCATCTGGACCGAGGATCGGAGCGTCCCCGTGTACGATGACCGCGGTGCGCTCGTGGCGGTGGAGGGCATCGCGCTGGATATCACCCGGGCGAAGACCGCCGATGCAAAGCTCCGCGAGTCGCGGGAGCAACTTCGGCAGCTCGCCGCCCGACTCCAGGCAGTGCGTGAAGAGGAACGCGCGACCATTGCGCGGGAGATTCATGACGAGCTGGGCCAGGCGTTGACGGGCATCAAGATCGACCTCTCGTGGCTCGCGGGGGATGCTCCGCGCAGCTGGAGCCGGGTGCGCGAGCGCAGCAGCGGACTGTTTGCGTTGGTCGATTCCGCCATCGACACCGTTCGCGAGTTGGCCACGCGGCTGCGACCGGCGGTGCTCGATGACCTCGGCCTGGCGGCAGCGGTTGAGTGGCAGGCGCAGGATATCGCCAAGCGTACCGGGCTCACCATGGCGGTCACCACTCCACCCGACGATGTCCCGCTCGATCGTGACCAGGCCACCGCCCTGTTCCGGATCCTCCAAGAGGCCCTGACGAACGTCGTGCGGCATGCCGACGCGACGCACGGCGTGGTCGAGCTGCGGTGCGATGACACGGCCGTCATCCTGGAGGTCACAGACAATGGCAGGGGAATCGGTGAGGAAAGCGCCGGTGCGGCTGAGTCCTTGGGGCTGCTGGGCATGCGCGAGCGCGCAGCGGCCTTCGGAGGAACCGTGACGGTGGCGCCGGGACCGGAGGGAGGCACGCGTGTCACCGCCACCGTGCCCCGTGACGAGAGCTGAGAACGGGATGTGCCGTGATCGAGCGCCCGATCGCTGAGGACCCCCCGGTCGTGGCCGCGGCAGTGCGGTCACGGTCAGCAGGCGGGTCTCGGTTCGCTGAAGCACGACCGCCCGGAGCCGTCTTGATCTCGGCGCCCAGCAACGGGGCTTGACGCAGGGAGAGGCGGCTGGGGCGAATTCGTTCGGTGCGCACGTGAGGGACGCCGCTCGCTCGCCTCCGGGCGGAACCCTACATAGACGGCATGCCCGGCGGTCTCGTCATCGACGCACACACCCACCTGGCTCCTCGCAGTCCCGTGTTCACGGAGTGGGCGGCGCTAGCGGGACCCTGCGTGGCAAGCGCATGGTGTGGGGCGGGCGCGCCCCAGTTCGGGCGGCGCTGTACATGGGTGCCCTGGTGGGCACCCGACGCAACCCGGTGCTCCGTGCGTTCTACGAGCGACTGCGTGCGGCGGGCAAGCCGCGCAAGGTTGCCCTCACGGCGTGCATGCGGAAGCTGCTGGTGATTGTCAACGCGATGGTGCGGTCGCACACCCGCTGGATGGAGCACCGCGCCGTGGCGGCTTGACTTCCAAGACAGTTGCTAACGGCTCCGGCCATAAGGTGCGCGCGCATATTTGTCATGGCAAGCGGAGGGTGAACGTCGCTCGATGCCGGCTGCGCAGCCCACCGAATCGGGTCCAGTACGAACGTGACGGCCCTCAAGCTGGCGTGGCCATGGAGTTCCCTTGAATGTCCTTCAATGTGGCAGGTTCATCCGCCGCCGCAAATCCTGAAACCGCAAGTGGTCGTGCAGGCTGGCGTAGACCGGTACCACACTGACGTAACGCATGTTGGGCTCACGAGCCTCGAAGCCTCTTTCCAGCCAATCGAGGGCTTCGTCCCTCTTCCCGGTGTACATGAACAGTCGCGCAATCCTCTCGGGGGCGATATACGTCGTGCGTGAACGCGCTACGAGCATCTCCGCCAGCTCCGTCATTGCCCCGAGGTAGCCCGCTTCCGTGTAGCCGTGCGCCAGGGCTTCTTCGAGTTCACGATCGCCCTCGGCGGCGATCAGCACCTTCAACTCAGCCAGCGCCTCTTCATACGCTCGCTTTTCGTGGAACGCTCCCCATAGCCCCGCCCGCGCCAGCGGGTGGTTTGGCGCCGTCTGGAGCGTGTGGCGGAACTGTGCGATCGCGTCGTCGTACCGGCGCAGGAAGAACAGATTCATACCATGAAGGTCCTGGAACAAGGCGTTGAGCGGGTCCAGTTCCAAGGCTCGTTCCATCTGCGCCATCGCCTCGTCTGGCCGTCCCATGATCATGAGGAAGTGCGAGTAGTGGGCACGCACATCTGGATACATGGGGTCCAACGCGATCGCCTCTGTGAACTCTCTCTCTCCACCGTCCCAGTCCCATTCAAGCCACGTCTTGACCAGGGCCAACGTGTAATGAGCTTCCGCGAGCGTGCTGTCCAGGGCGAGCGCCTTGAGCGCAGCCGCCTTTGCCGGTGGCGTCGCGTCACGTGGTGCCATCAGTCCCATTTGCTGTCGTGCGATCCAAGCCCTGGAGATCCCCGCATACGCTAGGGCGTAGTCCGGATCTCTCTCCAGGGCCGCCTGGAAGTACTGCAGCGCGGCCTCTAGGTCCGGTGCTGAGAGTTTGTACCAGTGGAACTGGCCCATCAGATAGGCCTCGTACACCTCAGGCTCGACCGGGGCCGTGCTGGCGAGGCGAGCCTCCGCCTGCGGCGTCAGCGCCAGGCGAATCTCGCCGGCGATCGCGCGTGTGACTTGTTTATAGAGTGCCAGCACGTTCCGCGAATCCTCACCGTACGATTGCGACCACAGGGTCCGCTCCGTACGACCGTCGATCAGTCGGGCGTCAATGCCGATGCTGTCACCCATCCAGAGCACCGCGGACTCAATGACGGCGTCGACCCCAAGATCGTCCGCGATCTCCCGTACGCTCTTGTCCGTGTTCCGATACCGTATCATCGACTGGAAGCCGCCGATGACCGTGACGCCGGCGTGCCCCAATTCGGTTATCAGCGCATTGAGCATACCCTGGACGATGTGCTCTTGCTCGGGGGCGTTCATGAGGGTGGTGGGCGGCAACACTGCTAGTCTCTCAACGGCCGGGCTGCTCGCCGTGGTGGACAGCCACCAGCCCGCCGCGGCCACCAGCGCCAGGCCTGCAGCCACGGTGAGCCCGCGCCGCCATCCCGCTTGGCTCGCACGCCGCACCTCGGCCGCGATCGCCTCCGCCCTGCTGGCCTCCGCAAGTGCCCCCGCGAACTCTTCGGCTGTGTCAAACCGGTCCGCTGGCACCTTCGCCAAGGCCTTCTCCACCGCGCGCTCGACGCCCTCGGGGACCGTAGGTCTCAGCGTCCGTAACCGGGGCACCGGATCCACCGTATGCCGCGCTATGACTGCCTGCGGGTTGGGCCCAGTGAACGGTGGCTCGCCCCCCAACATCTCGTACGCTATGCACCCCAGTCCGTAGATGTCGCTCCGCCCGTCCAGCGAGTGGTCGCCACTCGCCTGCTCGGGGCTCATGTAGGCCGGGGTTCCCACCGCAAGCCCCGTTTCCGTTAGCCGTCCCGTTCCTGCCGCGTCCACCGCCCGCGCGATCCCGAAATCAGCCACGACAGCCTGGCGTCCGATGAACAGGATGTTCTCGGGCTTTATGTCCCGATGGATCACGCCCTGGGTGTGGGCGTAACTCAAAGCCGCGGCCACACCCCGGATGATCTCCACCGCCTCGCCCAGCGGAAGATGCCGCTCACGGCTGAGACGGTCACGTAGAGATTCGCCCTCGACATAGGGCATGACGTAGTAGAGGAGTCCGTCGGCTTCCCCCGAGTCGTGGAGCGCGAGGATGTCCGGGTGCGTCAGCTTTGCCGCAATCGCAATCTCTTGGAGGAAGCGCCGAGGGCCGATCGCCCGGGCTAACTCTGGGTCGAGCACCTTCACTGCTACCCGGCGCCCGTGCTTGACGTCGGTGGCGAGATACACCGTCGCCATACCGCCGCGTCCGAGTTCCCGCTCGATGGTGTAGCGCTCGGCGATGGCGGCCTTGAGTCGGTCCACGAAATCAGCCATCAAGGTCTAATATGCGATGGAGGATATCGACGTGCGAGCCGCTGGTCGATGTGGGACGGGAGCCAGCGTTCCCTGAGGGGTAGTACGCGTCGTGGGGTGATAGCAGAGCCACCCGTTTGCGTGCTTGCGGGGTGTGACGCCTAACGGCTCGGCGATAAGCTGCGGGTCGCGTTGCGGACCGTCAGGTGCATCGCCTTGTTATGGGGCCTCGGTACAACCCGGGCTGACCCTTTACAGTCTATTCTAGGCTGATCCTTTACACTCGCGCCAGGTTGGTGGGCCCCAGGAGGTGCCCATGCCGTGGAGCGAGGTCACAGTGGTCAATCAACGCACGCGGTTTGTCGCGGACGTCGAGCTCGCCGCTCGCTCGCCTCCAGGCGGAACCCTACATTGACGGCATGCTTGGCGGTCTCGTCATCGACGCACACACCCACCTGGCTCCTCGCAGTCCCGTCTTCACGGAGTGGGCGGCGAAGTGCGCCGCCGACAACTCGTACGAGGGTCTGCTCCGCGCCATGGATGCCAACGGCGTTGAGCGCGCCGTGGTGATCGGACACTGGGTGATGGAGGAAGGCGACCGCACCGCCCCCTTCCGGAATCGCTCCAACAACGACCTGCTGCACTACATCGAGCGCGGCGCAGGTCGCCTCCGGGGGCTGCTAGGCGTGAACCTGGCCCCGACCGGGCCGGTGGACCTCGAGCTGCTGGACGAGCACCTGGCGCATCCCGGGATCGTCGGGGTCAAGTGCTTCACCGGCTACGAGACGTACTACGCGGACGACGCCCGCCTGGAGCCCGTGTTCGAGCTGGTCGAGCGGCATCGCGGGGTGGTCATGTTCCACACGGGGGACACGCTGCTCCCGTCGGGGCACGTGACCTATGCGCACCCGATGCCCGCCGACGAGGTCGCCGTGCGGCATCCCGACCTCACCATCGTGCTTGCCCACTGCGGCCAGCACTGGATGCCCGACGCGGGCGAGGTGATCGGCAAGAACCCCAACGCGTGGGGCGACATCTCCGGCTGGATGGTGGGCCGCACCGACCTGCCGCCGCACGTGGACTTCCTGCTGCACCAGTTCCAGTCGCTGATCTACTGGGGCGTGGGGTGCGACAAGCTGATGTTCGGCAGCGACTGGCCCCTGATGGCCATCGGCCCGTACCTCGAGTTCGTGGACCGCTGCGCGTTCCTCACGGACGCCGAGCGGCGGATGATCCTGGGCGGGAACGCGGATCGGCTGTACTGGGCCGCGTAGGGGGTGACCGTCCGCATCCTGCTGCTCGCGGACAGCCGCCTGCGCATCGATTTCCCGCAGCTTCCTGGGCGGGTGAGCCAGCCCTACCGGACAAGCGAGAGAACGAGATCGACCAGCTCCCTCACGCGATCCCGCTGTGGATTGTGGTCGGCGATCATCTCCGCCACTGGCCACCCCAAGTCCCGGGCCCGGGTCGCCGCCCAGTCGAAGTTATCGGCAGCCCCCGCCGTGTCCCGGGTAATGATGTACCCCGCCGGCCGCCCAGCCCCGGGCAAGCCGGCCAGGTCCACACGGTCGAGCAACGTCCGCCCGGGATGCGGGACGTCATGCGGCGGAGTGGCATTCGGCCTCACCCAACCCGGCACCAAGAAGCCGTCGACGAAACGCACGAACCCGCCCTCCGCCTCGCCAAACCCCTCACAGGCGGCACGGTCGCCGGTTTGCGCCGATCGCGCACATTCCCCATCGAATGGGACGAAGGCGTCCAGGTACACCAGGTGACCGATCCGGTCCGGGACCTGCTCGGCGACCCCCGTGATCACCATGCCGCCGTAGCTGTGCCCCAGCAGCAGCACGTTCTGCAGCTGCTCCCAGACGATCAGGTTCACGACGTCGGTCACGTGCAGTGCCAGCCCGATATCCGCCGATGCGAGGTGATGCCGCTCCCCCAGGCCCGTCAACATGGCGCGATACACGTCGTGTCCACGGGTCCGGAACTCGCGTTCCACGGGCTTCCAGTCCCACCCACCACCCCACGCCCCGTGAACGATGACCACCGGTGGCAAGCTGGCCTCCTGCGCGGAGACCGCCGTTGTTCCAAGGGCAAGCGACAGGACGATCGCGTAGGTGCTACGTGTCATGGGATGCTACCTCGGCCCGTCGAGGGCCCCTCAAGGGTCAGCCCGTCACGGTCGCGCGGCGTGGGTGAGCAGCAGCTTTACCTTCTGACACGCGTGCGACGATGGTGCAACATGGGGTAGCAGTTGATCAGCCGGTGCAGCCCAATGTTCTGCAGCGCGAGGTCGGGTCTGCCGATAGCGCGTTGGACGCCGGCTTCCCCCACTGCCGGGGACGCTCAGGTCAGGCTGGGCTGGGCAACACGGCGGCCCGCCGGAAGGGCTGCCGCTGCAGGTACACCAGCGACCGCCACAGCCACTCCAGCGGTCCGAACCGGAAGTGTCGGAGCCAGAGCGGCGACACCGCGAGCTGGAACGCCCAGATGGCCACCACGATCCCCGCCTGCGTGACGCGGTCCACCTGGCCGAACAGGCCGAAGCCATGGCCGTAGAAGATCGTGGTGCAGATCAGCGTCTGCAGGATGTAGTTGGAGAACGCCATCTGCCCCACGGCCGCGAACGGCCGCGTGAGCCGCTCCAGCCCCGGCGCCAGGCACACGAGCATCACCACGCCCACCCAGCCGAGGCTCACCAGGATGCTCGCCCAGTAGTTGTACTGGAAACCGAAGAAGAAGAAGTAGGTCGGGTCCCAGCCAGTCGCGAAGATCCTTTGCATGCCGTAGACGATTGTGGGGATGCCCAGGAGCGCCGCTGCCGCGAGCAATCCCCAATAGGTGCCGCGTGACCGACGCGCGCTGAACAGCCCCAGCTTGAACAGGCCCATCCCCAGCAGCATGAGCCCGCTCACGCGCCACGCCGCCCAGGCCAGGAACGTGCTGGTCTGCATCTCGAGCGACTTGGGCACGCGGTGGTCCATCTGCTCCAGCCAGCCGCCCTGGTACGTGGCGACCTCCCGCGCCGTCACCTCGGCGGGCGGGGCGAGCTGGGCCATCGTGCGCTCCACAGCCTCCGGCGGCCATTGGGGCATGCTCGCGCCGGCGCCCAGCATGATCAGCGACGTGATGCCCAGGGAGACCAGGCCCCACGTGATCAGCCACCCCGGGCGCAGCTTGCGGAACAAGTAGATCACGAGCCCACACATGCCGTACCAGTAGAGGATGTCGCCGTACCACAGCAGGTGGGCGTGCAGCAGTCCGAACACGATCAGCCAGGCCATGCGCCGGTAGTGCAGGCCCCGGGCTGGCTGCCCACGGGACTCGACGCGCTCGGTCATCAGCACGATGCCGGCGCCGAAGAGCATCGAGAAGATGGCCATGAACTTGAGGTCGGCCAACACGTAGGTGAGCCGCCAGACCCAACCGTTCAGCCCCGACAGATCGCCGTAGGCGGTGGGGTTGAAGTAGGCGGCCGACGTCATCGAGAAGGCGCCGATGTTCATGGCCAGGATGCCCAGCACGGCAAAGCCGCGGAGGACATCCAGGGAAGCGATACGCTGCGATTCGGCGACGGGGGCGGGCCGAGCGGTCACGGGGGGCTCCCTCGAGCGTTGGGGACCGTACGGGAGCGGCCCGCTTAGGTTTCAGTTCGACGAGAGCAGCGGGAGGCGTCCGCGTTCAGCGCGGTGAGCGTGGCGAGCTCCGCCTTGCTGCCCTGGTAGAACGACGCGCTGATGCCCGTCACCCCGTCGGGCGTCGTGCCAGTGTCAGTGTCGCCCAGCCGCAGATACCCCCGAGACCGCCACTCACGACCAGGGCCACCAGCGGGACGCGCCAATCGTAGAGCGGCGGAGTGACCTGCATGCGGAGCACGTCAAGGAGCGTGAGCGCGGTGGGGACCGTCATCGCCCCCAGGGCGCCCCAGATGGTGGTTCGGGCCAGTGACAGCTGGCCGAGACTGCGGCGGCGCTCGGTGAACTTCAGAATGAGGGCAAACGCGGCACCGCTCACCCCGCCCCACACCGTCCACACCGTCAGGAACAACGGGAACGATACCGGCCGGCTGATGAAATCCGACGGCTGGGGTGGAGAGGAGACGGCGTACACCGCGACGGCGACCCCGATCGGAAGCCAGACGAGGGCCCACATGAGCGCGATGGCAAGGACGGCACGAATTATCCGAAGCGTGGCGAGCCTCCTTCCGGTCGGCGGTGTTCCATCCGTCCCACAGGTTGTTTCCCCACCTGCCAGGGACCTATCGAGCCTCGCGCGTGGATCGAAAGCTCTCGGTTTCCCTCTCCCGTAGCTCCAAGAGAGCGGACCCCGTAAGCCACGTGCCGCGGAGCACCACGCCATGCACGGCATCCAGCGCGTCCAATGATTCGCTTGGATTCCCGTCCAGCACGACCAGATCGGCGCGATGTCCCACCGCGATCGTGCCGAACGTGCCGCGCTGGGGTCGGTGCGTGGACATGAACGACTGCACGTTGGCGGTCGTGGTGCGCAGCGCCTCGTAGGTGCTCAGGCCCGACGCAACCAGGTCTTGCAGCTCCTCGTGGAGCGCCCGTCTCGGGAGCGCGACAGGGATCGAGGCATCGGAGCCGGCGAGCAGCGGGACGTCTTGATCGTGCAGCGCGCGCACGAGGCGACGAATCCAGGCGTGCCGTCTCCGGCTTTGCTCCAGGAAAGCCGCGGGATCGTCGCGATTCACGTAGTAGTTGTACCTCGGCTCCCACCACACGCGCACGGCAGGCGCCAGGTACGCCACCTCCGGCCGGCGCAGTTGCTCGTCCAGGTCCTCCAATTGGAGCACCAGCCCGTGGACGAACGCGCCGTTGGGAATGACGGCCACCCCGCCTTGCCGCACCTCGCGAGCCACACGCTCGATGGCCGCTTCCACGTCGTCAGCTTCTTCGATGGCCGGATAGAACTCCTCGGCGTGGGTCACGACCGCTTGCCCGGATGCCAGCGTGCCGTCGACGCCGACCGCCTCCGGTACGTGTCCGAAGACGGCGAGTCCGAGTTCGCTCGCCCGGTCGATGATGGCACGGTGCCGATCCACATCGAGTGCGTCGTAGACCTTGATGAAATCGAACCCGGCTTCGTGTTGCTGCTCGACGGCGGCGATCGCCTCGTCCACCGACGACAGCGCTCGCTGGAACGGCCCCGTCGCGGGATCGCCGTCCAATGCCTGGCCTGCTGAGTAAATGGTCGGCCCCAGGACCTCGCCTGACGCGACCGAATCCCGCAGTGCGAGCACCGAGAGCCGATTCCCGGTAAACAGATCGAGGTGATCGCCACCGAGGTTCACGACGGAGGTGACACCGGAGAGCAGGTACGACGCCAGCTCGGATCGATGCCCGATATGGACGTGCAGGTCGGTCAAACCGGGAAGCACGTACCTGCCGTCGCAGGCGACACGCTCGGTGCCGGCAGGAAAGGAGAAGCTCCCATCGGGGCCCATCGCGGCGATCGTATCGCCGACGATCACGAGACTGACCTCGGACCGGATCTCCGAGGATGCCATCGTCAGGACCTGACAGCCCTCGAGCACGAGAGACGCCGACTCCACGTGCACTTGCCTGGGAGTGCACGAACTAGAACCGATGCCGACGGCAAGTCCGAGGAGCAGTACGAGGCGCCGCCGCATGGGAAGTTCTCTCGGTCGGTGCGGGAGAATCGAAAAAGCCACTGGGGTCTTGCTCCTTTTGCACGGCACGGGCCACCGGGCCCACCTAACCATCAGCGCATGACCTGCGAACGAACAGGCTCGCGGGGTGGGCGAATGGGTATAGAGTACTCGCCTCAACCCAAGGGGGACCAGTCAAATTTTACACGTCGGTCACGGCAGGCCAGACACATAGGCCTTGAAGGTCAGGAACCCACCCAGCACACCCCAGAATACGCCGGCAATCTTCGTCATCGCGGTCCATCATCGCACCGCCAACCCGGTCCACGACGCGCGACAGGGCAATCCTCACCGCCCCGCCAAGGAACAGCGCCCAGCCGAGCAGAGTCACGATCAGGGACCAGTCCAGAGCCCAGACATTGTGCGTGTTCACAATCGACAGTCCGGCCGTCATCGCGAGCACGCCGGAAATGAACACCAACGGGCTATCTGCCAGGAACCGTCTGCTCGTCTCCTAAAGGGTTGTGGGCGTGAAGATCATAGGCATGCTCAGAACGAGGATGATTGGCCCCAAGAATTTGGAAATCCAGATCGCCATTGCGAATCTCCGATATGGCACCGAATCTGACAAAGCCAACGGAAAGCAGAATGCCACCTAGCGGTCCGTGCCGTCCGTCGTTCGCGACGCGCGCGCTTCAGCCTCCGCGAGCCAGCCCCGCCTGAGGTCCCCCTCTGGCACGCTCGAGAGATACGGCTTGATGTCCAGGATCGGCGTACCGTCCAGCATGTCCACTCCCCGGACATGGAGCCGTGGGCCCTCGCGCCGCAGCAACCGCACGACGGTCAAGCCGATCGGGTTGGGGCGGTGCGGGGACCGGGTGGCAAACACGCCGTGGGGAGCAGTGTCGCTGGGGGGGTGGGAGACCAGCTCGACTCCCTCGGCCCGGTCGAACATCCAGATCACGTACAGGTGGGAGAATCCTTCGATATCGGCGAGTCCCGGCTCGAATTCGGGGCGCACGTCCAGCACCCCTTCGGCCTCGTGCTTGGCGCCGAGCCCCTTCGGGATCGCGGTGGTGTCGCTGAAGGGGCTGCGCACAACGCCGATCGGGTTCATCGCGAACACGGTGCAGACCTAGCTGAAGACGCCACGCCGCACGCCTTGGGGGGCTAGCGAACCACCACGCGCAGATTCCGCCACCGCACCTTGATCCCGCCGCCGTCGTGGATCTGCAAGGCGATGTGCCCTTCCGCCTTTCCGATCTGCTCGTCCTCGAGATCCACCATCTCCACGCCGTTCAGCCAGGTGGTCACCCGGTCGCCGATGACACGAATGTGCATGGCGTTCCACTCTCCCATGCGCAGCGCGGTTTCCTTGCCGGGCTCGGGCTGGATGAGCCATCCGCGGCCGTATGACTCGTAGATGCCTCCCGTGTGTCTC
Organism: Gemmatimonadales bacterium; assembly: GCA_041602035.1. GTDB lineage: Bacteria > Gemmatimonadota > Gemmatimonadetes > Gemmatimonadales > GWC2-71-9 > JAOTVV01. The sequence continues at coordinate 5,277 of JBFIHA010000038.1, read as the reverse complement.
CCTGGCGGCGCCACCTCCACCTGCCACCCGCTGACGCGCGTGCCCTCCACGTGCGAGCGGATGAACACGCCGCTGTTGCCGTTGGCCTCCTGCAGGAACTCGAGCGTCAACTCGAAATCTTTGAAACTGGCCTCGGTGGCGAGGTAGCCGTAGGCGGCGTCCGGTCCGCTCTCACCGACGAGCTCGCCGTCCTCAACGTACCACCGCTCCGTGCCGTGAATGGTCCACCCGGTGAGGTCGGTGGTGTTGAACAGCGAAATGGCCTCCTGCGCGGCGACGCTCGTGGGCAAGGCCATGAGCACGACGGCCGCTGCGATGACCGGCAGGCCGACCGACTCGACCCGTTTGAGCATCGGGGCAAGCGCGGTCACCGCGAGGTTGGAGCAGCGAGAGAACGTGAGCATTCGAGCGACAGTATGTCCTGTGCTTTTTCGCTTGTCCAGGTCTTGAGTGGCCGGCACGATGTCCGTGGAACCGTCGCAGGAACAGTTGCCGGCGACTCCCTAGCCAGCGCATGACCCCGCGAGCGCATCACTTGCGGTCCACGTTGGCAAGGCGAACGCGGTCAAATCGCTGTCAAGCGGCGCCCCCGCGAGTAACGTGTCCGACACGCCGTCCCCAAGTCTTCGGTGCAGTCGCGGCCAGCACGGTCGCGAGCGCAACGGATCCGGGGCTCTGTCAGTCCCCCGCCCCCGCGGCCGCCGCGACCGGAAGCGCTGTCGACAGTCTCGGTACCGCATCCACGCCGCTCACGTGGGGCAGCCCCTGGGCGGCGCACGGCGCCTCGATCCCGGCGCGGCGGCCCACGATGTGATCGGCCGCGCCGCCCACGCGCCGCAGGACTGCAAGCAACGGCAGCGATACGATGGTCACCGCACCACCGAGCACGTAGCCCACCTCGATCGACTGCGCACGGGAAAGCCAGCCAAGGCCGGTCTGGAATCCGATGCCCCCGCCGTTGCCGAACATCGAGTCGAACGAAACCACCGAGGCACGCTCACGTGACGGGATGCTCGCGTGAAGCAGTGCCTGCTTGACGGGCCCCCCCACCCCCATGGCCGCGCCGAAGCACACGAACAGGGCAAGTGCGACGGCGAAGGAGTCCGTGAGACCGATGCCGACGGCAGCTGCGCTCTCGACTCCTGCCGCCCACAGGAGGAGCGTACTGCGCCGCCCGCAGAAGCGGGACAGCCACTCGACGATCGCGTTTCCCACCATCATGGATCCCGCGATGAGCGCCGCCGCCGCGCCGGCGACCCAGATGGCGTCCCGCCCCAGGAGCTCGAGGAAGTACGGCTGCCATGCGTAGAACGCCCAGCTCATGAATCCCCACTGGACGAGCGATACGAGCATGACGACGCGCACGGGGGAGACGCGCCAGCCGTACGCGATGGACCGTCGCAACACGGTGCGCATTTCGGGAAGCACGCGGCTCAGTCGCAGGGCCCTCGGTGTGAACCCGATGTCGCGCATGGCCATCCACGCCACGCCGAACGCCGCGACCAAGAAGGCCGAGCGAATGACATAGGGGAGCGCGAGGTCCACGTCGCCCAGCACACCGCCCGTGAGCGTGCCCACCAGCATCGCCCCTCCACTGACCATCGATCCGCGTGCGAACACGGAGTCCATGCTCGCCGTCGATCCCGTGGCTTCGAGCGCATCGACGAGCCACGCCTCCACCGCGCCCGAGTAGAACGTGAAGCCAAGGCCCATGACGACCGACACCGCCGCGAACGGTATCACGCCGCCGCCCGCACGGGCGACCAGGATGTAGGCGACCGTGGTGACCGCCAGCACCGCCACGCTCCACAGGAAGCTCGCCCGCCGTCCCACCGTATCGGCCAGGACCCCCGTCGGTACTTCGAACAGCACCATGCCCGCCGTGAACGCGGCATTGGCGAGAAAGACGGCAAAGATGTCGAGACCGGCGTCGAGCAGGAACAGCGTGTTGACACCCCAGATGAGCGCCGCTGCGAGCGTGAACAACGCCGAGATGAGATAGTAGATGACGGTGGGTGGAAGCCGTGAGCCTCCCGGAAGTCCGGACGTCACTGGAGCCCTGGGCACGCGATGGCACGGCTGATTGCGAAGGCCATGTGATCCCCCGATGTCGTGTGGCGCCCTAACCGTCGGCGCTCGAGCTGCGGCCGCCCGCCCGGCCACGCGCGGATGGCCCTGGGCGCACGCCTATCGGTACCACGCGGCGACACTGCGTCAACAGTATCAGGCGATTGCACGGCCTCGATGGACCGCACGTAGAGGGCGTCATGTTTTTGAACGCGGTCGTCGTATTTCTTGGCCCGTTTGTCCCAGAAGTCGGGTGGCACCGCTTCGGCTCCTCTGATGATTACCCTGCCACATTCATCCGCCGGACCCGTGTGCGGTCGCCGGGTCCATGCGCGTCCTAGACGGCTGTTGCGCTATCTCGCTTCCCAGAGCAGAACGGACCCGGTTCGGTAGTCGACGGTCAGGACGAAGCGGGACAACGAGTCGGAGCCGAGACTCAGGACGAGCGGAGCGGGAAGATCCGGGTCGATCGCACCGAGCCCGAACGGCTTGGCATCGGCGATGTGAAAGACGGCCTGACCAATGCGAACCTCCCCAACCACCACCGTATCTCGCGCGTCCACGGTGAGCCCGACGCCGGTTGCCCACACGGGATCCACGACCGTACGGCTCTTTCCGGTGTCCAGCTCGATGAGAACCGGTTCACCGCGGACATCCCCCTGCACGACGATCAGCCGCGGGTGCCGCGGCGATCGAATCAACGGCTGTGCCACGGAGACGAGCTGCCGGCCGATGGGTACGGTGTCCACGGCGATCAGCCTCTCCTGATAGTCGAGCGTGAACCGCGTGCCGGGCAGGTCGCCCGGGCCGAAGAGGCCGGCGAGTCGGGGATGGGAGAACTCGCGGACCTCCACCTGCGTGACCGACTGGCCAAGGGCGTCGACGTGTTGTGCTTCGCCGACACGAAACACGCCCACGAGTTCCCCGTTTGAATCGCGCTGTCTGATGGTGCCGGTACGAGGGAGTCCGAGTTGGTCGAAGTGAGGGGTTGCAACGGTCAGTCCGACCATGTTCCCCGTATCAAACAGCAACCACAGCGTGGTCCCATCGATCCGGACAGGCAGGTAGGGAAAGCCGTCGCTGCCCACGCGGACTGGAGAGAGCCGTGCCTCTGTGTAGTCGAGTGAGTCCAGCCACCACGGCTCCTGACCGGACGCCGACCCCACGGACAGAGCGGTGCCGGCGACGATGAGCATCGCCTGCCGTACACGACGAACGGGGGAAATGCTCAGACCGCGCACAATTCTTCCAGTGTGCTCATATCAAGGACCTCCTCGAGAACGAGCGCGCCCGTCAGCTCCCACCGCGTGTGAGACGCCGCTGCCGTCGGCAAACCGGAGCTGCCACCAACGCTGCGCATCTTGGTTGGTCCACGCACCCACGTCACAGTCGGCGAGCCTGGTGGCGAGCGCCTCTGCGCTGCGTGGCCGATCAGCCGGATTCTTGCGGAGGCAGTCCAGCACCACGTCTTCCAGATCCGTGGGAATCTCCAGTTCGGTGCGCTTCGAAAGAGGCAGCGGCTTTTCCTGCAGATGTTTGGCTGCCAGCGCCATGAGCGTGTCGGCTTCGAAGACCAACGAGCCGGTCAGTAGCCAGTAGGCGACACACCCGAGCGAGTAGATGTCTGCCCGTCCATCGATCTCTGCGTCCAGCGCCATCTCCGGAGCGAAGAACGCCGGCGTGCCGAGGAATTGGCCCCTCTGCGTCAGGGCCGCATCCCCACCGAGCTTCTGCTGCTTGACCAGACCGAAGTCGAGCACCTTGACGAAGTCGAAGTCACTGCCGTAGCGGCAGACAAAGATGTTGGCGGGTTTGATGTCGCGGTGCACCATGCCGGCTGTGTGGGCCTCGCCCAGGGAGTGGCACACCTGCCGCAAGATGTACACGACTCGCGATGCGGGAACTGGTCCGTAGGTGTCGACAAGCTTCTGGAGATCCAGACCGTCGAGCAATTCCATGACGTAGTAGAACGAACCATCGCTCGAGAGTCCGAAATCGTAGACCTCCACCGTATGCGGAGAGCGGAGCAGGGCCGTCGCCTGGGCCTCCTGCTCGAAACGCGCCAGCACCGCGTGGGTGTCGTCACCCAGCTGCTGAGGCGCGATCAGCTTGACCGCGGCAGGCCTTGCCAGCATGCGGTGGCTGGCGCGCCACACTTCCCCCATGCCGCCGGCGCCGAGGCGAGACTCGAGCCGGTAGGCACCCAAGAGCCTGGCTCTGGAGACGTCGAGGCCAATAGCGTAGATCATGCGCGCGCCAAAGTAGGCCAGCACGACGGCGAACGCCGGGGCGATCGACGCCCCGATGAGCTCGTCGATCGTGAGCGCGTGCTTGCCCATGCGGTCGAGCACGAGCAATGAGACCGGCGAGCTGATCGCCCCCAACAGCGACGCCACCAAGAGGCGTCTCGGAGGCAAGGGAATCACCATCGGGAAGACGACGATGATCATCGAGGTCCACGTGATCTCGGGCGCGCGGCCGACCAGCCCGATGGCGGCATGGTGTGCGGCGAACGACACGATCCAACACAGGCTGACCTCGTACACGAGGCCGACACTCAACGCAGTGGTATCAGCGATCCGTTTGGATCGGGCGCTCACGATGACCACCACCGCAAGCGCTACGGCCAGCAGATGCTGTGGCTGGACCGCTGCATCCACCTCATCTCTGAATGCCGTGGCGTTGAGGAGGATGGCTATCAGCGAGAGCGCGCCGAGCACGCCCGCGAGCGCGGCGATCCGCGTGCGAGCCTTGGCCAGCAAGTCCCGCGGCAGTCCGCCATGGCTCGGCGTGTCCGAAATCGTTGCTTGACGGAATGTTGTGGGAGGGTCGTGCAACGGTTACCCCTCAGGTGTGTCCGAGACAGTCGGTGCGCTAAGATCGTTGGGTGGCGGCGGGTCTCCGGAGTCGTCGCGCTCCTCCGCCTCGTGATACCTCACCTCCTGAAGGTGTTCCGCGGTCGGATGGAAGATGGAGTGCAGCGTCAGCGCGTGGAAGGCGGTGCCGCTCCGGCTCACGCCGCGACGCCGGTAGTTGATCCAGCCGCGTGCCTCGAGGTGGAGCAGGACCCGATCGAGCAGTGCGATGACGACGAGTCCTGCGAACACCCACAGCAGCAGCTTCAGCATTGTGCGAACTCGGCTTCCCGCCCGTCGGGCCGCTGCAGCCCAAGCGCGACCGCCGCCACGCACGCCGCGGTCACGTACTCGG